>CAVUKP010000010.1:0-249880 GCA_963742135.1 uncultured Thermoleophilia bacterium | reverse complement strand
CGCGGCCGAGTACTTTCCACCCCGTCTGCCCGGCCGGTCGAGCCCACGGCGACCAGCGCGGCGGGGCGACCCACGCGGCGTCTGGACCAGGTTCGGCTTGATGGCGTCCTTCAGCAGACGGCCATGGAGCCGGCCGCGCCGAGCGTCTTGGCGGTCACACGGTCGCCGGAAGGCCTCCGGCCGATCGTGATGTCGCCGAGACGCCGGCGCTGGTCGGCGCGATCGCGCGCAACGGCGACGACCGCCGTGATCTCGGAGGCTGCGGTGATGTCGAAGCCCGTCTCTCGTGGGTAGCCGTTCACCCGCCTGCCGAGGGCCGCGACGACGCTTCGGAGCGCGCGACCAATCCCGTGATGTGGCCCGTGAATTGGAGGTTCAGGCCTCCCATCGGATGACGTGGGCGTACCCGCCGCCGGCGGCCGCCCTTGATGCCGAAGACGGTCCGAGCGAGGGCTCACGCGCCTCGCCGGACCGTGTCGGCGTGATCGAGGTGACGCAGACGAGGGGCACGTCGTTTCGCGTCGCCAGGCGATCGAGCACGGTGAGGTCCAGTTTCGCCCTGGAGCGCCGGAGGCCGGATGGGAGCCGTGTGATCGCCATGGCCCGAGGATCGCTCCGCGACGGGCGGTGCGGCGTCCGTAGAACGCCGCACCGCGTCAGGCGTGTCCTACGGGTTCATCCGTCGGGAGCGCGCGCCGCGCCCGCGCCCAGTTCACCTCCGCTCCGAGCACGATGACGTTCGCCATCACGTACAGCCAGACGAGGAGCACCGCGCTCCCCGACAGCGTCTGGATCACGGGGTTCTCGGAGGTGAAGCGGATGAACGCGCGCTGCCCCTGGAACGTCAGCTCGAGCAGGAGCGCCGCCGTCGTCGCGCCGGGAAGGACCTCCGCGAGGCCGAGGTCCACGTTCGTGAGCACGTAGTACGCCGTCGTGAGGAACAGGAAGACGCCGACGAGCGACGCCGTCGTCGCGGCCGCCCACGAGATCGTCGTGTTGCCCTCGAAGCCGGGGACGTGCCGCTTCAGCGCGCCCGACCCGAACGAGCCGACGACGAGCGCGGCGAACAGCGTGACGAGCGAGCCGACCATCATCAGCGACGCGAGCGCCTTCCCGTGCAGGAACCCGCGGTTCGGGCGGCCGTAGACGATGTTGAAGGCGCTCTCCAGGACGCTGAAGAACGAGAGGGAGGACCAGAGGAGGAACGTCGCGCCGACGATCCCGAGGGCCGTCGCGTTCTCCTGGATCTGCCGGACCCGCTTCAGGATGTCCTCGACCGACGCGCTCGGGAACACGCGCGCCAGCTCGCGGACGAAGAACGAGTGCTGGTCGGCCTGATGCGCGACGCCGAGCAGCGCGAGCGCGAGGAAGAGGAGTGGCACGAACGAGAGGAGGGCGAAGTACGCGATCATCGCGGCGAGGTGCGTTCCCCGGTCGGCGAAGAACTTCGCCAGGATCGCCCGCATGGGGCCGGAGTATGCTGCCGCCCATGGATGCCGCCGAGGCGCTCGCCGACCTCACGGAGCTCTCGGCGCAGATCCGGCAGGCGGCGATCGTCGGTTCGGACGGTGAGATAGTGGCATCGACGTTCGCCGACGACGACCGCGCGCGACGGTTCGCCGAGCTCGCGCGACGGCTCGCGCGAGGAGCCGAGACCGCCGGTGAGACACGCGGGCTCACGCCGCTCGCTCAGCTCGAGGCGGCGACGGTCGACGGGAGCGTCTTCCTCGTCCTCGGCGACGGCCGGCTGATCGCGGCGACGACGGAGCCGGAGCCGACCGTAGGCCTCGTGTTCTACGACCTGAAGCACTGCCTGCGGGCGGCCGAGGGCGCCGATGCCGCCGCGTAGGCTCGTGACGGGCGCGCTCCTGGCGGCCGGCTCGCTCGCCGGCTCCGTCCTCGTGCGTCGCCGCGCGGCCCGCCGGCGCGAGCGCGTCGACCTCTACGGCGACGACGGGTCGATGGTCTCGCTCGACGACGAGACGCCCGAGGCCGCGGGCCTGATCGCCGTCGCGCGCGATCTGCTCGCCGCGTGATGGACGCCGGCGAACGGGCGTCGCTCGCGGCACGGATCCGCGAGGCGGCCTACCTCGAGGGCGACTTCGTGCTCCGGTCGGGCCGACGGTCCACGTATTACCTCGACAAGTACCGGTTCGCGACGCGCCCCGACCTCCTGCGCCCGCTCGGCGACGCCCTCGCGGCGGCCGTCGCCGCCCACGCCCCGGACGCGACGCTGATCGCGGCGCCCGAGCTGGGTGCGGTCCCGCTCGCCGCCGCGGCGTCGCTGGCGTCGGGCCGTCCGTTCGTGATCGTCCGCAAGGAGGCGAAGGCGTACGGGACCTCGAACCGCATCGAGGGCGCGTTCGCGTCCGGGGACGAAGCCTGTCTCCTCGAGGACGTCGTCACCTCGGGCGGGGCCGGCGTGGAGGCCGTCGCGGCGCTGCGCGAGGCGGGGCTCCGGGTGTCGACGGCGGTGTGCGTCGTCGACCGCGGCGAGGGCGGCGTCGACGAGCTCGCGCGGCACGCTGTGCGCCTCTGGTCGCTCGTCGAGGTGGAAGAGGTTCTGAAAGCCGCCGCAAAAGCGCATGGTTGAGCGGTATCCGACGTCGTTGTTAGCCTGTTTTCCCGAATTCCCATCACGGACCCCGACACGAAGGAGCAGGCTTTGACGAAGCAGGATTTCATTGGGAGGGTCGCGCAGAAGAGCGGTCTCTCGAACCGTGACGCGGGCAAGGCCGTCGACGCCTTCATGGAGAGCGTGACCGAGGCCCTCAAGAACGGCGACACGATCAACTTCACGGGCTTCGGGAAGTTCTCGGCGGCGGCGCGTGCCGCGCGGCAGGGCGTCAACCCGCGCACGGGCGAGCGCGTCCAGATCGCGGCGACGACGGTGCCCAAGTTCACTGCGGGCAGCCAGCTGAAGTCGGCCCTCAAGGGATAGCAGCGGCGCGAAGAGCACGCTCCGGGTAGACCGCTCGGCGCTCGGCATGTGCGCCGCGAGCCGGCAGGGGTTCGACGGGGGCCGCGGCGACGCGGCCCCCGGTCGTTCGCCTGGGCGAACTACCCTTCGCCCTCGATGGCCGTCGCCACCGCAACGATGTTCGCCGACCGCCTGGCGGCCGAGGTCGAGCGGAAGCGGAGCCAGCTCGTCGTCGGGCTCGACCCGCGCCGCGACCTGCTTCCGGTCGAGCTGAGAGGCGACGTCGAGCGCTTCTGCTGCGGGATCGTCGATGCCGTCGCCCCGCACGCGATCGCGGTGAAGCCGCAGCTCGCGTTCTTCGAGGCGCTCGGCACCGTCGGCTACGCGGCGTTCGAGAAGGTGTGCGGGTACGCGCGGCGGGCGGGGCTGCTCGTGATCGCCGACGGCAAGCGCGGCGACATCGGCTCGACCGCCCGGGCCTATGCGGAGGCGTACCTCGAGGGGACGCCGCCTCGCGCCGACGCGCTCACCGTCAACCCGTGGCTCGGCCGCGAGTCCGTCGAGCCGTACCTCGCGGCTGCGCGGCGGCACGGCGCCGGGATCTTCGCGGTCGTCAAGACGTCGAATGCAGGAGCGGACGTGCAGGACGTGAGCCTGTCTGACGGCCGGCCGATGTGGCACCAGGTCGCGCGTCTCGTCTCCGAGTGGGGCGAGGACCTGGTCGGCGAGCGCGGCCTCTCGGCGGTCGGCGCGGTCGTCGGCGCGACGCATCCGCGCGCGGTCGGCGAGGCGCGGCGGCTGATGCCGCGGACGGTGCTGCTCCTCCCGGGCGTCGGCGCCCAGGGCGGCTCCGTCCGCGATCTCGAACGCGCGTGGAGAAGCGGCCCCGCGAGCGCGATCGTCGCGGCGTCGAGGTCGGTCATCTATGCGTCCCGGGCGACGGGCGAGGACTTCCGCGCCGCCGCCGGCGCCGAGGCTGCACGGCTGCGGCGCGAGATCTGGGCCGTCTCCGGCTGGTAGCCGTGGCGCGCCGCCCGTGGTCGCACTACGCCGCGCCCGCGGCGTTTCTCCTCGCCGTCACCCTGGGCGTCCTGCTCGTGCGTGCGACGCTCAGGTCGGAGCCCGCAGGCGGGACGACGGGCACCACGGCGGTCGTCACGCAGCCCGCTGCAACGACCGCCCCGACGACGACTGCGACGACGGCGCCCACGACGCCGGCAGGCGCACCGCAGTCCTATACCGTCGTCGCGGGCGACACCTTCGCGGCGATCTCCGCGAAGACGGGCGTCCCGGTCGCGCGCATCGAGGAGCTGAATCCGGAGGTACAGTCGACGTCGCTCGTGATCGGGCAGAAGATCCGCCTCAGATGACCCGCCGCGCGCTCCTCGTCTCGCTCGTCACGCTCGTCGCCGCGCTCGCGGCTGCTGCGGTTGCGGCCGCCTTCGGCCCGCCTCCCGTCACCGCACGCGCATACCTCGTCGAGAACGCCGCGACCGGCGAGGTGCTGGCCGCGCGGGAGGCGCGCGCCGCCGTTCCGATCGCGTCGATCACGAAGCTGATGACGGTCCTCGTCGCGCTCGAGCACCGCCGGCTCCGCGACGTGGTCGTCGTCGATCCGCGCGCCGCCGCGGTCGGAGAGTCGACGATCGGCCTGCGCGCCGGCGATCGGCTGACTGTCGCCGACCTGGTCCAGGCCGCGCTCGTCCAGTCGGCCAACGACGCGGCCGACGCGCTTGCGCTCGCCGTCGCTCCCGACTTCACCGCGTTCGCGCGGCTGATGAACGCGAAGGCCCGTTCGCTCGGCATGGCCCAGTCCCACTTCGTCCGCCCCGACGGCCTCGACGCGCCCGGCCACGTGTCGAGCGCGCGCGACGTGACGACTCTCGCGCGCGCGGCGATGCGGATCCGCTTCGTACGCGACACGGTCCGGCTGCGCAGCGCGACGCTCGGGAACGGCCGCGTCGTCCACACGTGGAACGACCTGCTGTCCACGTTCCCGCGCGTCTTCGGCGTGAAGACGGGCCACACGTCCGGTGCGGGATGGTCGGAGGTGGCCGCGGCGCGCGGCGCCGGGACCACGATCTACGCGACGCTCCTCGGGAGCCCCTCTCGCTCCGAGCGTAACGACGACCTCTCGCAGCTCCTCGCGTGGGGGCTCGCGCAGTACCGCGTCGTGACGCCCGTCCGCGGTGACCGCGTCTACGCGCGGGTCGCTCTCCCCTACGGGCGAGAGCCGCTCGAGCTCCGCGCCGATCGTCCACTGCGCGCAGTCACGCGCATCGAGCGCCCGCTCACGGAGACGGTCGTCGCGCCCGCCGCCGTCCGGCTCCCCGTCCGGCGCGGGCAGGTGCTCGGCCGCGTCGAGATCCGGGCGGGCACGCGCTTGGTGGGGCGGCGCGACCTCGTGGCTTCCCGCACCGTTAACAGGCCGGGCACACTCGCGCGAGTAAGCTGGTACGCAGGCCGCACCGCGCACAATCTCGCGCACATCTTCTGATGATCGTCACCGTCACGCTGAACGCAGCGATCGACCGCACGCTGACCGTGCCGAACTTCCAGCGCGGCCGGCGCCACCGCGCGAGCGCGGGGCTCACGCTCGCGGGCGGCAAGGGCATCAACGTCGCACGCGCGCTCAAGACCCTCGGCGTCCCGGTGATCGCGACCGGGCTCGTCGGCGGCGCGACCGGCACGCGCATCGTCGAGGCGCTGACCCACGAGGCGATCCTCAACGACTTCGTGCGCATCGACGGCGAGTCGCGGACGTCGACGGCGGTGGTCGACCCCGCGGGCGGTACCTACACGGAGATCAACGAGTGGGGGCCGTCGGTTCGCCTCGACGAGCTCGAGATGCTGCTGGAGAAGCTCCATTACCTGGCGCAGGGAGCGGAGCTGGTCGTCTTCGCCGGCTCGCTGCCGCGCGACGTTCCCGAGGACTTCTACGCCGAAGCCGTCCGGGACCTCGCGCGGCGGCACGTCCCGGCCGTCCTCGACTGCGACGGCGAGCCGCTCGCGCTCGGCGTCGAGGCCGAGCCGTTCCTCGTGTCGCCGAACCAGGCCGAGGCCGAGGCACTCGTCGGGCACGAGTTCCTCGACGACGAGGACTTCCAGCTCGCGCTGCAGCGGATCGCCGAGCGCGGCGCGCGCAACGTGATCATCACGACCGAGAGCGGCTGCGTCGCGCTCCTGCGCGCCGACCGGGACGAGCGCACGCTGCGCGCCGTCGTGCCGCAGGTCGAGGCGGTGTCCGACATCGGCGCCGGCGACGTCCTCCTTGCCGCTTTCGTCGCCGCGCGGTCGCAGGGGCGCGTGCCGGAGGACGCTCTCCGCGCCGCGGTCGCCGCCGCCGCGGCGTCGACGCTCGACACGGGGCCGGCCGGTTCGACCCGCGGCAGGCGGGGCGTCTGTTGGCGGGTGTGGAGGTCTCGGAGCTCCAGCCGCTCGCAGAATCCGCCGTGTGAGGGAGGCCGCGGCGCCGAGGCGCTGCGGGAACCCGCCTCGTCCACGTCGTCGACCGCCGTCGTTACCATCCGCGGATGGACGTCGAGAGGGTCGGGTTCGACGCCGCGGTCGCCGCGACAGAGAAGTTCGGCCGCGAGGGGCTCACGTTCGACGACGTCCTCCTCGTGCCGGCGGAGTCGTCCGTGCTCCCGAACGAGGTCTCGACCGCGACACGGCTCACACGCACGATCGTCCTCGAGGTTCCGGTCGTCTCGGCCGCGATGGACACCGTCACCGAGGCCCGGCTCGCTATCGCGCTGGCCCGCGAAGGCGGCATCGGCGTCGTGCACCGCAATCTCTCGATCGAGGCGCAGGTCGCCGAGGTCGACAAGGTGAAGCGATCGGAGTCCGGAATGATCGTCGAGCCGGTCACGCTCCCGCCGACCGCACGCGTCGCGGACGCGCTCGCGCTGATGGCGCGGTACCGCGTCTCGGGGATCCCGATCACCGAGGACGACGGGCGCCTGGTAGGGATCCTCACGAATCGCGACCTGCGGTTCGAGCACGACGTCTCGCGGCCGGTCTCGGAGCTGATGACCTCCGACGGCCTCGTCACGGCGCCTGCCGGAACCGGCCTCTCCGAGGCGGAGCGCCTCCTGCATCGCCACCGGATCGAGAAGCTCCCCGTCGTCGACGCGGACGGCCGCCTCACCGGCCTGATCACGGTCAAGGACATCCAGAAGCGGATCGAGTTTCCGCGGGCGACGAAGGACGGCCGTGGTCGTTTGCGCGTCGGCGCCGCGGTCGGTGTCGGGCCGGACGCGCTCGAGCGCGCGGAGGCGCTCGCGGCCGCCGGCGCCGACGTCCTCGTCGTTGACACCGCGCACGGGCATTCGCGCGGCGTCGTCGAGATGGTGAGCCGCATCAAGGACGTGGCAGGTGACTTCGAGGTCGTCGCGGGCAACATCGCAACCGGCGAGGCGGCCGAGGCGTTGATCGACGCCGGCGCCGACGCCGTCAAGACCGGCGTCGGACCGGGCTCGATCTGCACGACGCGCGTCGTCGCAGGCGTCGGCGTGCCGCAGGTGACCGCGGTGCACGACGTGGCGTCGGTCGCCTCGCGCCACGGCGTTCCGGTGATCGCAGACGGCGGGATCACCTCGTCGGGCGACGTCGCGAAGGCGATCGCCGCAGGGGCGGACTCGGTCATGCTCGGGTCGATGCTCGCGGGCACGGACGAGTCGCCCGGCGACATCGTCCTCGCGCAGTCGGGCGAGCGCGTGAAGGAGTACCGCGGGATGGGGTCGCTCGGCGCGATGAAAGCGCGTGGGTTCTCGAAGGACCGCTACTTCCAGGGCGACGTCGAAGACGTCGACAGGCTCGTGCCCGAGGGGATCGAGGCGCGCGTCGCATTCAAGGGCCCGGTGGCCGGCGTCCTGTACCAGATCGTCGGCGGGCTCCGCCAGGCGATGGGGTACTGCGGCGCGCCGACGATCGCCGCTCTCCAGGGAGCCCGGTTCGTCCGGATAACCGGCGCCGGGCTGCGTGAGTCGCACCCGCACGACGTCACGATCGCGAAGGACGCGCCGAATTACCGCAGGAGCTGAGGCGAAGGGGGTCAGGCGGAACGGGGGGCTTCCACCGGCGGAGGAGCGGCCGGTCCTCGTCGTCGACCTCGGGGGCCAGTACTCGCAGCTGATCGCGCGGCGGGTGCGCGAGGCGCGCGTGTACTCGGAGCTCGTGTCGCACCGCGCGGCCGCGTCCGAGCTGCGGCTCCGGAACCCGGTCGCGATCGTGCTGTCGGGCGGTCCGGCGTCGGTCTACGCCGAGGGTGCGCCGCGGGTCGACCCCGCGCTCTTCGACCTCGGGGTGCCGACCCTCGGCATCTGCTACGGCATGCAGCTCATGGCCCAGGACCTCGGCGGCCGCGTCGACCACACCGGCGTCGCCGAGTTCGGCCGCACCGACCTTCGCGCAAAGGCAGAGTCGACGCTGTTCGGCGACCTGCCGACGGAGCAGACGGTGTGGATGTCGCATCGCGACTCCGTCGTCGCGCCGCCGACCGGGGCGCGCGTCGTGGCCGGCTCCCCCGGAACGCCGATCGCCGCCTTCGAGGACCCGGCGCGGCGGCTGTACGGCGTGCAGTTCCATCCCGAGGTCGTCCACACACCGCACGGGCAGGATCTGCTGAAGAACTTCCTCTACGAGGTCGCCGGCGCGGCGCCCGCGTGGACGCCCGCCGCCGTCATCGAGGAGCAGGTCGAGCGGATTCGCGCGCAGGTCGGGTCGGATCGCGTCCTCTGCGGCCTGTCGGGCGGAGTCGACTCGGCCGTGGCCGCGCTCCTCGTCCACAAGGCAGTCGGCGACCGCCTCACGTGCGTCTTCGTCGACCACGGTCTCCTGCGGAAAGGTGAGGCCGACCAGGTCGTCGAGACGTTCGGCGGCCACTTCCACGTGCCGCTCGTGCACGTGCGGGCCGAGCGGCGTTTTCTCGGGCGGCTGGACGGCGTCGCCGATCCCGAGACGAAGAGGAAGATCATCGGCGAGGAGTTCATCCGCGTCTTCGAGGACGAGGCGCGCCGGCTCGGCGACCTGCGCTGGCTCGTGCAGGGGACGCTCTACTCCGACGTGATCGAGTCGGGCGGCGCGGACGGCGTGGCCGAGACCATCAAGAGCCACCACAACGTCGGCGGCCTGCCCGCCGATATGCGCATGGAGCTCGTCGAGCCGCTCCGACTCCTCTTCAAGGACGAGGTGCGCCGCGTGGGGGAGGAGCTCGGGATGCCCGAGCGCATGGTGTGGCGCCAGCCGTTCCCGGGCCCGGGCCTCGCGATCCGCGTCATCGGCGCCGTGACCGAGGAGCGCCTCGAGACGCTGCGCGAGGCCGACTCGATCCTCCAGGAGGAGATCCGACGCGCCGGGCTCTACCGCGAGCTCTGGCAGTCGTTCGCCGTGCTGCCTGCGATCCGGTCGGTGGGCGTCCAGGGCGACTCGCGAACCTACGGCTACCCGATCGTGATTCGCGCGGTGACGAGCGACGACGCGATGACCGCCGACTGGGCACGCCTCCCGTACGACCTGATCGAGCTCGTCTCGAGCCGGATCGTCAACGAGATCCCCGCTGTGAACCGCGTCGTGCTCGACGTCACCTCGAAGCCGCCCGCCACGATCGAGTGGGAGTAGTCGCACGGGAGGCACCGTCGGTCCTCCCCGGCGGGCCTCTCTCCGACACGTGGCGACTCGATCGGGCCGCGTAAATTCCTGCTGATGCACGCGCCGCCGTACAGGATCGAGACCGCGCGGGTCGTGATCCGCTGCTGGGAGCCGCGCGACGCTCCGCTGCTCAAGGAGGCGGTCGACTCGAGCATCGAGCACCTCCGGCCGTGGATGCCCTGGGCGGAGGACGAGCCGCAGTCGCTCGATGCGAAGGTCGAGCTCCTACGGCAGTTCCGCGGCGAGTTCGACCTCGGGACGAACTTCGTCTACGGGGTGTTCGAGCGCGACGAGTCGCGAGCCCTCGGCGGCAGCGGGCTTCATCCTCGCGGCGGCGACAAGTCGCTCGAGATCGGCTACTGGATCCGCGCAGACGCGATCGGCCGCGGGCTCGCGACGGAGGTCACGGCCGTCCTCACGCGCGTCGGATTCGAGGTCTGCGGGCTCGAGCGTGTCGACATCCAGGTAGAGCCGCCGAACGAGCGCAGCGCACGGATCCCGCGCAAGCTCGGATTCGTAGAAGAGGCGAGGTTGCGCCGGCGCCTACCGCCGCGCGAGGAAGGCGAGCCGCGGCGCGACTCCATCCTCTTCACAATGCTCAGCGACGAGCTCGCCGCCTCGCGGTGCGCGAGCTTCGACTACGCCGCCTTCGACGCCGCCGGCAGGCCTGTCACAAACCGCGCGTAGCGGACACGGCCGCAAGGGCCACGGCCGGTGCCAGGCACCGTGACAGGCGTTCCACCGCACGGACATGGCCCGCAGGGCGATGCGGGTGCGCCGGCCCCGTGCGGACCGGCCGCTGCGGCCGCGTCCCTGTGGAGAACGCACATCACCCGACGCCGAGATCGCGCTGTCACGAGCCCGCGACGGGAGAGCGCGCCGGGGACGAGCCCGGGACGCTCCCCGAGGGCTTCTACGGGCCGCCGCGCACGTAGATGACCTGGCCGCTGACGAAGCTCGCGTCCTCACTGCAGAGGAACGCGATCGTCCCGGCGACGTCCTCCGGCTGGCCGGCGCGCTTCAGGGGCGCCTGCGCGGCAGCGTGCTTCATGAAGTCCTCGAACGGGACGCCGACGCGCTCGGCCGTCTGGCGTGTCATCGCCGTCTCGATGAAGCCGGGAGCGACGCAGTTGACGTTGATGCCGAAGGGCCCGAGCTCGATCGCCCACGTCTTCGTCATCCCCTGCAGCCCGGCCTTCGCGGCGGAGTAGTTCGTCTGGCCGCGGTTCCCGAGCGCGGAGGTCGACGAGATCGTGACGATCTTCCCGGCCTTCCGCTCGACCATGTGGGCCTGCGCCGCGCGCACCGCGTGGAAGGTGCCCTTGAGGTGGGTGTCGATGACGGCGTCCCAGTCGTCGTCGGTCATCTTGAAGAGCAGGTTGTCGCGGATGATCCCCGCGCACGTGACGAGGATGTCGACGGCGCCGGTTGCCTCGACCGCCGCCTCGACCTCGTCGCGCCTGGTGACGTCGCAACGCACGCCGACGGCGCCGCCACCGATCCGCTCGGCGGTCGCGCGCGCGCCGTCCTCGTCGAAATCCGCGACGACGACGCGTGCTCCCTCCGAGGCGAGGCGCTCGGCCGTCGCCGCGCCGATGCCGCGCGCGCCGCCGGTCACGAGCGCGTTCTTGTCTTCGAACCGCATTCGACCTCCTTGGTTCTCTCGCTCAGACGTAGAGCCGGAAGACGGTCTCGGCGACGCACGCGGGCTTCGCCCCGCCTTCGACCTCGACCGTCGCCTCGACCACGCCCTGGACGGCGCCCTCGAGCGGCGCCGCCTCCTTCAGCCGCGCGACGACCCGTACCCGCGAGCCGACGGGCACGGGCGATGGAAAGCGGACGCGGTTCAGGCCGTAGTTGACCCCCATCCGGACGCCTTCGACGCGCCAGACCTCGGCCATCAGGGCCGGCAGCATCGACAGCGTGAGGTACCCGTGCGCGATCGTCGTGCCGAACGGCCCGGCCGCCGCGCGCTCGGGGTCGACATGGATCCACTGGTGGTCGCCGGTGACCTCGGCGAACGCGTCGATGCGCTCCTGGTCGACGCGGTGCCACTCGCTCGCGCCGAGCTCCTCGCCGACGAGCGCCTGGAGCTCCTCGATGCCTTGGACGATGCGCATCCGCGACCGCGCACCCTATAGCCTCGCCGCGTGGAGTTCCGCGACATCCTCGCCCGGCGCCGGATGCATCGCGCGTTCCTGCCGGACCCGATCCCGCGCGAGCAGGTCGAGCGGATCGCGCGCGTGATCCGGCGCGCGCCGTCGGGCGGCTTCAGCCAGGGCCAGAGCATCGTCGTGGTGACGGACGGCGGCATGCGCTCGGAGATCGCGCGGCGGTTCGAGGAGGGCAGCTACCCGCACCCGTACCTGGCGACCGCGCCGGTGCACATGGTCATCTCGGCCAACGAGCGCGTCTACCACGACCGCTACAACGAGCCCGACAAGCTGGCCGCCGCCGGGGGCGTCGAGGTGACGTGGCCGGTTCCGTACTGGTACGTCGACGCGGGCGCGCTCATGATGCTCGTGCTGCTGGCTGCGATCGACGAGGGCCTCGCGGCCGCGTTCGTCGGCCACCCCGACCAGAAGCGCATCTTCGACGAGTTGCTCGGCCTGCCCGACGACGTCGTGCCGATCGGCCTCGCCGTGATGGGGAAGCCCGCGCCGGATCCGCTCGCCGATCGCGGGACGTCGCGGCTGAAGGAGCGCCGCCGCGTCCTGCACGACGTGATCCGGTGGGAGCGCTGGTCCGCCGAGCCTGGGAGCGACTGAACGGCAACGCCGTCAGGCGCCGGTGAGGTCGACCGACGGATAGGGCCCTCGCACGAGGTCGACGAACGCAGCGAGCCGATCCGCGAGCCCCGCGTCCTCGATCTCGAGCACGTTCTCGGCGTTCTGCTCCCCCGAGCGAGAGAGGTTGAACGACCCGACGAACACGGTGTCGTCGGCGATCGTGACCTTCGCGTGCATGAAGTCGTGCACCGACCCGGCTGCGCGCCACGGGGTCGACACCTTGCCGGTGAACGGCCCGGCCATCACGCGCTCGAGGAGGGGGAGCTTCCACGAGATGTTGCCGTTCTCGCGCCACTGGTGGACGACGCCGCGCACCTGCGTCTGGTCGACGCAGCCCGCGATGTCGACTCCTCCCTCGGAGACGACCTGCGCGAGCGTGGCGAGCACCGGCGCCGTCGTGATCACCGGGGAGCAGACGCGGATTCGGCGTCTCGCGCGGCCGATCCGCTTCGCGATGCGGTGCGAGAGGTCGTCACCGTGGCCGGGCGTGAACCAGGCACGGACGCCGTCGCGCAGCGACGGCGTCACCCGCCCCATGTCCTCGACGTCCTCGCGCGACCACAGCTGCCCGAAGTCCTGCGTGAAGGCGGCCGCGAGGTCGGGCGAGTCGACGACGACGACGACGTTCTCCTGGCGCGTGAACGAGTCGTTCGTCCAGTTCATCGAGCCGGTCCAGACGCTCGCGCCGTCGCGAACGACGTACTTGTGGTGCATCAGGTCGGGGATGCCCGCCACCGCTTTCCGCTCGACGGGCAACGTCGCGATCAGCTTCACGTCCGGTTCCGGCGGCGGCGGCACCGGGATCGGGTTGCGATGGTCGACGTTGTAGGCGAAGCGGATTCGAACTCCGCGCGACGCCGCTCTGCGAATGGCGTCGGAGATGATGTCGGCGGCGTCGCCGGCGACGTTGAAGTCGTACTGCGCCAGGTCGAGCGTCTCGCGCGCGCCGTCGAGGAACGCGGCGATCCAGCCGGCGACGTCTGCGGCGGATTGGCCGCCGTCGGTCAGAGTACGAACGGTGAGGGCGTGTTTCGTCACGAGGGTTGCTGATGCGCGGATCGGGTCGACCTACAACTTCTACCGCAACGGCGCGCGCGCGCCGCTCCTGCGGGCACGGCTCGAGCGGTACCTCGTCGAGCAGGCGCGCGCGCCGGTCCTGCTCGTCGCCGAGGCGCCGGGCTACCGCGGGACGCGCGTCTCCGGCATCCCGCTCACGTCCGAGCGTCAGCTGACCGGCGAGGGACCGGCGGAGGCCACGGCCACGATCGTCCGACGCGTCCTCGAGGAGCTCGGCGCAGCCTCGGAGGTGCTCCTCTGGAACATCGTGCCGACCCATCCGGGCAACGAGCGCGGGAACCGACCGCCGCGGGCCTCGGAGGTCGCGGGCGGCCTGCCCTTCGCGCTCGAGCTCGCGAGCGGGCGGCGCGTGATCGCAGTGGGGCGAATCGCCCACGCGGCGCTCGGCGCGCCGTACGTCCGGCACCCCTCCCATGGCGGCGCTTCCGCGTTCGCCGCCGGCCTGCGTAGGCTGCTCTCGTGAGCGTGGTCCACCGGAATGCGTTGCTTCTCGCGGGCGGCCTCGTCTTCCAGTCGGGGATGATCCAGCTCGCGGTTGCGCTCGGGACGGTGACGATCGTCGCCGTCACCGGCATCGAGGGGATCCTCGGTCTCGGACCGGCGGTCTTCCTCGTCGCCGGCGCTCTCGCGGTCGGCCCCGCCGGCCGGCTCTCCGACCGGTTCGGGCGGATGCCCGTGATCCGCACCGGGTACGTGCTCGGCATCGCCGGGCCGCTCGTCACGGCGGCGGGATGCGCCTTCGACACCGGGGCTCTCGTGTTCGCCGGCCTCGGGCTGTGCGGCGCCGGGCAGTCCGTCGTCCTCCTCTCGCGCGCCGCCGCCGCCGAGATGTTCCCGCCTGCACGTCGTGCGCGCGGGATGTCGATCGTGCTCTTCGGCGTGGTGTCCGGTGCGATCTGGGGCCCGCTCGTGTTCGGGCCGATGTTCTCCGGCCATCACATGACGGCCGACGACCTCGTCGTTCCGTGGCTCGTGGCCAGCGTCTTCACGCTGGTGGGGCTCGTCGTGTCGTTCGGGATCCGGATCGACCCGCAGAAGCTCTCGCGGGACTACGACTCCGGCCACGCCGCCGACGCGCCGGCGGCGCCCGTGGCCGAGCTCCTGCGGCGCCCCGGCGTCGCGACGGCGATGGTCGGCGCCGTCACCAGCTTCGCCGTCATGGTCGGAGTCATGAACCTCGCGGGCTACGTCGCCGTCGGCCACGGCCACGAGCAGGGCGACGTCTTCACCGTGATCAGCGCGCACATCGTCGGGATGTACGGCCTGGTGCTGATCGTCGGCGACCTCGTCGACCGCATCGGTCGCCGCCGCTCGATCGTCATCGGCCTCGGCGTGATGGCGGCGTCGAACCTCGCGCTCGTGTGGCTCGACGGGATTCTCGGCATGAGCGTGTCGCTGTTCGGGCTCGGCCTCGGCTGGAACCTGAGCTACGTCGGGGCGACGACGGACCTCGTCGACCTCGCAGCGCCGGCCGAGCGCGGGCGGCTCGTCGGCCTGTCGGACCTGCTCTCGAGCTTCAGCGGCGCGGCCCTCGCGCTCCTCGGCGGCGTCGTCTACTCGGCGGGGGGAGCGACCCCGCTCGCGGTCGCCGCCGCCGTCCTCGCGGCCGTTCCCGCCCTCGGGATTCTCTTGCTACCATCGGCCCCCGGCGGACGCCTCGTCCGCCCTTTCTCCGTATGAAGACCTACAACGCCAAGCCGGGCGAGATCGCGCGCGAGTGGTACCTCGTCGATGCCGACGGGCAGACCCTCGGCCGGCTCGCGACGCGCCTGGCCGACCTGCTGCGCGGCAAGGGCAAGGCCCAGTACACGCCGCACGTCGACACGGGCGACTTCGTGGTCGTCGTGAACGCGGAGAAGATCGCGGTCACCGGCAACAAGCTCGACGACAAGATGTACTACCGCCACTCCGGGTATCCGGGCGGCCTCAAGCAGCGGCCCCTCCGCGAGCAGCTTGCGCGGCGCCCCGAGGAGGTCATTCGCAAGGCGGTCAAGGGCATGCTCCCGCGCACGCGTCTCGGCCGGCAGCAGCTCACGAAGCTCAAGATCTACGCAGGCCCGGAGCATCCGCACGACGCGCAGGCTCCGACGCCGCTGGAGGTGACGCACTGATGGCGACCCGCGCCGACGCTCCCACCGCTCAGTATCTCGGAACCGGTAAGCGCAAGACCTCCGTCGCGCGCGTCATCCTCCGCCCCGGCGACGGGAAGACGTGGGTCAACGGACGCACGATCGAGGAGTACTTCCCGCGGCTGCTCCACCGCACCCTCGCGGTTGCACCGCTCAAGACCGCCGGGCTCGACACTCAGTACGACCTCCGCGTCCGCGTCCACGGCGGCGGCCCGAGCGGTCAGGCAGGCGCCGTCAGGCACGGGATCGCTCGCGCGCTCGTCGAGGTCAATCCCGACCTCCGCGTCTCGCTCAAGCGCGAAGGCTTCCTGAAGCGCGACGCGCGCCAGGTCGAGCGCAAGAAGGCCGGCCTGCACAAGGCGCGCAAGGCGCCGCAGTTCAGCAAGCGCTGATCGGCGCTTAGGGAAGCGTCCCGTTTCCCGCCACGAGCCCCCCTTCCGACACCCGGCTTCTCGCGGTGGGTGAGCCTGGGCGGAGCCCGCGCTCACGGCGGCTCCTGGTGCACCGACACTCGCGCTGACACGTTTAGGCTGGCCGCCATGGCTCGCAGGTATTTCGGGACCGACGGGGTTCGCGGGGTCGTCGGCGAGGTGATCACACCCGAGCTCGTGGAGCGGCTCGGGCGGGCGGCGACGCTCTGGACGGGCGCCGGGCGGGTGTTCATCGGCCGCGACACGCGCGCGTCGGGCGTCGAGCTGGAAGACGCCTTCGCGCGCGGAGTCGTGTCGGCCGGTGGCTCCGCGGTGGTCGCGGGCGTGCTCCCGACGCCGGCGGTCGCGCTGCTCGCGCTCGATCTCGGCGTCGTCATCTCGGCGTCGCACAACCCTCCCGAGTACAACGGCGTCAAGTTCTTCGACTCCGGCGGCCGGAAGCTTCCCGACGAGTCCGAGGAGCAGATCGAGCAGCTGCTCGCCGCGGCGCCTGCGATCGACCAGGGGAGCGTCGACCGGGTCGAGATCGCAACGGACTCCTACCGCGAGCACATCCTCGAGCGATACGGCTCGGACCTCTCGGGGCTCCGGATCGGCGTCGACTGTGCGAACGGCGCCTACTCCGGCCTCGCGCCACAGGCGTTCGAGCAGCTCGGCGCCTCGGTCGTGACGGTCGGCAACGAGCCGAACGGGACGAACATCAACGTCGGGTGCGGCGCGACGGACACGGCGGCGTTGACGGAGCTGGTGACGAGTGAAGGGTGCGACCTCGGGATCGCGTTCGACGGTGACGGAGACCGAATGCTCGCAGTGGACGAGCGCGGGCAGCTCGTCGACGGCGATCAGATCGTCGCGATCCTCGCCCTCCACCGCCGCGTCGACACGGTCGCCGTCACACAGATGACCAACCTCGGCTTCCACACGCTGATGCGCGAGCGCGGCATCCGCGTCATCACGACCGAGGTCGGAGACCGCTACGTCCTCGAGGCGCTCTTCCGGGAGGGCGCCGTTCTCGGCGGTGAGCAGTCGGGCCACATCATCTGGCTCGAGGGCCATGTGACCGGCGACGGGCTCGCCGCGGGGCTTCTCCTCTGCGCGGCCCTCGAGGGTCGTCAGCTGTCGGAGGTCGCGTCGGTGATGCCGCGGTTTCCGCAGGCGAAGGCCGATGTGCGCGTCGAGCGACGGTCGCTCACAGCCGCGATTGAGGAGGAGGTGGAGGCGATCGCGCGCGAGCTCGGTGAGAGCGGCCGCGTGCTCGTCAGGCCGTCCGGAACCGAGCCCGTGATCCGCGTGCTGGCAGAGGCCGAGGACGCCGATGTCGCAGGGGACACCTGTGCTAGGATCGCCGCGCTCGTGCGACGAGAGCTCGGCTGACCGTTCCGACGGCGGGGCGGCGTGCAGCCGGGCTTTTGCGTTTTTGAGGAAGGAGCGCGGATGTGCGGGATCATCGGATACGTAGGGGGCCGGGCTTCGAAGGAGCTGCTGCTGCACGGTCTCGAACGGCTTGAATACCGCGGTTACGACTCCGCGGGGATCGCGCTCCTCGAAGACGGGCGGCTCGATTACGTTCGAGCTGTCGGCAACCTCCAGAACCTCAAGGAGGCCGCGGCCGGCAACGGGTCGACCGCGACCACGGGCCTGGGGCACACGCGCTGGGCAACCCACGGAGCCGTCACGGAGCGAAACGCGCACCCGCTCACCGCGTGCGACGGCGACGAGCTCGCGATCGTCCTGAACGGGATCGTCGAGAACTACCGGGAGCTGAGAGAGGAGCTGGAGAGGGGCGGACACGCGTTCCGGTCGGAGACCGACGCCGAGGTGGTCGTCCACCTGATCGAGGACGCCTACGACGGCGATCTCGTCGACGCCGTCCGCGCCGCCTTCAACAGGCTCGAGGGGCACTTCACCTTCGTCGCGATCCACCGCGACGAGCCGGAGCGTCTCGTCGGCGCCCGCCACCAGACGCCGCTGGTCGTCGGCCTCGGCGACGGCGAGAACTTCCTCGCGTCGAATCTCGCGGCGTTCCTGTCGGAGACGCGGCGCGTGCAGTTTCCCGACGACGGCGATGTCGTCGAGGTCACGCCCGATGGCGTCACGTTCGTCCGCGCCGCGACCGGTCGCCCGGTCACGCACGACGTCATCGACGTCGACTGGGACGACGCAGCCGCCGAGCGGAGCGGATACGAGACGTTCATGCTGAAGGAGATCTACGAGCAGCCGGAGGGCGTCGCCGAGACGATCGGCGACCGCGTCCGCCACGGGCACCTTGTCCTCGAGGGGCTCGGAATGACCGAGGATGAGCTGCGAGACCTGCGGCGGATCGTCGTCGTCGCCTGCGGCACCGCCTACCACGCAGCCGTCGTCGCGCGGTACGTGATCGAGGAATGGGCGCGCGTCCCGGTCGAGCCCGACGTCGCGAGCGAGTGGATCTACCGCCGCCCTGTGCTCGACCCGGGGACGCTCGTGATCGGGATCTCGCAGTCCGGCGAGACCCGCGACACGATCCAGGCGATGAAGCTCGCGCGCGAGCACGGCGCGCGGACCGTCGCCATCACGAACCAGATGGGCTCTCAGATCACGCGCGAGGTCGACTCCGTCCTCTACACGCGCACCGGGCTCGAGGTCGGCGTTGCGGCGTCGAAGACGTTCACCGCGCAGGTCGCGCTCCTCTTCCTCGTCGGGCTGAAGCTTGCGCAGTGCCGCAACACGCTGCCGAAGGAAGAGATCGAGTTCATCCTGGACGAGGTCTACAACCTGCCCGAGAAGATGCGGCGCTTCCTCGACGGCGACCATCCCGTCGAGGAGATCGCACAGCGCTTCTACGAGGAGCCGTTCTTCCTCTACCTCGGCCGCCACATCGGCCTGCCCGTGGCGCTCGAGGGCGCCCTGAAGCTGAAGGAGATCTCGTACATCCCGACGGAGGCGTATTCGGCGGGCGAGATGAAGCACGGCCCGATCGCGCTCCTCGACCACGGGACTCCCGTCGTCGTCGTCGCGACGAACATCCACGTCTACGACAAGATCGTCTCGAACATCCAGGAGACCCGCGCCCGCGGCGCGCACGTGATCGCCGTGGCCACCGACGGGAACGAGGACATCCAGCACCACGCCGACGACGTGATCTACGTGCCGCAGTCGCCGGCGTTCCTGCAGGCCGTGCTCGCGATGCTTCCCCTGCAGTTGCTCGCCTACCGGATCGCGCGGCTGAAGGGTCTGAACATCGACCAGCCGCGGAACCTCGCGAAGACGGTCACGGTCGAGTAGCAACACGCCGTACCCGAGGTATGCCGTCGTGCATACCTCGGGTCAGCGGAAAACGGAGGTGGCGCGGTTTGCTCCGTCCGCCCGATTCTGCATACTATTAATATGCAGACCTGCCTACCGTGAGCACGCAGTTGAACCCGAACGTCAACCCGTTTCAGACATCGGGGAAGCTCAGGCCGACCGACATGATCTCGCGCGGCGACGAGGCGCGTGAGCTGCTGGCGCTCGTCGACGGCGGCCACCCGGTAAGGCTCGTCGCGCCGCGCAGGTACGGCAAGACCTCGCTCCTCGGTCGCGTGCTGCGGGACGCGGCGGACGCAGGCATGCCGACCGCCCACGTGGACCTGCTGGGCGTGCTGACGCTGACCGCGATCGTGACGAGGATCGAGCGCGCCTACAGCGAGAGCCTCAAGGCGCCCGTGCGCCGGGCGGCCGAGGCCCTCCTCCGGTCGTGGGACATCGGCGTGTCGCTCGGCGGCGGTGGCTTCGCCGCGTCGATCAGGTCGAACCCGAAGATCGACGTGGAGTCCGTGCTCCTGCGCCTGCTCGAGCTTCCGACGAAGCTCGCGGCGCGAACGGGTGTCCGGAGCGTCATCGTCTGGGACGAGGTCCAGGACGTCCTCAACGTCGACGGCGCCGACGGCATCATCCGCAGCGTCATCCAGAACCAGGTCGACGACGCCTCGTACCTCTTCGCCGGATCGTCGCCGAGCCTCATGAACAAGCTGTTCGCGAGCACGCGGCCGTTCCTCGACCACGCTCTGCCGATGGAGCTCGCGCCGCTTCCGGCCGCGGAGACGGCGACCTACGTCGACGATCGCTTCCGTGCGACCGACCGCGATGCGGGGGACGCGCTGCAACCGCTGCTCGACTTCACGCGCGGCCACCCGCAGCGGACGATGCTCCTCGCGCACACGTTGTGGTCGTTTACGCCGCGCGGGTCGATCGCCGACGAGAGCGCGTGGGTCGCTGCGCTGAACAAGGCCTACCGCGGCGCGCGGCCCCTCCTCGAGGCGCGCTGGAGCGAGCTACCGACGAACGAGCAGCGCGCAGCCGTCGGGCTTGCGACCTCGACGGGGCGCAGCCTCTACGACGAGACCGTCTACAGATCGGTCGGCCTGAAGCGGGGAAGCATCAGGAAGGCTCTCGAAGCGCTGGAGGGCCGCGGCGAGGTGATCCGAACGCCGGCCGGCCCGCAGCTCGCCGACCCGCTGCTCGATCACTGGCTCGCAGACCGCGGGCCGTATTAGCCGCCCTATGCCGCTTGCGAGAGCGCCGCGATCGTCTCGTCCGCGGTCGTCCGCGCCGTTTCGACGAACGCGCGCGCCGCGGCGGAGTGGTAGCGGTCGCGATGCCAGGCGATACCGACGATGCGTGGCGCGACGCGTGGCCCGAGCCTGACGATCGAGATCGTGTCGTCGTTCTCGTCGACCGTCAGGAGCGGGACGACGGCGACGCCGATGCCGGCCGCCGCGAGCCCCTGGACGATCCCGTTGTCGTCGGAGCGGAATGCGAAGCGCGGCTCGCGCCCCGTCGTCCGCAGCTGGTCCGCGAGGATCTCGGTCGAGCGGCACTCGCGGAAGCCGAGCAGCGGCTGCTCTGCGATCTCGCGCAGCGTCGGCGGCCGGTCGCGCGCGGCGAGCGGCGAGTCGACCGGCGCGATGAGGACGTACGGGTCGCGCAGGAGCTCGATCGTCTCGAGCGCGGGGTTCTCGATCGGGAGCTGGACGAAGCTGAGGTCGAGCTCGCCGCGCTCGACCGACGACGCAAGCTCGAGATCCGAGTGCGACTCGCGCAGCTCGATCTCGACGTCGGGCCAGGTGCGGTGGAAGCGCCGCATGACGGTCGGCAGGACCTTCCGGCCGACGGACTGAAACGTGCCGACGCGGAGGGTTCCGGCGGCGCCGGACGAGAGCGCCGCGAGATCGGCCTGCGCCGCTTGGAGGCGCGCGACGATCGATTCGGCGTGGCGGAGGAGCAGCACGCCCGCCTCGGTCAGTGTGACCGGCCGCGGCCCGCCGGGCCGTTCGACGAGCCGCTCGCCGACGATTCGCTCGAGCGTCGCGATCTGCTGGCTGACGGCCGACTGCGTGTAGCCGAGCCGGTGCGCGGCGCGCCCGAACGACCCCTCCTCGGCGACGGCCTGCAGCGCCGCGAGGTGCCGGAGCTCGACGCCGAGCCAGCTGTCGGCGGGTGAAGAACGATCAGGTTCCATGATCGAGTTCAATTGTAGCTCGATTTGCGCTAATAGGTCGCGGGTCGCCATGATGGAGCCATGACTGCAATCGTCATCCTTCTGATCGTCCTCGTCGTCCTCGCTGCGTCGATCCCGTTCGGGGTTGACAGCCGCAAGACGGACGACACCGGGTACCCCCGCCCGAACTGGCTCTAGAGGCTCGAGTCGACGTCGACGCGCCGCCCGCGCACGCGCAGGCCGCGCAGCCGGATCGCCTCGTAGCCGCGCGGGAGCGCCGGGTCGGCTCGTAGCTCCCCGTCGACCACGTCGAGCCCGAGGATCGTCCTGAGCCCGAGCAGCGGCGCCGCGGCCGCCCAGGCCTGCGGCACGAGCGCCTCGGCATAGGGGACCGGCCGATCCGCCTCGTCGCGCGCGAACCCGGCGAAGACCTCGGGGAGCCGGTCGTCGAAGCGGTCGGCGGCGTGGAGCAACGCGGCGACCACCCGCGAGGCCTCACGCCTGTGGCCGACGCGCCGCAGACCCTCCGCGCAGAGCGTCGTGTCGTGCGGCCAGACGGTGCCGTTGTGGTACTGGAGCGGGCTGTACCCGGCGGTCCGGGCCGAGAGCGACCGGATGCCCCAGCCGCTGAAGAGGTCGTCGCCGACGAGGCTTCGGGCCGCTTGTGCCGCGCGGTCGTCGGCCGCGATGCCGCTCCAGAGCACGTGGCCGATGTTCGATGCGAGCGCGTCCACCGGACGCTTCTCCCGGTCGAGCGCAAGCGCGTAGCGACGCAGGCGCGGGAGCCAGAAGTCGCGGTCGAACCGCTCCTTCAGCGCCGCGGCGTCGCGCTCGAGCTGCTCGGCCCACGACTCGTCCCGCCACACCTCCCGCGCGAGTCGCGCCGTCCGCAATCGCGCGTCGTATGCGTACCCCTGCAGCTCGCACGTCGCGATCGGCGGCTCGGCCGCCCGTCCGTCGTCGAAGACGATCGCGGCGTCCGAGTCCTTCCAGCCCTGATTGTCCAGGGCGCCCGGCAGGCGTGAGCGGCGCTTGTACTCCAGATACCCGTCACCGTCGAGGTCGGCAGGGCCCTCCATCCACTCGACGGCGCGGCGCGCGTTCGGCTCGAGCGCGCGCACGAAGGCGCGGTCGCCGGTCCAGAGCTCGTACTCGTCGAGGAGCACGAGCCAGAGGAGCGTCGCGTCGTGGGTGCCGTAGTACGGCGTGTGCGGCACGCGCCCGAGCGCGGCGAGCTTCCCGCGGCGCAGCTCGTGGAGGATCTTCCCGGGCTCCGCGTCGCGGTCGTTGTCCCACCGCGTCGCCTGGTGGTCGGCCAGCGAGAGCAGCGTCGCCCGCGCGAGTGTCGGAACGAACGGCAGCGCCTGGTAGCTCGCGATGATGCTGTCGCGCCCGAAGAGCGTCATGAACCACGGGACGCCGCCGCCGGTCACCGCGTGCTCGAGACGCGCCGACGGACGCAGGCGCAGTGACGCGAGGTCCTCGATGCTCTTCCGGTAGACGTGCCGTAGCGAGTCGGTGCCTCCCGAGAGGTCAGGCGCGTTGCGCCGCCACTGTGCGAGCGTCTCGGGCATCGCGGGGGCCTCGGCGCCAAAGGACGCACACCGCAGGAGCGGCTGATAACGGCGCCGACGCGCCCTCGGCTCGACGTCGACGCACGTGTGCCACTTCCCGTGCGGCTCGATCGTCGGGCGCCACACGAAGCGCCCCCGAGTGATCCGCGCCGGCTCGGTGACCCGCAGCTCCGTCGCGCGCGCGAAGCGGCCGAGCTCGACCGCGATCCGGGCCCGCCTCTCGTCGCGCTCGAAAGTCCGCTTGCCCTCGGCGAAGACTCCCGGCTCCTGCGCCTCCATCACGTCTGCGAAGTCGGCGTCGAAACGGAGCTCGACCGTCACCCGCCTCGGCGTGTCGGAGAGGTTCGTGATGTCGATGTCCTCGTGGAAGCCGTCCATCACGAACCGGTCGCGGCTGACGCTGAGGTCGGGGTCGTCGCCCGTCGAGGTCGCGGCGACGATGCGGCCGGCGTAGTAGTCGATCGCGTCCGAGAGGAGCGGGTCGAGCGGCTCGCCGTCGACGAGGAGCTCCCACTGCGAGATGTGTCGGACGTCGTGGAAGAAGTAGCCGAGCGGCTCTCCCGCGGTGACGTCGCCCGAAAGGTGCGACAGGAAGAGCGTGCCGCCGTCGATGAGCATCAGGTGAGATCCCATTCGCGCGCTCGTATCCGAGCGCCCGGACGACGCAACCGGGTGCCGCGTCACTCGTCGGGCGGGCGCCGCATCTGCTTCGTCTGGCCCCGCCGCTTCTTCTCGTCGAGCCGCCGTTCGCGCGATGCGGCCGTCGGCGCGGTCGCCTTCCGCCTCCGCCGGACGCGTATCGCCTCGCGGAGCTGGGCGACGATCCGGTCGGTCGCGAGCTCGCGATTTCGGAGTTGCGACCGCTCGTCCTGGGCGACCGAGCGGACGACCGGACCGAGCCGCGCGAGGACGCGCCGCTTCTCCGCCGGCGTCAGCGCGTCGGAGGCCTCGACGTCGAACAACGCCTCGACGCGGGTGGAGCTCTTCTGCGCGTGCTGGCCACCGGGACCGCTCGAACGCGAGAAGCGAAATGCCATCTCCGACCGGATAGAGTCGGCGTCCATGGCCGCGATTCTCCTGGACGTGGACGGCGTGCTGCACGTCTCGGGTGTTCCGATCAGCGGCGCGCCGGAGGCACTGCGGCGTCTACGCGCCGACGGTCATCGGATACGGCTCGTGACGAACTCGACGACGAAGTCGCGAGCGCAGCTCGCCGACCAGCTGCGCGGGATGGGATTCGAGCTCGACGACGCCGAGCTCCAGACGACCGGCGGCGTCGCGGCCACCACGCTGAAGGGGAAGCGCGTCCTCGCGCTGACGATGCCGGGGATCCTCGACGATCTCGAGGGCCTCCAGTTGATCGGGATGAACGCCGACGCGGTGCTGGTCGGCGGCGCCGACGAGGGCGAGGAGACGGGGCGGATCTTCTCGTTCCTGAACCTGAACCGCGCGTTCCTCGAGCTCGACGCGGGCGCCGAGTTGTACTGCCTGCACAAGAACCGGTGGTGGCAGACGGCGCACGGGCCGCGGCTCGATGGAGGCGCCTTCGTCGCAGGGCTCGAGTACGCCGCCGAGACGGAGGCGACGGTGCTGGGGAAGCCGAGCGCCGCCTATCTCGCGGCGGCGCTCGACGCGCTCGACGCTGATCCGGAGCTCACGTGGATGGTCGGCGACGACTTCGAGTGCGACGTCGACGGAGCGCGGCGGCACGGCATGAAGACGCTCCTCGTGCGCACGGGCAAGTTCAGGCCCGACGAGGTCGAGGCGTCGGACGTGACGCCCGACGGGATCATCTCGTCGATCGCGCACCTGCCCGAGTGGCTCGAGCGTCACGGGTAGCGCGAGCCCGTGCGCGTCGGCGTCGACCTGATCGAGATCGAGCGCATCCGTCGAGCGCTCGGCCGGCACCACGATGGCTTCGCTGAGCGGTGCTTCACTCCCGCCGAGCGCGCCTACTGCGATGCGAAGGCGAACCCGGCTCAGCATTACGCCGGCCGCTTCGCGGCGAAGGAGGCCGTCGGGAAAGCGCTCGGCTGCGGCGTCCTCTTCACGTGGAAGGAGATCGAGATCCGGGGCCGCCCGAAGCCGGGCGTCCACCTGAGCGGGCGGACGGCCGCGTGGGCGGAACGTGTGCGCGCAGGTCGAATCGAGCTCTCGATGACGCACTCGCGCGAGCTGGCCGCCGCCGTGGCCGTCGTGATGGACGCGGAGACGCTCCCGGACGGATGAGGCTCGAGCCGCTCCTGACCGTCGACGAGACCCGGCGCGCCGAGGAGGCCCATCCGGGGTACCCGGACTCGATGGCGGAGCTGATGGACCGCGCGGGTGCGGCCGTCGCCAACGTCGTTCACAGCCGCTTCCCCGGTCGCGTCGCGGTCGTCTGCGGCAAGGGGTCGAACGGCGGGGACGGGCGCGTGTGCGCGCGTGTGCTGCGCGAGCGCGGCCGCGACGTGACGGTGGTCGAGGAGTTCGGCGACCTCGGCGACGCCGACGTGGTCGTCGACGCGATCTTCGGCATCGGCCTCCACGACGCGCCGCGCGACGCCGCCGCGCGCATGATCGAGCGGATCAACGAGTCGCGGAAGCCCGTCGTCGCGGTAGACGTCCCGTCGGGTGTCGACGGCTCGACGGGCGAGGTGCCCGGCGCCGCCGTGCGCGCGACGGTGACGGTGACCTTCGGCGCCGCGAAGGTCGGGCTCGCCGTGGCGCCCGGCCGCTTCCACGCCGGCAGTGTTCACGTCGCCACGATCGGCCTCGCCGTGCAGGGTCACGAGCACGCGCTCGTGCCCGCGTCGGTGCTCGCGGAGGTGCCGCGGAAGCGGCACGACAGCACGAAGTACCGCGCGGGGAGCGTGCTCGTCGTCGGAGGCTCGCGCGGGCTGACGGGAGCGCCGATGCTGGCGGCGCTGGCCGCGTTCCGGGCCGACGCGGGCTACGTCGCGGTCGCGGCGCCCGAGTCGACGCTCCCGGTTCTCGAGGCGCGCCTGCTCGAGGCTGTGAAGCGGCCGCTGCCGGAGGACGCGGGAGGCCGCCTGCTTCCGCGCGCGGCCGACGCGGTCGTCGACGCGGCGTCGAGGGCAGGCGCGGTCGCGATTGGGCCGGGGCTCGGGCGGAGCGAGGGGACGCGCGAGCTCGTACGCGTCCTGCTCGACCGGCTCGACACGCCCGTCGTGCTCGACGCCGACGCGCTCTGGGAGCTCGAGCCGTTCGAGGCGCGAAGCGCTCCGACGGTGCTGACGCCGCACGCCGGGGAGCTCGCGCGGCTGCTGGGGACGGATGCGCGCGAGGTCGAGGCGCACCGGCTCGACGCGGTTCGCCGCGCCGCGTCGCGCTACGGCTCGATCGTCGTCCTGAAGGGTTCCGACACGCTCGTCGCGCGACCGCGGCACGGCGTCCTCGTCGCGTCGTACGGGCTGCCGTCGCTCGCGACCGCCGGGTCGGGAGACGTCCTCACCGGCGTCGTCGCGGCCTTCCTCGCGAAGGGGATGGAGCCTGCGCTCGCGGCGGCCGCGGCGGCGGTCGCGCACGGGGTCGCGTCGCGCCTGGTCGCGACGCAGCCGGGCGCGGTCGCGAGTGACCTGCTGCCCGCGCTGCAACGTGCGCTCGCCGGCGACGGGTGGCAGTGGCCGCCGCTCGCGTGACCGTGGCGCGCAGCGAGATCAGGATCGACCTCGCGGCGCTCCGCCACAACGTGCGGCGGCTGCTCCGTGCGCTCGACGGGGCGGAGCTGTGGGCCGTCGTGAAGGCGGACGGATACGGCCACGGCGCGCTCGAGTGCGCGAGGGCGGCGCTCGATGCAGGCGCGACGGCACTCTGCGTCGCGACGGTCGCGGAGGCGCTCGAGCTGCGACGCGAGCTCTCGTCGGTGCGCGTCGTCGTGCTCGGGCCTGCGGCGGTGGAAGAGGTCGCGGCGGCACGCGAGGCGCGGCTCGAGCTCGTCGTCGGCGAGAACATCCCTGCGGGCGTCCCGGTGCACGTCAAGCTCGACACGGGCATGGGGCGATGGGGCGTCGCCGAGCTCCCCGCGCTCGGACGCGAGGTCGTCGGCGTGATGACGCACCTCGCGACGGCCGACTGCGACCTCGGGTTCGCGCGCGAGCAGGTCGAGCGGTTCCGACGGGCGACCGAGGGGCTCGGCGACGTTACGCGTCACGTCGCGAACAGCGCCGCCGCGCTCCGCCTCCCGGAGGCGCGTTTCGACGCCGCGCGCTGCGGCATCGCGCTGTACGGCCTCTCGCCTTTCGGCACGGAGGCATCGGCCGACGGGCTCGAGCCGGTGCTCTCGTGGACGAGCGAGATCGCGCTCTCGAAGCTCGTTCGCGCCGGCGACTCGACCGGGTACGGCCGGAGGTTCGTGGCGTCCGCCGACACCTGGGTCGGCATCATCCCCGTCGGCTATGCCGACGGGTTCAGACGCGACCTCACGGGCACCGAGGTGCTCGTCGAGGGAGAGCGTCGCCGCGTCGTCGGAACCGTCTCGATGGACGCGTTCGCGGTCGTGCTCGACCGCGAGCTGCCGCCTGGAACGCCTGTCACGATCGTCGGCGCCGACGTTCCGCTCGAGGCCCACGCGCGGGCAGCCGGCACGATCGCCTACGAGCTCGCGTCGCGGATCTGCAGCGATGCGACGCGGGCGCGGAGGGAGGTCGTCGGTCTTTGAGCGATGCGAAGGCCGAGCGGTTCGCAGCGCGCCAGGCCGAGCGCGCCGCCGTCCTGTCGGAGCACCTCGACCGCCTCGTCTCGCTGCGCGGCGACGAGCGCGCGCTCGACGTCGGCGCCGGCACGGGGGCGCTCGCCTTCGCGCTCGCGCCGCGGGTCGAGTCGGTCGTCGCGGTCGACTCCGACGCGGCGATGGTCGCGCGGGCGAGCGGCTCCGCGCCGGCGAACGTCGAGGTCGTCGAGGGCGATGCGCACGCCCTCCCGTTCCCCGACTTCTCGTTCGACCTCGCCGGGACGCTCCGAACGCTCCACCACGCTCGGCGTCCGGAGCTCGTGGTCGCGGAGCTCACGCGCGTCACCCGGCCCGGCGGGACGATCCTCGTCGTCGACCAGCTCGCGCCGGTCGACCCGCTGTCGGCGCTCGAGCTCAACCGCTTCGAGATCGCGCGGGACCCGTCGACGACGCGCATCCTCCCGGACGGCGACCTGCGGGCGCTCTTCGACATGAACGGGCTCGTGCTGCGCCGCGCGGAGATCGAGAGCGAGCCGCGTGACCTCGACGCGTACCTCGACCTCGCCGGCTGCGAGGGCGACGCGCGCGAGCGGGCGCGCGGCCTCGCGCCCGGCGACTACACGGCCGAGCTCGGCTGGTACGTCCTCGTGCGACGCTAGAGGCTTGATGCGCATTAGCCGGGTGCGCCGGATGCCGTCCCGGGCGCTGCGCCGAGCCGTCTCGCCGCCCTTGCGCGGGCCCCGGCCCGCGCTGCGGACGTCGAACCGCCTCGGCTTGGCCCGGAACGGCCCCGACAGGGCGCCTAATCCGCATCAAGCCTTTACCCGGGCGCGAACGCGGGTCACGGTGGCCGGGAGCAGCGCTGCGAGTGTCGCGACGCGGTACCAGCGCGGCACGAAGATCTCACGGCGGCCGCGTTCGAGCGCCTCGAGCGTTCGCTCCGCGACGAGGTCGGGGTCGGCGACGAGGTGCGCGAGCACCGGCCCGAGACGGGCGCGCTGCGGGAACCCCGGCGTCTCGACGTATCCGGGCAGCACCGCGAGTACGTGGATCCCGCGCGGTGCGAGCTCGACGGCGAGCGAGCGCGAGAACGCGAGCTGCGCGTGCTTCGAGGCGGAGTAGGGGCCGGCGGCGACGAGGCCGGCGACGGAGACGACGTTGACGATCCGCCCACCCGACGGGAGCAGCGGGAGGAAAGCGCGCGTGCTCCAGACGGAGCCGAGGTAGTTCGTCCGCACGACGTCCTCGATCACGTCGTCGTCGGCGCCAAGGAAGCCGGAGCGCGCGCCGATCCCCGCGTTGTTGACGAGGAGCTCGATCCGCGGGTGGCGTGCGCGCACGCGCTCGCATGCGCCGGCCACCGACGCGCGGTCGGCCACGTCGCAGGGCTCGTGCTCGTCCGCCTCGCCGGCAGGGCGTCGCGACAGGCCTACGACGGTCGACCCGCGCGCACGAAGGGCACGGCAGAGCGCCGCGCCTATGCCGGAGGAAGCTCCGGTGACTACGGCTACGCCGCGAATGTCGAGACCGTAGCGAGGTTGATCTCGACCGTGTCCTCGATCCGCTCCGCATAGCCGCGGCGAGGGTGACGTCCGCGGGGACCCGCGTTAGCGTCGCGTTAGCCGCCGTCGTGACGATCCGTGCCGTTGAGCTGGGTGTCGACCGAGGAGGTGGAAGACGAAAGAGAGCTGCGTGGTCGCTGTCGCGACTGTCGCCTCGCGAAGTCGAATTCATGTCCCGTTACGTGGTCACGCCCTCACGTCGAGGGCGAGGGAGGAACTGATGACAAGGCGTTTCGGTGTTCTAGTCGCGGTCGGGATCGCCGCGCTCGTTGTCTCGGCAGGAGCAAGCGCGGGCGGGACGGCGACGCCGTTCACGGCGTCCTACGACCTGGGCCAACCGGCGGCACACTACGCGTGCTCCGGCACGCATTTCGAGACCATGGTGAGTGTCAAGGACGTTGAGACGTGCGTGGTCAGCGGGTACACGCAGGGCCGCGTCCCCGGCACCTACAGCGGAAATCCCTACGCGGTGATTCCGGGCGTGGGGAGCCATGTCCGCTGGCTGTCGGACTTCGACGGCACGTCCTTCGCCACCAACTTCACGATCACCATGTCCAGCAACGGCGGCGGCACGTTCATGGAGCAGATCGTCGCCTACTATGCTCCGCCGCCGTTCGCGCTCGTCGGGTCGTCGTTCAGGTCACTTCCGTACCCGTCGCTGGCCGTGAACGCCTACTCGCGAGGGACGACGATGGGGACGTTCTGGATCAGCGACACGACCGGCGTGAAGTACGTCAAGGTGCAGTGCGTCCGCGGAGGTCCGATCGACGGCCAGATCTACGTCGGCGGAACGATCACCTACGACACACACCAGCAGTCGCTTGCGGGACACACGATCCTGCTGGCGGTACTCGATGCAGGCGCCACAGGCGATTTCTGGTCGGCCATCACGGATACCGGGCCGCCCGAGTACGGCGGCGGCCAGAATCTCTCGACCTGCCCCGACGTCAATCTGGGGCCGCCCTACTTCAGCACCGGGAACTTCTCGGTCTACCCGATGTAGAGCGTGCGCGTAGCCGGGCTGCCAGGTTCGGCTACGCGCATCTATCTTGCACGCCTCCCGCACGTCCGGGGACATCCGGTTCACCGGCTCGCGGTGAGTGAGCGAACGCGCGGATCAGCAGGCGCTGACGGTGCGCCCCGCTGTGTCGTGCCGCCCGGAGCGGTCGGCGACAGTCGCGAGCAGCTTGTGCGCGCCCTTCTTCAGCCCGGCGGTCTTCCACGCGACCGAGTAGATCCCGTCAGGGCCACTCTTGTCGACGCCGACGCGCCTGCCGTCGACGCTGAACGTGACGCCCGTGACCTTCGTCGTCGACGCAGCTGTGACGACGAGACGATCCTGCTTCGCCTCCGCGCAGCCGCGGGCGAACGGAAGCAGCCAGGTCACCGTCGGCCCCGCGACCGCCGTGAGCCGCACCGGCCTGAAGGCCGTGTTCGGGAAGATGTTGTCGCCCGGCGTGTTGATGTTCTTCGACTCCTGGTAGTCGGCCGCCGAGAGCACGCCGACGGTCTTTCCCTTCGCGAGCTTCGGCGCCTGCGCGGGAATCCCGAAGATGACGAGGCCGCTGAACGGGTCGTAGTCCGACGCCCCGAGGAGGACGCGCTTGTACGAGAGGACGAGCGAGAGCGGGTCGACGCCCGAGCCGGCGTCCGCGACCTGCGCGACGAGCAGCGGCCGGCCCGCGGTGACGCGCGTCGTGAGCATGCGCACGGCGGGTGGAGTCAGGTCGTCGACCCACGCGTTGAGGATGTACTTCCCCTTCGCCGTGGTGTTCGTGAACGGATCCGCGCGCGAGTCGACCGAGACGTACAGCCGCTGCAGTCGCGGGAACTGAGCGCCCGCGGCTCCGATGTCGACCTTCGCGTCGACCGTCAGGTCGTTGACGTTCACCGGCGTCCCCGCGTACCCGGAGACCTCGTTCTCGTCCTTCGCGGTCAACACCCACGGGTCGACCACGGCGTTCCCGGACGATCCGAGGATCGACACGCCGAAGTTGACGACCGGCTGTTCGAGGTCGACCGAGTACAGGGTCTCCGAGCCGTCCTCGTTCATCGGCGCACCGACGTATCCCGCGGGCGGCCCGAACGGCATCGAGGGGCAGCAGTAGACCGAGACGCGGTTCTGCCCGACGGCGGTGTCGCCCGTCTGCTGCTTCGCGAGCTTCTTCACGGGCGCGTCACGAAGGGCGGGCCTCTCGACGAGGAACGCGTACGGGACGCGCCGGCGGAGGTCGCCGTTCCGGAGGACGATGAACCCCGAGTTGTCTCCGACGACGGCGTCGGCGGCGGCATGGACGAGTACCGGCAGCGTCACGTCGCCGCCGGGAGCGAGCGAGAGCGTCCCCGGCACGTCGATCGACACGCCTGAGGTCTGAGCCTGCGGTGCGAGCTCGACCGTCCACGTGCCGGCGCCGCCGCCCGCGTCGGTGACGGTGACGAGCTTCGCCGTGCGCTGCGCGCCCGTCGTGACGTCGAGGTCGCCCAACGAAATCGACTGCGGATCCGTGAAGAGACGCGGATCGGTCGCAGCGGCGACGTCCGCGAGGCCGCCGCCCTCGAGCCACACCGGCGCTTCGCGCGTCCGCGCCGTATCGGCCCACGCGGGGCCTGCCGTAGACATCAGCGCCGACTTGACGTTCCCCGGCGTCCACGTCGGGTGGTTCTGCACGAGCAGCGCCGCCGCGCCCGCGATGTGCGGCGTTGCCATCGAGGTGCCCGCGTACACCGAGAACTGCGGCTTCGTCGTCGAGGAGAGCACCTCGAGCCCGGGCGCCGCGACGTCGGGCTTGAGCTGGTGGCCGAAGCTCGTCGGGCCTCCCGAAGAGAAGCTCGTCATGACCCCGCTGCGATCCGTCTGGATCTCGCGGACGTCGCTCGAGACGCGCATCTGCGCGCGGCCGCCCTTCCCGGCGAGGAACGCCCGCAGACGCTGCCCGTCGAGATCGGAGATCATCGCCCCGCCGATCGACAGCGGGATCGGGATCGGGTTGGCCTCGCCGGCGCGGTTGTCGATCAGGATCAGCCCGGTCGCTCCGGCCTTCTTCGCCCGGTCCTCCTTCGAGACGAACGTGCAGTTGCCCCGCAGTGCGAGCGCGACGACGCCTTTCAGCGAGTCCGCCGGCAGCGTCGAGGCGGACGCGTTGGGATCGCTACCGGTGCCGCACAGGTACGGGTCGACCGCCTTTCCGTCGCTCCCGACGACGGTGGAGACGTCGGCGACGGTCTGGTCGGTGTTCGACCAACGCGCCGGGAGCTTCTCGCCGCCTGCGCCCTGGATCGGGATCGCCTGGAGAAGCGGCGGCGCGCCGACGACGCTGAGCTGCGGGGAGAAGACGTGCTGGTTCGAGACGGCTGCGACCGCGATCGAATCGGGCGCAGTTCCCGGCGACCCTGCGCTTCCGAGGCCGTAGTCGTCGCGGTCGTTGCCGGCGGCGATCACCGGAACGACGCCGGCGGCCGCGACGTTGCGCACCGTCTCGTACATCGCGTCGTTGGAGGGGTCGGTCTGCGCGCCGCCGCCCGAGAAGTTGATCACGTCCATCCCGTCCGCGACTGCCGCCTCGAATGCGGCGACGATCTGCGGCGTGTTGCCGACGTGGCCGATGGGCGTCGGGACGTTGAAGACGCGGTAATTGCCGATCCACGCGCGCGGTGCAACGCCGCTGAGGCCGGACGTCGTGGGGTGGTCCTCGCTCGCGGGCGCCGTCGTGCCGGCGACGCCCGCGGCGATGCCCGACACGTGCGTCCCGTGCGGCTCGGACGGGTCGAAGGCCTCGCGGCCCGCCTTGTCCGTCACCGGCCCCGGGAAAGTTCCGGGCGACGATCACCTTCGGCGTCGTCTTCGTCGTGTCGCCCTTCGGGAACCCGGGCGGGTACGAGAAGCCCGTCGGCGCTGCAGGAACGGGTTCTTCCAGTCGACGCCGGTGTCGACGACGCCGATCTTGACGCCGTCGCCGCGCGCGCCGGTGGCGGCCGCAAGGGCGTCGGCCTTGATCACCGACGGGCCGCGGTCCATGGTCGCGGTGTACGAGATGCTCGGGTAGAGCTTCGTGACGAAGCTCATGCGCGTGAGCATCGGCAGCTTCTTCGCCGGCAGGTCGACGGCGAACCCGTCGAGCAGCACGCGGTAGTGCGTCGTGACGTGCGCCTCCGGGATCGCGCTGCGAAGCTGCGCGACCGCCGCGCGCTGCGCCGCGTCGACGCGCGCGAGGTACGTGCGCGAAGAGGCGGACGCGACGTCCAGCCGGCGTGCGGCCCGCGCCGACGAGAGAGCACGGTCGGCGTTCCAAGCCGCGAGCGGCGGGAGCCCGAGCCGCGCGATGACCGTGACGCGCCCGCGCCGCGACCCGTCCGGGATGCTGAGCGTGCCTGCGCGAAGCAGCGGAACGGAGGTCTCGCCGCGGTCTCGCTTGATCGGTCGGAACGACGCGGTCGCGGTGGTCGCCGTCGCCAAAAGTGCGACAAAGGTCAAGAAGGCGAGGCGACGCAACAGGAGCGCACAGTAGCCGATGCATCTAGAGTCGGCCCGATGTTTTCCGGCAAGCGCGCGCTCGTGCTGGGTGTCGCGAACAAGCGCTCGATCGCATGGGCGATCGCGCGTCGCCTCGCGGCCGGCGGCGCCGAGATCGCGTTCACCTATCAGGGCGAGCGCATCGAGAAGAACGTGCGCGACCTGGCCGAGTCGGTCTCGAGCCCGCTCGTCGCGGAGCTCGACGTTCGCTCGGACGAGGCGATCGAGCGGGTGTTCGCGAAGGTCGCCGAGACGTTCGGCGGGCGGCTCGACATCCTCGTGCACTCGGTCGCGTTCGCGGCGGCCGAGGACCTCGAGGGGCGGTTCGTCGACACGCCCCGCGACCGCTTCTGGATGGCCGTCGACATCAGTGCCTATTCGCTCGTCGCGACGGCGCGTGCCGCGGAGCCGCTGATGGAGGCCGCCGGCGGCGGCGCGATCGTGACGATGACGTACCTCGGCGGCGAGCGGGCCGTGCCGCACTACAACGTGATGGGCGTGGCCAAGGCGACGCTCGACTCATCCGTGAAGTACCTCGCGTGGGATCTCGGCAAGAAGAACATCCGGGTGAACGCCGTCTCGGCAGGCCCGGTGCGCACGCTCGCCGCGCGGTCGATCGCCGGGTTCACGACGATGGAGTCGATGTTCGAGGAGCGGGCCCCGCTCGGACGCCACATCGAGGCCGACGACGTGGCCGCCGCCGCCGCGTACCTCCTCGCCGACGACGCCCGGAACGTGACCGGCACGACGCTGTACGTGGACAGCGGGTACCACGCGATGGGCATGTAGAGGATCGCGAGGGCGTTCCGGAAACCCTTTATTCACGAGGCTTCGGAACGGGCTCGGATACACATTCCGCGTGCGTGATCGCCTCGCCGCTGGTAACGATGTCTTTTCACAATCGGCCGGCGTTGAGCGGATGCGAGCCGTGCGCGTGTTGCCCCGGTGATGTCACGGCGCCGAGCTCGCGCGTTCGTGGTGTCAGACCTTCGCCCGCCCAAGCGAGTCGATGTGCTGGCGAACGCGGTCCGCGCACGGTAGGCAGCGCTTCTGCTCCCACACCGCCAGGGCACGCTCGAGCGCGGCGCGCGCGTCGTCGATCCGGCCTGCGCGCTCGAGCACGGTGGCGAGGTCCTCGCACGTCCAGCCCTTGAACCAGACGTTGTCCGTCTCGGTCTCCGCTCTCGCGACTGCCGTGTGCGCCAGCGCCTCCGCCTGCTCGAGCTCGCCGCGCGCTGCGAGGAGGAGCGCCTCGGCGGCAGGGGCCATCACGCGGACGGACGCACGCGGCGGAACGGCCTGAGCCTGACGGAGCCACGGCTCCGCCTCCTCGAAGCGACCGAGGTAGCAGAGCTCGCGCGCCTGAAAGGACTGGAACGCGGCGGCGACGCTGACGCCGGCGCGGATCACGTCGATCATGTCGGCGTTGTGCCGGCACGCTCGCTCGCGGTCGCCTTCGATCATCGCGATCAGCCAGAGATACGAGTGCCCCTCTTGTACGGAATTGCCAGTGATCTCGCGCAGGTGGCTCGACCGCGCCTCGGCGAGCGGCCACGCCTCGTCGACGTGGTCGAGCATTGCGAGCAGGGCCGCCCGCGCCAGATCGCTGGCTCCCGGAGGCCGCTGGGCGTCGAGTTCGTCGACCATCCGTAGCGCGTCGTCTGCCGGGCGCGGGCCGAGGATCAGCGCCCACTCGATCCGCGAGTGCGACGGGACGTCTCCGGCGACGCGGCGGTAGCGCAGCGCCTGCAGCGCAGCGTGGACGTCGTCGTCGTTCTGCATCCGGAAGTTCGCCGCAAGGGCGAGCATGTCCCAAAGCAGCGCGAGTCGCCGTGGATCGCCCCGCTGCTCCTCGAGGGGGAGCGCCGCGCGGCAGAGGTCCACCTGCTTGTCGACCCCCGCGACCTCGCCCGCGAACATCCGGTTCATCAGAGCGAGCGCACGAGCGAGCATCGCCCCGGAACGGTCGCCTGCGGCCTCGGCGCGTTCGCCGACCGCCTCTGCCGCCTGTGCGGACCCGCGCAGGTCGAGGTCGCTCTGTACCCATGCGGACTCGAGCTCGAGCGTGACGTCGAGCCGATGCGGTCGCACGAGCTCGGCCGCGCGGAAGAGCAGAGCAGCCCCGCTCCGGTAGTCCTCGCGGTCGGTTGCGCGCCTGCCCGCCGTTGCAAGTCGCAGAGCAGCGCGCTCGGCGAGTACGGGACCGGCTTCTCCGAGCTCGGCCCGGTAGCGCGCGGCCTGCTCGAGGTGGTACCCGACGATCTCGTCGCGCTCGACGAGGGCGTGCCCGTGCGCGTCGAGCCAGTCGGCGAAGCGGGCGTGTAGATCCGCGCGAACGGCCTTGGGGAGCGCGTCGTACGCGGCGTCGCGGATCAGCAGGTGGCGGAAGCGGTAGCCGTCGTCGCCCGGGAGCTGCGTGCGGTCGGGACGAATGAGCTCACGACGCACGAGCCCGGCGAGGCGTGTCGTGACCTGCGTCTCCTCGGGAGCCAGCGCATGCACCGCGCCGCGGTGAAAGACCTCGCCCTCCACGGAGCCGCGCTCGAGCACCCGCCGCTCCGCCTCGTCGAGCTGATCGAGACGGGCCGCGAGGAGCGCCTTCAGCGTCGGCGGCACCTCGACTTCCCCGTTGCCGGCGGCCATCGCCAGCATCTCGGAGATGAACAGCGGGTTGCCGCCTGCGGCGTGCGCGATCCGCCCGCGCAACTCTCCCGAGACCGCGTCGCCGATCAGCGCGTCGGCCTGCTCGGGCGGTAACGGTTCCAGCCGCAACGTCCCCGGCCAGCCGGGACGACGCTCGACCAGCTCCGGCCGGGCCATGCACAGAAGCAGCAGCGGCGCGCCGGTCGAGAGGAGCGCCGTGGACTCGACCAGATCGAGGAACGTCTCGTCGCCCCACTGAATGTCGTCGAAGACCACCACCAGCGGCGCCTGCTCGTCCAACAGCTTCCTGAACGCCCAGGCGATCTCGTCCCCGCTCGTCGCGACATCGGACTCGCCGAGGAGTGAACGGATCGCCGCCGCCGCGAACGGATCCGAGGGCAGCGCTTCGAGCTGCTTCACCACCTCAACGACCGGCCAGTAGGTGATGCCATCCCCGTAGGGCAGGCAGCGGCCGCGCACGAGGTGCGCCTCGGTGGCGGCGAGCGCCTCCGCCACCAAACGGGACTTGCCCACGCCGGCATCGCCGACCACGGTCACCAGCTCGCAACGCGCCTCCGCCCGCGCCCGCTCCAACGCTTGCGCGATCTGCGCGAGCTCCAGATCGCGCCCGACAAACCGCGACACGTGACTGCGCTCCGGCGCGTCGAGCACCGAGAGGAGCCGGTAAGCCGGCACCGGCTCCGACTTCCCCTTCAGCGTCAGCGGCTCGACCGGCGCGACGATCACCGCGTCGTGCACGAGTGCGTGCGTCGTTTCTCCGATCAACACCTCGTCTGGCTCGGCGGCCTGCTCGAACCGCGCCGCCACGTTCACCGCGTCACCGGTCGCGAGCCGCTCCTCCGTCCCGGTCACCACCTCGCCCGTGTTCACACCGATCCGGCCACGGATCCCCAGCTCCGGCAACGCGTCGCGCATCTCCACGGCCGCCCGGCAGGCGCGCAGCGCGTCGTCCTCGTGCGCGGCGGGGATTCCGAACACCGCCATCACCGCGTCGCCGATGAACTTCTCCACCGTTCCCCCGTGCGACTCGACGATCGCCTTCATCCGGACGAAATAGCGCGCCAGCAGCGCCCGCAGCGCCTCCGGATCAGTGGACTCGCCGAGCGCCGTCGAGCCAGTCACGTCGCAGAACAACACCGTGACCGTCTTGCGAACCTCGCGAAGAGCCGCCGTCGTCGCAAGCGCCGCGCCACAGCCGTTGCAGAACTGTGCGCCCACCGGATTGTTCCGCCGGCAACTCGCGCAGATGAGCACGAGCTCAGGCTAAGACATCGTGACGCGATCCCAAAGCGACGGTGTGCAGATCTGAGCCCGGCCCGTTGAGGACGACGATGAACCCGCGGGTGTCGCGGAGCCCCGTCCAGGTGCTGTCCTCGTGATGGCGCGAGCCGTGCAACGGAGAGAAATACCTGCTCAGCGGTACCGTTGAATCACGCCATGGGTATGTAGAGCCGGCCGGCCGTCGCGCGGCCGGCCGAGCAGTGACGCTACGGAGCGGGAGTGAGGCCGTGGCTGCGCATGACCGCGGCCAACGCGGCGAGGTCGGGGGACCGCCCGAGGAGGCGTCGACGACCGCGGCCAGGTCGCGGAAGTAGGCGGGGCCGAGGACGCCCGGGGTGACGATCGCGAGCGTCGTCGCGTCGGCGTCCCCTGTGTTCTCGAAGCGGTGGACGACACCGCGCGGGATGACGAGCGCTTGCCCGTGCCCGACGTCGGTCGTCGAATCTCCGACCGTCCACGTCAGGACGCCTTCGAGCCCGTAGACCGTCTCCTCGTACCCGTCGTGGCTGTGGGCGATCGGCACCCTCGCGCCGGCGGGAACGTCGAACTCGAACAGGGCGACCGAGCCTGCGGATTCATCCCCCTCCACGAGGAACCGCGTCGTGATCTGTCCGATCCTGATCTCGTCACGCGTCGTTGTCGGCATCGTCCTCTCCTCCGTCCTGAAGTGGTAAAGTCGCTTGACCGTAGATGAATCCCGACAACTTGTCAAGTGGCTTTACCCAGCGGCCCGGCTCGCAGACGTCCGGTCCTCCTCTGATCGGAGCCCTTCTCCGCCGGCCGCTTCAGGTCGTTCGGCAGCACATGCTCGACAAGCTGCACGAATCCGGCTTCGGCGACCTCGAGCCGGCGCACCTGGTGGTCCTCCAGTACCCGGGGCCGCAGGGCCTCAGGCCGACGGAGCTCGCTGCTCGGGTCGGAATGAGCAAGCAAGCCGTGAACTACCAGCTCGGGCACCTCGAGCGGCTCGGCTACCTCGCCCGCGAACCGGACCCCGACGATCAACGCTCGAAGCGGATCGCCCTGACCGGGCGCGGCCGGGCGGTGATCCCGGTCATCCGCGAGGCCGTCGCCGAGGTCGAGTCGGACTGGGCGCGAGAGCTCGGCGCCGACCGCTTCGCGCAGGTCCGCGACCTCCTCGTCGAGCTGAACGAACGGATCTCGTCGTCCTGACGGACCTCACCCGCGAGGTTGCCTTCGAGACCGCTGCTCGTCACGATCGCAGGACGGACAGCGTGCGCGAGATCATCGGCAGAGACGGCGAGCTCGCCGCCCTCGAGGCGTTCCTCGACGACGTGCAGGGAGGCTGCCGCGCGCTCGTGCTCGAGGGCGAGGCAGGCGCCGGCAAGTCGACGCTCTGGCTGGCGGGCGTGGAGCACGCGCGCGGCCGCGGTGCGCGTGTTCTCTCGTCGCGGCCGGTCGAGGCCGAGCGCGGGCTCGCGCACGTCGGCCTGAACGACCTGCTCGAGGACGCTCTCGGCGATGTGCTTCCGGCGCTGTCGCCTCCGAGGCGCCGCGCGCTCGAGGCGGTGCTGCTCCTCGCGGACTCGCAGGGCGATCCTCTCGACCCGCGCGCCGTGGCGGTCGCGGTCCGCGACGCGCTCCAGCTCCTCGGGCGGGGCGAGCCGCTGCTGATCGCGATCGACGACGTCCAGTGGCTCGATCCGTCGTCGAACGCGGCGCTCGGGTTCGCCGTCAGGAGGCTCGAAGGCGAGAACGTTCGCCTCCTCCTGGCGAGGCGGTCGAGCACCGGCGTGCAGGCGCCGGAGCTGGAGGGCGCGCTCCGGCCCGAGCACGTCGAGAGGTTGGCCGTGGGGCCGCTCAGCGTCGGCGCGCTCCACCGGCTCCTGCGCGACCGGCTCGGCCGGTTGTTCGCGCGCCAGACGTTGCTCCGCCTCCACGAGCAGTCGGGTGGCAATCCGTTCTTCGCGCTGGAGCTCGCCCGGGCCCTCGACACCGGTGCGGGGCCGGCTCAGCCGCTCGAGGTCCCACCGACGCTCGAAGAGCTCCTACGCGAGCGGCTCGCGGGGCTGCCCGGGACGACTCGCCGCGCGCTCGCGCTCGCCGCGGCGTCGGGCGCGCCTTCGGAATCTCTCCTCGAGCGGGCAGGAATCACCGCAGACGCCGTGGAGCCTGCAGTCGTCGCGCACGTGATCGAGCGCGACAACGGCGCGATTCGGTTCACCCACCCGCTGCTGTCGTCGGTGCTGTACCAGGAGCTCGGCGAGGAACGGTGCGCCGTGCACGCGCGTCTCGCCGGGATCGTCGACGACCCCCTCCTCCGTGCGCGTCACCTGGCGCTGTCGCTGAACAGACCTGACGGCGACGTCGCACGCGTGCTCGACGACGCCTCGGCCCTGGCAGCCAATCGTGGAGCGTCGGCCGTCGCGGCGGACCTGGCCGAGCACGCGCTCCGGCTGACCTCGCTCGAGGCTCGGACCGAGCGTCATCGCCGGGCGCTCGACGCAGCCCGTGCGCACCAGGCTGCCGGCGAGTGGACTCGCGCGCGATCGATCGCGGCCGACCTGCTCGCCGAGCCGGGGGTCGGCGCGGCGCGCGCGGAGACGCTCGTGCTCCTGGCCGACCTCGAAAGCATGGAACGTGCCGCCGAGCTGCTCGAGGAGGCCTTGCGTGAAGCAGACGCGGCGCCGGCGCTCCGGTCGGTAATCCACAGGAAGCTTGCGTGGGCGACGCGCTTCAGGGACGGTTTCGTCCGAGCTTCCGACCATGCGGGCGCGGCGCTCGAGCTCGCGGACGATCTCGACGACGACGCGCTTCGAGCCGGCGCCCTGTCGATGCTCAGCTGGTTCGCCGCGATCACGGGCGATGCCCGCGCCCCGGCGTACGCAGAGCGTGCCGAGGCCGTCGCGGCTGCCGCCGACGACGCTCGGCTGTCGAGGGACGCGGCCGACGCGGTCGCGTTGACCGTGGCGTCGTTCGGGACCGTCGCCGAGCGGCGTGAGCTGCTCGAGCGCGCCTACCAAGAGTCGCGCGAGCGCGATGAGCCGCGGAGCGCGTGGGCCCTCACCGGACTTTCTGAGGTCGAGCTGGCCGGCGGGCGCTGGGAGCTGGCGGCGGACTACGCCGCCCGGGCCCACGACATCCACGTCCAGTACGGGCTGGAGACGCCGCAGGTCCATCTCGCCGTCGCGTGGGTTGCCGTGCATCGCGGCCGGCTCGAGGTCGCGCGTGCTCGTTCGGAACGAGCACTGGAGCTGGCGGAGAAACAGCTCGGGCTTCATCCCCCCAGGCATCTGGCCGTCCTCGGCCTCGTCGCGCTCTGGAGCGGAGACACCTCGGCCGGGGAAGTCTGGCTCGGAAAGGCCGACCGCCAGGCCGCGAAGCTCGGTTGGGGCGAGCCTTGCCTGCGTCCCTGGAGCGCGGACTACGTCGAAGCGCTGCTCGAGCTCGGGAAGATCCGCGACGCGCGTCGAGTCCTCGATGTTCTCGACGCGGACGCGACGCGGCTCGGCCGGCACTGGACGCTCGCGGAGGTCGTGCGCTGCCGCGGGCTCGTGGCGGCCTCCGAGGGAGACGTCGAAGGAGCGGCGGCGCTGCTCGAGCAGGCCGTTGCGCGCCACGCGGACGTCGGGGACGGGTTCGGCCAGGCGCGCGCGCTGCTCGCGCTCGGCGTCCTCCGGAGGCGCGGACGGCAGAAGCGCGCGTCCCGCAGCGCGATCGCCGAGGCGCTTCGCAGGTTCGAGGAGCTCGGAGCGGCGACGTGGGTCGAGCGGGCGCGCGCCGAGCTCGGGAGCATCGGCGGCCGCACGCGTGAGGAAGGGCTGACCGCCGCCGAGCGCCGCGTCGCGGCGCTCGTCGCGGAGGGTCGAACGAACCGCGAGGTCGCCGCCGCGCTGTTTCTCGGAGAGAGGACGGTGGCGAGCCACCTCACGCACATCTACGCGAAGCTCGGCGTGCGGTCGCGGACGGAGCTCGCGAACCGCCTCCAATAGAAAACGGCGTGACCCGGAGGAACGTTCAGACGTTCTGACGTTTCCACCGCGGGCCGGGGCTCATAGCCTCGAACGCATGCCCTGCTACCTCGTGGAGACGTACCTCGGTCGCGGCCAGGCCGGAGAGCGAAACGCTCGCGAGCTACGCGCGCGATCCGCCGCGGAGGAGCAGACGCGGGAGCGGACGGCCGTCCGCTTCGAACATTCGATCCACGTTCCCGAGGACGAGATCTGCTTCTTCGTCTTCGACGCACCCTCGAGTCGAGACGCTGCGCTGGTCGCGCAGCGCGCCGGCCTCGATGCGTTCCGCATCGTCGAAGCGATCTCCTCCCGGAAGGAGGGGCAATGAAGTCGAAATGGATCTGGGCAATGCTGCTCGTCGTTCTGGGCGCGGCCGCGTACGGCGGGACCGTGCTCGCGACACCGTCGAGCGGGTTCACGAGCACGACGCTCGCGAAGTCACAGCTCGCCAAGCTCGAGATCAAGGGCGAGTCGAAGGCCGACCACTGGAAGGTGAAGCTCAAGACGAAGGGGCTGTCCGACCTCTACGTCCAGTCGAACATCTTTGCTCCGGTCGGCAGCAACGGCGCTCCGGGCGGGAGCAGCGGCTGGCACACCCATCCAGGCCCCAGCCTGATCACCGTCACGCAGGGCACGGTGACCGTCTACGACGGCGACGATCCGTCCTGCACGCCGCACGTCTACTCGGCGACGGGAGCGAACAGCTTCGTCGACGTGGGCGGCGGCGACGTGCATCTGATCCGGAACGAGGGCACCGAGGAGGCGCGCACGGTCGTGGTGCAGTTCGTCCCGACGGGCGCCGCGAGAAGGATCGACGCGCCCGCTCCCGGCAACTGTCCCTTCTGAGCGATCGAGAACGAGAGCGGAGGGCGGACGCAGGTCCGCCCTCCGTCTGCGGCCCCGCCGCGGGCGAGGCCCGTTGAGGCCTACGAGAAGGGCTTCGCGACCATGTCGACGACGACGAGGAGCAGCATTACCGCGTCGAACCGGGCGACGAGGAGGACGCGGTCGACGAGCGCCAGCGTCTCGGGATGTTCGGGGCCCTTGTCCGCCGCCGTCCTGGCGATTCGCTTCGAGAGCGGCGAGAGGTAGCCGATCCCGACGACGAACGTGATCGCATAGCCGATGAGGCCGGCGATCACCCAGAACTGGCCCCAGTCGAGGTCGCCGTTGATCATCATCGCGACGCCCATCAGGACGACGACGAGCCCGGCAGGGGCGAAGATGCGCTCGCCGCAGAACGCGGCCTGCCGCGCGATCTGGGCGAGCTCGTGCGCCTCGTTGCGTAGCTGCGCGCGGACGCCGAGGAAGATCAGCATCGCGCCGCCGCCGATCCAGACGACGGCGCCGAGGACGTGCACGGTCTTGAAGACGAGATACCAGCCCGACGTCGAGACGAGGAAGATCGCGACGACGACGAGGAGGATCGCGCCCGCGGCGAGCGTGGCCGTGCCGCTCGACCGCGCACGCGGGACGGAGGTGGCGGTGGTTTCCATGCGGTTACTCAAGCGGACGCGCGAGACGGACACACCTGGCCGTAGGGCCAGGCCACCTCTCGCGGCGGGAACAGACGGGCCGGTCGCGCGCCGCCCCGACACGTGCCACAGGAATAGCCGCCGCCGGTCGACGTTGATGTTGGCGTAATGGCGCGAGCGATCGGCATCAACCACGTCGCGCTCGACGTGGGGAGCGTCGCCGAGGCGCTCGACTTCTGGCGTGCGCTCTTCCCGGAGCTGAGGCTGCGCGGTCAGTCGGAGACGATGGCTTTCATCGATCTCGGCGACCAGTTCGTGGCGCTGTTCGAGCACGAGGTGGAGCCGAGGGCGGAGCACCGTCACTTCGGGCTCGTCGTCGACGATGTCACGGCGGTCGTCACGGCCGCCCGCGCTCGCGGTGCGAGCGTCCGCGGCAACAACGTCGGCGACCCGTGGGGCAATCGCTTCGACGTCGTCGCCTACAGCGAGGTGCAGTTCGCGAAGGTCGACGCGGTTTTGCGCGCGCAGGGCGCGTCGGGCCTGGGGAAGAGCGAGGCGGCGCTCTCGGAGCTGCGCGCGAAGGGAATCGATCTGTAAGCCGGGGACGACGTTCCGACGGGTCAGGCCGGGGCCTGGTCGAACCCCGTCTCGGTCGCGTTCTCGCCGTCGCGGTGCGCACGCAGGAATGTGCCGAAGCCGCAGCTCGGCGAGTGCAGCTCGAGGAAGCGCGCGCCGCGCGCCGCCGGCGACAGGGTGTGCGGGACGCCCGGCGGCACCTCGAGCCACGTCCCGGCCTCGGCGCGAAGCTCTCGCTCGCGCGCGGCGAGCGTCAGCGCGCCGTCGAGCACGTAGATCGACTCGGCGTGACGACGGTGGACGTGCTTCCGGCCGGGAAGCTCCGCGCCGTCGACGCGCCTCTCGGCGACCGCGATCTCGTCGACGTCGACGAGCAGCTTCACGTCGTCGCCGAGAACGTCATCGCCGCCGATCGCGGCGTCCGCTGGATCCCGACCGCCGTCGTCGGGCGGGTCGTACTGGTCGTACGAGAACGACCGTTTGTCCCGGAGCGAGCGCAGGTAGTCGGCGAACCGCTCGCCGGGCGCATGGAAGTTGAGGTAGACGACGTCGGCGTCGCTCGCGTTCCGGAACCCGTGGACGACGAGCGGCGGCACGTGCGCGAGCGTGCCGGCAGCGACCGGAACCTCCGCGTCCCCGGGCCCGAGGCGCACCGTCAGCTCGCCGTGGAGGACGTAGAAGAGGTCGTTGTGCAGGCGGTGAACATGGAGGTCGGCGCCCTCCCGCCTCGGCCCGAATCGGGACCACGTCGCGTTCAGCGCCTCCGCGTCGGAGAGGATCTCGACTCGCCGCTCGGGCGAATCGCCGATGACCTCGCCGCCGCGCGGCGGGACGAACGTCACGTCGCTCATGCTCACGCCGACGAGGGAGACGCGCCGAGCGCGCGCGCCGCCGTGAGCAGCTCGTCCATGTCCGGGAGGTCGCCGCTCCCGTAGCTCCAGGCGCCACGGACGACGCCCGCGTCGTCGACGAGGAATGCCGACCGTTCCGCGACGTCGTGCAGGCCCCGATACTCGTGGGCCACGCCGAAGCCGCGAACCGCCTCGGCGTTCCAGTCGGAGAGGAGCACGAAGTTCAGGTCGAGCGCCTGCTGCCACGCGATGTGCGTCCACGGCGAATCGCGGGAGATGCCCATGGGCTCGACGCCGGCCTCCGCGAGCTCCGCGCTCCTGTCACGCAGGAGCTCCATCTCGCTCGTTCAGGTGGACGACCAGTCGAAGAGGTAGAAGAGGAGAAGCTTCGGGCCGGTCGCGACGAGCTCGCGGAGGCGGGCCGGGCTGTTCGGCGCCGGCCAGACCTCCGCGTCGGGGATCGCATCGCCCACCTCGAGCACGCGCCGGAGCGTACTACGGGCCGCAGCACCACCCGTTCGCGAGCCGGAACGTCGGATACGCGCCGTCCGGTCGCGGGAACTGGCGCACGAGGTTCGTCACCGGGCGCACGCGGCCGCTCCTCGGGACGAACACCCACTGGCCGCCGGACGGCCAGTCCACGAGCAGCCACCGGCCGTTCGGCGCCCAGGCCATGTCGCCGAAGACGCCCGCCGCCGCGAACAGACGCCGTGACGACCCGTCGGGGCTCACGAGCCGGATCTCGCTGGTCGCGCTCTCGCCGTCGCCTGCGCGGAGGTGGACGGCGAGCTCGTGCGACCCGGGCGCAAACGAGGCGCCGAGAACCGTCCGCCGGAATCGAAGGGTGCGAAGCGACCGGCCGCCGCCGTCCAGGAGGCGGACGCGATGTCCTGACGCGACGGCGAGGCGCTCGCCGTAGCTCGACCACGCGAGCTTCCCGCTGCCCTCGCTGCGCCACAGGACGCGGTCGGTGTCGACGTCCCGGGCCACGACGGTGTCGCCGTCGAGGTACGTCAGCACGTGCTCCGGCCCCGGCCGCCATTCCGCGCTGCAGGCCCGCGGGGAGACGAGGCGGTCGGCGGTGCCGTCGCCCGCGACGACGCGGAGGCCGTCCGCCGAGCAGTAGGCGACGCGTGTGTCCGTGTGCGTGCCGCCCCAGCGAGGGGAGGCGACGCCGCGCCGCGCGAGCGACCATCGCTCCGTCCCGTCCGGCTCGAGCGCGACGAGGGCGTTGTCGCGCGCTGCCACGACGAAGCGGCCGAACGGCGACCAGCGCGCGTCGTCGTACTCGCCGAGGCGACGCTTCGACCCGTCGGCGTCGGCGATCCACACGCCGCCGCCGTTGCGGGAGACGACGAGCAGCCTGCCGGGAGCCGGGAGCGAGAACAGGGCGGGTGCCGCGCGGTCGCTCCCGACGGCGTCGCGGACGGACGCGACGAGCGCGCGGACCGGGGTCGTCGCGATCCCGGCCGCGAGAGCGGCGGCCGCGACGAGAGCGAGGACGAGCCCCGTGCGTCCCGGCGAGCTCGAACCACCGGCACGGGTGCCGGGCGCGGAGTGCGTCCGCTCCTCGAAGGCGCGCCGGACGACCTCCCACGCGCGGTCCTCGGGCGTCACGCCGGCTCCTCCCTCAGACGGTCGAGACCGCGGCGCAGGCGCGAGTTGACCGTTCCGCGAGGAAGGTCGAGCAGCTCCGCGATCTCGCCGGGCGTGTACTCGAGGACGTACCGCAGGACGACGACGGCGCGGTGCTCGGGCGACAGGTCGCGGATCCGCGCGAACGTCGACCCGCCGCTCTCGCGCTGCAGCGGCGCGGCGACGTCCTCCGCGAGCTCGACCTCGGCCCGCAGGCGCCGCGCACGCGTCCAGTCGATCGCGCGGTTGACGACGATCCGGTGGAGCCACGGTCCGAACGGACGCCGCCGGTCGAACCGATCGAGGTGCCGGATCGCTGCGAGAAACGCCTCCTGCGTGATGTCCTCCGCGGCCGCGGCGTCGCCGGCGACGAGGTACGCGGCGCGGAATGCCCGGGGCCAGTGCTCTCGAAAGAGCGCCTCGAAGTCGTCGACCGACCCTCGCCGGGCACCGCGTATCCAGGCGCGTTCGCCCACCCGCCGACTCTACGTCCGCCGTCGCCCACGAGGTCCGCAGGCGAGCGTGATGTCTGCGCCGCCCCGCGAGATACTGGGTAAAGGTTCTCGAGACAGGGAGGCCGCCATGCCCGCCCGGATCGTCGTCCCGCTCGTCCTCGCGCTCGCCGCGCTGTCGCCGGGCGGGGCCGCCGCCGTGCCGTGCTCACCGCTCGACTGCGGCCCGTCGGCGCAGGCCGTCGCAGGCGGCACCACGCTGGCGGTGGCGTTCGGGAGGAACAAGTCGCTCTCGCTCTACGACCTGGGGCGCGGGCAGCTCCGCGAGGTGCTGGACGGCGGCGTCGTGAGCGCGGACGGCTCGCGCGTCGTGTCGCAGGAGGGCCGCGAGATCCAGACGAAGCGGCTTGCGTCGGACCGGCCGGAGTCGACGGTGCAGGTGCCCGCGGGCTGGACCGTCGCCGGCACCTCCGCCGATGGGCGGCGCGTGGTCGTGACGCGTACGGCAGGATCGCGCACGAGCTTCGCGGTCGGCGCTGCACGCCTCACCGTCGCGGGCTCGTACACGTTCGACGGGCTCCGCGGAGACCGGCTCTACCTGATCGAGCAGCGCCGCGACGGCTACCTGGTGCGCGTTGCGAGCCTCGCGACGGGAAAGCTCGCGCCGCAGGCGCTGAAGGACGCCGGCGAGCCGGCGCTGATCCAGGGGCAGGCGTGGTCGAGGATCGCGTCGCCCGACGGCCGGTACGTCTTCACGCTCTACATCGCGGGCGACGGCGAGGCGATGATCCACGTCCTCGACATGGCCCGCGGGACCGCGCGCTGCGTCGATCTCCCCGGCAAGGGCAACTACGACGCCGCTGCGTCGTACGCGCTCGCGCTCTCGCCTGACGGCCGGAGGCTGTACGCGGCCGGGGTGGGATACGGCCATGTGGTGACCGTCGACGTCGCGCGCCGGACAGTCGTCCGGGATACGCCGATCGGCCGGACCGCCGTCGCCGCGCCGGCTCTCCCCTCGGCGTCGCTGACCCGCGACGGCACGACGCTCGCGTTCGCGACGAACACGACGCTTCGCCTGTTCGACCTCGCGACGGGTCGCGTCACGACGGCGAAGAGGCTGCCGGTGGCGAGCGCCGTCGCCTACGACGCACGCGGACGCCTCTGGGCCGTCGCGCGCGACGGGTCGCTCACTTCGGTGCGATGAACGATCGCGTGCGCTACGCCGCGGCCTGCGCCCCGACCTCGGTCGCAGCGGAGATCTCGCGCACGACCTCGGCGATGTCGCGGTTCGCGTTCCAGACCCGGAGCTGGCGGTCGGAGCCGTTGCCGCGCGCGAGGATCTCCCGCACGCCCTCGAGCTCCCGCTCGGACCCGAGCTCGCGCGCGTGCGGCTCGATGTCGCGCAGCGTCCGCCGCACGAGCTGCGCGAGTGGAACGCGGTTCCGGCGGCCGGTGGCGAGGTCCATCACGGGCGCTTCGAGGCCGTAGCGCGCCGCGAGCCACTTGTTCTCGGTCGTCAGGATCCGGTGGTAGGTCGGGATCTCGCGTCCGGCCTCGTACTCCTCGCAGTACCGCTTCACGAGCGCCTGGTAGAAGGCAGTGATCGCGACGACGTCCTCGATCCTCGTCACGGCGTCGCAGACGCGCATCTCGACGGTGCCGAGGCGCGGGTGGAGGCGGACGTCCCACCAGATGTGGGTGTAGTCGGCGATGCAGCCCGTGCGCTCCAGCTGGCCCACGACCTCGGCGTAGTCGGCGTAGTCGCGGAACCGGGGCGGCGGGCCCGAGCGAGGGAACGCCGCGAACACCATCTGCCGCGACGACGAGAGCCCCGTCGGCTCGCCGCGCCAGAACGGCGACGACGCCGACAGCGCGAGGAGCTGCGGAAGGTGGACGAGCAACGCGTTGACGACCTGGATCGCCTTCTCGGGATCGTCGACCCCGACGTGCATGTGCATCCCGAAGATGAGCTCGCGCCGCGCGACGTACTGCAGCTGGTCGACGAGGTTGCGGTACCGGTCGCGGGCCGTGATGCGCTGGCGCTCGAACAGGCTGAACGGATGCGTCCCGGCCGACCCGAAGCGGCAACCCTGCGCCCGCGCGACCTCGGCGACGTACGAGCGCAGCTGGCAGAGCGCGTGCTTCACGTCGCCGGCGGTGCGGCAGACGTCGGTCGTGACCTCGACCACAGACTGCATGAGCTCGGCGTGGATCCGGCCCTCGTGCTCGCCGCGCTCGACGGCGGCGAGCACGGAGTCGACGTGCTGCACGAGGTCCCAGGTCTCGGGGTCGAGCAGCATGTACTCCTCCTCGACGCCGAGGGTGTAGGGCTCTCCGCCGAAGTTGTGGTCGAGCACGCTCGCCCCCGCGCCCGCGGCGCCCGGTGCTCCCTTGCCGGTTATCGACGGGGGGTAGATCTGCTCCATCGCGGCAGTATCACCGGTTCTCACCTGACGTACGCCTCCGCCTCGATCTCGACGAGCCATCGCGGGTCGAGCAGTTGCGCGACGATCGCGGTCGTCGCAGGGCGGGCGCTGCTGAACGCATCGCGGTGCGCGCGCGCGATCTCGGAGATCAGCTCGGGCGCGGTGACATAGATCCGCGTGCGGACGACGTCGTCGAGGGTGGCGCCGGCCTCTCCCAGCGCGGACGCGACGATGTCGATGCAGCGGCGCGCCTGCTCGTACGCGCCGTCTGGCGGATCGGCGTCTCCGCGCATGATCGGCGCAGTGCCGGAGACCCAGACGTGCGGCCCGATCCGGACGGCCCGCGAATAGCCGACGCGCTCTTCGAAGTCGGCGCCCGAGGAGATCAGTTGGCGATCCACGCCGCTAGTGTCGGCCTCGTGGAGGCCCTCGCGCAAGCTGCCGGTTGGCAGTGCCGCCATACGGCGGTCGCGGTGGCGGGGAGGGCGGAGGCCGTGTGGGGCGACGTCGACCACGGGTTCGCGTGGGCCTCGGTCACGAAGCTCGCGTCGTCGGTCGCCGTTCTGGTCGCTGCGGAGGAAGGGATCGTCGACCTGGACGAGCCGGCCGGCCCGCCGGGCTCGACCGTTCGCCATCTGCTCGCGCACGCGTCGGGGATGCCGTTCGAGCCGGGCCCGCCGATCGCCCGCCCGGGCACGCGACGCATCTACTCGAACGCGGGCTTCGACGTGCTGGCTCAGCACGTGGCGGAGCGGGCGGAGATGCCGTTCGCGGACTACTACGAGCACGTGTGGACGATGCCGCTCGCCGGCGACGCGGGCTCGGGCGCCCACGGCCGCCTCGCCGACCTGCTCCTCGTCGCGCGCGAGCTGCTCGAGCCGTCGCGCGTCGCCTCGGAGACGCTCGCCGAGGCGGCGCGGGTGCAGTTTCCGGGCCTCGACGGCGTCCTGCCGGGGTTCGGTCGCCAGTCGCCGAACGACTGGGGCCTCGGCCTCGAGCTCCGCGCGAGCAAAAGGCCGCACTGGACGGGCGCGCGTAACTCGCCGCGCACCTTCGGGCACTTCGGCCGCAGCGGGACGTTCCTGTGGGTCGACCCCGAGGCCGGGCTTGCGCTCGCGTGCCTGACGGATCGGGCGTTCGGCGATTGGGCGGTCGACGCGTGGCCGCGGCTAGCCGACGCCGTCCTCGAGGAACTCCAGCAGTAGCCGCTCGAGCTCGTCCGGCGCATCGAGCGCGACGAGATGTCCCGCACCGGGGACGATCTCGAGCCGCGCGCGCGGCGCCTCCGCCGCGATCCGCTGCCCGATCGCGAGGAAGTCCGGCAAGTCGCCGTCACCGACCACGACGAGCGTCGGCATCGTCAGCGCGGAGAGGGGCCGCTCTTCCGGCCACACGACCGTCGGCTCGTGGCCGACCTGTAGCTCGAGCGCACGCCGCTGGAGCGGTCGCACGAAGTCGCGATGCTCGTGCGCGACCCACATGTCGAGGCTCAGCTCCGTCGCGCCGTCGAGATCGCCCGCCTCCGCGAGCTCCTCCTCGCGCCGCCAGTACTCGCGCATCTCCGCCGACCACTCGTGATCGGGGACGCCTGCGGCGACGAGCACGAGCCGTGGCACGCGGTCCGGGTGCGCGAGGGCAGTCCGCAGCGCGATGCCGCCGCCGAACGAGTTGCCGACGAGGGTCGCGGGCAGGAGGTCTGCGATGCGGTCGACGAACGAGAACGGACCCTTCGGCTCCGGCTCCTCGCCGTGCCCGGGCAGGTCCGGCGCGACGACGTCGTAGCCGCGGTCGCGGAGGACGCCGACCTGCCTCGACCAGAGGCGCGAGTCGCCGAGCGACGAATGCAGCAGGACGACGCGGTCAGCCATCCGTGAAGAGCGGCCGGACCACCTCGTCGAACGTCGCGCGGTCGCAGCTCGCCACGGTCGCGGGGGTGAGCGCGCGGACAGTCGCGGTGCGCGGGACGCCCATCACGGGCGCGACTTCGCCGAAGTAGTCGCCGGGGCGCAGGACGCGGCGCGGCCCGAGCGCCTCCTGCTCGACCGACAGCACGCCGGCGAGCACGACGTAGAAGCGGTCGTCGTCGTCGCCCTCCTGGATGACGCCGCCGCCGGGCGCGACCTCCTCGCGGCGCATCTCCGACGCGAGCCGGGCCAGCGTCTGGCCCGGGAGCGTGGCCAGCAGGCCGACGCGCTGAAGCTCGTGCGCCGTCGCCGAGCTCGCGCGAGGGCTCACGCCTCGTCGCCTTCGGGCGTGTTGAGCGTGTCCTCGCGCGGCTGGGGGTACCGCATCTCGTCCTCGTCCTGCTGGCGCTCGGTGCCGGCGAGCTCCTCCTCCGCCTCCGTCGGCTCGGGATTGTCCATCTGGCCTCCTCCGCTCGGTCGCCCTGAGCGTAGATGCTCGGTCGAGAGGCTGCCGGGCCGCGAGAAGGGCGGCGACGGTGCGTCGCGCGCGCCGCTCTGCGGCGGCCCCGGGACGAGAACGCGCAGCGCTCCGGCGCCGGCGCGGAACTCGATCGGCGTCTCGAGCGCGTCCGGCTCGCCGTCGACGGCCGCGTGCAGGCGCCGCGACCTCGCGTCGATGACGAAGCGGTCGCCCTTCCGCTCCTCCCAGCCGGTGCGCAGTAGCCCCTGCGGCGCGTAGAGGTGGAGCAGCCCCTCGTCGAGGCGGTCGCGCTCGCCGACGGAGAGGATCTCGAGCGTGTACGAGTTGTTCGCCACGAGGAGGACGCGCGCCTCGACGGGCGTTCCGTCGACCGAGAAGCCGAGGCGGTGCGGATGCTGCGCCACCGCCGCGAGCGCTCGCAGCCGCGCCAGCGCGTTCCGCCGTCGCCGGTGCCGTTCCCTCCGGTAGACGAGGCGCGCGTAGACGCCGAGCGAGACGTTGTTGAGGAACAGGCGGTCGTTCGCCCACCCGACGTCGATCCTGCGCTCGGCTCCGCCGTCGAACGCCGCGACCGCGGCCGGCGGGTCGTCGCGGTCGAGCCCGAGATCGCGGGCGAAGTGGTTCCGCGTGCCGAACGGCACGCAGACGAACGGCCAGTCGCGGTCGATGCAGACGGCGGCGACGGCCGCAAGCGACCCGTCGCCGCCTGCGATCCCGAGCGGGCCGATGGGCGCGCCGCGCGCGACCTCGGCGAGATCCTCGCCCTCGTGGACGACATGTGTGACGACACCCCGCGCCTCCGCGGCCGCCAGCAGCCGCTCGGTGCCGGACTCGTCGCCGGAGCGCGGGTTCACGATCAGGAACCCGGTCACGGCGGCGGAGGGTATAGGCGATCCGGTCCGCCAAGATGGGCCGATCGGCTCATGCGCGCGCGCCCGCCGCGGTCGATCATGCGCCCATGGATGAGCTCGGGACGCTCCATCAGATCGAGGACGACCTCCGGACGACGTGGGTCGAGGACTGGGCGGAGAACGGGGTGACGGCGATCGAGCAGTACCTCGCCAAGCATCTGGCGTTCCTCGCCTTCCTCGACGACGACGCCGCGGCCGCGTAGGCCGAGGACGTTTCTCCGCTGCGTCGCGCGGTACCACCCGCGTGATGAATGTCCTGCGCGGTTTGCCCGGGCACCCGTCGCACCCGCCGCTCACCGACGCGACGATCGGGATCTACACGTTCGCGACGCTCGCCGCCGTCCTCAGCAAGCTCGGCGTGGCCGAGGAGGCGTTCGCGCAGGCGTGGTGGCTCGCGCTCATCCTCGGGCTGATCACGACGGTCTTCACCGCGTCGACGGGATTCCTCGACTGGCTGCAGATCTCGCGCGGGACGCCGCTCTGGCGAACGGCGACCACGCACATGGCCGTGAACCTCGGTGCGACCGTCACCTTCGCAATCGCGGCGGGCGCGGGGAAGGGCGGCTACGACGACCGCGAGGTGACGACGGGCCTCCTGATCGTGACCCTGGTCGGGTTCGGGATCCTCGGCGTCGGCGGGTGGCTCGGCGGCGCGATCACCTACGTGCACGGGATGCGCGTTCTGAACCTGGTCGAGGAGCCGGCGACGCGCGCGGCGTCGCCGGTCCCCAAGCCCGAGAAGCGCGAGGCCGAGACCCTCTAGCCGCGCTAGGCGGCGAGGCCGAGCGCGCGCTCGAGCGCGCCCTTCGGCTGCGCACCGATCGCCTGCGCCGCAGGATTCCCGTCCTCGAAGAGGATCATCAGGGGGATCGACGCGACGCCGAACCGCTGCGCGAGCTCCTGCTCCTCGTCGATGTTCACCTTCACGATCTTGACGTCGTGCTCGTCGGCGATCCGGTCGAGCACGGGCGCCACCGCGTGACACGGCCCGCACCATTCGGCCCAGAAGTCGACGATCACCTTGCCCTCCGACTGGAGGACCTCCTCCTCGAAGGTCGAGGTGGTTGCAGCTGTTGCCATTCGCTCCCTTTCCGTGAGTTACACGACATTCAACGAATCGGAAAGGGCGGTTCTTCCCCGTCTCTAGAATCGAAAGCATGTTCTCGGCCCTCCCCGACAAGCCGGATCACGACGCGCTCGAGCGCGAGGTGCTCGAGCTGTGGGACCGGGAGGGGACGTTCGAGCAGGTGCGCGAGCGGAACCGTGGCGGCCCGAAGTGGTCCTTCTTCGACGGCCCGGTGACGGCGAACAAGACCCTCGGCGTCCATACGGCGTGGGGGCGGGCGCTCAAGGACGTCTTCCAGCGCTACCACGCGCTCCGCGGCTTCGACCAGCGGTTCCAGAACGGGTTCGACTGCCAGGGCCTCTGGATCGAGGTCGGCGTCGAGCGCGAGCTCGGCCTGAACTCGAAGCGGGAGATCGAGGAGTACGGGCTCGAGCGCTTCGCGGCGAAGTGCCGCGACGTCGTCGCGTGGTCTGCGGAGGAGCTGACGCGGGGCTCGAAGCGCCTCGGGCAGTGGATGGACTGGGGCAACGACTACTTCACGTTCAGCGACACGAACATCGAGTACATCTGGAAGTTCCTCGCGCGCGTTCACGAGCGTGGCTGGCTGTACAAGGGGCACCGGTCGACCGAGTGGTGCCCGCGGTGCGGGACGTCGATCTCGGCGCACGAGCTCGCTGGCTCCTACGTCGACCGCGCCGACCCCTCGCTGTACGTCCGGTTCCCGCTCGTCGACCATCCGGGTGAGGCGCTCGTCATCTGGACGACGACCCCGTGGACGCTCCCCGCGAACGTGGCGGCGGCGGTCGCGCCCGGCGCCGAGTACGGCCTCCGCGAGAACGGCGAGTGGGTCGCGACGGCCCGCTACCCGGACGCGACGTTCACGCGGCGCCTCCGCGGAAGCGATCTCGTCGGCCTCCGCTACACGGGGCCGTTCGACGATCTGGCGCCCGGCGCCGGCGTCGAGCACCGCGTGATCCCGTGGGACGAGGTCTCGCTCGACGAGGGCACGGGGATCGTCCACATCGCGCCCGGCTGCGGCTCAGAGGACTTCGAGCTCTCCCGCGAGTACGGGCTCGCAGTTCTGACGCCGGTCGACGAGTCGGGCCGCTTCTACGACGAGTACGGCTGGCTTCACGGCACCTCGACGGTCGAGGCGGCGGAGCAGATCATCGGCCGTCTCGAGGAGAAGGGCGTTCTCGTCGAGGCCGGGCTGCACGAGCACCGCTATCCCGAGTGCTGGCGCTGCCACACGCCGCTGATCTTCCGCATCGCCGACGACTGGTTCATCTCGGTCGCCGAGATCCGCGAGCCGATGCGGCGCGCGAACGCAGACGTGGAATGGGTCCCGGACTACTTCGGCAAGCGGATGGACGACTGGCTCGCGAACATGGGCGACTGGAACATCTCGCGCCGGCGCTACTACGGCCTGCCGCTCCCGTTCTATCCGTGCTCGTGCGGCCGGCTGAACGTCATCGGATCGAGAGCGGAGCTCGCCGAGCGCGCAGTCGAGGGGCTGGACGGGCTCGAGGAGCTCCGGCGCCCGTGGATCGACCGCGTCCCGATCCGCTGCGCGGCCTGCGGAGAGGCGGTCACGCGGATTCCGGAGGTGGGCGACGTGTGGCTCGACGCCGGCATCGTCCCCTTCTCGACGCTCGGGTGGGAGAGCCCGGAGCGGGTCCCGGAGGGATACGCGACAGGCGCGTCGCGCGGCCTCTCGCGCGCCGACCTGCCCGACCACGCGTACTGGGAGGAGTGGTTCCCCGCAGACCTCGTCAGCGAGATGCGCGAGCAGATCCGGCTCTGGTTCTACTCGCAGCTCTTCATGTCGGTCGCGCTCGTCGGCCGCGCGCCGTTCAGGCGCGTCCTCGGCTACGAGAAGATGTTCGACGAGACCGGCCGCGAGATGCACGGCTCGTGGGGGAACATGATCAAGGCGGAGGATGCGTTCGCGCGGATGGGCGCGGACGTGATGCGCTGGCAGTACTGCGCGCAGCCGCCGAACCAGAACCTCCTCTTCGGCTTCGGCCCAGCGCACGAGATCAAGCGGAGGTTGCTGACGTTATGGAACTCCGTGCGGTTCCTCGTCGACTACGGGAACATCGAGGGCTTCGAGCCGACCACGGCCGACCTCGACACTGGCCCGCCGGCCGAGCGTCCGCTCGACCGCTGGCTCGTCGCGCGGACGCACGAGCTCGTGCGGGACGCGACCGACGCGTACGAGGCGATGCTGACGACGAGCGTGATCAGGGCGTTCGACGCGTTCATCGACGATCTTTCGAACTGGTACATCCGCCGGTCGCGCCGCCGGTTCTACTCCTACGACGACGCGGCGTTCCGGACGCTCTGGTACGCGCTCGTCCAGTCGCTCCGCGTCGTGTCGCCGGTCATGCCGTTCCTCACCGACTGGCTCTGGCGGAACCTCGTGCGCGACGGCCCTTCGTCGGTCTTCCTCGCGGGATGGCCCGAGCTGCCCGATCCCGACCGCGCGCTGCTCGAGGAGATCGACCAGGTCAGGCGTGTCGTCGAGCTCGGCCGACAGGCGCGGGCGGCATCGGGCCTGAAGCTCCGGCAGCCGCTGCGCCGGCTGGTCGTCGCCGGTGCCGAGGCGGCGCGCTCGCACGCAGCCGAGATCGCCGACGAGCTCCGTGTGAAGAACGTCGAGTTCGGCGACGTCGCCGCCAGCGAGCTGCGCGTGAAGCCAAACCTGCCCGTGCTCGGCCCGAAGCTCGGGCCTGCGCTCCGCGACGTTCGCGAACGGCTCGCGCACGGCGAGTTCGAGGAGCTCGGCGACGGGCGCTTCAGGGTCGACGGCCACGAGCTCGGCCCGGACGAGGTGCTGGTCGAGCGCGTCGGCCTCGCGGGCTGGGCGGTCGCCGGCGACGACGGCCTCACCGTCGCGCTCGACACGGGGCTGGACGACGAGCTGAGGCTCGAAGGCGAGCTCTACGACCTCATCCGCGGCGTGCAGGTCCTCCGGAAGGAGAGCGGCCTCCAGATCACCGACCGCATTCGCCTGTGGATCCCCGACGAGCGCCTGCTGCGCTTCTCCGAGCGCATCGGCGAGGAGACCCTCGCCATCGCGGTCGAGCGCGGCGACGACCTCCGGCTCGAGAAGGCGTAGCGCGGCCCGCCGCAGGGCCGCTGGACACGCCTCCGTCACAGGTCGTCACGCTTCCGTCACGGTGCCTGGCACCGGACACGTCCCTTCCGCCGGCAGGTGGATGCCCTGGAAAGCGGCCGATTCAGCGACGGCTGTGACATCCCCGCCACGATTCGGTGACGCTTCTGTCACGGTGCCTGGCACCGGGCACGGCGCCGCCGGCCACGCGCGGAGCGCCCGTGGCCGAGTCGGCCGCGTGGGGCCGCCGAACGACCCGATCTCGGCTCGACCTACTGCTGCTCGGTGGCGAGCGTCAGCTCGCGGCGGAGCTCGATCGGGAGCCGGAACTCGACCGCCTCGTCCACGAGGCGGTACGGCTCGATCTGTGTGACGCCGCGCGCGCGGAACCAGGCGCACACGCTCTCGACGAGCTTCTCCGGCGCCGAGGCGCCCGAGGTGACGCCGACGACGTCGACGCCGTCGAGCCAGGTCTCGTCGATCTCCGACTCGTCGTCGATGAGGTAGGCGGCGACGCCGCCGACGCGCGCGACCTCCACGAGCCGGTTCGAGTTCGAGGAGTTGCGCGAGCCGATCACGAGCAGGAGGTCGATCTCCTGCAGCATCTCCTTCACCGCCCACTGACGGTTGGAGGTGGCGTAGCAGATGTCCTCCTTCTTCGGCGCGTAGATCCATGGGAACCGCCGGCGGAGGACGCCGATGATCTCGGCGGTCTCGTCGACCGAGAGCGTCGTCTGCGTCACGTACGCGAGCTTCTCCTCCGTCGGGAACGACAGGCGCTCCGCGTCGGCGACCGACTCGACGAGCACGACCGCGTCGGGCGCCTCGCCCATCGTTCCGACGACCTCCTCGTGCCCCGCGTGGCCGACGAGGACGACCGTGTACCCGGCGGCGGCGTACCGCCTCGCCTGCACGTGCACCTTCGTCACGAGCGGGCACGTCGCGTCGATCGTGTTGAGGTTCCGCGCCGCCGAGTTCGCGTGCACCGACGGCGCGACGCCGTGCGCCGAGAAGACGACCGTCTCGCCGTGCGGCACCTCCGTCTCCTCGTCGACGAAGACCGCGCCGCGCGCCTCGAGATCGCGGACCACGTGCAGGTTGTGGACGATCTGCTTCCGCACGTACACAGGAGGCCCGTACAGGTCGAGCGCGCGCTCGACCGTCTCGACCGCGCGCTCGACTCCCGCGCAGTAGCCGCGTGGTGAGGCGAGAAGGACCTTCGAGACCATCGAGCCATCGTAGACGCGACGACACTCCGCTCCGACCGCGGCGCCGTCCATCTCTCTTTAAAAGACGAAGGCCCGCCGTATCGGGGGGTCGCACGGCGGGCCTTCGTTGTTGCTGCCCGCAGCGCCGCACAGGGCGAGCGCCGCGGTCTGCATCGCCCAGTGAGCCGACGGTACAAGGCCGCGGGCTCGATCTCAATGGGCCGTCCGGCCCATCTTCGAAAACAGTGGCCGTAATGCCCTCGCGGCGACGGCGTACGATTGCGTCGCCCAGTGAGCGTAGGAACCGAGTCCGTCGTCTTCAACGCACTCCCGCTGCTCCTGCTCGCGGGCGTCTACTTCGCGGTGAGCGCATCCGTGGTCCCCGCGGCATGGCGTGGAAGGAAAGGCGCGGCCGCCGAGTACGCCGTCGTCACGATCTTTCCCGCGGTCGGCGTCGCCGCGACCATCTTCGCGCTGCTCGTCCTCGAGGACCGGCGCCCGTTCGGCGGCCACACGTGGCTTTCGCTCGCCGCGGTCGCGACGGTGATGCTCCCGGCTCTCGTGCTGCTCGCGCGGCACTCGGACCGGGGCCTCGTCGTGGGCGGAGTCGCGCGGGTGCGTGACGCGGAAGAGCGCGTGTCGCTGCGCGATCGCGAGCTGGAGGCGGTTGCGGCGATCTCGAACGCCCTCGCGCGCGCACGCGACCCCGTGGCGGCGGCGCGCCCTCTCGTGCGGCAGGTCCGGGAGCTGCTCGGAGTCGACTTCTCGGGCGTCGTGCTCGTGAACGAAGACGCGGCGACCGCCACCGGCGTCCACGCCGAAGGCGTCGACGGCGAGGTCGACTGGTGGCACGGCCTGGACGTCGACCTGCGGCGAGAGCCGTCGGGCATCGCAAGCGCGGTCTTCGATGCGTCACCCGTCGCCGTCTTCGACGTCCAGGGCTCGCCGGTCCCGAACCCGCGGCTCGCACAGATGGTCGGTGCCAAGAGCGGGACGTGGGTGCCCATGATCGCCGAGGAGCGCGTCGTCGGTGTCCTGGTGGCGGCGACGACGCGCGAGAAGCGCGCCTTTGCGCCCGAGGAGAACGCCCTCCTGCAGGCGCTCGCGGGCGAGGCTGCGCTCGCGCTCGAGCGGATGAGGTCGTCGGACGCGCTCGTCGAGGCGCTTCGGCGCGAGCAGCTCGTCGCCGAGATCGCCCGGCGTATCCGCGGCGAGCTCGATGCGGGCGAGGTCGTTCGTGTGGCGCGCGAGGAGGTGCGGCGCGCGCTCGGGGCGGACGCCGTCGAGATCGACGTCTCGCGTGCGTCGGCGCTCCAGGGGGAAGACGCGGAGCTCCGCGTCACGCGTCAAGAGCCGCTGTCGGAGGGCGAGCGGATGCTCGTCGAGACGGTCGCCCGCGAGGTGTCGCTGACGCTGCAGACCGCGCGGCTCCTGGCCGAGAACCAGCGGCGCCTCGAGCAGCAGGGCGCGCTTCTTCACGCGGCGCAGGTCGTGACGAGCGAGCTCGAGCTGGACGTGGTCCTCCAGCGCCTCGTCGAGGAGGTCACGAAGCTCCTGCGCGCCGACGCCGCGCACTGCTACCTCCTCGACCTCGAGCGCGGCGTCCTTCGCTGCGCAGCAGTCCACGGCCTCGATTCGGCGCTCGTCGGCTTCGAGTTCGCGCCGCAGGAGAGCTCGTCGGGACTTGCTCTGGGCGACAAGTTGGCGGCGTCTGCGGACGTGTACGAGTGGTCGGCCGCGCGGATACCCCACCCGGCGTACACCGGCTTCTCGCGGACGCTCGTGGCGCCGATGGTCTGGGCGGGGCAGACACGGGGCGTGCTCGGAGTCGGCATGCGGGACGCGAGGCGCGACTTCGACGACGCGGACGTCGAGCTCCTGGAGGCGTTCGCCAGCCTCGCGTCCCTTGCCCTCCGAAATGCCGAGAGCTTCGGGGAGCGGACGCGGCAGGCGCGCGTCCAGCAGGCGTTCTACCGCATGGCCGAGCTGCTCGGCGAGCCGCTCTCGCTGTCCGAGACGCTGGACGCCGCGGCCCAGGCCGCGGTCGAGGCGCTCGGCGGCGACTTCGGCGCCGTCGTCACGCACGGGAGGGGCGGCGGGATGACGATCGCCGGCGAGTACGAGCTGCCGCCGGAGGGGCGGGCGCTCGAGCTTCCGCAGGCGCTCGCGGACGCCGCCGCGGACGGCCGCATCCTCGCCTCGACACGCGTCGCCGCCGACGACCGGCTCGGCGCCGACTGGCGCGGCGGGCCCTTCGCGTCGCTCCTCGCGATCCCGATCGAGGGCGACCTGCCGGGCCTCGTCCTCGTGCTGTTCGCCGAGGAGCGGGTCTTCGTCGACGACGACCTCGAGCTTGCGCGGCGTCTCGCGCGCGCCGCGAGCGGCGCGTTCGACCGCAGCCGCCTGTACGAGGCAGAGCGGACGGCGCGCTCGCTCTCGCAGCAGCTCGCGCGGACCGGCAGCCTGCTCGCGACCGAGCTCGATCCCGCGGCCGTGCTCGAGGAGGTCGTCGCCCAGGCGGCCGGTCTCCTCGGTGCGGGAGCCGGAGCGCTCGCCCAACTCGAGGACGACGAGCTCGTCGTCACGGCTGCGGTCGGCGAGGGCGCGGAGGACGCGCTCGGCGCGCGATCGCCGTCCACCGGCTGGCTCGGCGGCGACGTCGTGCAGTCGCGGGCGCCTGTCGCGTACGCGGACGCCTCGTCCGATCCCGCGCTCGCGGAGGCCGACACGATCCTCTCTGCCGGCTACCGCGCGTATCTTGGCGTTCCGCTCACAGGGCGCGAAGGCGCTCTCCACGGCGTCCTGACCGTCTACGATCGCGAGCCGCGCCGCTGGCGCGAGGAGGAGATCGAGGCGCTCGCCGCGCTCGCGGCGAACGCATCGGTCGCGCTGTCGAACGCGGAGCTCTACCAGCGCGTGGCCGTCGAGAGCGAGCAGAGCGTCGCGATCCTCGCGAACGTCGCGGACGGAATCGTCGCCGTCGACCGCGAAGGGCAGGTCGTCGTGTGGAACGGGGCCGCCGAGGAGATCACCGGCGTTCCCGCGGCGGAGGCGGTCGGCCGGACGCCGTACCAGGTGCTCCAGCGTAACCTCGCATCGGAGGGAACCGCCGGCGGCAGCCGCCTCGTCTCGCTCCTCCGCGGCAGCGACGAGGTCTGGCTCTCGCTCTCGGAGACGGTGATGCGCGACCCCTCCGGCGCCGTCGCCGGGCGGATCTTCGCCTTCCGTGACATCTCGGCCGAGCGCGTCGTCGAGCAGATGAAGTCGGACTTCGTCTCGACCGTGTCGCACGAGCTGCGGACGCCGCTGACGTCGATCTACGGCTTCGCGCAGACGCTCCTGCGCCGCGACATCGAGTTCGCCGAGCCGGAGCGCCGCACGTTTCTCAGCTACATCGCGTCCGAGTCGGAGCGGCTGACGCGGATCGTCGACGCGCTGCTGAACGTCGCGCGTCTCGACACCGGCGACCTCCAGGTCTCGCTGGAGCCGACCGACGTGCGCCCGATGCTCCAGGCCGCAGTCGCGACGGTCGAGGCCGCCGGCTCGAACGGCCACCGCTTCGTCGTCGACGCCCAGGGAGAGGAGCTGCGCGCGCAGGCCGATCCGGACAAGCTGCAGCAGGTCCTCGACCAGCTCGTGGGAAACGCCGTCAAGTTCTCGCCCGACGGCGGCGTCGTGAGCGTCCTCGCACGTCGTCTGCCCGACGCCGTCGAGATCACCATCGCCGACGAGGGCGTGGGGATCCCGCAGTCCCAGCGCGAGCGTATCTTCAGCAAGTTCTATCGTGGGGGCGACGGCGGGCCCGAGACCGGCACCGGGCTCGGCCTGTTCATCGCGCAGGGGCTCGTCTCCGCGATGGGAGGGCGACTGTGGGTCGACTCCGACGAGGGGCGGGGGTCGCGGTTCACGTTCGAGCTCCCGGCCGTCGAGACTGAAAAGGGGGCGATGATGGAAGAGGCGGGAGGAGCATGAGAGTCCTGGTGATCGACGACGAGGCGCCCATCCGCCTTCTCTGTCGCGTGAATCTCGAGGCCGAGAAGATCGGCGTGCTCGAGGCGGCAGACGGCCCGAGTGGTCTCGAGAAGGCACGGTCCGAGATACCCGACGTGATCCTGCTCGACGTGATGATGCCCGGCCTCGACGGCTGGCGGGTCGCCGAGGAGCTGCTCGACGACCCGCGCACGAAGTCGATCCCGATCGTCTTCCTCACCGCGCGGGCGGAGCTGCGTGACCGTGCGCGCGGGCTCGACCTCGGCGGGCTCGACTACGTTACGAAGCCGTTCAACCCGCTCGATCTTGCGCCCCTCGTCCGCGACCTCCTCGAGCGCGTCGAGCAGGGCGAGCGCGAGAATCTTCGCCGCGAGAAGCTGACGGAGCTCCGGCGCCTCCTCGAGCGGGACTAGGAAGTCACCGGGCCGTCTGGGCGAGCGCGATCGCGGCGAGGACCACCGCCGCGCCGGCGAGCTGGCTCGTCCCGAGCGACTCGTCGAGCCATGCCCAGCCGACGGCCGTCGCGACGACCGGCTCGAGCATCGCGATGATCCCGACGCGCGTCGCCGGGAGGTGTCGAAGCGCGCTCACGAGGAGGACGAACGGAGCGATCGTCCCCGGGACGACGACCCACGCCATGAGAGACCACACCGGGAGGTGCCACGCCTCGAGGTTCCCGAGCAGCGACACGCTGTCGTCGATGCGGCCGGCCGGGAAGGACCACCACGGCGCGATGACCGCCCAGAAGAGCGACGCGAACAGGAATCCCCAGACGAGGAGCGACAGCGTGTCGCGGCGCCCGACCTCGCGCTCGGCCATCAGCACGTACAGCGCGTAGGTCAGCGCGGCGAGGATGCCGAACCCGAGGCCGACGATCGAGACGCGGCCGTCGCCGCGCACGTCGACGATCAGCGCGAGGCCGAGCAGCGCGAGCGCGAGCGCGCCCCAGATCCGGCGCCGCACGGGCTCGTGGTAGGCGTAACGCGCCCATAGCGCGACGAGGAGCGGGGCCGTGTACTGGATCAGGAGCGCGATCCCGAGCGCCAGGCGGTGAATCGTGAGGAAGTAGAACCACTGCACGAACGCAAGCCCCGCGATGCCGAACACGGCGAGGAACGGGAGCTCGCGCAACGACACGCGCAGGCGGTCGCGTGCGGTCAGCGCCAGGAGGAGCGCGAGCCCTGCGAGCGCTCCGGTCGACCGCACCTGCGACAGGCGAAGCGACGAGATCCCCGCGTCGAGGATCACCTTGGCGACGGCGCCGTTGACGCCCCACAGAACGGCTGCGCCGGCGGCCATCGCATATCCGAGGCGCGGGTTCGGGCGTGCGGGCGGGGCGAATGCGGGCGCACGCACGGCGGCCGCGAAACTACCCTGTCGCCGTGGAGAGCCGCCGCGACATCGGCGTCGTCCTCTCCGGGGGCGGCGTGAACGGGGTGCTGATGGAGCTGGGCTTCCTGAAGAGGCTTCGCGTCAGCCCGCTGTGGGACCGGGTGGCCGTCGTCTTCGGCACGTCGTCGGGCGCGTTCGCAGGCGCGATGGGCGTCCTCGACCGGATCGACGACCTCGAGCGGTTCCTGCTCGCGCTACGCCCGGAGCAGACGTTCCGGCCCAACCGGCTCTGGCGGCTCCCGTTCCTCGGCCTCCACGACTACGCCCTGCCGGACACGATCCGTGACTGGTTCGGCGACTTCGACCGCATGACGGAGCATCTCGCGGCCGCGCCCGCCGAGCTCGTCGTGGTCGCCACGGACGTGACCGACGACCAGAAGACGGCGGAGGCGGGATTCGAGCTCGTCTATTCGTCGCGGACGACCTCGGGCTACGACATGGCTCAGGCGATCCTGGCCTCGGCGGCGATCTCCGCGCTGGTGATGCCGTTGCGGGTCGGCGACCGGATCGCGACCGACGGCGCCTGGACGCGGAACTTCCCGCTCTCGCACGCGTACGACCACCGTGAGATCGAGATGATCGTCGCCTTCCGGTACCTGCCGACGTACCCGCGGCTCGGGATGGAAGCGTTCCACCTCCTCCAGCGGAGGCTCGAGCGCTTCCGCCGGATCCCGCCGATCCGCGCGTTTCTCGCTGAGCTGGCGGACGCCACCGGGCGCGCCGGACGGGGCGAGCCGGCGCATCTGGGCGACATGATCGTCCGCCTCGCGCGTGTCTCGATCCTGCGGAACACCGAGCTCGAGGAGCGGTTCGCGGGCGAGAAGGACGAGTCGCTGCGGGAGCTCGGGCTGCTCCGCCGGGACGTGCTCGCCCTCGTCGAGGACGACGCGCTCCGACGGCGCGTCGACGAGCGGTTCGCGAGTGCGCGGTTCCCGTTCCGGCACGACCGGCTCGTACCGCGGGTCACGGTGCACGGGAGTTTCACCGGGCCGGGGCTCGAGGCGGGGTTCCGCAGCCATCAGCCGTGGACGGTCGAGGCGAAGCGGCGGCTGATCGACGAGGGCTACCGGCTTGCCGAAGAGCAGCTCCGGACGATTGACGGGATCGGGCTCGGGCAGGAGGCGACTATGGAGGAACGCGAGCAGCACCCGTCGGCGGACGAGCCCGTCGAGAGCGGCGCACTCGAGGACGGCGAGCGTAATGGCGACGGCGACCAGCCGTGGCAGCGCGAGCCGGCCGAAAGCGGTGCGCTCGAGGACGAGTAGCTACGGCTACAGGAGCAGTAGGGCGCCCTGGAGCCCCATCATCGCCGCGAACGCCGTCGCGCCGGCGACGGCCGCGGAGCGGCCCGACGTGCGTGCGTCAGGGACAAGCTCCGTCAGCGCTAGCCAGATCATCGCGCCGCCCGCGAATCCGAGCCCGACCGGTAGGAACGACGCGAAGACGTCGACGAAGAGAAACGCCGGCACGGCGACGAGCGGCTGCGGGAGGCTCGAGAACACGCTCCACCACGCGGCGGACCTGACGCTCGCCCCACGTGGGACGAGGACGAGGCTGATTGCGAGGCCCTCGGGGATGTTGTGCACGGCGATCGCGAGCGTGATCACGAGGCCGAGCGTCTCGCCGCCGCCGAACGACACGCCGACGCCGACGCCTTCGGTCAGCGAGTGCGCCGTCATCGCCGCGACGATCACGACGGCCTTGCGCGCGTCGACGCCGCGCATCGATCCGACCGCGAGCTCACGGTCGTGGAGCACCGACCTCGTGAGCGCGATGAACATCGCGCCCGCGACGGCGCCGACTCCCGTCTCGAGCCCGCCGAAGCGCCCGCCCTCGCCGAGCAGCGCGATGCTCGCGGCGAACATGAATCCGGCCGCCCCCGCGCTCGCGACGCCGAGCCACCGCCGGCCGGGGTGGACGAACGCGAACGGGATCGCGCCGAGACCGGTCGCGAGGGCGGTGACGAACGCGCCGACCGCGACGGTGAGCACGGTTGCCTCCACCTTCGAAGCATTCCCGCCGCAGGCGGCCGCGGCCATCCGTGCCTACACTGATCCCTGCTGCGGGACGTAGCTCAGCCTGGTTAGAGCGCCTGCTTTGGGAGCAGGAGGCCGGCGGTTCGAATCCGCCCGTCCCGACTAAGCCGAAGCCGCGGGCGGAGCGGCGCGGCCGCCGCGTCGCGGCGGCGCGCCGGGTGTGCGCGCCGCCGCGAATCCGGGTGCCGTTCAGCGATGACGGCGGATCAGCAGAAATGTGACCCCGTCGGCGTGAGCGGGCTTTTCGCGGCGCACCCGCCGAGGTTGCTGCGGACGACCACGTCGCCGCCGGCGACGGAAACCTTCGCCTGGCCTTCCCAGAGGCCGCCGCCGTTGTTGCGCATCGGGACCTGCTGGCCATTGAACTCGGCCGTCAGGATCGCCGAGGCGGTGTCCGTCGTCGCCTGGAACTTGAGGTTCGGGCTGTTGAAGACGTCGTTCGAGACGACGACGGTGACCGGGCTCGCCGCCACCTTGTTCAGCCGCACCGTCCCCGTCGCGACCGACAGGAACGCAACCTTCGTGGGCGCGACCGTGACGCCCGCGACGACCGTCGCGCTCGTCGTCGTCCCGCCTCCGCCTCCGCCTCCGCCGCTCCCGCTCGAGGCGAGAGTCGCTGCCGGCGTCACGAGCAGGACCGCTCCAACCGCCAACAAGATCTTCCAACTACTCCTCACCACGACCCCTTACTTGGTAGCTCCGTGACGAGGGCCACAGTTGCGCGGCGGCGGGCGCGGTCGCAATGGGACCCTGGTCCTAGGTCCAGCACACTTGCAACAGCCCCTCCGGCGACCCCACATCCGTCGGCGTCTCGACGGCCGCGCGATCGCCTACGGTGCGAAGCGCGTCGGCGCGTCGGGCGCGGCGCCCTCGGCCTCCAGCCGCGGCAGCCACTCGAGCCACCGCGGCAGGTACCAGTTCCAGCGGCCGAGCAGCGTCATCGCGCTCGGCAGCACGATCGATCGGATAATCGTCGCATCGATCAGCAAGGCGACTGCGACGCCGAAACCCATCTGCTGGAACATGATCAGGTCGCCCATCGCGAAGCCGAGGAAGACGACGACGATGATGAGCGCGGCGCCGGTGATGATGCGCGCCGTCGCGGCGACTCCGTGGAGCACGGCGTCGCCCGTGTCGCCCGAGCTGTCGTACCGCTCGCGGATCCGGCTCAGCAGGAACACCTGGTAGTCCATCGAGAGCCCGAAGAGGACGGAGAAGAGGAAGAGCGGCACCCACGCCTCGATCGTGTCGGCTTGTGAGAAGCCGAGCGGCCCTGCGGCGACGCCGTGCTGAAAGACGAGCACCATGAGCCCGTACGCCGCGCCGACCGAGAGGAGGTTGAGCAGGACCGCCGTGCCGGCTATCACGAGCGACCGGAAGACGATGGTCAGGAGCACGAACGTCAGGCCGAGCACGAGCAGGAAGACGTACGGCGCCGGATCGGAGACCGAATCGAGATAATCCGCCGTCTCGGCCGTGTCGCCGCCGACGAGGACGGTTGCGTCGGTGCGCGCGAACGCGCTGGGGATGACGTGCGACCGCAGGGCGCGCACCCCGGCGATCGCCTGCGGCGCCTCCGGATCACCCCGAGGTGCGACCTGGAGCAGCGTGACGTTTCCGTTCGGAGATGTGGAGACGTCGCCTCGACCGACGAAGCGCCCGTCGGTGCCGACACGCGCGCGGAGCCGGTCGAGCGCGTCCGTGACCTTCGGGTCCGAGGAGTGATCGGCCACCACACGCACCGGATCGGTCGTCGCGTGTGGGAAGTCGCGCTGCAGCGCGACGAACCCACGCTTCGACGCGAAGCGGTCGGGGAGCGTCGAGACCCCGTTGGAGCCGACGTCGAGCCCGAGCAACGGTGCGGCCGCCGCGAGGAGCACCGCGACCCCGAGCGACGAGGCTGAGTGCGGGTCGTGCGAGCACGCGCGTCACGACCGCGCTCCAGACGCGCCCTTCCGGGTTCGACCGGTCGAGCGACGCCCGGCCCGCAAGCGGAATGCGGAGCTTGTCGATGCGATCGCCGAAGCAGCCCGAGCAGCGCCGGCAGGAGCGTCAACGCCGCGATCACCGACACGATGCCGACGAGGATGGCGCCGAGCGCGAGGCTGCGCATGATGTTGTTCGGCACGATCATCATCCCGCACATCGCGACGACGAACGCCGTCCCGCTGACCAGAACCGCGCGGCTTGCCGTCGCGCCGGCGCCCGCGATCGCGTCGGGCTGCTCACCGCCGGCCCCGCGCTCCTCTCGGTACCGCGACACGACGAACAGCGAGTAGTCGATGCCGAGCGCGAGCCCCATCCCCGTGAGCATGTTGAAGATGAACACCGAGAGGTTGAACGGCTGCGACAGGACCGCGACGAGGCCGAGGGCGACGATGATCGAGACGATGGCCATCAACAGCGGCACGAGGCCGGCGACGACGGCGCCGAAGACGAGGATCAGGACGACGAGCGCTGCGGGTAGGCCGAACTTCAGCTCGCCCGACTTCAGGTCGTGCTGCGAGAGCTCGTTGAAGTCGTTGTCGCTTGTCTGGTTGCCGGTCACTGCGACGTCGAACGACGGAGAGCGGTCCGCGCGGTCGACAACCTCCTCGACGGCGCCGGCAACGTCGGCGTCACGGATGAGGATCGGGACGAGCATGGCGTGCCGGTCGGTCGAGACCTGCGACTCGGTCGTGCGTCACGTAGTAGATGCGCGCGTTGGTGACGGAGCCGGTCGCACGGCTTTCGGCTGCGAGGTTGGAGACGAACGCGCGGAACTGCGGCGCGTCGACGGTGTAACGACGTGAGCTGACGACGACGAGGTCGCTCGTCGCGTGCGAGAGATCGGGTGGAAAGGCGCGCGCGATCATCGCGGCCGCTTCGCTGGGACTCGGGGTCGTTCGTCGGATGGCCCTCGGTCGTCAGGTCGCCGAGCAGCAGGGCGAGCGCCGCGACCGCGACGACGACGGCGGCGATCCAGGCGCCGATCGTGCGCCACGGACGACGGCTGCACGAGCGTGCCAGGAGCTCGGTCACGACCACCGGGGAAGTGTGCCTGGGATCGCGGCATGTCTATGGCGCCCGCGCGGGCGGCGAGCCTGCCTCCGCCGCCCGCACGTCGCGTTCAGCGGACGCGGTAGCCGAGCTTCGCATTCCAGTGGAGCTTCTTCGAGCGCTTCGGGAGCGGCGCGTCGGCGCTCGAGACGCGGACGCCTTTCGAGGTTGACGACGGCGGGCAGATCGCGATGTAACGCGCGTAGCCGCCGAGGCCGCCCTTGAACTTCGGATAGCCGATCGCGACGAGGCATCCCGTCGCCGGCACGCCGTCGAGATTCGCGACCCCCTCGGCCTGGGTGAAGCCGTGGTGCATCAGCCAGTGCTCACCCTCGAGCGTCGGCGTCGAGTCCGTGTCGAGCGGCTCGTGCCCGTGGAACAGGATGTGGCGCTGCAGCTGAAGGAGCTTCAGCGCGGCGAGGCTGACACCGGGGAAGACCGCGCTCGCGGCGAGCGCCTTCGCCTTCGCCGGGTCGTCCGTCCACTTCTTCGACCAGTCCGAGCGCACCATTACGACCGACCCGGCGGGAATCCGCCCCTGGCTCTTCTCGAAGGCGAGGATGTCGGAGACCTGCAGGGCGTACTTCGGATCGTCCTTCACCTGCGGCACGATCGAGATCACGACGAGCGGCCGCACCGCGTAGGAGGCGGGCAACTCGTCGATTCCGGCGTACTCGGGCGCCCAGTGCGCCGGCGGGTCGAGCTGTGTGCCGAACTGGTCGGTCGCGATCCGGTACGCAGTCGCCTCGAACCCGTCCTTCGCGTAGGTGTAGGGCTTGCCAGTCTTCGGGTCGACGGACGCCCCGAACTTCGCCGGGCCGAAGCCCTTCCAGACGGGCATGTTCGGCGTGATCGAGTGCGTCAGGTCGATGTAGCGCGCGCCGCGCAGCGAGCTGTCGTAGAGCTGCCAGAGCCCGGGGCTCGCCGTCCGCGCCGCGTGCGCGCCGTGGGCGGCGGTCCCGACCGCGGCGATCGCGCCGCCGATGACGGCCGCGGCGGCCAGGGCGGCGGCCGCGACGACGACCTTCCGAATGCGCATGTGACTCCTCCTCACGTGTCGCTTTGTCGTTTGCGCCGCAGCACCACAAGGTTCGCACGTCGGGTTCGCGCTGTGGAGGAGGAGGAGGAGGAGGAGGAGGAGAGAGCCCTGGCGGACCGGCCGCGGCGGGTGTGGACGCGGACGTCGTCTACTCGCGGTCGGAGAGCACGAGATCGAGCCAGCTGCGGGCCTCGTGGTAGAGGGCCGGATTGTTCTCCGGCGTGTAGTAGGCGAGGGCTGCCACCGCCTGCGACAGCGCCCACCCTCGCGCTCGCTCCCACGTCGCGTCGTCCGTCGGCAGTGCCTGGCGGAACGCATTGCGGGCCGCATGCGAGTGCAGCTTCCACGCCACCATCACGTCGCACGCGGGGTCGCCGACGCCCATCGCTCCCCAGTCGATGACCCCGCTGATGCGGCCGTCGCGGACGAGCCAGTTGCGCACGTCGAGGTCACCGTGATGCCAGACAGGCGGCCCGTCCCAGCGCGGCGCAGCGAGTGCGCGTTCCCATTCGGTCGTGACCGCAGGATCGCCGTCGAACCTCTCCAGCCAGTAGCGGATCCCGCCGTCGCGCTCGGCCAGCGGAACGCCGCGTCCCGGCGGCGCCCCTGCGGGACTGATCCCTTGCATCGCTCGAACGAGCGCGGCGAGGTCGCGCGCCGCCTCGATCGCATCGATCTCATGCACCGGAACGGTCTCTCCCTCGACCCATGTGTGGATCTCCCAGAACCACGGATAGCCTGCGCCCGGGCTGCCTTGCGCTACCGGAACGGGAACCGCGACAGGAAGCAGTGGAGCCAGCTTCGGGAGCCAGTCGAGCTCCTTGCTTTCCGACGTCGTCGGGCCGTCGAGACGCGGAAGCCGCACCGAGAGCTTCGACCCGAGCCGGAAGATGGCATTGACCGTGCCTCTGGGCTCGATCCGCCGGAGCGGCAACTGAGCCCACCTTGGAAACTGCTCGACCAGGAGGCGACGCACGAGCGGCTCCTCGATCACGAGCTCGTCAGCGTGCATCCTCGCCATCGCTCAGTCCCGGTCGGGCGATGCGGTGCCGACCGCCGGGCGCGTTGGGGCGGTCGGCATCCGTACGATGGATCTGTGGACGCCGAATGAACGAGCTTCTCGACTGGATCGCGCTCCGCCCACGGTCGTACACCGAGACGATCGACGCGTGGAAGTCGACCTGTCCTCGCTCCACGGTCTGGGAGGACGCCGTCATCGACGGTCTCGTCGAGATCCGCAGAGGGCGGGTGCGGCTGTCGCGGCGCGGAGAGATCGCCCGTCGCAGAGGTGCCGGAGTGACGTCGGCGGATGGCACGCCGGCGCGCGTCGGTACGCCGTAGGCGCCGACGACAACGCGCAAGGGACACGGGCACGGCCCGGCGGATCCGTGAATCCGCCGTAGAGAAATCCGCCTGCGCGTTCTACAACCAAGGGTCCGTCGTCGCGCCCCACCTCTGGAGGAATCCCATGCGCCGCCTCTTCGTCTCTCCCGTCGCCGGACACGGCGAGCCCTCGCGGGCCCGATCGACGGCCGCGCTCGCAGCTGCGGTTGCCGTTCTCAGCCTCGCGATCGGCGCGGCCGCTCCCGGCTCCGGCGCGCGCGCGCTCCGTCAGGACTTCCTGCCTCTTCCGACCGCAGCGAGCGCCTACTTCAAGTTCCAGCACCGCGGCTGGACGTGCGTGTCGACGAGGTGGCTCGTGATGTGCAGTCGCACGACTGCGGACGGTCGGGAGATCGAACGCCTTCGCCAGCCCGCCGCGTGCTACCTGTGGTTCGAGAAAGGCTTCGACGTCGATAACCTCGCAAGGACGCGGATCTCGGTCTGCTAGGGAGTCTCTAACCGGCGAGAACCCAGTCGCCGCCGCGGAGGATCGCCGCGGTCTCGCCGTCGGCCGTGACACCGTCGATCTCGACCTCCGTGCTCCCGATCATGAAGTCGGTGTGGATCGATGAGTGGTTGATCCCACGCTCGTGGCGCTCGTCTGCGGTGAGCGCCGTCGCACCCTCCACGGCCTGGACGATCGAAGCGCCGAGCGCGATGTGCGACGACGCGTTCTCGTCGAAGAGCGTGTCGAAGAAGACGAGCCCGGTCCTGCCGACGCGCGACGCGCCGTCGACCAGCGCCAACTCGCCGAGGCGGGCTGCTCCGTCGTCGGCGGCGGCGTGCGTCCGCATGAAGTCCTCGCCCTCGGAGGCGCGGATCTCGACCGCGCGCCCTCCCTCGAACCGAACCTCGAGGTCGCGGACGATGTTTCCCTGGATCTGGAGTGGCAGCGTCGACCGGACCGTGCCGTCGGCCCGTCGCGCGTCGGGGGTGGTGAACACCTCCTCCGTCGGCATGTTCGCGACATGCTTGATTCCGCGCGACTCGTCCTGGGCCGCCTGCCACATCGACCCTGGATGCAGGCCGACGAGGAAATCGGTGCCGGGGCCGCGGTAGCGGAGGGCGTCGAACCGGCGCTCGTTCAACACAGCCGCGCGCTCCTCCAAGCGCGCCATGTGCTGGCGCCACGACGCGACGGGATCGGGCTCGTCGAGGCGGACGGCAGTCGACACCGCCTGCCACAGGCGCTCGACGTCCGGCTCGCCGAAGACGGTGCGCGCCCAGCCCTCGTTCGGATAGGCGACGATCGTCCAGTTGCAGAGACCGTCGGTGAGCTTGAGCGTTGCCTCGGCGAGCTCCTTCATCCGCGCTCGCCCCACGCGGTGGCCGTCGAGGTCTGCCAGCAGCTCGGGCTCGGGGTTCCCGCTGATCGCGATGAGCGCCGCGCCCTCCTCGCCGAGATTCTCCGACCGTCTGACGAGCCACGGCGGCGACCACCCGAGGTCGTCCTCGCTCGCGTGCTCGATGTGCGCGCGCCGCACGTGCTGGTCGGTGTAGAGCACATCGACGTACCGCGCGCCCGAGGAATACGCCTCGCGAGCCACCGCGCGCACGAACGGCGCGTGCTCGACGAGCGCGTTGATCCCGAGCGTCTGGCCGCGCTGGAGGTTCAGGCCGACCTGTACCGCGAGGCGGGCGTAGGCCGCGAGTCTGTCGTCGGCGGAAGACATGCGACGCACAATCTACTCGGCACTAGACTCATCACCCGTGCGGTGGTGGGCAACGGTTGTCGTCGCGCTCGCCATCGCCTCGAGCGGTTGCGGCGGCCGAAGCGACTATTCGGTCGCCGCGACACGGACGTGTCTCGAGGAGAAGGGCGTGCGAATCGGCGGCAAGCTCGACTTCGTCGCGACGACGGCGCTCACCGGAGCGTTCGTCGCCCGCCTCGTCGGACCGGGACGCCGTCACCCTCGTCTTCGGCGACGGCGAGAAGAACGCGGAGGAGCTCGAGAGCGCGTACCACCGCTTCGCGCTCCCGAACGTGCGCGAAGGGCTCTCCGACGTCCTCCGGCGCAACCGCAACGTCGTGATGCGGTGGCACGCGCACCCGGAGGATGCGGACCTCGCGACCGTCGAGGCGTGCCTCAGATAGCGCCCTCCTCTTCCAGGAAGCGGCGGAACCAGTACGCGAACACCGCGAACAGGACGATCGCCTGTTCCGACGCCATCGTCGCGCCGGCGAGCTGCTGGTCGGTCAGCGGTGAGAGCCCCCACAGGCGCGGCGCGTCCTCGTAGAAGCTGTAGATCGGCCGCGGGATGAGGGCGAGGAGCAGGCCGAGCGGCGCCGCGAGGAGGAAGGCCGCGAACGCGTACACGACGCGGCCGCCCGACGGCAGCCGCCGCGGGGAGTCCTGAACGAGCGGCCACCACATCAGGATCCCGGTGCCGAAATAGCACGCGTGCTCGACGTGGATGAGCCACCCCTGGTGGCGGAGAGCCGCGTCGTAGATCGGCGGTGCGTGCCAGACGAAGTAGTTCCCGAGCCAGAGCGGCAGCGCGACGAGCGGGTGGGTCGACGCGCGCCACGTTCGCGCGCGCGCGAATGCGCGCGCCATGGCGGACGACAGCCCGAGCACGACGAGGAGCGGCGCCCACTCGGCGAGGATGACGTTCTGCAGAAGGTGCATCGAGAGCAGGTAGTGGAGCCCGAGGTGGTGGACGGGCGTCCAGAAAGCGATCGCGAGCGTCGCCATCCCGCCCGCGAAACAGACGATGCGCCACCGGGGAGGCGGCCCGAACCGCCCGACCAGGAAGAGGTACCCGAGGACGAGCGAGGGGATGACGAGCGTCGTGTCGAGGTCGAGCTCCCACCGGTACGGGCTCGCCGCGAGCACTGGACTAACCTAGTCGCGGCATGCGTGGCCGACGGCGCCAAGAGGCGCTGGTAGGGTCGCGGCAGGTGAGCGTTCCACCGTGGACTGCGTACGACGACGGGTACCTGAGGGCGTACGAGTGGGCGGCCGCCCTCGCCGGCGGCGCCCAGCTTCCGCAGGAGGCCGCGACGACGCCGCTCGGCCCCGGCGAGATTGCCCACGCGCGCTTCGCTCAGGTCGCGGTCGAAGGCCACTTCGGCGAGGCCAGGGACGTCCGGTCCTCCTTCTTCCTCATCGGAGGCCCCGTCGGGCTCGCTGTCACGGGTGCCGCGAGCCTCGCGCGTAACTCGGCGAAGAAGGCCGAGGCGCAGCGGGCGGCCATCCCTCGGTGGCACCGGCTCGGGATCGCTGAGATCACGGTGACGAATCAGCGACTGGTGTTCAACGCGAGCGCGCAGACTGGGTCGTTCTGGCACGCGGAGGCAGGGCCTCTTCAAATGGCGGCCGGCGCAGGCGGCGTGCCGGCGGTGCAGTTCCAGCCCTCGGGACAACCGCTGCTCCGGCTCGAGTCGCCGTGGGCGCCGATGCTCTACGTGTTCGTGCACCATCTCGTCGACGGCCGCCCTCCGGGCGTGCCCATGCCTCCCGGCCTCCTCGAACGAGCGAGGAGCCAGGGGCGCATTCGCTAGAGGGTCACCCTCTTACCGCCCCGCTCGGGCTCGCCCGGGCTGCTCCACGAGATCGTCGACCGGTCGAGCCGGCCGCGCGATGACTGTTCGGCGTGCCGGCGGTCTGCACTGCACGGAATCTCTTCGACGGAGGTGGTTCGGGTGACAAAGGTGCTCGCGGGAATCACGACATCGATCGACGGGTACATCGCCGGGCCGAACGACGGGCCGGGCAAGGGCCTCGGCGAAGGCGGGGAGCGGCTGCACCACTGGGTGTTCGGCGGGCCGTGGTCGTACGACGATCCCGCGAGGGGCGAGCCGGCGGAGGACGACGCCGCGTGGCTGGCCGAAGCCGAGTCGCGCGTCGGCGCGGTCGTCGGCGGACGGTGGACGTACGAGGCAGCCGGGCACTGGGGCGGCGACAACCCGTGGAGGACGCCGTTCTTCATCGTCACCCACAGGCCCGAGGAGGAGCCCGAGGGCCGCGGCTTCACCTTCGTGTCGGGGGTGGAGGCGGCTGTCGAGCGGGCGACCGAAGCCGCCGGCGGCAAGGACGTGCACGTGATGGGCGGCGCGGACGTCATCCGCCAGGCGCTCGAGGCGGACCTCGTCCACGAGCTGACGATCATCGTGGCGCCGGTCGTGCTCGGCGGCGGGAAGCGGCTCTTCGAGGGCTTCACGCGCTCTCTCGACCTGGAGCACCTCGGCGTGCGGCAGTCGCAGCATGCGACGTTCATCGACTACCGGGTCCTTCCGCGATGACGCGGTTCTGACGCCGGGTTACGAAGGGACAAGCGGGTCGCCGTCGTCCGGCGGCGCCTTCTGGATCAGACGCAACGAGACGTAGGCGACCCACAGGAACACGATGACCGTGGTCGCACGTGTGGCGGCGCCGTCGCCGAGGGCCGAGAAGGCGGCGCCGCCGGCGATCGCGACCGGAGTCGCCGCGAGCGTCAGGAGCCACGAGTCGCGCCAGCCCGGGACGCGTCGGAAGGCGAAGGCGAGGATCAGCGGCGCGAGCACGAGCGCGACGCCGGTGAACCCCGACTCGATCTTGTGCGCGGACGAGTGCCAGGAGTCGTTGTCGCAGCCGCGGTCGATCCCGCGGCAGTCGAGGCGGAAGAGGCCGTCCAGGAACGCGCCGGTCCCGGCGACGAGGAGCGCCGCAGAGCCGAGCCTGCCGAGCAGGTCGGGACTGAGCGCACGCCAGAGCCCGAGCGCGAGCCCGATCACGAGGAGCCCCGTGAGGTTCGCGCCGATCTGGTTGTAGAGCCACGCCTGGTCCGCGGTCACAGCGCCGAGGTCGGAGATGTCGTCGTCGACCGAGCTGTACGCCGCCGGCTGCGCCAGGCCGCCGACGATCCACCCGATGTTGAGCGTCAGGAAGGCGACGAGACCGCAGACCCCGGCGGCGCGCATCGGCACGCCTCGACGTTCGCATAGCGACCGGTCGGCGGGACCGCGGTCGGGCGCGAGCGTTCGGCCGGAGGCATCGTTGAGGGCAGGCCCGGGGCGGGTGTAACGGGCGTGGTTCCAGGGGTTGTAACGGTGAAATGCCGCGTCCGTGCGAGTGTCGCCGGGAGTCGGGCGGCGTAGGATCGCTGCGGCGATGGGAACCCCGGCCGACCCTCGATGAGCTCGTACGCGATCAGGGCGGCCACGCCGGCCGACGCCGAGGCGGTGACGGCGGTCGTGGTCGGCCACGAACGTGCGTTGTACGGCGCCAGCACGTTCGCGCGATCCGACCTCGAGGAGGAGTGGCGCGAGCTCGATCTCGAGCAACGGGTGCGTGTCGTCCTCGACGGTGAGCGCGTCGTGGGCTGCGGCGCCGCCCACGATCGGGGCGAAGTCTGGCGGCTGAGCGGCCAGGTGCATCCGGACGCACTCGGGCGCGGCGTGGGGACACTGCTCTCCCAGGCGCTCGAGCGGATCGCGGTCGCAGGCGGTGCCCGCCGCGTCCAGAGTGACGCGTACGAGACCGACGCCGCCGGCCGGGCGCTGCACGCCGCGCTCGGGTACAGACCTGTGCGCGTCTTCCGCGAGTTGCGGATCGAGCTGGACGCGGCGCCGGCGGCGCCCGTGTGGCCGGCGGGGCTGCGCGCGACGTCGTTCGACGCGGAGCGCGACGCCGTCGAGTTCCATGCGGCGCACCAGGAGGCGTTCGCCGACCACTGGGAGTACACGCCGCGGACGTTCGAGGACTGGAGCGCGTACCACCTCACGGGCGACAAGTTCGACCCGTCGCTGTGGTGCGTCGTCCGGGACGGCGACGAGATCGCGGCCGGCGCGGTCAACGTCGACAACCTCTACGGCGGCGGTTGGGTTGCCTCCCTCTTCACACGCCGGCCGTGGCGCGGCCGCGGAGCGGGTCGCGGACTGCTCCAGGCGACGTTCGGGCGCTTCTGGGAGCACGGTCAGCGGAATGTCGGTCTCGGCGTCGACGCCGAGAGCGCGACCGGCGCGTTCCGTCTCTACGAACGGGCCGGGATGAAGCCGGTGCTCGGCTGGGTGATGTTCGAGAAGGCCGTCGCCGGCGCGTGAGGGTCGCCTCACCGCCGCCAGGCTCGACGCGGTGGCGGCCACCGCAGCATCTCTTGGTACGGCCTTTGTTTAAAGTGAGTGAGAGGCGGTATCTACGGGCGGCTCGCCGCCTTCCTTTTTTAACGGTGAGTCTGCTGCGCCTCAACGCACCCCCTCCCCGTTGGGCGCGCGCCAGGCAGGGCGGCTTTGAGGGGCTCGTCGATTGCCACAGGCGGAGACGGGCCCCTCAAAGCCAAGCCTCCGGTTGCGTCGTGAGGCGCCGCCACGCGACGCGCAGCGGCGACCGTCGCGGCCAGCCCTAGACGCTACTCTTCACGCCGTTTCGCGGGTGTAGCTCAATGGTAGAGCCCCAGCCTTCCAAGCTGGTCACGCGGGTTCGATTCCCGCCACCCGCTTCCATACTGTTCAAGCCGAAACCGCTGGTAATCCCGCGGTTTCGGCATCTCACCGGCCGCGCTCCGTTCTCCGCTCAAGACCGCCCAAAACCGCCCGTTTCTGGCGCGCACCGGCGCGCAACTGGCGCGCACCGCGGCCGTCGCCGTAGAGTCGCCGCGAGGCGCTGCGGCTACCGGAACCGATGTTCGCGAAGCCCGGCCCGCTCCCAACCCGCGCCGGTGACGGCGCAGCTCGAGGGCGTGGTCGCGAAGCTCTTGCCTTGCGGGTGAAGCACAAGAACCCTGTCTTCTCCTACGCCCCGGGGCGGAGCGCTGAAGACGCTTCCCCGTCCACAAGTTCGCTGGCGTCGGCCGCCGCACCTCCTCCGCGAACCGCGCCGTCGCCCGGTTGGAAGATTTGCTCGACCGGTGCGAGGATCTCGGGCTCGACGGTGACGACGAGGTCGTGCGGCTGCTCGCCGGTGTTCGCGGCGCGTTCGCGCAGCTCGCCGGCGAGGAGGACATGTTCGAGTGCGGGAGCTAGGTCACGGTGCGGCGGAGGCGCGTTCGCGGGAGCCGGTGGGCAGGGCGAGCAACTGCTAACGCCCTTCGAGACGGTACCCCGGTCGGGGGGAGGATCCGCTTGAGCCGTGATCCCTGCTCACCGCTCGCCCGCTTTCCTTGAAACCTCGTCGATCGCGCGGTTGAGCTTCTCAAGCTCGGCCTCCGAGCGTTCGATCATTCGACCCAGGTCTGCGCACAGTTCTGCGTCGACCGCGTTGTCGGCCGCTTCGAACGCAGTGCGCGCGGTGGAGCATGCCGCGATGAGAATCACGAGCATGCTCCGCTGGCGATTTAGGTCAGGCACGGACACCACCCCGTCCTGACCACAACGCTGTCTTCGAAACCGAGCGAGGTCATTCGCGAGGGTCATCGTCCGCAGCGACAAGGCCGGCAACCCCGTCCTTTTCCACGACCACATACTCCCTGTGATGACCAACGACCTGCTCGATCTCGATGTCCTCGTGGCCATCGGCAAGAAGAAAGTGGGTGCCGTCCTGGCGAACCCGCTCATACTCAGCAAGGGTCAAGGAGAGGCGCTCGAAGCAGCCGCTGGTCGCACACTCACAGATGAACTCGAACGGAGCCTCTCCGCCGAGCTCACTCGCCAGATTGCTGATGTTCTCGTTGAGCGCCCTGAACAACAACTCGTTCTTCGCGAGACGCTCTTGGCGATCCTCGTCCATGACGCGCGCAGCCTAACCGCGTGACCGCGTGCTTTCACGCCGTCGACGTGAGTTCTGCTGGAGGGACGTCCATAATTTGCTCGGGGTGTCACGGCGGACGGTGCGGCGTCGGATCGCGGACGGCACGCTGCCGGCTCGGCGCCGAACCGCGTGGGCGGCTGCGGGTCGACGAGAGCGCGACGTCGCGGCGCTGCTGCTGCCGGTGCGCGCCCGACTCGAAGGGAGACAAGGGATGAGGACCCGTTTCGACGCGGCGCCCGACGCGGCTAAGTCGGCCCAAGCGGCGGCGCTCGACGCGACGACGGCGCTCAAGGACGCGACCGTCGCGCAGGCGCAGGCGGAGAAGCTCGCCGAGCGCGCCCGCGCCGAGCAGGCCGAGGCGGCGCAGGAGTGGAAGGCCAGGGCTGGCGTCGGCGGAGGAGCGCGGCCTGGCCGGCCTGTTGCCGCAGCGGCGCAACCTGTGGCCGGAGCTGCTCGAACTTGAGCTGCGGCTGGCCGAACTGCAGCAGCGGCATCAGCGCGCGATCGACGACGTCGCCCGGCTGACCGGCGAGCTCCACCGTGTCGAGCAGGACGACCGGGCCTGGCTCGCGCAGTGGATCGCCGGCGGCGAGCGTGGCGCACGTCCGGCCGCGCTCGCGGACCGGATCCGGGCGGAGAATCGCCGAGCGCGAAGTCGATCGCGACGCCTGCGACGTCCTCACCGGCCAGCAGCTCCCCGGCCAGCAGCTCGAAGAAATCGTGGGGTTCGTGTCGCACCACCGCAAACGGCTCGCGCGGCGGGCAGGTGACGAGCGCGACCGGTCGCGGGCGCGGGTGCGCGAACTGGTCGACGAGCTCGAGCGGGGCGGGAATCGCTGCGGCTGTTGCGGGCCGCCGAGCTGTGGGCGCGGGTATCCGAGCAGGTCGCGAGCGCGGAGCCTCCGACACCGCTCGCGCTCGGGCAATCGAAGGTGACCGAAGACACGATCGGCACGCGGTCGCAGACGCTGCCGCAGCGCGCATACGACCTGCTGCGCCGCGACGCCGACCTACTGGCGGCAGCGTGCTGCGGTCGTTCGCGGACGACGTCGAGCACGGCGGCGGCCCGGCGGCGGGGACGCTGACGTTGATCCTCGCGAGGATGGCGTTGCGTCTTGCTGCGGACGATCCGGCGTTCGGCTCGAGCACGCCGAGCAGCCGTTCTGGGCCGCGGTTCGAGACGCAGTCGCGGAGTTGCACGCGGAGACCGCGTCACGGTCACGACGGGACCTAGTGCTTTGGCGGCCTGCGAAGGTCGCTCTGCTCGACGGCGAAGTCCGCGAACTCGATCACCGCCCGGTGTGCCTCCGTGACATCCGCGCGGTACCAAGCAAGACCTTCTTTGACGAAAGTCGCCCACTCCGGATACTGCTCAGCCGCCCACGCGACGGCAGCCTCCTTCGAGGTCTGCTTCCCGCTCGCGAGCGTATACAACGCGCGGCAGAGTGTCACGACGATGTAGCCCTGCTGGGCGGGTACGTACCCGACCGATGGGGTGCGAACGATGTCTTTCCATTCGCCAAGCTGGTCCGCAACGGCCCGCTTGAACGTGTTTGCCGATACGACCGGCCCAACCTCAAGCGGCGGAGGGCCGGCGAGGATCTCGCCCTGTGTGCAGACGCTGTACCAGTTGAGGAGCCAGCCCGTGCCGACCTCCCGGAGGTGAAACGGCTCACCTGGGCTGATTGCGGCGATTCTGCCTGAAGGGACTTCGCTGAACGACTGGAGTACCGCGTGGCTGACGTAACCGACTTCGATGCGTTCTGTCCAGGTTGGGTGCGCCGACACGAACGCCGTGTGAAGTGACGCCAGAGCGTCGAACTCGTCGCCCTCTTCGACCTCGCGCGTGATCACAGCGAACAGATCGAGGTCGCTCTTGCCGTCGTAAAACGCCCCGGACGCAAGCGATCCGAAGAGGTACAGCCCGATCAGCCGGTCGCCAAGCTCCCTCATTAGAAGCGACGTGAGTTCCGCAAGCGTCTCGCGAGGATTGTCCATGACCGATCAGATCGTGAGCAGAGCGACCAGGGCCGTGCGACCTGGGGCAGCGCGACCGTTCACCGGCGGTCCCCTACCCGGATCACTCAGGGTGCATTCCGGAACACTGGCCCATCCGCCTTCCCGCTCGAGCGGATCGGCGACTACGTCGGGCACGGGTCGACGTACATGACCGACCGCCTACCGGCACCTGCTTGACGGGCACGAGCGGCAGGCCGCGGCCGCGCTCGACGCACTGCTCGCCGCGAGGGTCTAGGAGCGGCGCCACCTGTCACGCCGTCGATGGTGAGCTGGATGCTTGGGCCGGATACCGACTCGGGTAGCCACGCTGCCGGTAGCCGCGCTGCGATGAGGCCGTCCGGATCGGTAAGGAGAAGGGCAGGGAGTGTCTGACTGCAAGAACCGCATCTTCGACAGGCCGGGTGCCGATCTCGACGAAGTAAGCGATAAGGCCCGCAATCTCGGCGTTTCAGGCCCCCCTCAAACGTAGTACCGAGGTCATCTCCAGCGGCGCTGTGAGCTGGTCGGGGATAGCAATCGAAGCCACAAGTTCCTCGTCGCTGAGGCGACCGTAGGCGCCCCGGACTCGGCTCCACCCGATTCTCGAGCCACTCCCGTTCCTCCGGGTTGGATTCCGTCACGGCCGCGCAGTTACGGAGCCGACTGGCGCGCGCACTGGCGCGCACCCACCGCAATCGCTCAGCGAAGCGAAAACGTCGCAGCCTTCCAAGCTGTTCGATTCCCGCCACCCGCTTCTTCTTCTTCTTCTTCGTCTTCGCCTCTTCTTCGCCTGACACCGGGGACGACTCGGCTGGTGCGTTGCGGGAGTGCAGGCGAGGTTATCCGGCAGCAGCTCCCGGAGCAGGCGTAAGAGCGGCGGGCTGTGCGGCCGGCTTCCATCGTCCGAAAACAGACAGCGCGAGGATGACGAGGCCGACCCCGGTGAGCAACAACGCGATCCCGACGATGATGCTGAAGATCGCGAGCATCTCGGACATGAACCCCATGTCGAGTGCGGTCGCAAGAGCCGTCTCCGTGACCCAGATGTTGCGGGCGCCGTTCGAGATCGGCTGGCCGCTCTCGTCCTTGGCGGCTTCTGCCTCGTCGTCTGTCCCCTTCGGGTCGTTGGGATTGTCAGCGGACTGGTATCGGCCCATCTCGGCGTAGGCGAGCCCGCCGGTGCTCGAAAGGGTGTGCTCGCGCATGATCTCCGCCTGCGCGAGCGCCTTTCTGCCGGAGTCGACCGGCTCACCGGCCCACTGTTCAGCATGCTCTTGCACGGCCGGGTCGGAGGCCGGGCCGAATGTGATCCCTTCGCGCTCGATGTGATCACGCGTGAAGCTGAGCCCCCAGACACCGAGCACGATCACGGCGATGCCAAAGACGATCAGCAGCCCTCCCGAGACGTAGCCGCCGATGCGCAGGAGCTTGCCGTCCTTCATCCGTTCGCCTCCTTCGATTGACCCGATCCCGCGCGATTCGGCACCAGCACCGCGTGACCTTCCGGCGCGGACGTCATCAAGGCGGTTCCGGCGCCCCGGCCGGAGCTGGCGACGCCACCGGGGGTGCAGACCGTGCGCAACTGCCACGCCACTGCCACGCGCGGCAGGGACGATGGGGTTCGCGGGCGGGCTCCCTCAACCCGGACGGCAAGCTCCGGTGGACAGCGCGGCCGGAGCTCGGTCGCTCGGAGATTGATCCGACGTGGACAAGAGCGCATACCTCGATCTGGTCGCCTACGCCCTGCTGGCGACCCTCAGCCCGCTCGGCTTCGCGGCGACGGTCGCTGTGATCGAGAGCGGCCGGCTTAAGGCTTTCGCCTTCGCGTCAGGGTTTGTGGCGGCTCAGCTGACGACCTGCGCCGTGCTGGTCGCGGTCGGCGCCTCGTACTCGCCGACGCGCGACGGCGGGCATCCCGCGCTGCGCGCCGTGCTCGAGCTCTTCGTGGGGCTTGTCCTGCTGGTAATCGCGGGAACCGTGCGACGAGGGCGGGAAGTGCCCGTCGCCGCGTCGGGGGGGCGTGCGCATGCATCTCTGGAGCGGCTGCGCCGGCTTCGTGCGGCGACCGCGCTCGCCGCCGGTCTCGCCCTGGGCGTGGGTGGGCCGAAGCGCCTCGTCTTGACGGCGCTCGCGGCCGCGTCGATCACCGCCTCCGGCACGCAAACCGCCCACCTGACGGTGCTCGTCGTCGGATATGCGATCGTCGCGACGCTGCTCGTCTGGGCGCCAGTCGTCATTTTCGAACTCGTTGGCGACCGCGTTCTCGTAGGGCTGCGCGCCCTCCAGCGATGGCTGCTGCGACACCAGTGGGCGGCGATCTTCTATCCGCTCGTTGCGCTCGGGCTGTTCGCGGTCGTCGACGCGCTCGCGGCGCTGCTGTAGCCATGATGTGATCGTGCGGCAGATCGAGGGGCGTTAGGTCGTGCGGCGGTGGCGTCGGGTGCTGTCGGTGCTCGGAATCGTGCTCGCCGCGTTCTTCTTCCTGGTCTCGCGGCGCGTGCTCGCGATCGCGCAGATGCAGAGTTGGCCGCCGGCGGCGGGCGCGATCACGGCGGCAGGCGCCGAGCAGGCGGTGCGCGACTTCGACGCGCGTTCGCATCCGCGGCCCGCCGACGTCGGCGTGCCGTACGCGTGGTCGACGGCCGCGACGATCGAGCCATGGCCGGAGGGGGACAATTTCTTCCCGCGCATCCTCGAAGACATCCGCGGTGCGCAGTCGTCGGTGCACATCCTGATGTTCGGCTGGCGCGAGGGCGAGATCGGCACGGAGATGGCCGATCTGCTCCTCGAGAAGCTCCGGGCGGGCGTCGCCGTGCGAGTTCTCGTCGATGGCATGGGCAGCAAGCCGTACGGACCGGCCGAGCCCATGTTCAGGCGGCTGGCCGACGCGGGCGCGCAGATCGTCGTGAACGACCTCTTGCCGTGGGACCGCGACGGCCTCTACCCCGACCGGCACTTCGACTGGCGCCAGGACGAGATCGGCCGCGCCGACCACCGCAAGCTGTACGTCATCGACGGCAAGCTGATGTGGATAGGCGGGGCCGGTATCGAGGATCACTTCCGGACCGGCGGCTTCCACGACGTGATGGCGCGCGTCACGGGCGACGTCGTCCGGCAGGCGCAGGCGCTCTTCCTGATGAGCTTTCGCGGGCACGGGGGCCCGCTGCCGAAGGAGCTCGGCCCGCTCTTCCCGGAGCAGCCGGAGCCGGGGAAGACGGAGGTCGCACTGCTCCAGACGGTGCCCGGCGGGTTCGTGTCGGCGGCCCAGGCGCTGCGGGAGCTGGTCGACCATGCGCAGCGCCGGATCGACGTGATGAACCCGTACCTGACCGACGCCGACATGATCCAGCGGTTGACGGCGGCGGCGCGGCGCGGGGTCGCAGTCAGGATCGTCGTCTCCGAGACGTCGAACAACGCGCAGGCGACGGCGGCGTTCAAGCACCACTACGCCGACCTGCTCGACGCGGGCGCGCGGATCTACGAGTATCCCGGCGCGGTCGTGCACGCGAAGGTGCTCGTTGCCGACGACGACGTCGCCTTCGGCACCGTCAACCTCGACGCCTGGGCGCTCTATCGCAACTACGAGGTCGCGCTACTGGCCCGGAGCCGGCAGGCGGTGTCGCTGTTCGAGCAGCGACTGGTCGAGCCCGACATCGCCAAGTCCAGCCCCGGCAGGCCGCACTCAGGGCTGCGCGCGCGAGCGCAGGACTGGCTCTGGGACCGGCTGGCGTACTTCCTCTAGTAGCGGCGCAGGCGCGGCGGCTCTCCGGTTTGCCACGGCGGCCGCTGCGCGGCCGACGCGAGCGCGGCGACGCCGAGCAGCGCCGACGCCGCGATCGTCAGCCAGATGCCCCAGCCCGACCTGCCGCCGAGTCCGTCCGCATCGTCGACGCAGGTCCGACGCTGCCGTGAACAGGACGGCCGCGGCGCCGCCGGCGACCGTCACGAAACCGACCCGGCCACCGCGCGACAACGACCCGACGCCGGCGAGCGCGAACAGGGCGAAGATCACGACCAGCCAACCGTCGTGCGGCCCTTCGAAGCCGTCCAGCGATACTGGCCCGACGCTGCGCCAGGTCCCGAACACCCCGGCGATCGTCAGCACGACCGCGACGCGGCAAACCCGGGCGAGCCGTCGATCGGCTGGGCGCGGCGGCGGGACGGCGGGCGTCGACGACACCGCGCGATCGTATTCCGCGGGTGACTCGGGACTCACTGGGGCGGGTGAGTTTGCGGACGGCCCTCGAGGCGGACGCTCAGACGCTGCTCGACCGCGCCCAGAGGTTGATGTCGCTCTCGGTCGCGAACCGGTCGATCTCCGCCAGTTCGGCGTCGTCGAACTCGAGGTTCTCGAGCGCGGCGACGTTCGTCTCGAGCTGCTCCACGCTGGAGGCGCCGATGAGGGCGGAGGTGACGCGGTCGTCTCGCAGGGCCCACGCGAGCGCGAGCTGCGCGAGCGACTGCGACCGCCGCTCGGCGATCTCGTCCGAGCGCGCGCACCTTCGCGAGCGTCGGCTCGTTGAGCTGGTCGCGCGAGAGCGTCCCGGGACGGCTGGCCCGCGAGCCCTCGGGCACGCCGTGCAGGTAGCGGTCCGTGAGCACGCCCTGGGCGAGCGGCGAGAAGACGATGCAGCCGACGCCGAGCTCGCCGAGCGTGTCGAGGAGGTCCGGCTCGATCCAGCGGTTCAGCATCGAGTACGACGGCTGGTGGATCAGGAGCGGCGTCCCGAGCTCCTGCAGGATCGCGAAGGCCTCGCGCGTCTTCACCGCCGAGTACGAGGAGATGCCGGCGTAGAGCGCCTTGCCCTGCCGCACCGCGGCGTCGAGCGCGCCCATCGTCTCCTCGAGCGGCGTCTCCGGGTCGAAGCGGTGCGAGTAGAAGATGTCGACGTAGTCGAGCCCCATGCGCGCGAGCGACTGGTCGAGCGATCGCGAGGAGGTACTTGCGCGAGCCCCACTCGCCGTACGGGCCGGGCCACATGTCGTAGCCGGCCTTCGTCGAGATCACGAGCTCGTCGCGGTACGGGCGCAGGTCGTCGCGCATCAGCTTCCCGAACGTCTCCTCCGCCGAGCCGTAGGGCGGCCCGTAGTTGTTCGCGAGGTCGAAGTGCGTGATCCCGAGGTCGAACGCGCGGCGGACGATCGCGCGGCTCTTGTCGAGCGGGACGTCGCCGCCGAAGTTCTGCCAGAGGCCGAGCGAGATCAGCGGCAGCTTCAGCCCCCAGCGCCCGCAGCGGCGGTACTGCATCCGTTCGTAGCGGTCGGGCTCGGGCGTGAACGTCATTCGTCCTCCTTCGTCATCGCGCGCTCGAGCTCCGACCTCGGTCGCGCCGGTCATGATCGCAACAGCTTCCGCCATCGTGTGCGACTGCGGCGTGACCACCGCGACCCGGCGGCCGAGTCGCATGATGTGGACCCGGTCGGCGAGGTCGAAGACGTGCGGCATGTCGTGGCTGATCAGGATCACGGGCAGCCCGCGGTCGCGTACACGCCGGATCAGGTCGAGCACCTGCCCGGTCTCCTTGACGCCCAGCGCGGCCGTGGGCTCGTCCATGATCACGAGCCGCCGTGCCCACGCGGCCGCGCGCGCGACCGCGACGCCCTGCCGCTGGCCGCCCGAGAGCGCTTCGACCGGCGCCGCCATCGACTGGATGCGGATCCCGAGCTCCTCGAACTGGCGCGCCGCCTCGCGCCGCATCGCCCGCTTGTCGAGCAGACGGAACGCGCGGCCCCAGACGCCCCCGCGCCGCGCGCTCGCGCCCGAGGAAGACGTTCGACGCGATGTCGAGCGCCGGGGCGACGGCGAGGTCCTGGTAGACGGTCTCGATTCCCGCCTGGCGCGCGTCGCGGGGCGAGCGGAAGTGCGTGCGCCGGTCGTCGAGCCGGATCTCGCCGGCGTCCGGCTGGAGAACGCCGGAGAGCGCCTTGATCAGCGTCGACTTTCCGGCGCCGTTGTCGCCGATGATCGCGAAGATCTCGCCCGGGAAGAGCTCGAAGTCCGCACCCGCGAGCGCCGTCACGTACCCGTAGCGCTTGACGAGCCCGCGTGCCTCGAGAAGCGGCGCGGGTCGGCGGCGCGGTCACCGCTCTCTCCGGTGCGCCAGCTGGTCGATCGACACCGCGAGGATGACGAGGATCCCGGTCACGAGGTACTGGTAGATCACCTGCACCCCGACGAGCGTCAGACCGTTCCGGAAGACGCCGACGATGATCGCGCCGACGAGCGTCCCGAGCACGCTGCCGCGCCCGCCGAAGAGGCTCGTCCCGCCGAGGACGACGGCCGTGATCGCGTCGAGGTTCTCCGTCGTCTGGCCGGCGTTCGGGTCGCCGAGCTCCGTCCGCGCCGCGAGCAGCATCGCCGCGATCCCGACGCAAAGTCCCGCCGAGAGGTAGACGCTGAGGATGACGCGGTTGACGGAGATGCCCGACCGGCGCGCCGCCTCGGCGTTGTCGCCGGAGGCGTAGACGTGGCGGCCCCAGGCCGTCTGCGAGAGCACGTACCAGGCGATCGCGTAGATCACGAACATCAGCACGACGCCGTAGGTGACCTCGGCGCCGGCGAGCGTGAACCTGCGTCCGAAGAAGAGGAGCTCGCTCGGCAGGCCGCTGAACGTGAGGTCGTTCGAGTAGATGTGCGTCAGGGCGAGCGCGATGTTGAACGTGCCGAGCGTGACGATGAACGCCGGCAGGCGGATCGCCGTCACCAGCGTGCCGTTGAGCAGCCCGAAGAGGACGCAGGCGAGGATCCCGAGCGCGATCGCGAGCAGCGGTGGGACGCCCGACTCGACGGCGAGTTTCGTCATCACGACCTGCCCGAAGGCCATCACGGTGCCGACGGAGAGGTCGATCCCGGCGGTCAGGATCACGAGCGTCTGGCCGACGGCCAGGACGCCGACGACCATCACCTGCTGAAGGATGAGCGAGAAGTTCTGCGTCTGGAGGAACGCGTCGCTCTTGACCGAGAAGAACGCCGATGTCAGGAGCAGGGCGAGCAGGGGCGCGACCGTGGGCGTCGCGAGCACGCGACGCGCGGTATCGAGTGCGCCCGTGGCCGGCTGCGCGGCGTCGGATGCGGCGGTGTCGCTCGTCGCGGTCATCGTCCCGGAGGCGGCGGCCGGAGCGCAAGCCCCGGCCGCCGCACGGAGGCGTGAGGCTGCCTCCTACCCCCAGCAGTTGGCGAGGCCGTATGCAACGCTCCTCGAGGGAACGCCTGCGAGCGGCTTGCCCGCGACCAGGTTGACGCCGGTGTCGGTGTAGCCGGACACCTTCTTCCCGCTCTTCGCGTACGCGACCACGGCGGCGACTCCCCTTGACGCCATCAGCAGCGGGTACTGCTGCGACGTTGCGTCGATGATCCCCGCCTTGACGTTCCGGACGCCCGCGCAGCCGCCGTCGACGGAGACGACCGTCACGTCGGCGGCCGACTTGCCCGCGTTCTTCAGCGCGGTGAACGCGCCGGCGGCGCTCGGCTCGTTGATCGTGTAGACGACGTCGATGTCCTTGTTCTTCTGCAGGCAGTTCTCCATCGCGGTCTGCGACGGCGCCGTCTGGCCCTCGCCGTTCGCCACGCAGGCGATCTGCTTGTCGCTTCCCTTGATGCCGAAGCCGGAGAGGAACCCGTTGTGGCGGAGGGCGCCGACCGACGAGCCGGCGTGCTCGTCGAGCATCGCGATCGTCACGGTCTTGCCCTTCGTCGCCGCCCGCGCGTACTGCCCGATGAGCACGCCGGCGTTGAAGTTGTTCGTCGCGAAGAGCGCGTTGGTCGCCGTCTTCGGGACGGTCGGCGTGTCGAGCGCGATCACGAGCACCCCGGCCTTCCGCGCCTTCGCGATCGCGGCGTTCTCGGCTTTGCCGTCGGCGACGGTGATGAGGATCCCCTTCACGCCCGCGGTCGTCATGTTCTCGATCGCGGCGATCTGGGCCGCGTTGTCGGAGCTGGACTTGCCGGCGGCGTAGATCAGCTGCGCGCCGAGCTTCTTCGCCTGGGCGGTCGCGCCGGCTCGCATCTTCACGAAGAACGGGTTCGTGACGTCCTTCGTGATCAGCCCGACCTTGATCGTGGCGGTCGGCTGCGCGGGTCGCGCCGCCGCGACGGCGACGACGATCGCGGCCGCTGCGAGGACGGCCGGGGCGACGAGTGCGAGCGTCCGCACGTGCCTCTGACGCATACGTGTCTCCCTTCCTGCACCTGGGGCTTGACGGGGCTTGTGGTGCTGCGGTGGTACCGATAACAGAGTTCGATCCCTTGAGTCAAGAGGAACGAGCTAGAAACGTGCACCACAGCTGTGGTACTGATAACACGACCGAATGGCAGCGTCGCCGGTCACGATCAAGGACGTCGCGCGTGAGGCCGGCGTGTCGCCGATGACCGTCTCGCGGGTCATCAACCGGAGCTCCAGCGTCCGCGTCGAGACACGGTCGCGGGTCGAGCAGGCGATCGACGAGCTCGGGTACATCCCGAGCCGCCTGGCGCGCGGCCTCTCGGCGCAGCGCACGGGGACGCTCGCGCTGATCGTCCCCGACGTTGCCAATCCGTTCTTCACGCTGATCGTGCGGGGCGCCGAGGATGTCGCGCGCCGCGCCGGGTACCGCCTGATCCTCTGCGACACGCGCGCCGACCTCGATCTGGAGCGCGAGGTGATCGACGAGATGATCGCCCACCGCGTCGAGGGGATCCTGATCGCGCCGGTGAGCGACCGCTCGCGCGAGCCCCTCCGGCGACTCTCGAGGTTCGACGTCCCCTTCGTGCTCGTCGACCGGACCGTCGCGGGCATCGACGTCGACACCGTCGTCGGGGACAGCGCCGGTGGGGCGCGGCGACTCGTCGAGCACCTGATCGCACTCGGCCACCGCCGGATCGGGATGATCGTCGAGTCGAGCGCCGTCTCGACCGCGCGCGACCGGCGGCGGGGCTACGAGGCGGCCCTGGTTGCGGCGGGGCTCGAGCTCGAGCCCGAGCTCGTCGTGGAGGCGACCGTCGATCCGGAGGGCGGTCTCGGCGGCATGCGGTCGCTGCTCGCGCTCGAGCCGCCGCCCAGCGCCGTCTTCACCGTCAACAACCTCGTTGCGCTCGGCGCGATCGAGGCGGTTCGTGCGTCGGGTCGGGAGGTTCCGGACGACGTGGCGCTCGTGTGCTTCGACGACATCGAGTACGCGTCGCGGCTGCACCCGTTCCTCACGGTGATGGAGCAGCCGGCCGAGACCTTCGGGACACTCGGCACGCAGCTCCTGCTCGAGCGGATCGCGCAGGGCGCCCCCTCGCGGCGGCGCACAGTCGTCCTGCCCGCGCAGTTCGTCGTCCGTCGCTCGTGCGGCGCGGCGGCCTCGTGAGGGTCTTCGGCGGGATCGAGAGCGGCGGATCGAAATGGGAGTGCGCGATCGGCACCGGCCCGGACGACGTCCGCGCCGCGGTGACGATCCCGACGACCGGCGCGGCCGAGACGATCGACCGCGCCGTCGAGTTCTTCCTGCGCGAGGGGCCTGTCGACGCGGCCGGCATCGGCTCGTTCGGGCCGATCGACGCCCGCCTCGATTCGCCGACCTGGGGGTACGTCACGACGACGCCGAAGCACGGCTGGGCGAACACCGACGTCGCGCAGGAGGTTCGGCGGCGGCTCGGCGTCCCCGTCGGGTTCGACACCGACGTGAACGCGGCGGCGCTCGGTGAGCACCGCTGGGGCGCCGGCCGGGGGCTGCGTTCGCTTTGGTACGTGACGGTCGGGACCGGGATCGGCGGCGGCGCGATCGTCGACGGGACGCTGCTGCACGGGCTCTCGCACCCCGAGTTCGGGCACCTGCGCGTCCCGCACGACCGCGAGCTCGACCCGTTCGAAGGCGTGTGCCCGTACCACGGCGACTGCCTCGAGGGCCTCGCGTCCGGCCCTGCGCTGGAGGCGCGTTGGGGGCGCCCCGCGCACGAGATCGACGACCGAGGCCCCTGGGAGCTCGAGGCGCGCTATCTCGCGCTCGGGCTTCTGGCCGCGATCGCCGTGCTCTCCCCGGAGCGGATCGTCCTCGGCGGCGGCGTCGCACGGCGCGACGGCCTGCTGCCGCTCGTCCGCAGCGAGCTGACGGCGCTCATGAACGGCTACCTCGACTTCGAGGCGGCCGACGACTACGTGACGCCGCCCGCGCTCGGCGCACGTGCGGGCGTTCTCGGCGCACTCGCGCTCGCCGAGACGGTCGCGGAATCGACCCCGCCGCAGACGTGAAAGGAGCACGAGCACCATTTGCGCCGCTCGTCCGGGCGAACGACGCGGAAATCATCCGCGGGATCGAGCCGGGCGGCACATACGGTTCGCAGAGGCCGAGCTTGCGCCGACGGCGCTCCCTCCGCCGGAGAAGGCAGCTCTGCGAAGGAACCGTCCTCCGCTGCCACACCGAAGCGCTCGTCGAAAGGACACCTGAATGACCACCCTCCTGGATACCGGACGCGTAGCCGACCTTGCCGACCGGGTCTCCGGCCGCGTCCTCCGCCCCGAGGACGACGGCTACGACGCAACCCGGGCGGTCCACAACGGCCTCATCGACCGCCGGCCGGCGCTGATCGTCGCCTGTCGAACGACAGCCGACGTCGTCGATGCGCTCGTGTTTGGGCGCGAGGCGCAGCTGGAGGTGTCGGTGCGCGGTGGCGGCCACAGCGTCGCAGGTCGCGCCGTCACCGACGGCGGCCTCATGATCGACCTCGCCGAGATGAAGCGCGTCACGGTCGACCCCGACACCGCGACGGCCACCGCCGAAGGCGGCGCGACCTGGGCCGACCTCAACGATGCCGCGGCCGAGCACGGCCTCGCCGTCACCGGCGGAGCGGTCTCGACCACCGGGATCGGCGGATACACGCTCGGCGGCGGGCTCGGCTGGCTGATGGCGAAGCACGGGCTCGCGTCCGACAACCTGCTCGAGGTCGAGCTCGTCACGGCCGACGGAACCGTCCTCCTCGTCAATGCCGAGTCGGACGGCGATCTCTTCTGGGCGCTGCGCGGCGGCGGCGGCAACTTCGGCGTGGCGACGTCGTTCACCTACCGCCTCCACCCGCTCCGGACCGTGGTCGGCGGGCTGATCGCCCACCCGTTCGACGCCGCGCCGGATCTGCTGCGGTTCTATCGCGACGCCGTCGCCGCCGCCTCGGACGACCTGACGGTGTTCGCGGGACTCGTGCACGCGCCCGACGGATCGGGCGCGAAGCTGGCGGCGCTCGTCGTCTTCCACACCGGCGACCCCGACGCGGCCGAGCGCGATCTCGAGCCCTTCAAGACCTGGGGGTCCCCGCTCGTCGTCGACGTCGGCCCGATGCCGTACCCGGTGATGAACACGATCCTCGACGGCGGGTTCCCCAAGGGGGCCCTCAACTACTGGCTGTCGAGCTTCACGCGCGGCCTGACCGACGACCTCATCGATGCCGCTGTCGAACGCTTCGCAGCCGTCCCGTCGACGATGAGCGCCATGCTCTTCGAGCACTTCCACGGAGCGGTCACGCGCATCGGTCCCACGGACACGGCGGTGCCGCACCGCGACGAGGGATGGAACCTCTTCATCCCCTCCGTGTGGACCGATTCGAGCGACACGGACGCGAACGTCCAGTGGACTCGCGAGACGTTCGCCGCGCTGAGACCGGAGTTCGGGAGCGGGCGCTGGCTCAACTACCTCGGCGACGACCAGGCAGACGACGCCGTCCGCGCCGCCTACGGCCCGAACTACGACCGGCTGAAAGAGGTCAAGCGGCGCTACGACCCCGACAACGTCTTCCACCTGAACCACAACATCGCGCCGTAGCGCGCGCCGGCGCGGACTGCACCTCTCGCCCAGGGGGACACGCGAGCCGATCGCGGATCGTGCAAGCCGCGATCGGCTCGTAGAACTTCGCTCAGGCGGCGGCGAGAGCGCGGCGGCGGTTGAAGCGATCGACGCGGCTGCCGCCGGCGACCTCGCGCGCACGCCCGGTGTACGCGGGATGGCAGTTCGAGCAGACGTCGAGCGCGATCGGGCTCGTGGCCGTCGAGCGTGTCGCGAACGACGTCCCGCACGACGTGCAGCGGACGTCGACAAGCGCCGTCTCGGGATGCTTCGTCAAAAGATCCTCCTTGGTCCGAGGCGCAGAGAGCGTGCGCCGACATCCCTTCAAACGCGAGTCGTGGTGCCGACATTCCGCCGTCCGCTCGTACGGCGGCTCGGCCGCCGGAGGCCTCGCAGGGGGCCTCCGGCGGCAACCGCTCCGCTTTACGGCACGAGTCGCAGGCCGCGTGTCACCGCGGCGTAGCGGTGCTCCTTCTGACTCCGCCCGGGCGCGTGCCGAGGATCGTCGCGTCCGCGATGCGGTGGTAGCGCGCGCCCACCGAGCCGCCGAGGGCGCCGCCGAGCAGCATCGCAACGACGGCGACGACTCCGCTCACGATCGCGCCGATCGTCAGCGCGTCGCGCGAGAACCAGTTCGGCAGATCGACGTTCGCGAACACGTTGTACTCGGTGCCGAGCCACGCGCCGAGCGCGGCGAGGATCGCCGCCAGGACGAGCGTCCAGATGCCCGTCATCAGGCCGTTCTTGACGCCGTCGTAGCGCGCGATCCGGCCGGCGGCCCAGCCCCCCACGAAGTAGGCGACGAAGAGCGCGACCACGCCGCCGACGAGGCCGCCGATCGACAACTCCGTCTCGTTGCCGTCGAGCCCGGTCTGATAGCCGATCGCGCCGACGGCCGCGCTGACGAGGCCCGCGAGAAGCGTCAGGAGGGCGAGCGCCGCGAGCATGCCGACGAGCGTCGCGGGCACGTCGAGGCCGCCGAAGCGGCGGTGCGCCTCCTCGACCGCGACGTCCCGCCGCGCATACGCCGCCTCCTCGGTCTCGTCGACGTCCACCGTGCGCTCCCGGCGCACACGATCCGTGTCCTCGTAAGAGTCGCCGACGTCGACCGCGCCCTCGGACGGCCGGCCGTACGGGTGGTCCGCGACCCCGTCCTCGCGCACGATGACCCTCCGGTCTCCGTCCGACCGCGTCTCGTCGACCATGTCGCTCTCGTCGCGGCGGCGCCGCGAACCGGTGTCGTCACTCATCACCGCTCCTCCGTGTTCGGGTTTTGTCCAGTCAACGCCGCGCGATCGGGTCGGGATACGGCGGTCGGTAGCCTTCGCCGCCGTGGACGCCGACGCCGTGGAGATCCGTGTCCTCGGGTGCCTGATCGAGAAGCAGCGAACGACGCCCGAGACGTATCCGCTCTCCTTGAACGCGCTACGGCTCGCCTGCAACCAGGCGACGAACCGCGACCCCGTCGTCGAGTACGAGGAGGCGACGATCCGCGCCGCGCTCGACCGGCTCGCGCGGAAGGGCTGGACGCGGCTCGCGAGCGGCCCGGGCAGCCGGGTCGCGAAGTTCCGGCACCTGCTGGACGACGCGCTCGACGTGACCCCGTCGGAGCTCGCGCTGCTCGCCGTGCTGATGCTCCGCGGGCCGCAGACGCTCGGAGAGCTCCGGACGCGCAGCGAGCGGATCTATCCGTTCCCGTCGACGAGCGACGTCGAGCGGACGCTCGGAGCGCTCGCCGAGCGCGAGCTCGTGGAGCGGCTGCCGCGGCGGCCGGGCCAGAAGGAGGAGCGGTATGCGCAGCTCCTCGGCGAGGGGGAGCCGGAAGGGGCCGCGCCGCCGGCGAGCGAGACCCTCGCAGCCGCCGTCGCTCCTCCCCCGCCGCCGTCGCACGATCGCGTCGCAGAGCTCGAGGAGCGTGTCGACGCCCTCGCCGGCCAGGTCGAGTGGCTGCGGAAGGAGGTCGTCGCGCTCCGCGACGCTTCCCGCGAGCGCGAGGGCCGGGCGATCTAGCGTAGGCGGTCGGCGAACGGCTCGAGAGCGGCGGCGGACAGCGCGATCTCCTCCGCCTCGATCGCCGCACGCACCTCGCGCGCGAGCCCGCGCGCCTCGCTGACCTGGTCGGGATCGAGCACCGTCGTCACCGATGCGAGCACGTTGTCGCCCTCGCGCAGCTGGAGGTCGACGTTCGTCAGCTGACTGCGGTCGACGTACGGATCGTCCGGCACCCCGACCCAGACGGCGACGCTCCCGCCGCCGGGGAGCGACGCGTGCTCGACCACGGGGTGCGCGCGCAGGGCCACGGCGCGAGAGTATCCGCCGCGCGCGGCGCCAAACGCCGCTCCGTCCGACCCCACCGCGATTCTGCTGACGTGGCAGAGGACCGGTTCGTCGACTTCCCGGCGCGGACGATCCTCCGCACGCTGCTGATCATCCTCGCCGTCGCGATCGTGCTCGAGGTCGTGTGGATCGCGCGCGGCGTGATTACCTGGATCGTCATCGCGCTCTTCTTCGCGCTCGCGCTCAACCCGCTCGTCGACGTCTTCCAGCGCCGCGGGCTGGCTCACCGCGCCGCCGCGATCACGGCGACGTACGTGCTCGTGTTCGCCGTCGTCGCGGGCGTCAGCGCGACGTTCGTGCCGCGGCTCGTCGACGAGGTGAACGGCCTCGTCGACGCCACCCCGACCTACGTCGACGACCTGACCAAGGGACGCGGCCGCCTCGGCTTCCTCCAGCGCGACTACAAGATCGTCGACAAGGTTCGCGAGCAGGTGAACAACGGCGGCGCGAGCCGGGTCCTCGGCCTCTCGGGCACCGCGATCGGCGTCGCGCGCAGCGTCATCACCGTCGTCGTCGCCACGGTCACGATCATCTTCATGACGTTCTTCATGCTGCTGGAGGGGCGCGACTGGGTCGAACGCTTCTACAGCCTGTTACCCGAGCCGTCGCAGCCGCGGTGGCGCGCGGTCGGGCACGACATCTACCGCACCGTCGGCGGATACGTCACGGGGAACCTCCTGATCAGCCTCATCGCCGGCGTGACGGCGACGATCGTCCTCCTCGTCATGGGCGTGCCGTACGCGGTCGCCCTCGGGCTGATCGTCGCGGTCCTCGACCTGATCCCACTCGCCGGCGCGACACTCGCGGCCATCATCGTCACCACCGTCGCGTTCCTCCACTCGGCGCCCGCCGGAATCGTCGTCCTCGTGTTCTTCATCGTCTACCAGCAGCTCGAGAATCACTTCCTGCAGCCGGTGATCTACGGCAGGACGGTGCAGCTCTCGCCGCTCGCCGTCCTCGTCGCGGTACTGATCGGCGCCGAGCTCGCCGGGATCCTCGGCGCGCTTGCGGCGATCCCGACCGCGGGTTCGCTGCAGGTGATCATCAAGGACGCGCTCGCGGCGCGCCGCGCGAGGATCGTCGAGGGCGTGACGATGGCGACGCCCGCGGCCGAGACGTAGCGCTCATTCCCTCGTCGGGGGGAACGGCCCGCCGCTCGCCCCGCCGATGGGTCCACCATGTCGGTCGCCGTGGCGCGGATCGCCGCTCCCGTCGCTGTTCTCGCGCTGGCCGTCGTTCTCGCGCCTGCCGCGGCGCAGCCGTCCGCAACGCCGACGAGCAGCCGCGTGGCTGCGACTGCGCTCGAGGACGGTCTCGTCGCGAAGCTGAACCTCATCCGGCGCACGCACCGCCTTACGCCGCTTCGGGTCAATCCCGGCCTGACGGCCGCCGCCCGGCTGCACTCGCGCGACATGGTCGCGAACGGGTACTTCGAGCACGAGACCCTCGACGGCAAGCCCTTCTGGAAGCGCGTCGAGCGCTTCTACGGCGCATACCGCGGTGCCGACGTCGACCTCGGCGAGAACATCCTCTGGGCGAGCGGCGGCCTCGACGCCGACGGCGCGGCCGGGGAATGGATGAAGAGCCCTGGCCACCGCGAGAACATCCTCGACCCGCACTGGCGCGAGATCGGCATGGGCGCGGCCTCGCGACGGTCGGCGCCGGGTGCGTTCGAGGGGCTCGACGTCATCGTCCTGACCGCCGACTTCGGCGTCCGCACCCCGCCGCGCTCGACGCTACGCTCCGCCTCTGGGCGCCCGTAGCTCAGTGGACAGAGCAGCGGACTTCTAATCCGCCGGTCGCAGGTTCGAATCCTGCCGGGCGCGTCGAGGAAGCTGCGGCGACTTGTGCGACGACGACGCTCCCGTCTCCTGCACGTCGGCCGACGCACCCGTGTGGCGCCTGGAGCGGCCGTTCTAATCATCGCCCGATCGTTCTAAGGTCGGGTGCGGCGCGTCGGGACGGGGCGTCAAACACCAACGAAAGAGAGGGTCATGATCACTGGATTAGGTGGCACGCTGCGACGGCTCGGCCGGCGCGGGGCGCGCTCGTCGCAACAGGCTGTCTGGTGGGGCTCGCCGTCGCCGGCGGCGTCGCGCTCGCGACCGTTCCCGACGGCAACGGAATCGTGCACCTCTGCTACCAGGTCGACACGCAGGGCCAGATCTCGACCGGCGATCTGCGCCTGATCGACCCGGACTCGACGAAGAAGGGTCAGCAGGCGTGCAAATCGAACGAGAAGGCCCTCGATATCAACCAGAAGGGCGCGACGGGAGCGACCGGGCCGCAGGGAGCGACCGGCCCGGCCGGCGCCATCGGTCCGACGGGCCCGCAGGGCCCGGCCGGTGCGACGGGTCCACAAGGCCCCGCCGGCACGACGGGCGCCACCGGCCCCGCCGGCCCCACCGGCCCCTCAGGGCCCGGTCGGGGCGACGGGCCCGCAGGGACCCGCCGGCACCGGTGCGACGGGTGCGACCGGCCCCCAGGGGCCGACCGGGGCGACGGGTCCGCAGGGATCCGCCGGCGCGACGGGCGCGACCGGTGCGACCGGCGCCACCGGCGCCCAGGGCCCGGCCGGGGCGACAGGTCCGCAGGGGCAGACCGGGGCGACGGGCCCGCAGGGACCGTCCAGCGCGGTCGCTGTCGGCACCCGCCGCTTCCAGACCGGGACACCGACAACCGCGCTCACGTACCTGTCGCCGGCACTGCCCGATGAACGTGACCTCCGGTCAGGCCGTGGTGGTGAACGCGCAGATCACGATCGGCTCGACGTTCGCGGCCGGCGCCAGCGGGCTGCGGCTGTGGATCTGCTACCAGCCGAGTGGAGGAGCGATCACGGCGGCGCATTTCGGCGACTGGATCGACGCGCAGGTCGTGCAGAACCTGCTCGCCGCCTATCCGATCACGGACACGATCACCGGACTGACGACCGGGTCGTACACGGTCGGACTGTGCGGGCAGCAGAACAGCACGAGTCGCGAACAACTGGAACATTGAGGACTGGGCGTACACGACGGCCCAGGTGTTTGCGGGGGCCTCGATCCTCTCCGTCGCGAGCGACGCACCCACGAGCCGCACCCAGTAGCGGCGATCTCGGGGGAGCGGGCGGGGACGCCCGCTCCCCCGACCTAAGCAGCCGCCCGACTGAGCGCATCAGGTCACGCGCCCATCGAATCGTTCCGGTGCGCCTCTTGTTTCCTCCCGCCGACGTCTGGTAGAGCGTAAGACGTGTCGTACCCCGACTCACTCGTCGACGACTACCTGGAGCTCGTGAAGGGCGCCGTCGCCCACACGCTCTACGGCGAGGTCGACGGCGGCGTCCACTACGGGCGCAACGTCCTTGCCCGCGCGCTGTTCGCGACGCTTCGCCTACGCGACATCGTCCCCGTCCGGATCGGGCCGGCCGCCGCGGAGCAGCGCGCCGTCGGGTTCGACTGGCCGGTGTTCGCGCAGACGATGGTCGGGCACCGCCGGCTCGACAACCTCCGTCTCTGCGTCGAGACGGTCATCCGAGGACGAGGTGCCCGGCGACCTGATCGAGACCGGGGTGTGGCGCGGCGGCGCGTCGATCTTCATGAGGGCCGTGCTGCGCGCGCACGGCGTCACCGACCGCGCGGTCTACGTCGCCGACTCGTTCGAGGGTCTGCCGCCGCCCGACCCGACGATATCCCGCCGACGCGGCAATCCAGCTGCACACGAAGGACCCGCTCGAAGGTCGGTCTCGAAGAGGTGCGAGGCGAACTTCGAGCGCTACGGGCTGCTCGACGACCACGTCCAGTTCGTCAAGGGGTGGTTCCGCGACACCCTCCCGCGGTGCGCGACCGCCGGTGGGCGCTGATCCGCCTCGACGGCGACATGTACGAGTCGACGATCGACGCGCTCGAGAACCTCTACCCGAACTCTCGCGCCGGCGGATTCATCGTCATCGACGACTACGAGATCGAGTCCTGCCGCCGGGCCGTCGACGACTACCGCGCTGCGCACGGGATCGACGAGCCGATCGAGACGATCGACTGGACCGGCGTCTACTGGCGTCGCTCACCGGTCGACGCGCCGGCGGACCTCGCGGAGGCCACCGCGCAATCGCTGCGGCGCACGGTCGAGCAACACGCTCGAGACCGCACCGCCGACTGAACATCTCGCCATCGCGTCGTCGCGCGTTTTCGGGCCGGCCGGTCGCGGAACGCCTCGTCTGAACCCGAGACACACGGAGGTCGACATGGCGGACAAGCTGAAGGGGAAGAAGGTCGCGATCATCGCGGCGGACATGGTCGAGCAGGTCGAGCTCGTCGAGCCGCGGCAGGCGCTCGAGGAGGCGGGCGCGGAGACGGACCTGATCTCGATCAAGCCCGGAGAGATCCAGGGCTTCAACCACTTCGACCAGGCCGACAAGCACAAGGTCGACCGGACGATCGAGGAAGTCGACGCGACCGAGTACGACGCGCTGATGATCCCCGGCGGCGTCGGCAATCCCGACCAGTTGCGGGGCGACGAGAACGTGGTGTCGTTCGTGCGGGAGTTCTTCGAGGCGGGGAAGCCGGTGGCTTCGATCTGCCACGGCCCGTGGGTGCTCGTCGAGGCCGGCGTCGTGCGCAATCGGAAGCTGACGTCGTGGCCGACGCTGCAGACCGACATCCGGAACGCCGGCGGCAACTGGGTCGACGAGCAGGTCGTCGTCGACCAGGGGCTCGTCACGAGCCGGAAGCCGGACGACATCCCGGCCTTCAACGAGAAGATGATCGAGGAGTTCTGCGAGGGGAAGCACGCGGGCCAGCAGCGCGCGACCGCCGACGCGACGGCGAGCTAGGCAGTCGGTGCGGAGGGGCGCGCTCCTCGACCTCGACGGCACGCTCGTCGACGCGAATTACCAGCACGCGCTCGCGTGGTACCGCGCATTCCGCGCGCACGAAATCGTCATGCCGATGTGGCGGCTGCACCGCCACATCGGCATGGGCGGCGACACGTACGTGCGAGCGGTCGCCGGCGACGACGTCGAGGAGCGGATCGGCGACGCGCTCCGCAAGGCGCACTCGTCCGAGTTCCGGCGGCTTCGCGACGAGTGCGAGCCGCTCGAGGGGGCGCGCGAGCTCCTGTCGACGCTGAAGGACGGCGGCCTCGTCGTCGTACTCGCGAGCTCGTCGGGCCAGGACGACCTCGACTTCTTCCTCGACAAGCTCGGAGGCCGCGACCTCGTCGACGGGTGGACGACGAAGGACGACGTCGACCGCTCGAAGCCCCACCCGGACGTGATCGAGGCGGCGATGGAGAAGGCCGGCGTCGACGAGGCGGTGATGCTCGGAGACTCGCGCTGGGACATCGAGTCCGCCGAGAAGGCGGGAGTGCCGACCGTCGCCGTCATCACGGGCGGCTGGTCAGAGCAGGAGCTTCGCGACCACGGCGCAGTCGCCGTGTACGACTCGCTCGTCGAGCTGCGGGAGCGTCTCGGTGAGACGCCGTTCCTCCGCAGCTGACGGGCGATACCATGGGGCGCGCGCGGTGGCAGTAGCTCAGTTGGTAGAGCCCCGGGTTGTGGTCCCGGTGGTCGCGGGTTCGAGTCCCCTCTGCCACCCTCGTCGTTGACGTTCCCTCGCCCGGATCCCGGCGAGGGCGTCACGGTGATCGCGCCCCGTGGTTCCGGCGCCTGAATCGGGTTCCGGCGGCGCTAAGCTGATCCGCGGGCCCTGTAGCTCAGAGGACAGAGCGGCAGCCTTCGAAGCTGCGTGCGGAGGTTCGATTCCTCCCAGGGCCATTTCTCTCGAGCACCCCGGCGCCGGAGCTCGCCGACGCTCGCCCAGGCGAGCGTACTCAGCCTCGGTCGCGGCGAAGAAAGCCGGAACAGAGGAGATGTCCGCGTTCGATGACGTCGCCGGCGAGCACGCAGAAGAGGTGCTGCTCGACGACGTAGGCCTCGCCATCTTCGACGCCTTCGAACCTGTACGCGATGTGGAGCCGGCCGCTGACCTCCTCCGTCCGCGACTCCACGAGGCGAAGGTCGGTCGAGTCGGAGAACCAGCCGGCGACCAGCGCCGCCGCGTCCTCGGCTCCTGTGCGCTCGCGGAGTCCCGGCGGGATGAGCGCGCGAAACTCGACTCCGCGGGCGAAGCACGCCGCGATCGCCGATGCGTCCTGAGCGGCGACCGCGTCCACGAATCGTGTCCCGATCGAACCCCCCATGTTGCGAGTCTAGGACTCATGGCGGGGCTGGGCCAGCGCGGATCAGTGCCGCGGGCGCTTCGTCGTGTAGCTGCGGGGCGTCGGCGTCCCGGAATTCGACTTGTCGTTCGTCCTCGTAATCTCATACGATCGTAATATGTCCATCCCGCGCGAGGCGATCCGTAGCCTGTCATGACGGCGCGGCCGGAACCCCAACGTACCGACGCCGGCGATCAACTCGGTGCGAGCCGGCGCGTGTCCCGCGACGGGCGGAATGTCTGGCGGCCGGCGCGTTTTGCTTCGGTCGTCGCCGAGGAGCTCGCGAACCGGATCATCAGCGGCGCGCTCTCGACCGGCCAGGTCCTACCGACCGAGCCGGTGCTCTGCGAGGAGTTCGGCTTCAGCCGAACCGTGATCCGCGAGGCCGTCAAGATGCTCGAGGAGCGCGGGCTCGTGCGCGTCGAGCAGGGTCGCGGCACGACGGTGCAGCCTCGCGACTCGTGGAACCTGCTCGACCCGGTCGTGCTCGGAATCGCGCTCGACTACGACCACGACCTGTCGCTCCTCGACGACCTGTCGCCGTGCGACGGGTCCTCGAGCGGGAGATGGCGCGCGCTGCCGCGCCGCGCATGACCGACGCCGAGCTGGCCGCAGCTTGCCGAATGCATCGAGCGTATGGAAGCGGCGTACGACGACTACGAGCGCTTCCGCGCCGCTCGACCACGCCTTCCACGAGATGGTCATGCGCGCGTCCGGCAACGAGGTCGGCCTGACGATCGTCCGAGTGATCCATCGCCACGGTGGCGTCGACGCCGCCGCTCGCAGCTGCGCCTCGTCGCGGGAGATCCTCAAGCGAACCGCGTCGAGCACCGCGCATCCTCGAGGCGCTCGCCGCGGGCGACGGGGAGCTCGGCGGCAGAGCTCATCTCGCAGCACATCGAGGCGAGCTGGAGCGAGCGGAAGCAGCCGAGAGGCCTACGCTCCTTGACAGCAGGTGATCATTCGTATGATGATCATCCGCGATGCAGATCGCGGCCATCGACGTTGACCTGATCGCCCTCCCCGCGGTGACGCCGCCGTACGCCTGGCGGACGGGGTCTTCGCGGGTCGCACCCGGCACGAACGACGGCAGTGCTCCGGATCACGACCGAGGACGGCGCGGTGGGCGAGGCCTACCACGAGTGGAGCGGCCCGATGCTCGCCGACATCGTCGACCGGATCCTCCGCGACGAGCTCGTCGGCGAGCGTGCCGACCGCCGTGAGTGGCTGTGGCACCGGCTTTGGGAGCTCGACCGCACCGAGGAGTTCCCGATCTGGCTGTTCGGCATCGTCGACGTCGCGCTCTGGGATCTCGAAGGACGGGTGTTCGGCGTTCCGGTCCACCGCCTGCTCGGCACCTATCGAGACTCGATTCCGGCGACTGCGCCTCGACGACGACCTTCGCGACTGTCGAGGAGTTCCTCGACGTCTGCGACCAGTGCCTCGAGCTCGGGTACCCGGCGATCAAGCTGCACGCGTGGGGCGACGCTCGGGCGGACGCCGATCTGTGCCAGCGCGTCCGCGCGCACGTCGGGCCTGACGTCGACCTGATGTACGACGGGTCGGCGGCGTTCGACCTGCCCGATGCCGTCTATCTCGGCCATGCGCTCGCCGAGGCGAAGTACCGCTGGTACGAGGAGCCGATGCGCGAGTTCAACGTGACCGCGTACCGGTGGCTGTCGGAGCGTGTCGAGGTACCGCTGCTCGTCGGCGAGACGTCCGACGGGAGCCATCTCAACACGGCCGACTTCATCGCATCCGGATGTGCCTCGTACGTGCGGACGAGCGCGAATCACCGCGGCGGCATGACCGGCGCGATGCGCATCGCACATCTGGCCGACTCGTTCCGGTTGCGCGCCGAGGTGCACGGCCCGACCGAGCCGGCGGTGCACCTCTGCATGGCGATCCCGAACAACACCTACTACGAGTCGCTCGTGACGTCGAACCCGGTCGTGCGCGAGTCGCGCGTCGGCCCCGACGGTCTCGTCCACGCCCCAACGACCCCGGGCATCGCGTTGCCCGACTTCGTCCACGAGCGCCGGGACGCGACCCGGATGCTGACGACATGTTCAATCCCCAAGAAGGAGAGTCCGCGCATGAAGATCAATCGTCGGTGGCTGATGCGTCGGCGCTCGCCGTTGCGACGGCCGCTGCCGCGGTGCTCGGCGCCGCCTCGACCGGACGGGCAGGTTCCAGCGGCGCGTCCGGGTCGATCACCGTGTGGGTCGACGCCGTCCGCCTGCCGGTCGCGAAGCTGTACGTCAAGACGCATCCGAAGGTGCACGTGAAGATCGTCACCTACGACGGCGACGGCAACGGCGCGACCACGATGCAGACGAAGATCCAGCTCTGGAACCGCACCGGGCACGGGCTGGCCGGACGTCATCTTCACCGAGCAGGCCAACGATCCGGTCTGGATGGCGCAGAAGCCGTTCGACTACGCGATGGACCTCAAGACCGTCTTCCCGAAGAACCTCCTCAGCGGGCTGGCCCGCGCCGTCGCTCGGCAGTGCATCGTCAACGGCCGCCTTGTCTGCCTCCAGGACAACCTGGCCCAGGAGGTGCTCTACGTCAACCAGAAGCTGATGAAGCAGTTCGGCTACACGGTCCCGAGGACGTGGCAGCAGTGGGCGGCGCTGGGCAAGAAGGTCGCCGCGCAGCATCCCGGCTACATCATCGGCAACGTCGGCGACTCCTACGGCGCGTGGCTCTACCTGTGGCCCGACAAGTGCCCGATCTCGCAGGTCGTGGCGCCGAACACCGTCAGGATCAACGCCGGCGACGTGCACTGCACGCGCATGGCGAAGCTGCTCGATCCGCTGATCAAGAGCGGCGTCGTCCCGCCTGAGAGCGTCTTCACGGCGAACTTCGCGACGAAGTGGGGTGGCGACAACGACAAGATCCTGCTCATGCCGGGACCGATGTGGTACGCGAAGGACATCTTCGGCGGCACGCTTGCACGTCCCGGCCGGCGAGCTGACGGCCGCGCTGCCGCTGCGCTGGAACAGCGAGCCGCTCGTGACCGGTCAGGTCGGCGGCGGCCCGTGGGTCGTCTCCAAGCACACGAAGAACAGCGGCGGCCGCAGTCGACTTCGTGAAGTGCGCCACGACGTCGCCGGCGGTCAAGTCGAAGGTGAACGCCCTGTCGCCGGGCTACCCGTCGTTCGGGCCGATGGCGAGCGTCTGGTTGAAGTCCCTGAACAAGGACCCGTACTTCGCCGCTCCCGAGGGCCCGGCGATGAAGGCCGCCGCGCCCCTGATCTGGACGGGCTGGAGCATGGTGACGTATCCGGATCAGCCCGTCTGGTCGAACACGGTCGTCACGCAGCTCGTCGCAGGGCAAGTCGTTGAGCTCGCTCCTGCCGGCGTTCGGCAAGGGCCTCGCACAGAACGCCCAGGCGGCGGGGTACAAGGTCGTCCGGAAGTAGCGGCTTGGCCTCGTCCGCCCTTACGTCGGAGTATGCGGGGGCCACGCGCAGGCGTGGCCCCCGCGCCCTGCAGGGCTTGCCCTTCGTCCTGCCGTACCTGCCGTTCCTGATCGTCTTCGGCATCGCCCCGACGATCTACGCGCTCGATCTCGCGTTCACGAATGTCGGCGGCGGGTGGGTCGGCTTCCACAACTTCGTGCGGACGTACCACGACTTCCGCTTCGTCCCGGCGTTCAAGCACGTCCTCGTGTACACGTGCGTCTGGCTCGCGGCGCTGATGGTCTTCGTCGTCGGCCTCGCGCTCCTTCTCCACGGCCGCGCGAGCCGCGTCTCGTCGACCTACCGGTTCCTCTTCTACATCCCGGGTGCTCTGGCCGGCTCGGCGGCGGTCCTCGTCTGGCTGTTCATGCTCGATCCGTCCGTCAGCCCGGCCGCGTTCATCCTGCACCACGTCGCTCGGAGCCGACATCTTCGCCCAGTCGATCGCTCCCGGGAAACCTGCCGTACATCTTCGCGATGATCGCGTTCTGGACCGGCGCCGGCGGCTGGATCGTCGTCATGTACGGCGCGCTCAACACCATCCCGCCCGACCTCGAAGAGGCTGCCCGCATCGACGGCGCAGGGCCGATCACGATCGCGCTCCGCCTGAAGCTGCCGCTGATCCGCAAGTGGATCGCGTACATGCTGATCCTCTCCTTCGCGACGGGAACGCAGCTCTTCGTCGAGCCGCAGGTCGTGCAGACCGCGAGCTTCGGCCTCGTCCCCGATACGTGGTCGGCGAACCAGCTCGCGTATCAGCTCGCCTTCCGCTACGCAGACTTCAACGCGGCCGCCGCGATCGCCGTCGACCTGCTCATGATCGGCCTCGTCGGCGCCGTGCTGATCGTCACGCGCAGCGGGCTCTTCAGGACGGACGACTGATGCGGCTCCGAGTGCTCGGGCTCGGTGCGCGGCTCGCGATCCTCATGACGTTCGCCGTCTTCTTCGTCGCGCCGATCCTCTGGCTCGTCCTCGCCCCGACGAAGAGCGACCACGGCGCTCATCACGGAGCAGCCCGTTCTCGTTCGGCGACTTCCACCACGTGGCGCTTGCGTGGAAGCACCTCGACGCGTTCAGCAGCCACATCTACCGCCGTTGGATCGGCAACACGCTCTTCTACGCGCTGACGCGCGACCGCGATCACGCTCGTGGTCGGAGTCCCGGCGGGGTACGGCCTTGCGATCGGGAAGTTCCCCGGTCGGAAGCTCGTCCTCTCGCTGACGCTCGTCGTGATGATCGTGCCAGCGGCCGCCCTCGTCCTCCCGATCTTCCTCGAGCTGAACGCCATGCACCTGATCGGCAACGTGCTCTCGGTCATCCTGCCGTTCTCGTTCTTCCCGTTCGGTGTCTACCTCGCCTACCTCTACTACGCGACCGCGCTTCCGCCGGGGCTGCTCGACGCGGCACGGGTCGACGGCTGCGAGCGAGCTGCAGACATTCCTGCGCATCGCGCTCCCGCTCGCGAAGCCGGTCGTCGCGCTCGTCTTCTTCTTCAGCTTCGTCGTCCGACTGGAACAACTTCTTCCTGCCGTACGTCGTCCTCGCCAACTCCGAACCAGTACCCGATCACGGTCGGCCTCTGGGATCTGCTCGCGTCCACGCCGTCGTTCAATCCGGCGGTCGGCGGCGGTGGTCAGTCCGTCAAGATCTTCAAGCCGGAGCTCGCGCTCGCGACGCTGATCGCCGTCGTACCGGTCGCGATCGTCTTCCTCTTCTCGCAGCGTGCGCTCGTTCGTGGTCTCGTCGGTGGAGCGGTCAAGGAGTGAGCGATGGCTAGCGTTGCGTTCGAAGGAGGTCTCGAAGCGATTCGGCGACGGCACGCGTGCGGTCGACCGTCTCGACCTCGAGATCGCGGACGGCGAGTTCATGGTGCTCGTCGGTCCGTCCGGATGCGGCAAGACGACGGCCCTGCGGATGGTCGCCGGCCTCGAGGACATCAGCGACGGCGTCGGTCCGGATCGGTGAGCGCGTCGTCAACGACCTGACGCCGAAGCGCCGTGACATCGCGATGGTCTTCCAGAGCTACGCGCTCTACCCGCACCTCAGCGTTCGCGACAACATCGCGTTCCCGCTGAAGATCGGGAAGGTCTCGAAGCACGAGATCGATCGGCGTGTCGACAGCGGCAGCCCGGCTGCTCGACCTCGAGCCGTACCTCCAGCGGAAGCCGCGCGCGCTCTCGGGTGGCCAGCGGCAGCGCGTGGCGATGGGGCGCGCGATCGTTCGCGAGCCCGCCGTGTTCCTGCTGGACGAGCCGCTCTCGAACCTCGACGCGAAGCTCCGCGTGCAGATGCGCGCCGACATCAAGAAGCTTCAGAACGACCTCGGCACGACGACCATCTACGTGACGCACGACCAGGTCGAGGCGATGACGATGGGCGATCGCGTCGCCGTCATGCGGAAGGGTGAGCTGCAGCAGGTCGCGCCGCCGCAGGAGCTCTACGACCGGCCCACGAACATCTTCGTCGCGGGCTTCATCGGGAGCCCGGCGATGAACATGCTCGAGGCCGAGGTCGAGCGCGGCCCGACCGGCACGACACTCGTGCTCGGCGACACGCGTCTCGAGCTCGACGACCGGCGGCTCGGCTCGTACGCCGGCAGGACAGTCGTCGTCGGCGTCCGGCCGGAGGACCTCGAGGATGCGGCGGAAGTGAACGGCGCTGCGGGCCGTCGTCTCCGCGGCCGCGTCGAGCTGCGCGAGGCGCTGGGTGCGGAGGTACTCGTCCACTTCACGGTCGCGGCGCGCCAGGCGGTGACCGAGCACGTCCGCGAGCTCGCCGAGGACGTGGGGGACGACCGTGTCGATCAGCTCGTCGAGGCGCCGCAGCCGGAGGCGACGCTCGTCGGCCGGTTCCACCCTCGAATGGCTGCGGTCGCGGGCGACACGATCGAGGTGTGCGTCGACCTTCGCGCGCTGCACCTCTTCGACCGGAACACGGGGCTCGCGATCCGCGCCGCGTGACCGACGGCGTCACGGCCCGTAGGTCTGCTTCGTCCGGCCCCGGCCGCGCCGCGTGGCGACGCGGTCGTGCGGCGGCTCAGGGGGCTTCGGGCTGCGGCACCGGCGCGTCCTCGCGAAGCAGCCCCTCCGCTTTCAGCTCGAGCCACAGCTCCGGTGGGACGCCCTCGCGGTACAGCCTCGCGTTCCGCTCGATCTGCTCCGGCGACCGCGCGCCGACACAGACGCTGACGACGGCCGGATGCGCGAGCGGGAACGCGATCGCGGCCGCCGGCAACGTCGTGCCGTGGCGATCGCACACCGCGGCGATCGCCCGCGCCCGGTCGACGAGCTCCGGCGGCGCGTCGCCGTAGTCGTACTTCGCGTCGTCCGCGGGATGCGGCCGCGCCAGGAGCCCGCTGTTGAAGACGCCTGCGGCGACGACCCCGACGCCGCGCTTCTCGCAGAGCGGAAGGAGATCGTCGAGGGCGTCCTGTTCGAGGAGCGTGTAGCGGCCCGCGAGCATCAGGAGGTCGACGTCCGTGTGGCGGACGATGTCCGCGAGCATCGCGGACTGGTTCATTCCGGCGCCGACGGCGCGAACGACGCCTTCCGCCCGCAACTCGGTGAGGGCCGGGAGGCCGGTAGCGACGACGTCGTCCCAGTGGTCGTCAGGGTCGTGGAGGTAGACGATGTCGACGCTGTCGAGGCCGAGGCGCTCGAGGCTCTCGGAGAGCGAGCGCCGGATCCCGTCGCGGCTGAAGTCCCAGACGCGACGATGCGTCGCGGGCACGACGAACCCGCCGTCGTCCAGCCGCTCGGCGTCGGCGACCGGCTCGAGCAGTCGTCCGACCTTCGTCGAGAGCACGTAGGCAGTCGCGCGGACGCGTTGCGAGCGCCGCGCCGAGCCGCCGTTCCGAGAGGCCGAGCCCGTAGTGCGGCGCCGTGTCGAAGTAGCGGACGCCGATGTCCCAGGCGGCGTCGACCGTCGCGCGTGCGTCGTCGTCCGACACCTCGCGGTAGAGGTTCCCGAGCTGCGCGCAGCCGAGCGACAGCTTGCCGAGCGTCGAGCAATCAGCGCCTGACGCGGGCGCCCGCTCCAGCGACGAGGGCGCGAACCTCGTCGAGCGTCGCCGTCGACGTGTCGCCGGGCGTGGTCATCGCGAGCGCGCCGTGCGCCGCGCCCCATTCGACCGCGTCCGGCGAGCTGCAGGCCCGTCGAGCAATCCGTACACCAGGCCGGCGACGAAGCTGTCGCCGCCGCCGACGCGGTCGAGAATCTCGAGATCGCGCCGCGGCGACGCGTGGACGAAGCCGGTCTCGGCCGACCACGCGACGGCGCCCCAGTCGTTGCGCGTCGCCGAGTGCACCTCGCGCAACGTCGTCGCGACGACCTTCAGGTTCGGGAACTGCGGACGTCGCCTGCTCGATCATCGCCTCGAACGCCGACGGATCGAGCGCCGTCAGGTGCTCGTCGACACCGGCGACCTCGAGACCGAGGCACGCGGTGAAGTCCTCCTCGTTGCCGATCAGCACGTCGACGGCGCCGGCGAGCTCGCGGTTGACGGCGCGCGCCGCGTCGAAGCCGCCGAGGGCCTTCCACAGGCTCGGTCGGTAGTTGAGGTCGTACGAGACGGTCGTGCCGGCGTCGCGTGCGACCTCGATCGCCTCGGCGATCACGCCGGGCGTCGTCTCCGAGAGCGCGGCGAACACGCCGCCCGTGTGGAACCAGCGCGCGCCCTCGACGGAGAAGATCCGGTGCCAGTCGACGTCGCCCGCGCGCAGCGCCGCCGCGGCGGTGTGCCCGCGATCCGAGACCCCGACCGCGCCGCGCACGCCGAATCCGCGCTCCGTGAAGTTGAGGCCGTTGCGCAGCGCGCGGCCGGTGCCGTCGAACGGTCGCCAGATGACGTGGCTCGTGTCGACGCCGCCCTGCAGCATGCAGTCCTCGACGAGCCGTCCGATCTCGTTGTCGACGAGCGCCGTCACGACCGCCGCCCGCAGACCGAAGCAGCGGCGCAACCCGCGCGCGACGTTGTACTCGCCGCCGCCCTCCCAGACGCGGAAGCCACGGGCGTTGCGGATGCGGCCCTCGCCGGGGTCGAGGCGCAGCATCACCTCGCCGAGCGCGACGATGTCGTACCGCGGGGCGGTACTCATGCGGCGACCGCCAATCCGACCGCGTCGGCGGTCAGGCGCGTGACCGAATCCCAGTCCCGTGCGTCGAGTAGCTTCGGCGCCACCATCCAGCTGCCGCCGATCGCGACGACCGACGGCAGCCGGAGGTACGCGGTTGCGTTGTGCGCTCCCAGACCGCCGGTCGGGACGAAGCGAGCCTCGGGGAACGGCGCGGCGAGAGCTGCGATCGAGCGCCGCGCCGCCGAGGGCCTCGGCGGGGAAGACCTTCACCGTGTGCACGCCGAGGGCGAGCGCGCGCGACAGCTCGGTCGGCGTCGCGATGCCCGGGTAGCACCGGCACGCCCGCGTCGAGGCACCGGGCGACGACGACGTCGTCGAGCGCCGGGGAGACGATGAACTGCGCGCCCGCAGTCGAGCGCCTCGTCGCACTTGCGCGAGGCTTCGGATCGTGCCTGCGCCGACTATCAGCTCCGAGTCGGCGAGCGCCGCGACGACGCGCGGCGCAGCGTCGGTCCGGAACGTCACCTCGATCGCTGCGGCTCCACCCGCGGCGAGCGCCGCCGCGAGCGGTGCCGCGCGAGGCGGCGTCGGGCGACGGTCGCGACCGGCAAGCACGCGCGGCCGGCATGCGCGTGCGAACGCGTCGGTCATCGGCCGAGCCACCCTCCGTCGACCGGCAGCACGACCCCGTCCACGTAGTCCGACGCGGGCGACGCGAGAAAGACCGTCGCTCCGGCGAGGTCGGTGGGCTCGCCCCAGCGGCCTGCCGGGATGCGCTCGAGGATCGCGCGATACCGGTCGGGGTCGTCGCGCAGAGGTTGTGTGTTGTCGGTCTCGATGTAGCCCGGGCGCGATCGCGTTGACGTTCACGCCGAGCGGAGCCCACTCGTTCGACAGCGCGCGCACGAGCCCGACGAGCCCCGACTTCGCCGCCGTGTAGCTCGCGACGTTGATGCCGCCCTGGAAGCTGAGCAGGACGCCGTGAACACGATCTTCCCGCGCCCGCGCGCGACCATCTGCCGGCCGAGCTCGCGTGCGAGCACGAACGCCGACGTCAGGTTCGTCTGCAGGACCGTCGCCCACATCTCGTCGGTGTGGTCGACGGCCGGCGCTCGCATGATCGTCCCGGCGTTCGCGATCAGGATGTCGATCTTCCGTTCGTCGTGCGCGAGCACGCTCGCGAGGCGCGCAGCCCCGTCCGGGGTGCCGAGATCGGCCTTGTACGCGACGAACGACCGTCCAGCCGCCTCGACGCGTGCGCGCGCGTCGGACTCGCCGGGGCCGAGGCTGAGGCTCGTGCCGACGACGTCGGCGCCGGCTCGCGCGAGCGCCTCCGCCATCGCGAGACCGATACCGCGGCGGCAGCCGGTGACGAGCGCGAGCTTGCCCGAGAGATCGAACATCAGCTCGCACAGTCGACGAGGATCTTCATCGCTTCGCCGGCGTCCAGCACACGGAACGCCTCCGCGACACCGTCGAGTGGCACGACATCCGTGATCAGCGTGTCGCTCGGGATCACTCCAGCCGCGAGCAGTCGCACCGCTTCCTCGTAGTCGGGCCGCTCGTAGACGCGCGCGCCGATCAGCGTCAACTCGCGCCAGAAGACTCGGAAGAGGTCGACCGGCGGCGGCGCCGCGTGGATGCCCACGACGACGGCGCGCCCCCGCGCGCCGAGACAGCCGATCGCGGTCGCCGTGCCGGCCGAGGTGCCGGACACCTCGAACGTGACGCTCGCGCCCGCGCCCTCCGTCCACCCGTCCACCCAAGTCGCGGCGTCCTCCGCCAGCGGGTCGACCGCACGGATGCCGAGCGAGTCGACGACCGCGCGGCGACGCGCGTTCGGCTCGAAGACGACGACCTCGGCGCCGAACGAGCGCGCGACTGTCGCGATCAGCAGCCCGATCGGTCCGGCCCCGACGACGACGGCGCGCTCCCCGGCTTCGAGCCCCGACCGCCGCACGTCGTGCACCGCGACCGCCGTCGGCTCGGCCAGCGCGGCGGTCTCGAGCGGCACGTCGTCGGGGCAGGCGAACGACCACGTCGACCGGCACGTTCCAGCGCGACTGCATCGACCCCGGCGCGTCGATCCCGAGGAAGACGAGGCGATAGCAGATGTGCGAAGCCCCGCTCGTGCATGCCGCGCACGCGCCGCACGGCACGAGCGGCATGACCGTCGCCGGGTCCCCGTGAGCCCACCCTTCGACGCCTTCGCCGATCGAGGCGACCCGGCCCGCCATCTCGTGGCCGAGCACCGCGGGCCGCGTCACGCGGGCGTCCATCGCACCGTGGAGGATGTGGAGATCCGTGCCGCAGATGCCGGTGTACGCGACCTCGAGTTGCACCTCGCCGGGCCCGGGCGGCGGAACCGCGGCGTCGACGAGCTCCAGCGCTCCGTTGCCGACGTAGCGTACCGCATTCATATGATGAGCATATATTGTCCGCGACGCACTTGAAAGATCAGACCAATTTTCGTATTCTCGCGCCTCGCATGGCCAACTTATCCGGCTTCCTCCGAAATCCATCAGACCAATCGTGCCTGCGATGAGGATCGCCGGGCTCACCGCACACGACGTCCGGTTCCCGACCTCCCGCACGCTCGACGGATCGGACGCGATGCACCGAAGCCCGGACTACTCCGCCGCCTACGTCGTGCTCGACACCGACGATCCGGAGCTCGCGGGGCACGGGCTCACGTTCACGAACGGCCGCGGCAACGAGGTGTGCGTGGCCGCCATCCACGCGCTCGAGCCGCTCGTGGTCGGCCGGACGCTGGAGGGCATCACCGGCGATTTCGCCGGCTTCTGGCGAAGCCTCGTCTCCGAGGACCAGCTCCGCTGGCTCGGCCCGGAGAAGGGCGTCATGCACCTCGCGACGGCGGCGATCGTCAACGCGGTCTGGGATCTCTGGGCGAAGACGCGGGGGCGTGCCGGTGTGGCGCCTGCTCGCAGATCTGTCTGCGGACGAGATCGTCTCGACCGTCGACTTCCGCTACATCGCCGACGCGCTCACGCCGGAGGAGGCGGTCGACCTGCTGCGCGCCGCGGCGCCGGGTCGTGACGAGCGCGAGCAGGTCTTGCGCGTGCGCGGCTACCCCGCCTACACGACCTCCGCGGGCTGGCTGGGGTACGACGACGAGAAGGTGGAGCAGCTCGCGCGGCTGGCGATCCTGGACGGCTTCCGCCACGTGAAGATGAAAGTGGGTGCCGACACGGGATCGGACGTGAGGCGAGCCGGTCTGATTCGCGACGCCGTCGGCGGTGACGCGACGCTGATGATGGACGCGAACCAGGTGTGGGGCGTCGACGAGGCGATCGCCGCCATGCACGAGCTGTCGGTGTTCGATCCTTGGTGGATCGAAGAGCCGACGAGCCCGGACGACATCCTCGGGCACGCGCGCATTCGCCGGGCGGTCGCGCCGATCGCGGTGGCGACCGGAGAGCACGTGCAGAACCGGATCATCTTCAAGCAGCTGCTGCAGGCCCAGGCGATCGACATCGTGCAGATCGACGCGTGCCGTGTCGGCGGGCGTCAACGAGGTGGTCGCGATCCTGCTGCTCGCGGCGAAGTTCGGGGTGCCCGTGTGCCCGCATGCCGGCGGCGTCGGGTTGTGCGAGTACGTCCAGCACCTCGCCGCGTTCGACTACCTGCGCGTGAGCGGGTCGACCGAAGGTCGCGTCATCGAGTGGGTCGACCATCTGCACGAGCATTTCGTGCACCCCGCGGCGGTCGTCGGCGGCCACTACCTCCTGCCCGAGTCTCCTGGATACAGCATCGAGATGCGCGAGTCGACGCTCGACGACTACGCGTACCCGCACGGTCGGATGTGGTCGGGCGACGCGGCCCTCGTGGACTGAGGGTGTCCGACGTGGCGGAATCGGTCGAGCCCGCCGGCGCGCGTCCCGGCGGCGGCGTCGACCGCACCTACGGGCTGCTGCAGGGCGCGCTCCTTGCCCTGCGTGTCGGGCCGGCGCTCATCCTGTTCCTGCTGATCGTCGTCGTCAGCGCGACGACGCCGATCTTCTTCACGAGCCGAAACCTGGGCAACGTCCTGTCGCAGACCGCCGTCATCGCGGTGCTCGCGCTCGGGCAGTTGCTCGTGATCGTCACCCGCGGGATCGATCTCTCGGTTGGGGCCACCGTCGCGCTTTCCGGCGTCGTCGGAGCGATCGTGTTCACGCACGTGCACTCGACGGCGCTCGTCGTGCTCGCAATCCTCGGTACGGGCCTTGCCGTCGGCCTCGCCAACGGCATCGTCTTCGTCGTCGGGCGCATTCCGCATCCGTTCATCGTCACGCTCGCCTCCCTCAGCATCGTCCGGGGGCTTGCCCTGTGGGCTGCGCACGGCACGCTCATTCCGGGCATGCCCGCGAAGATCGACACGCTCGGCGGCGGGTCGATCCACTGGCTGCCGTATTCCGCGTTCGTCGTAGCGGGCCTCGCGCTCCTCGCTCTCGCGGGAACGACGTACCTCGTCTGGGGGCGCTGGTTGTACGCGGTCGGCGGCAACCCCGACGGTGCGCGGCGAGCAGGCATCCCCGTCGGGCGGGTGCTGATCAGCGTGTACGCACTCAGCGGTCTCGCCGCAGGGGTCGGCGGCCTGCTCACCGCCGGGCTCATCGACGCGGGCTCGCCGACGGCGGGCGACCTCGCCGAGCTCGACTCGATCGCGGCCGTGATCATCGGCGGCGCGGCGTTCGCAGGCGGTCGCGGGAACGTCGGCAATGCGCTCGTCGGTGCGTTCACGATCGGCGTGATCCGCAACGCGCTGAACCTGCACAACGTCAACGCCTTCTACCAGTTGATGGCGATCGGCATCATCGTGCTGCTCGCCGTCGAGACGGACGTCATTCGCGGGTACGTCGAGCGTCGCGTCCGCGTCGCCCGGGCGCTGAGACACGGATGACCGTCCTCGCCGTCCGTGGTGCCAGCAAGCGCTTCGGCGCCGTCGTCGGCCTCGACGACGTCGACGTCGACGTGCGCTCGGGCGAGGTGCTCGCGCTGCTCGGAGACAACGGCGCGGGCAAGTCGACGCTGATCAAGTGCCTGAGCGGCGCGCTTCGCCTGGACCGCGGGACGATCGAGCTCGACGGGCAGCGCGTCGCGCTTCATTCGCCGGCCGACGCGCAGGCGCTCGGAATCGAGACGGTGTACCAGGATCTCGCGCTGTTCGACAACCTCAAGCCGGCCGACAACTTCTATGCCGGTCGCGAGCGTGCGACTCCGGCCTGGCTGCCACGCGCGATCCGGGTGCTCAGGCGTCGCGAGATGGCCGAGACGACGCGGCGGACGCTCGACCGGTTGCAGGTCGCGCTCGACGACCACGGGACTGTCGGGTTGATGTCAGGCGGACAGCGGCAGGCCGTCGCCGTCGCACGCGCGGCTGCGTTCGCGTCGCGTGTCGTCATCCTCGACGAGCCCACGGCTGCGCTCGGTGTGCGCGAGTCGCGCCGCGTCCTCGACCTGATCCTTCGCCTTCGTGAGGAAGGCAAGGCGGTGATCGTGGTCTCTCATGCGATGGACCACGTGATGGAGGTGGCCGACCGCGCCGTGGTCATGCGGCGCGGCCGCAAGGTCGGCGAGGTGATCCCGAGCGCGGAGACGCATGCGGAGATCGTCTCACTGCTCGTGGGAGGTGGTGGCTAGCGGCATTCCACGCGTGATCGGCGCCGCTCGCGACTGCAGAGCGTGCGGCGCCAGGCCTTCACCGAACCGCTGCCGCGGCGCACGCGGCACCCTGTCCACGAAAGGACGAACATGTCGAAGAACCGGCTTGCTGCAGGAACCGCTCTCGTCCTCATCCTGACGAGCGTCGCTGCAGTCGCGAGTGTCACTGCAACCGCGAAGCCGACGGCCGCCCAGAGAGGGTCGGTCAAGCTCGGCTTCATCACGAAGTTCCCCGTCGACTTCTACTTCACCCTCGTCGGCGGTGCGAAGCAATGGCAGAAGACGCACAAGAACGCGAGCGTGATGTACGCCCAGGGCAAGTCGGCGACCGACGACGCCGGTGAGATCGCCGCGATTCAGAACATGGTCGCCTCCGGCGTGAAGGGGATCGCGATCACGCCGACGAGCGCGGCGGTGATCCCGGCGCTCAAGAAAGCGGTGAAGAGCGGCGTCAAGGTCGTCCTCATGGACAACGACCTGCCGACGTGGAAGCAGAAGACCTCGGTGGTCGCGACCAACAACCTCAAAGGCGGTCAACTCGCCGGCAAATGGCTCGCGGGGAAGCTGAAGGCGGGTGACACGCTCGGCATCCTCGAGGGCGTTCCCGGCGTCCCCGCGCTCGACGATCGCGTGACGGGGATGCTCCAGGGGCTCGGCACGCTCAAGTCGTCGATCAAGGTCGTGTCGAAGCTCGAAACCGACTGCGACCAGACGAAGGGTGCCCAGGCGGCGCAGACGATGCTGACGGCGAACCCGAAATTGACGGCGATCTACTCCGCGTGCGGGCCGCCTGCACTGGGCGCGATCCAGTCGATCAAGAACGCCGGCATCAAGCCGGGTGGAATCATCCTCGTCGGCTTCGACGGGCTCCCCGATGAGATCAAGGCCATCCAGGCCGGAACCGAGAGTGCGACGGTGGAGCAGCACCCGTCCAAGATCGGCTCGCTCGGCGTGGCAACGCTGTACGCAGCCGTTCAGGGAAAGAAGGTGCCGAAGAACGTCGACACCGGAACCGGGATCGTCTCGAAGTAGCCCTCCTCGGACAGCCCCGCGGCGTCGACTCGGCGCCGCGGGGCTCCTCCTCCAGGTGATCGTCGACGCCCACCACCACTTCTGGAACCCGGCCCGCATTGCGCAGCCGTGGATGACGGCCGAGCACCGGCTGATCGACCGGCCGTTCGAGCCGCCCGATCTCGAGCCGCTGCTCCGGGCTTGTGGGGTCGCAGCGACGGTGCTGGTCCAGAGCGCTTCCAGCCACGAGGACACGGACTACATGTTCGAGCTCGTCGAGCGGACGCCATGGGTCGGCGCAGTCACAGCGTGGTGCCCGCTCGACGACGCAGCTGCGACGCGCCGCCGGCTCGACGGGCTAGCCGAGCGGCCGAAGCTGCGCGCCGTCCGCCACTTGATCCATCAGGAGCGCGATCCGCACTGGGTGCTGCGGAGCGACGTTCAGCCGGCGCTCGCGCTGCTCGAGGAACGCGGCCTGCTGCTCGAGTTGCCGGCCGTCTTCCCGAACCACCTCGGCGACATCCCGGAGCTCGCACTCCGCTATCCGGCGCTCACACTCGTCATCGACCATCTCGCCAAGCCGCCACTCGAGACACCCGAGCTCGCATCGTGGCGGGATCAGCTCGAGTCGGCAGCCGCCTACGCGAACGTCGTGGCGAAGGTGTCCGGGCTGAACACGATGATCCGTCGCTCCGGCTGGGACGCCGAAGACCTCGAACCCGCGGTGCGCGCCGCATTCGACGCCTTCGGCGCGGCACGGCTTCTCGTCGGCAGCGACTGGCCCGTCTCGCTGCTGAACGGGACGTACGAACACGTCTTGCGCGAGACCGTGACCGCGGTGCGCGCCGTCGCGGAGAGCGACGCGGAAGCGATCCTCGGCGGCAACGCCTGCCGGCTCTACGCTATCGCCTTGCCATGAGCGTCGGCCGCGCGACAGACCAGGCCATCGCGAAGATCAAAGACCTGATCAGCTCGGGGGAGTTCACCGCGGGCGCGCGGCTGCCGACGGAACGCGAGTTGACGCAGCGCTTCGGCCTCTCCCGGAGCTCGCTGCGCGAGGCAGTGCGCGCGCTCGCGCTCGTCGGCGTGCTCGAATCACGCGTGGGCGACGGTACGTACGTCACGACGCTCGAGCCCGAGCTGCTCCTCACCGGCGTCGGCTTCGTCAGCGACCTCGTCGCCGTCGGCTCGCTGCTCGAGATCCACCACATCCGACGTCTCCTCGAGCCGGAGGCGACTCGGCTGGCGACTCGGCGGCTGACCGACGAAGACTTCGCCGGCTTGAGCGACTGCCTCCACCGCATGGAAGATGCACGCGACGTGCCGGCGTTCATCGAAGCCGACACCGCCTTCCACAAGGTGATCCTCGACGCTTGCGGCAATGCGAGCCTCGCCTCGCTGATCGAGAACCTCTCGAGCGGGACGTTACGCGCGCGCCTCTGGCACTCGCTGGTCGACCGTGGCGCGACCGAGGCGACGCTCGCGAGCCACGTCGGCATCTACAGTGCGCTCGTCGCGCGCGACGCAGAACGCGCCGCAGCCGCGGACCTCATGCACCTCGCGGCCGCCGAAGACTGGCTCCGTGGGCTCCAGGAGTGGGAGTCGGCCGCCGAGGAGCCTGTCACGGCGTAGCGGCCGGGAGGCCGATCAGGCGCGGAGCCTGGGACGCTGGGCGCGTCCCAGGCTCGTAACGAGCGCTAGTGCTGCCGGCTCTGCGCCGTTGGCGCCGGCGGGAGCGGGACGCCGCCGGGGCCGGCCGCGAACGTGAGCGGCGAGATCGCGTCCTGCTGGCCCACGCCGGGCTTGCTCCAGTCGCACACGCCGCCGGCGAACGCGGCGTTCAGGCGCGTCCATTGACTGGCGGTGAACGTGACCGGGGCGTAATCGGCCGGGCTCAGCGGCTTGAGCTGGCACTTGAGGATGTTCTCGTCCAGCGATCCGCCGGCCACCTGGCGCGGCGACGCGTGCGTGGCGAGGCGTGGGTCGGCGTCGCACTGCGCCATGTCGGTCACCGGCGTCGAGAACGTCGTGTCGCCCGTCAGGTAACACAGGTCGAAGGCGTTGGCCGGCTTGGCCTCGACGACCTGCGCATGCGTGCGGACGTCGTTGAGCGTCGCCTTCGGCGCCGTCGTCAGGAGGGTGGTGAGCCACGCGTCCATGGTGAGGAACGACTGCACCGTCACGGCCGCGACCTGCGCTGCGGTGGCGGGCAACAGCGCGGTGCCGTAGCGCCACATCACCTGGTTGGCGTGATCGCCGTACGCCGAGTCGATCCGCGCGCGCTCGGAGAACGAGCGCCAGATGTAGTGGATGCCCTGCTCGTCCCAGCCCCGAGAGTCGATGATCGGCAGCTTGCCCAGGTTCTTGCCGCTGGACACGATGCCCGCGCGGTAGGCGATCGGCAGAGCCTCGGCGTCGGCGACGCTGCGGGCGGGGACGCGGTTGGAGTCCGCGTCGAAGCCGCCGATCTTCTCGTTCAGCGTCACGAACTCCTCAGCCGAGATCGCTCCTGACAGCAGCGCCTTCAGTCCGTACTGGATGCCGACGTTGTCGATCGTCGTACGCGCACGCACGCTGCCGGGCGGGATGCCGGCGGTCGTGCCCCACACCGCCGTCGACAGGTCGACGTCGCCACAACGCGTGCCGTTCGGGTTGGTCACCGGGTCGTACACCAGTGCGGCCGGCAACAGGCAGTTGTTGCGCGGCGCGCCAACCGGCGCCATTGCACCGGTGTTCTGGTCGACGACGAGCGTCGGCACGTAGTTGCCGGGCTTGCCGTTGAAGCCGAAGGCGTTGTTCCAGGACTGGCAGCCCCGCTGGTCGAGGTGACCGTTGATCGCCGCCTTCTTGGCGTTGATCTGCGCCTGCGTGAGGCCGGCCTGCAGTGCCACCCAGGCCGGGCTGGCGTAGAAGTTCACCAGCAGCACGCAGTCGCTGACCTCCATGCCCGTGCTGATCGAGTCTGGGTAGTCGCAGCTCGGCTGAATGCCGTCGAGCAGCCCGGGGTAGATCGACGCCACCGTGTTTTGCTGGATCGAGCCGCCGGAGCAGCCGTTCCCCATCACGAACTTGACCTCGCCGCGGGTGTCGACGATGTGCTCCTTCATCATCATCACCGTCTCGGCCACGAGCGTCCGGTTGGAGTTGTAGAGCGAATCGGTGAGGCTGTTGTCCACCACCATGAAGCCGCGCGACAGCGCCTGGTCGTCGGCCCAGTTCTGCTCGGTGCGGAACTGCAGGCGCGGCTGGCCCGTCGACGCGCCGAAGGTGTAGACCACCTTGCCGTTCCACTGCGGCTGCGGGGCGAGCGCCGTCCAGGGCTTGGACGGGTCGAACAGGACCGCGATGTCGTAGATGCCGCGGTTCATGGTGCCGCGCTCCACGCGCACGATGTACGGCACGGTGAGGCCCTGCGTCGTCGTGGTCGTCGCCAGGTCGGCCGGGGCGGTGCCGGGCGTGTAGGGCTTGAAGCAGTTGTTGGTCGGCGGTGCCGCCGGCGGGCTCGGGTCCGGCAGCGCGGTCGAGCAGCCGACCGTCGTCGTGCGGTAGAACAGCTTGTACTCGGTGGCGATGTTGCACTGCGCATCGACCGCGAACGTGGTGAGGCCGCTTGCGTTGGACGCCGGCGTGTTGCCCGAGGCGGGCACCGGCGTGGGCGTGGCGCAGATCCACGGCTGCGTCTGCGAGCTGAGCAGGATGGGCCCGCCGCGCACGTGGTTGGTGATCGTGAGGCTCGCCCACGGGCGGCCGTTGCCGTTGCCATTCGAATCCGCGACGAAGGTGTTCTCGCCCGGGACCATCCCCGTCAGCACGCCGCGCAGGGTGCGCGTGCTCTCGTCGGCGACGAAAGAGGCGCCGACGTCTGCGCCGTTGAGCGTCAGCGTGACCTTCTTCATCGGCACGGTCTTCGGCACCTGCACCTCGACCAGCGCGTCGCCGTCGCTCACCAGGTCGGCGCGGTTGGACAGCGTGCGGATGTCGAAGTTGAACGGTGGAAGCTCCGCCTTCGCGGACGCCACCCTCGCGTCGGCCCGGTCGGGCATCGCCACGCCACCCCCGCCGAATCCCGCGACCGCCAGCAGAGCGATGCCGAACGCACCGATCCGCATCCCGTGGGCCAGACTCATGATGCCTCCTTCGTCTTGGAACCCTCGATTCGGAATCGTTTCGATGCCAACGCACCGACTGCGGCACCGGCAGGCACCCTAACGAGCGTGACTGCACCGCACAACTACGAGGCGCCGCCATGAACGAGCGGGAACACAGCGTGATGCATGCACGGGCCGTTCACCTGCGGCGTGAGCCGTTCGACGTCCGGATCGACCGGCAGACGCGATGGGGCAACCCGTTCAGGATCCCGCGCGATGGTGACCGGGCGACGGTGATCGAAAAGTACCGCGAGCACCTCCGTGCCGAGATCGCCGCCGGACGCATCACGCTCGAGGAGCTCGCGGCGCTCCACGGGAAGAGGCTCGGATGTTGGTGCGCGCCGGAGCCGTGCCACGGCGACGTGCTGGCCGACGCGGCGGCCGACGCCCTCGCCCGCATCAGCGCCTGAAGACCGCGCGATAGTGCCGTATACCGTGCACGGGTCCCGCGGGTGGTCGTTCGAGCAAAAGGCGGCTACCGTGTGAGTCCCTGGGCGTCTGCGGCCCGTGCGCCCGCCCTACGGGCGGCGCGCGTCGGTGCGAGATGGACAGGGAAACCGCGCGGGGTGCCGGTTCGAGGGACCGACGGCAGCGCCCCGCGCGTTTTCTTTCGACCTGCCACGATTCCGCATCCGCAGGGGTCTAGGGCTATCGGTAACGGATCGCGGGCGCGCGGGCGTCCCCCTTTTCGGGGGTTCTCGGTGGGCGCTGCGACTCCCACCGGATTCCCCCATCGCCCGACGCCCGACCCTCCGCCGACCTCGGCGAAGGTACGCCGGGCCGTAATCGCGGCCTAACGCCGGCGCAACAACGGCTGCGGCAGCCGCGCGTCCAACACCGATGATGCGCCGGCTGCTCGTGGTCCTCGTCCCACTGCTCCTTGCGGCATGTGGCGGCGGCGCCGATGGCGGCGCGCATCCGGGCTTCACCGTCGAGTCGTACGGTCGCGGCGCGGAGCGCGTCTGGCTCTTCATGCCGAGCGAGACGCCGCGCGCGGCGGTCGTCTTCGTTCACGGCGCCGGCGATCAGCGCGAGACGACCCCGTTCTACCACCGGCCGTGGCTCGAGCACCTCGCGCGGTCGGGCGTCGCAGTCGCCTATCCACGGTACGAGGCGTACCCGCTCCAGCGTGGCGCGCTCGCGCACCTGGAAGCCGGCGTGCGGACCGTGGCGAGGAAGCTTCCGTCCGACATCCCGGTCGTCGGGATCGGATACTCGCGCGGCGGACGGCTCGTCTGCGAGTGGGGGAGTCGGGCCCGTCGAACGGGCCTCTTCCCGCGGGCCATCCTGAGCGTGTTCCCGTCCGGGCAGATGGACCCGATCCACGACCTCCACCCACTCGCCGGGCACACGAAGGTCGTGATCCTGTCCGGCGACTCGGACCGCGTCGTCGGGACGGTCGGGGTCGCACAACTCGTGGCGCAGCTCGCCGCCAGCGGGTTCCCGTACGACGACCTGCGCCACGTCCGCGTCAAATCGCGCGGCTTCTTCGTCGCGACACACGGCTCGGTGCTCGAGGACAGCGCCGGGGCGAGACACGCCTTCTGGGCGCCGGCGGACCGGCTGCTGGCCGACCCCGCCGACTGAGCCCGCGTTCGCGCGCCTCGTTCGAGTGATCCTGGCGGCGTCGCCGTCGTCGTCCCTCGGACGGGGGTCTGCTCGAGCGTCGCCGCGCCGACCCTTGAGTCATGGGTGCGCGGAAAGGCGACCACCACAGGGGTGTCGTATCGGTCGAAGGGTCGACGGCCAGGGCTCGGCGGTCTCTCCACACGCTTGCGGCGCACGGCCGCGACGAGAGCGGCATCGCCCTCGTGATGGCGATCGGGACGATGGCGGTGCTCACGACGCTGGTCGGCGCTGCCGTTGCGCTCACGGGCGCGAACGCGCGGTCGGCGCAACGCAGCAATGCCGACCAGCGCGCCTACGCGCTGGGCGAAGGCGGGCTGAACAACTCGCTCGCCGTGCTGGTCGCGGCCTACGGGACGGGGACGATGCCGTACTACGGCACGCCGCCGAACCTCCTTCCGCCGCGGACGACGACCTACGACGGCGGCACCGTGACGTGGCGAGGCGACTACGTCGGCGGGACCTGGCGCCTGACCTCGATCGGCTCCGTGAGGAGCCCGATCGCCGGAACAGCGGACGTCAGGCGCACGCTCCGCGCGACCGTGCCGGTGACGCTCGCCGCGACGAAGGGATCGACGCCGATCTGGAACTACGTCTACTCGGCGTCCGGGCCAAGCTCGGGGAACACGACGACCGCCTGCGACACGACCCTCGACCAGTCCGTGAAGGTGCTCTCGCCGCTGTACGTCGTCGGGAACCTCTGTCTGCTCAACCAGGCTTCCGTCGCGCAGCCCGCGACGCCGACCGTCTCGGACTGTCCGAGTGTGTCGCGCGGCGACTGCAACCGCCTGGTCGTGGGCGGGTGGTTGTGGCAGCAGTCGAACCAGACCTTCGTCGGCGCCGCGACGAACCGGCTTACGGAGGCGCATGTGGGGGCGGGATGCGCGACCAACACGAACGCCACCGCGACGATCCGCAACCCGTGCGGTTGGGACCTCGACAAGGTCTTCGTGTCGTCGACCGGGCGCTACACCTCGGTTGGCTCGGCGAGGATCGATCCGCCGACCTTCAACTGGGACGACTACTACCTGATCGCGTCGCCGGGCTCGCGGAACCCGTGCTCGGTCGTCAGCGGGACTCCACCGCAGTTCGACACCGGGGACGGCGTGCGCAACAACAGCGTCACGACGGTCGTGAACCTGACGCCGAACGCCGCCTACACCTGCAAGACGGACCGCGGCGAGCTGTCGTGGAGCCCCGACGCGCGCACGCTGACCGTCAACGGGACGATCTACATCGACGGGAGCGCGCAGATCGACACGTCCGCCGCGGCGAACGCACGCAACTGGAACCCCAACAACGCGGCGCGCTACGTGGGGCAGGGATTCGTGTGGGTGACCGGCACGTTCCTCGTCAAGAGCTCGATCCTGTGCGGGAAGCCGAAGGTCGACTGGTCGTCGTGCGACACCTCCGGGTGGGACCCCAACGTCGTCGCGATGGGGGTCGCGGCCGGCGGAAGCGGGGGGCAGCTGCCGGCCGGCATGGGGATCCAGGTGAAGGGCGGCGCGTTCCAGGGCCTCTTCTATGCGACGAGCCAGATCACGATCGACACGACGGCGACGATGCAAGGGCCGATGATCAGCCTCAGCAAGCTCAGCATCGGCCAGAAGGGCGACCTCAACTTCCCGCCGGTCGCGATCCTCCCCTCGGGCGCGCCGGGCGAGCTGCCGAAGGCCGTCCTCGGGGCGCCGAACGGCTTCGGCGGGTGAGGCTCACTCCTCGCGCGGCTCGGGGACGTCGCCGACGATCTCCGACGCGTCGCTCTCCGCCTGCTCCTCGCGGAGCTCGTCGAACTTCGTCTCGTCGCTCGCACGACTCTCGCGCTCGCGCTGCGCCGCCTCCTTCGCCCGCTGCTCCTCGAGCTTCGGATCGTCGACAGTGCCCGGGCTCGTCAAGTCCTCCGGCCGCACGTCCTCGGGGCGCGCCTTCTGGACGACGTCCGCGCCGACCGCGACGGGCGCGCCCGCGCCCCCACCTGTCCCGGCGAGATCGGCCGCCGCGCCCGGACCGCCGGACGCAGGCTCAGACGGGCCGTACCACGTCGGCTCGGCGTGGCCGCTACGCCCCTTCCGCCGCTTCCCGAGCACGAACGCGACGGCCGCGCCCGCGGCCGCTCCCACAGCAAGCTTCTTCTTCATTGTTCCTCCTCGTTTCTTCGCCGTTTGCCGCCGCGCGGCGGGACCGAAACAACCACTCCGCGCGGTAGCGTGTGAAACACCGCGGGCGTGGCGGAACTGGCAGACGCGCCGGGTTTAGGTCCCGGTGGGCTTCGGCCCTTGGAGGTTCGATCCCTCTCGCCCGCATCGCGCGACTACGGCAGGAACCGCGCGACCGAGCCGAGCGGCCGTCGCTCCTTCGGCGGCGGATCGGCGACGCGGTCGCCGAGGTGGATCAGCGCGACGAACCGCTCCTCGGGCGGAAGGCCGACCGCGCGCCGGACCGTCTCCTCGCGTAGCGCGGCGGGCGTGCGCCAGTACGAGGCGAGCCCGCGCGCCGTGGCGCCGAGCAGGACGGCGTAGACCGCGCACGCGGTCGCGTGGAGGTCCTCCTCGTCCTGCACGGGATCGCCGGAGAGCGCGCGCCGAGGCGACCACGAGCGTGGGAGCGCGGTCGAGCTTCGCCGCCTCCTTCGGGCCTGCGGAGACCTTCAGCCGCTCGAGCGTCTCGGGGCCGAGCACGCGGAAGCGCCACGGCTCGGTCAGGTGGTGGTTCGGAGCGAACCGCGCGAGATCGAGCAGCTCCTCGAGGGTCGTCCGGTCGACCGGACGCGCGGCGTACTGCTTGTGCGTGCGCCGCGAGCGGATGGCGGTCTCGACGTCCACGGGGCGCCCACGGTATGCGATTCGGGGAATTCCACGACGCGGGCTTTCCACACCACGGCGACCATCGCCTCCATGGACAACCTCCAGCTCACGGCACTCGGGATCGAGATCGGCATCCTCGTCGCGCTCGTCGCGGGCATGCTCGCCGCCGTCGCCTCGGGCGCCTGGTAAGACGGCCGCCGCACGGCCCGGCCCACGACGGGTCTGATTCAATGGCCGAGCGATGCAAGCGCAGGTCGAGCAGCTCGACGGCGATCGTGTACGGCTGACCGTCGAGGTCCCGGCGGACGACGTCCACCACGCCGTCGAGCACGCCGCGACCGACCTCGCGTCATCGGTGCGCATCCCGGGTTTCCGTAAGGGCAAGGTGCCGATGCCGATCCTCGTGCAGCGCGTCGGCCGCGACCGCATCTATGCCGAGGCGGTCGAGACCCACATCGGCAACTGGTTCTGGAGCGCCGCCGCGCGCTCGCGCGTCCAGCCGATGGAGCAGCCGCGCTACGACTACGACCTTCCGGCCACCGACCACGAGGACTGGCGCTTCACGGCGGAGTTCGCGGTTCAGCCGAACCCCGAGCCGGCCGACTGGACGCAGCTCGAGGTGCCGAAGGCCGAGGTCGAGGTGCCCGAGGAGATCGTCCGCGAGCACCTCGAGGAGCATCAACGGACGGTGGCCGACCTCGTGCCGGTCGAGGGACGTCCCGCCCACGACGGCGACACGCTCGTCGTCGACATCGTCTCCGAGAACGGCGACGCGCAGCGCGACTACGTCGTCGAGCTCGGCGCCGGGCGGCTGCTCGAGGAGATCGAGAACGCCCTGCGCGGCCTCGGCGTCGGCGAGAGCCGCGACGTGGTCTACGAGCTCGGCGAGAACGAACGGCGGCGCGCGTCGGTGACCGTCAAGGAGATCCTCGAGAAGGTGCTGCCGCCGCTCGACGACGACGTCGCCGCGCGCGACGTCCGAGTTCGACACGCTCGACGAGCTGCGCGCCGACGTCGAAGGACGGATTCGCGAGCAGCTCGAGGACGAGGTCGAGGGTCTGTTCCGCGCCGCGGCCGTCGACGAGCTCGTCGAAGGCGACGAAGGTCCAGCCCGGCGGGCCGCTCGTGGAGGCTGCGGACGCGGGAGCTCCTGTCGGGCCTCGCGCGTTCGCTCGAGTGCGCGCGGCATCGACGCCGCCGCCTACCTGCAGGTGACGGGACAGACGCCCGAGCAGCTCGAGGAGCGGCTGCGCGCCGAGGCGACGCAATCGGTCGCGCGCGAGCTCGTGCTCGAGGCCGTCGCCGACAAGCTCGGCGATCGAGGTCACCGACGACGAGATCCGCGAGGAGCTGTCGGAGGCGGGCGAGAGCGAGGACGACGTCGAGCAGTTCATCGGCGCCGGCGGCGCCGATCGCGTCCGCGACGACCTGCGCATGCGAGAAGGCGCTCGACCGCATCGCCGCCGAGGTGAAGCCGATCGCGCCCGAGCTGCACGAGGCGCGCGAGAGCCTCTGGACGCCCGACCAGGAGGAGCGGCCGACGGCCGCACCGAAACTCTGGACCCCTGGCCAGTGAGGAGATACCCCAGATGAGCCCCCTGATCCCGATGGTGGTCGAGCAGACCTCGCGCGGCGAGCGCGCCTTCGACATCTACTCGCGCCTGCTCTCCGAGCGGATCGTCTTCCTCGGCACGCCGGTGGACGACCAGATCGCGAACCTGATCATCGCCCAGCTCCTGCACCTCGAGTCGGACGACCCCGACAAGGACATCTTCCTCTACATCAACTCGCCGGGCGGCTCGGTCTACGCGGGCCTCGCGATCTACGACACGATGCAGTTCATCAAGCCCGACGTGCAGACGATCTGCGTCGGCATCGCGATGAGCATGGGCTCGCTGCTCCTCGCCGGCGGCGCGAAAGGAAAGCGCATGTCGCTGCCGAACTCGCGGATCCTGATCCACCAGGTGTCCGGCGGGTTCCAGGGGCAGGGCACCGACATCGAGATCCAGGCGCGCGAGGTGATCGGCCTCAAGCGGCGCCTGGAGGAGATCTACGCGGAGCACACCGGCAAGCCGCAGCGAGGAGATCTCGCGTGACATGGAGAGAGACTTCTTCCTGAGCCCCGACGAGGCCAAGGACTACGGCATCATCGACACCGTGATCACGCACCGCGAGGTCGGCAGGGAAGCAGGCTGCGGCCTAGCCAGTCCGGGCGAATTCGGGGTAAAAGGAGACACGGATGGCGCGCGCGAGCGACGGCAACGAGCAGCTTCTCTGCAGCTTCTGCGGCAAGTCGCAGCGGCAGGTCAAGAAGCTGATCGCCGGCCCCGGCGTCTACATCTGCGACGAGTGCATCGATCTCTGCAACGAGATCATCGACGAGGAGCTGACCGCTCCCGACGCTCGACCTCGACAACCTGCCGCGCCCGAAGGAGATCTACGGCGCGCTGAACGACTACGTCGTCTCGCAGGAGGAGGCGAAGCGCACGCTCTCGGTGGCGGTCTACAACCACTACAAGCGCGTCCAGATGGGCGACGAGGACGGCGACGTCGAGCTGCAGAAGTCGAACATCCTGCTGCTCGGGCCGACCGGCTGCGGCAAGACGCACCTCGCGCAGACGCTCGCGCGGATCCTCAACGTCCCGTTCGCGATCGCCGACGCGACGGCGCTGACCGAGGCCGGCTACGTCGGCGAGGACGTCGAGAACATCCTGCTGAAGCTGATCCAGGCGGCCGACTTCGACATCAAGAAGGCCGAGACCGGGATCATCTACATCGACGAGGTCGACAAGATCGCGCGCAAGGCGGACAACCCGTCGATCACGCGCGACGTCTCGGGCGAGGGCGTCCAGCAGGCGCTGCTGAAGATCCTCGAGGGCACGGTCGCGTCGGTGCCGCCGCAGGGCGGCCGCAAGCATCCGCACCAGGAGTTCCTCTCGATCGACACGACGAACATCCTCTTCATCTGCGGCGGCGCGTTCGCCGGGCCTCGACAAGATCATCGCCAAGCGGATCGGCAAGAACGCGGTCGGCTTCGGCCGCGAGATCTCGTCGAAGCGCGACGGCGAGAGCGCCGAGCTGCTCGGCGACGTGATGCCGGAGGACCTCCTCAACTTCGGCTTGATCCCGGAGTTCATCGGCCGCCTGCCGGTCGTCTCCGCCGTTCACCAGCTGAAGCGCGACGACCTCGTGCAGATCCTGACCGAGCCGAAGAACGCGCTCGTCAAGCAGTACCAGCGCTTCTTCGCCTACGACAACATCGATCTCGTCTTCACCGAGGACGCGTTGTGGTCGATCGCCGACGCGGCCCTCCACCGCGAGACCGGCGCGCGCGGCCTCCGCTCGATCATCGAGAACGCGCTCCTCGACGTGATGTTCGAGCTCCCGTCGCGCAAGGACGTCTCGAAGTGCGTGATCACGAAGGAGACGATCGAGAAGGGCCTCAAGCCGACGCTCGTGACGAGCGGCGGCGGCGACGACGCCGACGACGAGCTCGCCGAAGAGTCCGCGTAGCGCGAGCTGCGCGTTTCCTCCGCCGAAGGCCGGGGGAGGGCGCTCGCGACACGACGAGACTCGGGGGTGCACATGAGCGATCTGCTCGACGAGGGCAGCGACCTGGAGTGGGAGGACGAGGGCGACGAGCGCGAGAAGGGCGCCTCGATCCTCGGCGGCGGCGGGCCGGCATCGACGCTCGGCGACGATGCGGAGTCGGACGAGGCCGACTTCCACGGGGACCGTCTCGCCGGCGGCGACCCCGACGACCGGCCGTAACGGGACAGGACGCGTGAACCTGGTTCGCCGCTCCGCGGCGAACCAGGTTCGACGTCCCGACAACCACTCCCAGCGCCTTCGGAAATCTGCGGTTGTGTCGCGGGCGAAAACCAGCAACACTTACACCTGAATCGGGTCTCAGTTTCAGCCCGGTCGGGTCTGGTTTTCTCCTTCGAACGAAAGGTTCTACCTCGATGCAACGTCGCTTCGGCAAGGCACTGCTCGTAGTCGGCCTGTTCACCCTGCTCGCAGGCACCGCGACCGTGGCGGCACGGTCCAACGGCAGCAGCGCGAGCTCGTACAACGTGGGTGTCGTCTACTCGCGCACCGGGCCGCTCTCGGCCTACGGGGGCGAGTACATCGAGGGGCTGCGCTACGGCCTCCGGTACGCCACGAAGGGCACGAACAAGGTCAACGGCAAGAAGATCAACCTGACCATCGTCGACGACAAGACCGACGCGTCCACGGCCGTCAACGCCGCGAAGGACCTGATCGGCAAGGGCTACAAGATCGTGATGGGCAGCACCTCGTCGGCCGTCGCGATCCAGGTCGCGCCGCTCGCCGCGCAGAACCAGGTGCTCTTCCTCTCCGGCCCCGCGGCCACCGACGCAGTCACCGGCCTGAACAAGTACACGTTCCGAAGCGGCCGGCAGACGCTGCAGGACATCGCGACCGTCAGCTCCTTCCTGAAGGGCGCGGGGAAGAAGGTCGTCGTCTTCAACCAGGACTCGGTCTTCGGCCACGGCAACTACGCGGCCGTCAAGGCGATCGTCGGCGGCAAGGGCCACACCGTGAGCGAGATCTCGGTGCCGGGCAGCGCGACGGACTTCACGCCGTTCGCTCAGCAGGCGAAGAGCGCGAACCCCGACCTGCTCTTCGTCGCGTGGGCGGGCACGAGCGCCGCTGCGATGTGGAAGGCGCTCGACCAGCAGAACGTCTTCAGCGGAGCCGACGTCGTCACGGGTCTTCCCGAGCGGGCGACCTGGTCGAGCTTCGGGGACCAGGCCCTCAAGATCCACTTCCTCTCGCACTACGTCTCCAGCGCGCCGAAGAACAAGGTCAACGACTGGCTCGTGAACCAGTTGCGGAAGCGGAACCAGGTGCCCGACCTCTTCGCGCCGGACGGATTCAACGCCGCGCTCATGCTCGTGCACGCGTTGAAGGGCGGCGACTACAACGTCGACAAGATGATCAACGCGCTCGAGGGCTACAAGTTCCAGGGCCCGAAGGGCTGGTCGGCGGTCCGCCCGCAGGATCATGCTCTCCTGCAGCCGATGTTCCGGCTCCAGCTCGTCAAGGTGAACGGGAAGCTGCGCGGCAAGCTGCTCGGCACCGCCACGTCGTTCGCCACGGCCCCACCGATCGCGGCGTTCAAGTAGGGGAGGGGCAGAGCCCGAAGGGCGTTCGTGAGCGAAGCCCCGATTCTCGCCACGCGAGACCTCGGGCTCGTCATCGGCGGCGCGACGATCGTCGCCGGTGTCGAGCTCGAGGTCCGCGAGGGCGAGCTGCTCGGCGTGATCGGCCCGAACGGCGCCGGGAAGACCACGCTCTTCAACCTCGTGTCCGGCCTTCTCCGGCCGACGAGCGGCCGCGTCGAGCTCGACGGCGCGGACGTCACCCGCGAACCGCCCTTCCGGCGCACCCGGCTCGGGCTCGGGCGGACGTTCCAGGTGTCGAACGTGTTCCCGTTGCTCTCGGTGCTCGAGAACGTGCGTCTCGCCGCGGAGGCCGCGCTCGGCGGCACGATGGCGATCTGGCGCCAGGCGGCGCGTGTCCGCGGCGCCGTCGACCGCGCGCAGTGGGCGCTCGAGCGGGTCGGGCCTCGGCGGCCGCGGGGTCGTGCCCGCCGGCCTGCTCTCGCACGGTGACAAGCGCAAGCTCGAGCTCGCGATGGTGCTCGCCGGCGACTCGCGCGTGATCATGCTCGACGAGCCGATGGCCGGGGTGTCGATGGAGGACGTCGACGAGCTCGTCGAGCTGATCCGTTCGGTGCACGCGGAGGGGAAGACGGTGCTGATGGTCGAGCACCACATGGAGGTGGTGACCGGCCTCGCCGAGCGCATCGCCGTCCTGCACCACGGGAGCCTGCTCGCCGTCGACGCGCCCGCGGCGATCATGCGCGACCCGAACCGTGCAGCAGGCCTACCTCGGGGAGCCGCTCTAGTGACGGCGCTCCTGTCGGTTCGCGACCTGCACGTGCACCTCGGCCAGTCGCACGTCCTGCAGGGGATCGAGTTCGACGTCCCCGAGGGCGGCGTCACGGCGCTGCTCGGCCGGAACGGCGTCGGCAAGACGACCACCCTGCGGGCATTGATGGGCCTCGTCGACCGGCGCGGCTCGATCACGCTCGACGGCGAGCAGCTCGTCACGACGGCGACGCACCGGATCGTGCGGCGCGGCGTCGGCTACGTCCCCGAGGATCGCGACGTGTTCTCGGCGCTGACGGTGGACGAGAACCTCCGCCTGGCCGAGCGCGGCGGCGACGCGCGCTACGAGCTCGTATACGACCTCTTCCCGGAGCTCGAGCAGCGCGGGCGGCAGCTCGCCGGGACGCTCTCCGGTGGCCAGCAGCAGATGCTCGCGATCGCGCGCGCGCTCCTGAACGACAACCGCGTGCTGCTCGTCGACGAGCCGACCAAGGGTCTTGCCCCGCTCCTCGTCACCGAGGTGGCGGACGCGCTCGCGCGCATCTCGGAGCTGACGACGGTGCTGCTCGTCGAGCAGAACCTCGGCGTCGTCAACCGCGTCGCCAACGATGCCGTCGTGGTCGACACCGGCCGCGTCGTCCATGTCGGCGCCGCGCAGGAGCTGCTCGCGAACGAGGAGATGGTGCACCGGATGCTGGGCGTGGGGCACGCGGGAGCCCCGTCGTGAGCACGTTCGTCCTGCTCACGATCACGGGCCTCGGCCTCGGAGCGCTCTACTTCCTGATCGCGTCGGGCCTCTCCCTGATCTACGGGCTGATGGGAGTCCTCAACTTCGCCCACGGCGCGTTCATCACCGTCGGCGCGTATGCGATGTGGTTCACGGAGTCGAAGCTCGACGGGCTCTCGATCTGGCCGCGGTTCCTCCTCGGGTCGCTCGTCGGGCTCGTCGTCGGCGGCATCTTCGCGGCCCTCGTCGAGCTCGTCCTGATCCGCCCGCTCTACCGGCGGCACATCGAGCAGGTCCTCGTCACCGTCGGGCTCGGCCTCTCCACCGCTGCCCTCGTGATCGCGATCTGGGGAAACGACGCCCGCCCGGTCGCGGCGCCGGCGTGGTTCGGCGAGACGACGACGATCGCCGGCGCTCACGTCCCGAACGACCGCTTCCTCCTGATCGCGGCGGCGGTCGTCGTGCTCTTCGCGTTGACGGCGTTCCTCAGGCGCACGCGCTACGGGCTCATCATCAGGGCCGGCGTGGAGAACCGCGCGATGGTGACCGCGCTCGGGATCGACGTGCGAACGGCGTTCACGCTCGTCTTCGCGATCGGCGGCGTCGCGGCGGCGCTCGCCGGCGTGCTCAGCAACGTCTACTTCACGACCGTCGACCCGGCCCGCGGGACTTCGCTACTGATCTTCGCGTTCATCGTCGTCGTGATCGGCGGCCTCGGCTCGCTTCGCGGAACGGCGATCGCCGCGGTCGTGGTCGGCCTCGTCCAGCAGTACGCGAACTACTACGCGTCGTCCGGCCTCGGCGATCTCAGCGTCGTCCTGCTGCTCGCGCTCGTCCTGCTCGCGCGGCCGCGCGGCCTCTCGGGGAGCTTCGCGTGAGGCTCCGGAGCCTGCTCGTCCCGGCCGTCGTCCTCGTCGTGCTCGCGCTCGTCCCGCAGCTCGCGGTCGACCTTCCGTACCTCTTCAACGACACGCTGAACACCCCCGGGACGCTCCAGCTCCTCGCGCTCTGCCTCGTCTTCGGCGGGGTCGCGATGACCTACGACCTCCTGTTCGGCTACACGGGCCTCCTCTCGTTCGGCCACGCCCTGTACTTCGCGGTCGGCGTCTACATCGTCGCGATCGCGCTCACGAAGTGGCACTGGAGCTTCGCCGAGGGGGTCGCGTTCGCCGCGCTCGTCGGGCTCCTGCTGCCGCTCGTCCTCGGCGCCGTGTCGCTTCGCGTCGGCGGGATCGCGTTCGCGATGGTGACGCTCGCGTTCGCCCAGGCGGGCTCGATCCTCGCGTTCAAGAACCCGTGGGGCTGGACCGGGGGCGAGGAGGGCTTCGGAACCGACTACACGAAGCTCCCCGCCTCGTTCGTCGGGATCTTCAACACGAAGAACCTCTACTGGCTCGCGCTCGCCTACGTGGCCTGCGTCTTCGTGATCGTGCGGTGGGCGGTGAGCTCGTCGCCCGGTCACGTCTGGCAGGCGATCCGCGAGAACGAGCTGCGCGTCGAGGTGATCGGCCTGCGCCCGTACGGCTACAAGCTGCTCGTCTTCGTGCTCGCGTCGTTCCTCGCGACCGCCGGAGGCGTCGTCTACCTGCTCCTCCAGACGGGGCCGACCACCGAGGTGACGTCCGCGAACTTCACGCTGACGCTGCTCGTGATGGTGGTGATCGGCGGCTCCGGGACGAAGTGGGGCGCGCTGCTCGGCGGCGTCCTCTACACGTGGGCGAACCAGCGGTTGAGCGATGCGTCGTCGTCGGATGCCGTCTCGTCGCTCCCGCCGGTTCTGAAGACGCCGCTCCAGCAGCCGCAGTTCGTGCTCGGCGTGCTCTTCATCCTCGTCGTCTTCTTCGTTCCCGGCGGTCTTGCGCGCCTGGGGCAGACGGGGCGACCGCGAACGCTGAAACGACTCCAGGAGGCGCTGAGCCGATGAACATCCGGTGGGACGAGCGCGGCGACGGGCGCCCGCTGCTGCTGATCCAGGGGCTCGGCTACGGCCGCTGGGGCTGGGACCCGGTCGTCCCCGGCCTCGCCGAGCGCTACCGCGTGCTCAGCTTCGACAACCGCGGCATCGGCGACTCGGACAAGCCCGAGGGGCCGTACACCGCGGCCGAGATGGCGCGGGACGCCGTTCAGGTGCTGGACGACGCCCGCGTCGAGTCGGCGCACGTCGTCGGCGCCAGCCTCGGTGGGATGATCGCGCAGGAGCTGGCGGTCTCGCACCCGGAACGGATCGATCGGCTCGTCCTGTGCTGCACGACGCCGGGCGGCGAGGATGCCGTCCCCATGCCGCAGCAGACCGTGCGCCTCTTCGCCGAGGCGGCCGAGCTCGAGCCGCAGGTCGCGCTTCGCCGCTTCGTCGAGAACAGCCTCGGCGCCGCGCCGCCCGAGGGCCTCGCCGACGAGCTCTTCCGGCGCCGGGTCGAGAACCCGCCGGATCCTCTCGGCTGGCAGGCGCAGGCCGCCGCCGGGATGACGTTCGCCGGGACCGCGCTCGGGGCGATCTCCGCGCCGACGCTGATCCTGCATGGAACGGCCGACAACGTCGTCGACCACGGCAACGCCTCGCTGCTCGCCGCTCGGATCGCCGACAGCCGCGTCGAGCTCCTTGCCGGCGCAGGTCATCTCTTCTTCTGGGAGCAGCCGGACCGGTTCGTCGAGCTCGTCACGGAGTTCCTCGCGTGAGCGCGCACACGATCGACCGGGTCCTCCGCGACCGCGCGCGCATCACGCCTCGGCGCGCCGCGATCGTCGAGCGCGACCGGACGTGGACGTACGCCGAGCTCGAGCGTCGCTCGGACGAGGTCGCCCGCGGCCTCCGGCGCGGCGACCGCGTCTCGACCCTCACGGGCAACTCGGGCGAGCACGTCGCGACGCTGTTCGCGTGCGCCAAGGCGGGCGCGATCCTGCACCCGATCTCGTGGCGCCTCGCGCCCGCCGAGGTCGCCTATCAGCTCGAGGACGCGGAGTCGACGGTGTTCCTCGTCGAGGACGCCTACCGCGAGCTCGGCGAGGCCGCGCTCGAGCTTGCGCCGGTGACGCCGCGGACGGAGCTCGCCGGCGGCGGCGGCACCGCCGAGCCCGCTCCCGAAGACGACGACCCGCTGCTCCTGATCTACACCGCCGGGACGACCGGGCGGCCGAAGGGTGCTGTGCTCACGCACGCGAACTGCTTCTGGACGAATCTCTCGTTCGACCTCGCCACCGGCCTCGGACCCGACGACGTCGTGCTGCAGGTGCTGCCGCAGTTCCATTGCGGTGGGTGGAACGTGCAGTCGATCCTCGCGTGGTGGAAAGGCGCGAAGGTCGTGCTCGAGCGCGGCTTCGACGCGGCGCGCGCCCTCGACCTGATCGAGCGGGAGCGGATCACGACGATGATGGGGGTCCCCGCGAACTACCTCTTCATGTCGCAGGAGCCGCGGTTCGCGGAGGCGGACCTGTCGTCGCTGCGGCTGGCGGTCGTCGGCGGGGCGCCGATGCCGGTTCCGCTGCTCGACGTCTGGGCCGCGCGCGGCGTCGACATCGTCCAGGGCTACGGGCTGACGGAGGCGGCGCCGAACGTGCTCTGCCTTCCGCCCGAGGACGCGCGGCGGAAGTCGGGCTGGGCGGGAAAGCCGTACCCGTACGTCGAGTGCGATCTGACCGCTGAAGGCGAGCTTCTCGTCCGCGGCCCGAACGTCTTCCCCGGCTACTGGCGGAACGCCGAGGCGACCGCTGCTGCCTTTCGCGACGGCTGGCTCCTCACCGGCGACGTCGCCGAGCGCGACGAGGAGGGCAACTACCGCATCCGCGGGAGGGTCAAGGAGATGGTCGTCTCCGGGGGCGAGAACATCTATCCCGCAGAGATCGAGGCCGTGCTGCACGCGCACCCGGCGGTCGGCGACGCGGCCGTCGTCGGCGTGCCCGACGACCGGTGGGGCGAGGTCTGCGCGGCCTTCGTCGTCCTCGCGGCGCCGGTCTCGCAGGACGAGCTGCGTCAGCACTGCCTCGAGCACCTCGCTCGGTTCAAGGTGCCGAAGAGCTTCCACGTCGTCGACGAGCTCCCGCGGAACTCTGTCGGCAAGATCGTCAAGTCCGAGCTGAAGGTCGTTGCGTGACCGAAGCGACCGAGGTCATCACGAACGTCGACGGCCGTCCGCTCTCGCGGCGCGGGCTCGACACGCGGCGACGGCTACTCGACTCGGCCGAGCACGTCTTCGGCGACCTCGGCTACCACGACGCGTCCGTGGTCAAGCTCGCGGAGGCAGCCGGGATTGCGACCGGCACGTTCTACCTCTACTTCGACTCGAAGCGCTCCATCTTCGAGGAGCTCGTGCGCGACCTGAACCTCCGGATCCGTCGCGCGATGACCGCCGGCGCGGCAAAGGGAAAGACGCGGCGCGAGGCCGAGCTGCTCGGCTTCGAGGCGTACTTCCGGTTCACGACGGCACACCCGTCGATGTACCGGATCATCCGGCAGTCGGAGGTCGCCGCCCCCGAGATGCTCCGCTACCACTACGAGCAGATCGCGCGCGGGTATGCCGGCGGGCTCGCACGCGCAGCCGAGCGCGGCGAGGTGACCACGCTCGACCCGGAGGTCACCGCCTACGCGCTGATGGGCCTCGGTGAGCTCGTCGGCATGAAGTGGATCCTGTGGGGCGACGGCGAGGCCCTCCCGGAACGTGTCTGGGCCGAGCTCGAGCGGATCATCACCTGCATCCTTCGCGTCGAGGCGCCGTGAGGCGCGTCGGCCTCGCCGCCACGGCGTCGTACCTGCCGGACCGCTGGATGCCGGCCGCCGAGATCGCGGAGGTCTCCGGCATCCCCGAGAGCGTGCTGCGCGAGAAGTTCGGCCTGCGGGGGAAGCACATCGCGGCCGCGGACGAGCACGTCAGCGACCTCTCGGTCACCGCGGCCGAGAAGCTGCTCGCCGAGACGGGTGTCGACCCCGCGACGATCGACGTCGTCATGTACTTCGGGTCGACGTGGAAGGACTACCCGGTCTGGCAGGCCGCGCCGCACATCGCCCATCGGGTCGGCGCGGCGAACGCGCTCGCGATCGAGTACGACAACGTCTCGCACGGGACGTCGATGGCGCTCCGCCTCGCACGCGACGTGCTGCGCGCCGAGGAGGACCTGAAGACCGTCCTGCTGGTCGCGGCGTGCCGCGAGTCGTACCTGCTCGATTACGAGAACAAGCGGTCACGGTTCATGTTCAGCTTCGGCGACGGCGCCGTCGCCGGTCTCCTCGTCGGCGATTCCGACCGCAACGAGGTGCTCGGGGCGCACGGCCTGACCGACGGCTCGTACTCGCTGCAGGTGAAGCTGCCCGGCGGTGGGTCGGTCGAGCCAGACGGGTACCGGTACCTCGACGTCGCCGACCCCGAGTCGATGAAGGGCGGGCTCGACACGGTGTCCTTGCCGAACTTCGTCACGGTCGCGCGCGGCGCCGCGGAGCGATCGGGAATGGCCCTGGGGGACGTCGCCTTCCTGTGCCCGCTGCACACCAAGCGGTCGATGTTCCTCGCCCTGTTGGATGCGCTCGGGATGCGGGAGGAGCAGGCGATGTACCTCGGGGACACCGGTCACATGAGCGGTGTCGACCCGCTTCTGGGGCTCGACCGCGCCGTCCGCGACGGCCGCGTTCGCGACGGCGACCCGGTGCTGCTGCTGTCCGCCGGCACCGGCTACACGTGGGCCGCCGTCATCGTCCGGTGGGGGCCGCGCTCGTGAAGGCCGGCGACCGGTACGGGCCGTCGAGCTGGACCGAGATCCCGCAGAGCCGGATCGACGCCTTCGCCGACGCGACAGGAGACCACCAGTGGATCCACGTCGACCCGGAGCGCGCGGTCGCAGGGCCGTTCGGGACGACGATCGCGCACGGCTACCTGACGCTGTCGCTCCTGCCGGCGGCCTCGTACGAGGTCGTGCCGCCGCAAGGCACCGGGATGGCCGTGAACTACGGCCTGAACCGCGTGCGCTTTCCGGCCCCGGTGCCGGTCGGGTCGCGCGTCCGGGCGACGTTCGAGGTCGTTGCGGTCGACGAAGCCGAGTGGGGGGTGCAGGTGACGATGACCGCGACGGTCGAGCGCGAGGGCGGCGAGAGGCCCGTCTGCGTCGCCGAGGTCGTGTTCCGCTACTACCGAGGGGGTTCTCAATGACCAGGATCATCACCAGGCTGATCGTCGCGCTCGCCGCGGCGCTGGTGCTCGCCGTTCCCGCGCAGGCAGCGGTCGGCACGACGTTCCCATCCGGATTCGGCGTGCCCGTCGACTCCTCGCTCGGCGTTCCCGTTCTCGGCTTCGGCGGCGCCGGGGCGGTGACGCGGACGCCCGTGATTCTCCTCCACGGCAACAACGACACGCCGTACCCGACGGTCTGCAACCCGTTCGGCGCCGTCGCGAGCCTGGGGTCATATCTGCTCGCGCGCGGTTACGCGGCGAGCGAGGTGTGGGCGCTCGGCTACCAGGGTGACCAGTGCGACCTCGTCGGCGACCCGCTGCAGAGGTCCGGCGCCGCCCACTCGACGGTGGCGAACGTCGCCGACCTCCGCGCATTCGTCGGCTCCGTGCTCGCCTACACCGGCGCGAAGCGCGTCGACATCGTCGGTCACAGCCTCGGCGCCACGCTTGCGCGCGCCTGGATGCGCGAGGACAACGCGTACCACCTCGTCCGGAGGCTGGTCTCGATCGACGGGCCGAACCACGGCATCGTCGACTGCTCGCCGAGCCCCGCCAACTACTGGCAGCTCCCGTCGCTCGGCGGCTTTACGCCCGACAGCGCGATCTGTCGCGAATACGGCGCCGCCGACACACCCTTCCTGTCGTGGCTGAACCACGGCAACGAGACGCAGGGGCCGACGAGGTACCTCGCGCTCAGGAATGCCGACACGAGCTTCGTCTACTTCTCGTCGCAGGACGGGGTCCTCGCGCCGGTCCCCGCCGAGGACCGCGCGGGCGTGCCGCACGACTTCTCGGGGAGCGCGCGCCTCGACGGCCCGCTGGCGACGAACGTCGACGTGACCGGCCAGGGGATCTTCGACCCGATCCTCGGGACGGCGCACCTCGGCATCCTCGCGTCGCCCGCGGTGTGGCAGCGGACGGCGGACTTCCTGCTCGCACCGAACGGGGATGTCGGCGGTCCCCGGCGCTAGGGCGGCGCTCGTCACGGGCGCGCGCGGTGGGATCGGCGCGGCGGTCGTCGCACGGCTGGAGGCCGACGGCTGGAGTGTCCACGGCGTGGACGTCGACGACGCCGATCTCACCGCGCGCGACGGCAACCGCGCCGTCGTCGATGCGGCGGTGGCGCGGTTCGGCCGCCTCGACGCGGTCGTTCCGGTCGCCGGCTTCCAGCACGTGGCGCCGATCGCCGAGTTCCCGGAAGAGCGGTGGGACGCCCTCCTCGCGCTCATGCTCACCTCGCCGTTCCTGCTTGCGAAGTACGCATGGGAGGCGCTGGCGGCGTCGGGCGACGGACGGTTCTGCGTCCTCGCCTCGGCGCACTCGCTGACGGCGTCGCCGTTCAAGGCGGGATACGTCGCCGCGAAGCACGGCGTGCTCGGGCTCGTCAAGACGATCGCGCTCGAAGGCGCCGAGGCCGGGATCACGGCGAGCGCCGTGTGCCCGTGCTACGTCAGGACGCCCCTCGTCGAGGCGCAGATCGCCGACCAGGCGCGCGCGCACGGCGTCCCCGAGGAGAGCGTGCTCGAGGACGTCATCCTCTCGCGCCAGGCGGTGAAGCGGCTGCTGGAGCCGTCCGAGGTGGCCGACGTGGTCGCATTCCTGCTCGGGCCGACGGGCCGCGCGTTCACGGGCTCACCGGTGATCATGGACCTCGGCTGGACGGCGCGTTAGCCGGAGTCGTGGTATGCCTGCGGGAGTGAGTTCCGCCGGGACCGACCTCGACGTTCTCTCGGGCGAGGCGCTCGCCTTCGTCGACCGGCTTCACCGCGAGCTGCGCGACGAGCGGCAGCGCATCCTCGCCATGCGCGCGGAGCGCCGGCCCGGAGCCTTCGTGCGGGCGCCCGAGGACTTCACGGTCGCGCCGCCGCCGTCCGATCTCGTCGACCGGCGCGTCGAGATCACCGGGCCGGTCGAGCGCAAGATGATGATCAACGCGCTCAACTCGGGCGCGAAGGCGTTCATGGCCGACTTCGAGGATGCGTGCTCGCCGACGTGGCAGAACATCGTCGAGGGGCAGCGGAACGTCCACGACGCGGCGCGGCGGACGATCTCGCTCGACACCGACGCCAAGAGCTACCGCCTGAACGACGAGACCGCCACGCTGCTGATCCGGCCGCGCGGCTGGCACCTCGTCGAGCGCCACCACGAGGTCGACGGCGCGCCGATCAGCGCGAGCCTCTTCGACTTCGGCCTGACGGTCTTCCACAACGCGCGGGAGCAGCTCGACCGCGGCACCGGGCCGTACTTCTACTTCGCGAAGCTCGAGGGGCACGTCGAGGCGCGGCTGTGGAACGACGCGTGTCGCCTCGCCGAGGAGTGGCTCGACCTTCCCCGCGGCTCGATCCGCGCGACCGTCCTTGTCGAGACCATCACTGCCGCGTTCGAGATGGACGCGATCCTCTACGAGCTGCGCGAGCGCTCGATCGGGCTCAACGCGGGCCGGTGGGACTACATCTTCTCGTGCATCAAGAAGGCGGGGGCGGTGCTGCCGGACCGCGCGCAGGTGACGATGACGGTGCCGTTCATGCGCGCGTACACGGAGCTCCTCGTCCGGACGTGCCACACCCGCGGGGCGCACGCGATCGGCGGCATGGCGGCGTTCATTCCGTCCCGCCGCGACGCCGACGTGAACCAGGTCGCGCTCGCGAAGGTGACCGAGGACAAGCGTCGCGAGGCCGCCGACGGCTTCGACGGGACGTGGGTCGCGCACCCGGACCTCGTGTCCGTGGCCCTTCCGCATTTCGAGCGTGAGAACCAGCTCGACCGGCGGCGCGAGGACGTCGCGGTGACCGAGTCGCAGTTGCTCGACTTCGACGTCTCCGGCGCCCAGGTCACCGACGCAGGCCTGCGGACGAACGTCTCCGTCGGCGTGCGCTACCTCGACGCGTGGCTCGCCGGCACGGGCGCGGCGGCGATCGACAATCTGATGGAGGACATGGCGACCGCCGAGATCTCGCGCGCGCAGGTGTGGTCGTGGGTGCACGACGGTCGCTTCGACGAGGCGCGCGTGCGAGAGGAGATCGCGCGCGTCGAGGCCGGCGCGGAAGCGAAGGAGGTCTTCGCCGAGGTCGCGCTCGGCGAGGATCTCGTCGAGTTCACCACGTTCGTGTCGTACCCGCGGCTCCCGTGAACGGTCGGCGCCCGCGCGGTGACGCACGCGCCGCCGCTCCTGTGCTCGTCTGGTCGTCGCCGTTCGACGCGTGATCGGGATCCTTCACCCGGGCGAGATGGGGGCGGCGATCGCCGCCGCGCTCCGCGCTGCCGGCCACGACGTCGCGTGGGCGTCGACGGGCCGGAGCGAGGCGACAAAGGCCCGCGCCGAGGCGGCCGGGCTGCCCGATCTCGAGAGCGTCGCGGCGATCGCCGAACGCTGCGAGACGATCTTCTCCGTCTGCCCGCCGCACGCCGCGCTCGACGTCGCCCGTCCGCTGCGTGGCTACGACGGCGTCTACGTCGACGCGAACGCCGTGTCGCCCGCGACGTCGCGCGAGGTCGCCCGGCTCTTTGGGCGTTTCGTCGACGGGGGCATCGTCGGCGGCCCTCCCGACCCGCGCCTGTACCTCTCGGGCGAGGAGGCGCCGCGAGTCGCTGCGCTGTTCGACGGATCGCCGGTCGAGCCGCGGGTCCTCGACGGCGGCGTCGGCGCCGCCTCGGCGCTCAAGATGAGCTACGCGGCGTGGACGAAGGGGACCGCCGCGATGCTGCTCGCGGTCCGTGAGGTCGCGCGCGCCGAGGGTGTCGAGGACGCGCTGACCGCGGAGTGGGCCGAGTCGCTGCCCGGGCTCGAGGAGCGGTGGGAGCGCGCGCGGCGGTCAGCGGCCGCGAAAGGTTGGCGGTGGGTCGCCGAGATGGAGGAGATCGCGGCCACGTTCGTCGCGGCGGGTCTCCCGGCCGGCTTCCACGAGGCGGCCGCCGACGTCTACCGCCGCTTCCCCCGCGGGAACCCCGGTACGGCGCCCTAACCAGCGCGTGCGACAGGCGCTACCCCCGCGCAGAGCGCCCGGAGGCGGTCCCAGTCCTCGTCGACGCGGTGCTGGACGTGCTCCACGAGCGACGGCTGCGCAAGGACGTGCTCGAACCGCTTCTGGCCGCGGAGCCACTCGACGACGCCCACCGGGTGCTCCGGCTCGTACGTCAACCGGTACTCGCCGTCATCGACCTCGTAGAGCGGCCAGAACCGCGACTCGACGGCCGACCCGACGATGCGGAAGAACTCGCGCGGCTCGTGACCCCACCCGACGGGACAGTCGGAGAGGACGTTGAGGAAGGCGGGGCCGTCGGCGCGCGCGGCGCGCTCGGCCTTCTGCGAGAGGTCGTGCCAGTGCGTCGCCGCGGCCTGCGCCACGTACGGCACGTGGTGTGCGACGGCGATCGCGGTCATGTCCTTCCGCTCCTGCAGCTTCCCGATCGAGACCTTCCCGCTCGGCGACGTGGTCGTCGAGGCCGCGAAGGGCGTGGCGCCGGAGCGCTGGACGCCGGTGTTCATGTACGCCTCGTTGTCGTAGCAGCAGAACACGAAGCGGTGGCCGCGCTCGAGCGCGCCCGAGAGCGCCTGCATCCCGATGTCGTAGGTGCCGCCGTCGCCGGCGAACGCGACGAACGTGACGTCGTCGTCGATCCGCCCGCGCTTGCGGAGGGCGCGGTAGGCGCTCTCGACGCCGCTCGCGACCGCGGCCGAGTTCTCGAACGCGACGTGGAGCCACGGCACGTTCCACGCTGTCGTCGGGAAACGCGTCGTCGCGACCTCGAGGCACCCGGTCGCGTTCACGATCACCTTGCGGCCGGGGATCGACGACAGGACCGTCCGCACCACGAGCGGGATGCCGCACCCCTGGCAGAGCGAGTGGCCGCCGCCGAGCGGCTGGGTTCCGCACTGGTTCCGGACGAGCGTCTTCAGGCGTGCCATCTCGTGCTCCTAGACAAAGCTGCTCCTGAGGCCGACGTAGCGATCGACGTCGCCGGCGAAGATGTCCTCGACGTCCGGCGGGTGGAGCTCGCGCCCGCCGAGGCCGTAGACGTGGGGCCGAAGCGCGGCGCCGCTTCCGTAGAGCGCGGCCGCGACCTCCGCGAAGAGCGGCGGCGGCCCACCGGGCGAGTCGGCGCGGTCGAGGACGGCCACGTGCGCCACGTCCTCGAGCGCCTCCCGAACGGCTTCGGTGGGGAAGGGCCGGAAGCTTCCGATGCGGAGCATCCCGACCGGCTCGCCCCGGTCGCGCAGCGCGTCGACGACGTCCTTGACCGTGCCCGCGGTCGACCCGAGCGCGACGATCGCGCGCTCCGCGCCCTCGAGTCTGTACGGCTCGACCGTGCGGTAGCGCCGTCCCGTCAGCGCCTCGAGCTCCTCCGCGACCTCGTCGATCGCGCCCAGGGCGGCCTCCATCGCTGCGACCTGCTGGTAGCGGAGCTCGTAGTAGTAGTCCGGCATCGCGAACGGCCCCTGCGTCGTCGGGTGCTCCGTGTCGAGGAGCGGGAAGGGGATGTCGTAGTCACCGACCCAGTCGCGAACGACGGCGTCGTCGAGGAGCTCGACCGGCTCCGCGGAGTGCGTGATCGTGAACCCGTCCTGGCACACGAACACCGGCAGCAGCACGTCCTCGCGCTCGGCGAGGCGCGGCGCGAGCAGGGTCACGTCGTAGGCCTCCTGCGCGTTCTCGACGAAGAGCTGGATCGCGCCCGAGTCGCGAACGAGCATCGAGTCCGAGTGGTCGCAGTGGATGTTGATCGGCCCCGACAGCGCGCGGTTTCCGACCGCCATCACGATCGGCGCGCGCATCGACGAGGCGATGTAGACGATCTCCGCCATCAGCGCGAGGCCCTGCGAGCTCGTCGCCGTCATCGTGCGCGCCCCCGCGAGCGCGGCGCCGACCGCAGCCGACATCGCCGAGTGCTCCGACTCGACGTTCACGATCTCGGTCGAGGCGCCGCCGTCGGCGCACAGCTTCGCGAACGTCTGGATGATCGGCGTCTGCGGCGTGATCGGGTAGACCGGCACGACGTCCGGATCGATCTGGCGCATCGCGTGCGCAACGGCCTCGCCGCCGGTCAGGAGCCGGCGCGTGCTCATTCGGCCACCATCGCGATCGCCTGCTCCGGGCACACCTCGGCGCACAGCTCGCAGCCCTTGCAGAGGTCGTAGTCGAAGCCCGTGAAGACGGTGCCGTCGAGGGTGATGGCGGCGTCCGGGCAGTAGAGCCAGCAGAGGAGGCAGTTGACGCACTTCGAGAGGTCGACCTCGGGCCGGACGCCGGTGCGCCAGCCGCCGGTCCGGATCTGCGGCGCCTCCTCGCGGACGACGACGCCGCCCTCGTGGAGCTCCTGCCAGGCGCTCAGTTCAGACATGCGTATCCCTCCGCGACCGCGTCCCGCAGCCCCTCCGGCGGCGCCTTGCGGCCGAGCAGCTCGACGGCGGCGTCCTGCACCGCCTCGAGCCCCGGCTCGCCGAGCGCGGCCGCGATCGCGCCGAGCATCGTGACGTTGACGTTGCTGCTCGCGGGCACGCACGCGACGCGAACGCCCGCGAGCTGTGGTGGAGCCTCCGCGGCGTTGACGATCACGAGCCCGTCGTCGGCCAGGCCGTCGGCGACATTGCCGTCGGCGACGAGCGAGGCGTCGAGGACGACGACGACGTCGGGGCTCGTCACGGAGTCGTGGCGGCGGATCGGGCGGTCGTCGATCCGCGTGTACGCGCGCATCGGCGCGCCGCGGCGCTCAGGCCCGTACTCGGGAAACGCCTGCACGCTCTTCCCGGCGCGCAGCATCGCCTCGGCGAGCAGCTGGGCCGCCGTCTTCGCGCCCTGGCCGGCGCGCGCGTGCCACCGCACCTCGATCAAAGGAGCGCCTCCACGAGCGACTGGGCCGCGACCTTCGCACCCCGCACGGCCTCGACGACGGTGGCGCCGCCGTTGACGGCGTCGCCCGCGGCGAAGACACGCGGGTGCCCGAGGTGCGCCCGCGGTCGTCCGCGCTCGCCACGAGCTCCGCGAACTCGTCCCGCGGGCGCTGGCCGATCGCCTTCACGGCGGTGTCGACGGGGACGACGAAGTCGCTCCCGGGGACCGGCTCGGGGCGGCGGCGGCCGCTCGCGTCCGGCTCGCCGAGGCGCATCTCGACGCAGCGGACGCCGGTGAGGCGGCCGTTGCCCTCGAACGCGATCGGGTTCGTGAGGAATCTCAGCTCGACGCCCTCCTCGCGCGCGAGCTCGACCTCGTGCGCGTAGGCGGGCATCTCCTTCTCGGTGCGCCGGTAGAGGAGCGCCACCACCTCGGCGCCGAGGCGGCGCGCCTCGACCGCGACGTCGACGGCCGTGTTGCCGCCGCCGACGACCGCGACGCGCGCGCCGACCTTCGGGAGCGATCCCGTCTTCAGCGCCTCGATGAACGGCAGCGAGTCCCAGACACCGGGAAGGTCGTCGCCCGGATAGGCGATGTCGGCGTCGGCGCCCATCCCGACGGCGAGGACGACCGCGTCCGCGTCGAGGTCGTCGAAACCGGCGACGCGCGTGCCGAGACGGAGCTCGACGCCGAGTTCGCGCAGCGCGCGGGTCTCGTCGGGCAGAGGCTCGTTCGTCTGGCGGTAGGGCGCGATCCCGTAGCGGACGAGCCCGCCGGCCTCGGCGCGATCGTCGTAGACGGTGACGTCGAACCCTCGCGCCGCCAGCTCGCCGGCGGCCGCGAGCCCCGCGGGGCCGGCGCCGACGACTGCGACGCGCTTGCCGTTCGGCTCGGCACGGTCGCGGAGCGGCAAGCCTCTTTCGAACGCCCACTCGGTCGCGAACCGCTGGAGCCGGCCGATGTCGATCGGCTCGCGCCCCTCGTGCTTCAGCACGCAGTCGCTCTGGCAGAGGATCTCGGTGGGGCAGACGCGTGCGCACGTGCCGCCGAGGAGGTTCGACTCGAAGATCGTGCGTGCGGCGCGCGCCGGATCGCCGTCGGCGATCGCCGCGACGAACGCAGGGACGTCGACGTCCGCCGGGCACGCCGCGAGGCAGGGCGCCTCGGCGTACGGACCGTCGCATTCGAGGCAGCGATCGGCCTCGAGCAGCGCCTCCTCCGCGGTGAGCGGCGGGTGCAGGTCGGAGAAGAGCGTCGAGGTCACTGGGCTGCATCGTCGACTCCGTCACGAGAGGTGACATCGGGCTTTCCACGTACTTCGCCATCCGGGGATGAGAGGATTGCGCCGTGGCGGAGGTTCGCGTACGGCCGGGGCGCGTCGACGACGCGCGTCGCATGGCGGAGCTGTTCGCCGCCGTCGCGGAGGAGCGCGACGGCATCGCGACCGAGCCGCCGGTCGACGTCGACGAGCGCACGGAGAGGTTCGCCGCGTCGATCGGCGAAAGCCTCGTGGCGGAGGCCGACGGCGTCGTCGTGGCGAGCATCCACGTCCAGCGGACACGCTTCGGCGTCGGCGAGATCGGGATGCTCGTCGCGCGCGAGTGGCGGGGATGCGGCGTCGGGACGGCGCTCCTGCGCGCGTCGATCGACCGCGGCCGCGCCGACGGGCTCCACAAGCTCAGCCTGGAGGTCTTCCCCCACAATGCGGCGGGGCTCGCGCTCTACCGGAAGGTCGGGTTCGTGCAGGAGGGCCGGCGCGTCAAGCACATCCGCCGCACGAACGGCGAGCTGTGGGACACGATCGTCATGGGGCTTCTCCTCTGAACGCGCGCCCTCTGGCACAATCGACGCATAGTCGCTGCCTGACCTGACCCGGCCCTTTGCGCATCCGCCCCCGCGGAGCGGCGGCGCGCGCCGGTCTAGGATGGCGGGCCGATGAGCGAGGGCACGCGGCAGATGCAGACGCGGTACGACCCGCAGCGGCGTCGAGGAGCGCTGGCAGGGGACCTGGGAGGACGAGGGCCTCTACAACGCCGACCCCGACCCGTCGCGGACGCCGTACGTCGACGCGCACCCGCCGCCGAACGTCACGGGCGAGCTGCACATGGGGCACGCGCTCCAGCTCGCGCTCGGCGACACGATCGTCCGCATGAAGCGGATGCAGGGCTTCAACGTGCTCTTCCAGCCGGGCTACGACCACGCCGGCATCTCGACGCAGAACGCGGTCGAGAAGCAGCTCCTGCGGGAGGGCACGTCGCGCCAGGAGCTCGGCCGCGAGGCGTTCGAGGCGCGCGTCTGGGAGTGGCTGCACGAGTACGGCGGCACGATCATGGACCAGTTCCGGCGCATGGGCGCCTCGCTCGACTACCGCCGCGAGCGGTTCACGATGGACCCCGGCTACGTCCGCGCCGTGCTGCGCGTTCTTCGTGCACCTCTACGAGAAGCGGCTGGATCTACCGCGCGAACCGGATCATCAACTGGTGCCCGTACCACCACACGTCGCTCTCCGACCTCGAGCTCGACGCACGAGGACCGCGACGACACGCTCTCGACGATCCGCTACCCGCTCGCGGACGGCGACGGCTACGATCGCGATCGCGACCGTGCGTCCGGCGACGATCCCGGCCGACGTCGCCGTTGCCGTGCATCCCGACGACGAGCGCTACCGGCACCTCGATCGGGCGCGAGGTCGATCGTCCCGTGGGTCGAGCGGCGCGTGCCGGTGATCGCCGACGAGCGCGTCGAGCGCGACGTTCGGCACCGGCGCGCTCAAGATCACGCCGGGCCACGACCCGACCGACTTCGCGATCGGCCGCGACCACGGGCTCCCCGAGCCGATCGTGCATCGGGCCCGGACGGGCGTCGTCACGCGCCGAGGGCCTCGACGGGCTCGACCCAGGAGGAGGCCGAGCGGCCGGATCCTCGACTGGTGCCGCGAGCGCGGCCTGCTCGAGAAGCGCGAGCACTACCGCCACACCGTCGCGCTGTGCGAGCGCTGCGAGTCGCGGATCGAGCCGCTGATCTCGCTGCAGTGGTGGTGCTCGATGGAGGAGCTGAAGCAGCCCGGCGCTCGAGGCGCTGCGCGAGCGGCGCGTCGTCTACCACCCCGAGAGCCAGCACCGCTTCGCGATCGACTCGCTCGAGAACGCGCCCGACTGGTGCGTCTCGCGCCAGCTCTGGTGGGGCCACCAGATCCCGCTCTACTACTGCCCCGACGGGCACGTGACGCGCGGCCGACGAGCCGCCGGCGCGTGCGCCGAGTGCGGCTCGACCGAGCTGACGCAGGAGACGGACGTGCTCGACACGTGGTTCTCGTCGGCGCTCTGGCCGTTCGCGACGCTCGGCTGGCCGGAGCGAGACGCCGACGACCTGAAGCGTTCTATCCCGGGCGACCTGCAGACGACCGCGCGCGAGATCATCCGCCTCTGGGAGAACCGGATGATCTTCTCCGGCCTCGAGCTGCTCGGCGAGATGCCGTTCCGCGACGTGATCATCCACTCGACGGTGCTCGCGCCCGACGGCCGGCGCATGTCGAAGTCGCTCGGCACCGGGATCGACCCGCTCGACGATCATCGCGCAGCACGGCACCGACGCGACGCGGTACGGCCTGCTCAAGAACTCGCTGACGCAGGACGTGCGCTTCTCCTACTCGGCGATCGAGGAGGGCGGCAAGCTCGCGAACAAGCTGTGGAACGCGGCGCGGCTGATCCTGAGACGCGGGCGCGCGGCCCGGCGAGGCGCGGCCGGCGTCGGTCGAGGAGCGCTGGATCCTCGCGCGGCTCTCGCAGGCACAGCGCGCGTACGAGGGCCTACGTCGCCGAGTTCGACTTCGCGCACGCCGTCGACGAGCTCTACCACCTCACCTTCGACGACTTCTGCGACTGGTACCTCGAGGCGGTCAAGCAGCGGCTCTACGACGGCGACGACGACGCTCGCGACGACCGCCGTCGCCGCGCTCGAGCGGCTGCTGAAGCTGCTGCACCCGGTGATGCCGCACGTCACCGAGGAGATCTGGTCGCACCTGCCCGACCGGGAGATCGCGGCTGATCGTCGCGCCGTGGCCCGAGGCGGGCGACGAGGCCGAGGCGCGGTGCGCTCGACGCGCGTCCAGGAGGCGGCGACGATGTTCCGCCGCTCGGGCGTCGTGCCGCGCGCTCGAGGGCGACGAGAAGCGGATCTTCGACGCGGTCGTCGAAGCCGGAGCGCGCCGACGGGCGAACGGCGACGTCGACGCCGAGCGCGACGCGGCTGCGCAAGGAGATCGCCCGCGCCGAGGGCATGCTCGCGAACGAGCGCTTCGTCGTCGAACGCGCCGGCCGAGGTCGTCGAGCGCCGAGCGCGAGAAGCTCGACCGCTTCCGGCGCGACCTCGACGCGATCTCGGACTAGGGCGCCTCGGCGCGCTCCGTGTCGGACGCCACCGCAGGCCTCGAATGGCTCGACGCGCTCTCGCCGTGGCCGGACGACTTCGGGCTCGAGCGCATGCAGGCGCTGCTCGCCGCGCTCGGCGAGCCGCAGCGCGCTTCCCCGCGATCCACGTCGTCGGGACGAACGGCAAGACGTCGACGACGCTGATGTGCGCCGCGCTGCTTCGCGCGGCCGGGCTGCGCGTCGGCGCCTACATCTCGCCGCACGTCCGCGGCTGGGCGGAGCGGATCCAGGTCGACGGCGAGCGCCGCCGACCTCGAGCAGGCGCTCGCGCGCGTCCGGCCGCACGCGGACGGCGCGACGCAGTTCGAGGTGCTGACCGCCGCGGCGCTCGCCGAGTTCGCGGCGCGCGAGGTCGACGTCGCCGTCGTCGAGGCCGGGCTCGGCGGGCGCTACGACGCGACGAACGTGCTCGACGCGCCCGTCGTCGTGCTGACGAACGTCGCGCTCGACCACACCGACGTGCTCGGCGAGACGCGCGAGGCAGATCGCGGCCGAGAAGCTCGCGGTCGTCACGCCCGGCGCGATCGTCGTGCTCGGCGAGCCCGAGTGGGAGGCGCCGACGCGCGATCGCGCGGAGCCGACGCGCATCGACGTGCTCGTCGGCTCGAACCTGGCGCTCGCGGTCGCAGCCGCCGAGGCGTTCCTCGGGCGAGCGCGTCGACCCGCACGCGGCCGAGGCGCGTCACCGTCCCGGGCCGGCTCGAGCGCCGCGGCGAGCAGCCGCTCGAGATCTGGGACGGCGCGCACAACATCGCCGGCGTCGGCTACCTGCTCGCCGCGCCTGCCGCGCGCGACGTTCACGATCGTCGTCGTCGATCCTGCGGCGACAAGAACGTCGACGCGATGCTCGCGAGCGCTCTCGACCGTCGGCGACACGCTTCGTCGCGACGGCTCGGCGAACGCGCGCGCGCTCCCTGCGCCGACGAGCTCGCCGCGCTCGCGCGCCCGTACTTCGCGCGCGTCGAGGCCGTCGCCGACCCGCGCGCCGCGCTCGTGCGCGGCCGCGCGCTCGCCGGACGCAGACGGCGCGATCCTCGTCACCGGCTCGCTCTACCTGCTTGCCGAGCTCTCGTCGTCCGAATAGAAACCGTACGATGACCCGCGCCCGTGAGCGACTCAGCGTCTTCGTCTTCGCGGCATTCCTGCTCGCCCTGTTCGTCGGGCTTGCGTTCGCCGCGGGCTGGCTGCTAGGGAGAGGTGCTGCTGTGATCTGCGAGCGTCTTCGGCGGCGTGCACGACTTCTTCCACTCGACGACGTGGTACGTGCTCCGGAACCTGGGCGATCGTTGCTTCGTCGTCCTGTTCTGGATCGCGACGATCTTCTGGGTGCGACAAGGACGCGCGCCGCCGGATCGCCGACTCGATGCTCGTCTGGCTCGCGACCGCTGATCGGCGCGATCCCGCCGTTCCTCGGCCCGCTGATCTACATGCTCTTCCGCCCGCCGGAGTACCTCGAAGACGTGCGCGAGCGCGAGCTCGAGATGAAGATGATCGAGCGCGGCCTCGAGCGGCCGCGACCTCACCTGCTGGGTCTGCAGCGCCGAGGTCGAGCCGGAGTTCCTCGTCTGCCCGGTCTGCACGACGCGGCTGCGGCAGGCGTGCGCGAGCTGCCACCGGCCGCTCGAGCCGGCGTGGCAGGTCTGCCCGTACTGCGAGACGCCGGTCGTCGCCGACGAGAACACCGATCGAGCTCGCTCCGCAGGCCGCCGCACGACGGCGCGCGAGCGGCGGCAGACGCGCTCCGTAGGCCGTCGGTCCGCCGCGGCGCCACAGGTAAGCTCCGCGGCCGCATGGCCGTCGAGCGCACACTCATCCTCGCGAAGCCCGACGCCGTCGAGCGCAACCTCGCCGGCGAGATCCTCGCGCGCTTCGAGCGCCGCGGGCTGAAGCTCCGCGCCGCGCGGCTCGTCGTCGCGTCGCGCGAGCTCGGGCGAGACGCACTACGCCGAGCACAGCGAGAAGCCGTTCTTCGGCGAGCTCGTCGACTTCATCACCTCGGGCCCGACGCTCGCGTTCGTGCTCGAGGGCGAGGGCGCGATCGCGACGGCGCGCAAGACGATCGGCGCGACGAATCCGGCCGACGCCGATCCCGGCTCGCTGCGCGGCGAGTTCGCGCTCGCGATGCCGAACAACCTCGTCCACGGGTCCGACTCGCCGGAGTCCGCCGAGCGCGAGATCGCGCTGTGGTTCCCCGATGGGCTGGTCTGACGACGCGGCGAAGAACCGCGCGCTCTGGACGACAGTCGAACGCGCGAGTACACCGACGAGCACGCGCCCACGAGCTGGGCGCTCGACGAGATCGACGTGGGGCATCTGGGACGATCCCGGAGTCCGAGCTGCAGCGTCCTCGGCGACGTCGCCGGCCTCGACGTCGTCGAGCTCGGCTGCGGCACGGCCTACTTCTCCGCGTGGCTCGCGAGACGCGGCGCGCGGCCGGTCGGCGTCGACATCACGCCGGCGCAGCTCGAGACGGCGCGGCGCATGCATGCGCGAGACCGGGATCGAGTTCCCGCTCGTCGAGGCCGACGCGGCGCGAGACGGGCCTGCCGGACGCGAGCTTCGACCTCGTCCGTCTCGGAGTACGGCGCGTCGATCTGGGTCGACCCGTACCGCTGGATCCCCGAGGCGGCGCGGCTGCTGCGGCCCGGCGGCCGGCTCGTGTTCCTGCGCAACTCGACGCTCGTCATCCTCTGCTCGCCGACGACGAGGTCCCGGCGACGGAGCACCTGCGTGCACCCGCAGTTCGGGATGCATCGGTTCGAGTGGCCCGACGGCGGGGTCGAGTTCCACCTCGCCGCACGGCGAGTGGATCGACCTGCTGCGCGCGAACGGGTTCGAGATCGAGCGGCTGCTCGAGCTCCAGGCGCCGGCCGGGCCGAGACGCACCACCGGTACTACTACGTGACGGCCGAGTGGGCGAGGAAGTGGCCGTCCGAGGAGATCTGGGTCGCGCGCAAGCGATGAGCGTGAGCCTCGCCCGGCGCCGCCGCTCCTGCTCGCGTCGACGTCGCCGCAGCGGCGGGCGATCCTCGACGCAGCTCGGGATCCCGTTCGAGGTCGTCGCGCCCGACTTCGACGAGGAGCCGGGCACGACCCGCTCGAGCGCGCGGCCGGCAAGGCGCGCTCGGTCGACGGCGGCGACCGCCCGGTGCTCGGCGTCGACACGAGGTCCTCTGCGGCGGCGAGCTGCTCGGCAAGCCCGACGGACGCGACCGAGGCCGAGCGGATGCTCGAGACGCTATCGCGGGGCGACGCACGAGGTCGTCTCCGGCCTCTGCCTGCGCACGCCGGCCTGGGAGGAGCTCGCACGACGGAGACGACGCGCGTCACGTTCCGCACGCTCACGCCGCGCGACCTCGCGCACTACCTCGCGAGCGGCGAGTGGGAGGGCCGCGCCGGCGGCTACGCGATCCAGGGCCTCGGCGCGAGCCTCGTCGAGCGGATCGAGGGCGACTACCTGAACGTCGTCGGCCTGCCGGGCGCGCTGCTCGTCCGGCTGCTCGCGACGCGCTTCTCCGGGCGTCTACGGCTTCGGCTGAAGGACCGCGAGCCCGATCTGTCACAGCGCGAGGAGCGCGACCCCGGCGAAGACGAGCACCGAGCCGGCCAGTCGTCCGCGGCGGACCGCCTCGGCGAGCACGCTGGCGGCGAGCAGCGTCGCGATCACGATCGACGACGAGCGCACCGCGAGCACCGGCGCAGCCGGCCCGTGGCGGAGCGCCAGCAGGCCGAGCGCGAACGAGCCGATGTTCGCGACCGCCGCGGCCACGACCGTCGGCCGCGAGCTCCCGCGCGCATCGCGCGCGATGCCGACGAGCGGCGGGTAGACGAGGCACGGCGCCGCGAGCACGAGCACGAAGTAGGTCAGCGCCCCGGCGTGCTGGATGCCGGCGCGGTCGACGAGCGTGTACGCGGCGATCGACGCCGCGATCGTGACGACGAGCAGCAGCGCGCGCGCGTCGCCGCTGGCCCGATCCCGCGGACGAGGACGACGCCGACCGCGACGAGCAGCACACCGGCGGTCGCCGTCGCGGACGCGGCCTCGCCCGAGGACGAGCGCCGCCGAGCCGAGCGCGAGCACCGGCGCGAGGCCGCGTGTCAGCGGGTAGACGAACGACAGGTCGTCGTCGCGGTAGGCGTAGCGCGAGGGCGACGACGTACACCGTCTCGAGCAGCGTCGAGGCGAGCGCGTACGGCCAGACCTCCGGCTCGGCGCTCCACCAGACGACCGCGAACGGCGGCGCGATCGCGACCGACAGCACGAACGTCGCCGCGGTCGCGGCCTGGACGTCGCGGCGCGCGCGAGCAGGAGGTTCCACGCGGCGTGGAGAACGCGCGGACGCCGAGCGCGAGGGCGAGTGCGGAAGCGGGCAAGCGGCTAGAGTGGACGCCGGTCGCATGGGCATCTTCAACTACCTGACCGGCTTCGGCGGCCGCGACATGGCCGTCGACCTCGGCACCGCGAACACGCTCGTCTACGTGCGTGGGCGCGGCATCGTGCTCAGCGAGCCGTCGGTGGTCGCGATCGACCAGTCGACCGGCGACGTGCACGCCGTCGGGCTCGAGGCGAAGCGGATGATCGGCCGCACGCCCGGCACGATCAGCGCGATCCGCCCGCTGAAGGACGGCGTGATCGCCGACTTCGACGTGACCGAGCAGATGCTCCGCCACTTCATCCAGAAGGTGCACCAGCACCGTTTCGCGCACCCGCGCGTCGTCGTCTGCGTCCCGTCGGGCGTCACCGGCGTCGAGAAGCGCGCGGTCGAGGAGGCGACGCTGAGCGCCGGCGCGCGCCAGGCGTACCTGATCGAGGAGCCGATGGCCGCCGCGATCGGCGCGGGGCTGCCGGTCGCCGAGCCGACCGGGAACATGATCGTCGACATCGGCGGCGGCACGACCGAGGTCGCCGTCATCTCGCTCGGCGGGATCGTCGTCTCGCAGTCGCTCCGCGTCGGCGGCGACGAGATGGACGAGGCGATCATCAACCACATCAAGCGCGAGTACAAGCTGCTGATCGGCCAGCAGACGGCCGAGGAGATCAAGCTCGAGGTCGGCTCGGCGTACCCGCTGAAGGAGGAGGTTCAGGCCGAGGTCCGCGGCCGCGACATGCTCACCGGCCTGCCGAAGACGATGATCCTCTCGAGCGAGGAGGTGCGGCACGCGCTCGAGGAGCCGGTGGCGCAGATCATCGACGCGATCAAGTCGACGCTCGACAAGACGCCGCCCGAGCTCGCCGCCGACATCATGGACCGCGGGATCGTGCTCGCCGGCGGCGGCGCGCTCCTGCAGGGCCTCGACCAGCGCCTCCGCCAGGAGACGCACATGCCGACGCACCTCGCCGAGTCGCCGCTCACCTGCGTCGCCGTCGGCTCGGGCCGCAGCCTCGAGGAGTTCGAGGCGATGCGGAACAGCGCGAAGGCGCGGTCGCGCGCGCGCTCCCGGAACGGCAACCGCTACCAGCGGTGACGCAGAGGGCTTTATGACCCTGCTCCAGACGGAGCGGCTGCGCCTGCGCCGGTTCCGTCCCGAGGACGCGGCGACCATCGCCCGCTGGCACGCCGACTCCGGGTTCGTGCGCTACCTCGGCCCACCGTTGAGCGCCGCCGACGCGCTCGCGCGGTGGAACGGCCACTGGGACGAGCACGGCTTCGGCCTCCTCGCGGTCGAGTGGCGCGAGACGGGGGAGACGATCGGCCGCGCGGGGCCGTCGTTCCACCGCGCCTGGCCGGACGACCCCGAGATCGGGTACGCGCTCGACCCGGCATGGTGGGGCCGCGGGATCGCGACGGAGGCGGCCGCGGCGTGCGTGGCGTGGGCGTTCGGCGACCTCGGGTTCCCGCGAGTCGTCTCGATCGCGATCGAGGAGAACGTCGCGTCGCGGCGCGTGATGGCGAAGCTCGGGTTCCGCCTCCTGACGCGGTTCGACTGGGAGAGCTGGCACCTGTGGGTGCACGCCCTCGACCGCGACGGCGCCCGCCCGTCGGGACGCTGACCGGCCGGAAGGGACGTGTCGGAGTGACACGGCCGAGACGGAGGGTTCGGAGGCGGCCGCTACACTCACCCGCAGCAGTGCCAAGGAACCGGACCGTCCGCTTCGCGGTCCTGGGCTCGTCCGTCCAGCGCGCCGCCTCCGGGTACCCATCGACTCGCTCCAGCGCCCTCAAGCGCCGGATCGTCGTGGGCATCCTCGTCTTGGCGTCCCTTGTTCTCCTCACCGTCTCGTTCCGCTCGGATGCACTCGATCCGGCGCAGGGCGTCGCCGCCTCGGTGCTGCGGCCGTTCGAAGTGGCGGCCGAGCGCGTCTCCCGCCCGTTCCGCGACGCCGTCGGCTGGACCCGCGACCTGTTTCACGCGAAGTCCGAGAACGAGCGTCTGAAGGCGCAGGTCGAGGGGCTGCGGCGCCAGGTGATCCTCAACGAGTCGGCGCTGCAGGACAACGTCCACCTCCGCAACCTGCTCCGCTTCCACGACCTGCCCCGGTACCCGCGCGACTACGACCTCGCCGCGGCGCGCGTCCTGACCAACCCGGCTAGCCGCTTCGACCAGCGCGTCACGATTTCCGCCGGCTCGGAGGCGGGCATCGAGGAGGGGGACGTCGTCGTCACCGGCGAGGGGCTCGTCGGTCAGATCACGAAGGTCTTCCGGGGCCAGTCCGTCGTCACGCTGGCAACCGACGAGTCGAGCGCGGTTCGTGCCGTCGACCTCACGAGCCAGGGGGCCGTCGGGATCCTGAGGCGCGGGAGCGGCGGCGGGTCGCTGCTCCTCGACCGCGTGACGAAGGACAAGAACGTCAACCGCGGCGACGTGATCATCACCGCCGGGTCGCCCGGCCGCGGAGAGCTGCCGTCGCTCTATCCGCGCAACATCCAGATCGGGACGGTCGCAAGCGTGTCCCAGAACGACACCGACTCGTTCAAGCGCATCCAGGTGAAGCCGTTCGTCGACTTCTCCTCGCTCCAGTCCGTGCTCGTCCTCGTCCCCAAGGGCGCGCGCCCGGAGTTGCCGTGAGCCTCGACGGGCTTCGCGCCGCGCTCGTCCTGTTCGTCGCCGTGCTCGTGCAGGTCTCGGTGCTCTCGGCGTACACGCCACTCGGCGGCAGCGCGGACCTCGTGCTCGTGACGCTGCTCTCGATCGCGCTCCTGCGCGGATCGGTGTTCGGGGCTGCGGCGGGGTTCGGCGCGGGCCTCCTCCTCGACGTGGCGCACCTCGAGACGCTCGGGTTCACGTCGCTCCTGCTCACGGTGGCCGGCTTCTGGATCGGCCGCTACGGCGAGACGACTGCGCGCGACCGCTTCCACGCGCCCTACGTCTCGGTCGCAGTCGTGACCGTGCTGTTCGCGTTCGGGTCGCTCGCCCTCCGGTTCGTTCTCGGCGAGGCTGCGCCTGCGGGGCCGGTGCTCGCGGCCCTTCCGGCGAGCGTGCTGCTGAACCTGCTGCTGACGCCGCCCGTGTACGCGCTCGTCCGGCGGCTCTTCCCGCCGCTGGACGTCGCCGACCGAGTGCGCGAGGTGCGCCTCCTTGGCTAGAGGCTTGACGAGGTGAGCGCCGGTGACGGCCGCCGTTCGCGGCGGTTCCTGCCGCGGGACCCTCGCGTCGAGGAGCCGTACCGGCTCACGCCGCAGCTCGCGTTCCGCGTCGCGCTGCTCGGGTTCTTCGCGCTCGCGCTGTTCGCGGTCCTCTTCCTGCGCCTCTGGGCGCTCCAGGTCCTCTCCGGCGAGAAGTACGCGCAGGCGGCGAACAACAACCGGCTCCGGACGCTGCGGCTCGAGGCGCCTCGCGGGCCGATCGTCGACCGCCACGGGCGGGCGCTCGTCGTCAACGTGCCGGGCACCCGCGTCGAGCTGTGGCCGGCCGACCTGCCGAAGAGCTGGCCGGAGCAGCGCGACGAGCTGCGGCGCCTGTCGAAGATCGTCGGCGTCCCCGTCGGGACGATCCTCGACCGGATGAACGCCCACGCCGGCGATCCGCTGACGCCGGTCGTCGTCCAGACGGGCCTGCACGAGGACCAGGTGTCGTACGTGTTCGAGCACGGCAGCGAGTTTCCCGGCGTTCGCATCGCCGACAGCTACCTGCGCAAATATCCCTACCAGTCGCTCGGCGCACAGGTTCTCGGCTACCTCGGCGAGATCACCGAGCCCGAGCTGAAGGAGCGCCGGAAGCTCGGCTATCGCCTCGGCGACGTCGTCGGCCAGGCCGGGGTCGAGGCGACCTACGACACGTACCTGCGCGGCCGGGACGGCTCCGCCCAGCTCACGGTCGACGCCCGCGGCCGTCCGACGAGCGAGATCGAGCCGAAGGTCAACCCGCGGCGTGGGAACCAGCTGCGCCTCACACTCGACATCCAGCTCCAGCGGGCGGCCGAGCGCGCGCTCCGCTACGGGATCGACCTCGCGCACGAGGACAAGAAGTGGCACGCGAACGGCGGCTCCATCGTCGCGTTGGACCCGCGAGACGGCGCGGTGCTCGCGATGGCCTCGTACCCGACCTACAAGCCGTCGATCTTCGTCGGACGCAAGGACATGAAGAAGCTCGCCCGCGTTCTCGACCCGAAGGTCGCGGAGAAGGCGAACTTCCCCGGGATCAACCGCGCGACCGCCGCGACCTATCCGCCGGGGTCGACGTTCAAGCCGGTGACTGCGCTCGCCGCGATGCAGGAGGGAATCCTGCAGCCGTACGAGAGCCTCCTCTGCTCGGGCGTCTACTACTCGCCGCACGACCGCGGGGAGCCGAAGCAGCCGTTCCGCAACTGGACGCCGGACGTCTACCAGTGGATGGAGCTGCCGACCGCGCTCGCGGCGTCCTGCGACACCTACTTCTACCAGGTGGGAGATCGCTTCTACGCGCTCCCCTCGGATCGCGCTCACCCCTTGCAGTCGTGGGCGACGAGGATGGGGCTCGGCGTGCCGACCGGCATCGACGTCGGGACGGAGGCGACGGGCCTCATGCCGACGCCGGAGTGGCGGCGGCAGGCGTTCCGGAAGTTCTCGGAGATCGACCGCACCTGGAAGCCGGGGTACTCGATCCAGCTCGCGATCGGGCAGGGCGACGTCGGCGTCACGCCGCTGCAGATGGCGCGGTTCTACGCGCTGGTCGCGAACGGCGGCAAGCTCGTCACGCCGCATCTCGGCGAGGACGTCGAGCAGCCGACCGACGATCCGCGGAACCCGCGCGTCCTTCGCCGCCTCTCCGGCCAGCCCCCGCGGCCGAGCGGCGTCGACCCGGCGGCGCTGAGCGTCGTCCAGCGCGGGCTCTTCCTCGCGACGCACTCGACGATCGGCACCTCGTCGGGCGTCTTCGGGCAGTTCCCGGTGCCGATCGCGGGCAAGACGGGAACGGCGGAGAAGATCGTGCACCTCCCCGGATATCCCCCCGGGCACCAGGAGGACCAGGCGTGGTGGTGCGGTTACGGGCCGGACGGCGCTCCCACGATCGTCGTCTGCGCCGTGATCGAGAACGGCGGCCACGGCGGCGTCGCTGCGGCGCCTGCGGCGCTCAAGGTGTTCGAGCAGTACTTCGGAAAGCAGGGCCAGGTCGTGCCGAAGGCGTCCGACTGATGGCGTTCGAGGCTGTCGACACACGCGCGCGCGGGCTCCGTCCGCGCCGCCGCGGCGAGGCGCTCGGGCTCGTCGGGTTCGTCCGCGGGCTCGACTGGCTCCTCCTCGCGGCGGTCGGCGCGCTCGTCGCGTTCGGGATCTCGTCGGTCGACGCGATCACGCGCCACGACCCCGGCGGGAGCCTCGCCGGGCGGCAGGCGGTGTACGTCGCGGCCGGCGTCGTCGCGATGTTCGCGGTCGCGGCGATCGATCCCGACGTCTACCGGCGGTTCAAGCGGCCGATCTACGTCGGGACGCTCGGGCTGATGGTGCTCGTCCTCGTGACCGCCGCGGCCACCCGCGGCTCTCGCCGGTGGATCGACATCGGCTTCTTCAAGTTCCAGCCGTCCGAGTTCGGCAAGGTGCTGTTCACGCTCTTCCTCGCGGCGTTCCTCGCCGACCGCATCCGGCAGAGCTCGTCGTTCGTGGTGCCGCTGCAGGCGATCGGGCTCGCAGCGCTCCCGATCGGCCTCGTGTTCCTGCAGCCCGACCTCGGGACGGCGCTCGTGTACGGCGCGGCGCTCGGCGCGGTGCTCTTCCTCGCCGGCGTGCGGTGGATCCACCTGGGCGTCATCGCGCTCGTCGCGGCGGTGGGGATCGCAGGCGTCCTCTGGTGGCTCCCCGCGGCGGGCGTCAACGTCCTCAAGCCCTACCAGGCCAAGCGGATCACCGGCTTCACGCACCCCGACTCGGACCCACGCGGCGCGACGTACAACGTCAACCAGTCCGTCACCGCGGTCGGCGCCGGTGGCCTGCGCGGCCGGGGCGTCGCCGGGGCGACGCAGACGCGCCTGAACTACCTGCCGGAGCATGCGACCGACTTCGCGTTCGCGTCGCTCGCGGAGCAGCGCGGCTTCCTCGGCGTCGCGATCCTGCTCCTGCTGTACCTGCTCGTCGTCTGGCGCGGCCTGAAGATCGTGACGAGCGCCCGTGACCTCTTCTGCGCGATCCTGGCCGGCGGCCTCGTGTTCGCGTTCCTGTTCCAGGTGTTCGTCAACGTCGGCATGACGATCGGCATCGCGCCGATCACGGGGATCCCGTTGCCGTTCGTCTCCGTCGGCGGATCGTCCATGATCACGAACCTCGTGGCGATCGGGATCCTCCTCGGCATTCACGCCCGCTCGGTCAGGCGCCGCGCGTGAGCGCGCGGCTGCGGCCGCTCGCGATCCTCGGCGTGCTGCGCGAGCTGCGCATGGGCGCCGGCGACCGCCGCCCGCTCGTCGTCGCGGGCGCGACGGAGCTCGTGCCCGTGCTCGCGCGCGAGCTCCGCGAAGGGGGCGACCCCTCGGCCATCGTCGAGAACGGAGACGTTCGCAACGCGTCGGCCCTCGTCTGGGTCGGCCCGCCCGACAAGGACAGGCTGCGCGCGGCGTCGCGCGCGAACGTCCCGATCGTCGCGGTGACCGAGGAGTCCCGGGTCCCGTACGTCCTCGCCCACGGCGTGGTTCAGGTCACGCCGGGCCGGGGCTTCCCCGTCGACGAGATCGCCGAGGCGCTCGCGCGGTCGCTCGGCGAGGAGGGAACGGCTCTCGCCGCGCGGCTCCCTCTCCTCAGGAAGCACGTCGTCGACGACCTGATCCGGTCGTTCTCGCGCAAGAACGGGCTCGTCGGCGTGGTGGTGTTCGTTCCGGGCGCCGACCTCCCGATCCTGACGCTGAACCAGGTCCGGCTCGTGCTGCGGATCGCGATGGCCTACGGGCACCGGATGGACGTCTCGCGGGCGTTCGAGCTGCTCGGCGTCGTCGGTGCGGGCATGGGTTTCCGGACCGTCGCCCGGGAGCTGCTCGGCGTCATCCCGATCGCGGGCTGGACGGTCAAGGGCGCGATCGCCTACGCGGGGACGAGAACGATCGGCGAGGCCGCGCGGCGCTCGTTCGAGCTGCGCGGCGCGAACCCTGCGTAGCCCTCGAGTCCGTCCGGGCCCGGTCCTACCCTTGACCCATGGGCGGTGAAGCCGTGGGAACGCGTCAGGCGCACGAGCTGCTCATGATCGAGGAGGCCGACGCCTGGTTCGAGTACCTCGACGCGACACGCGGCCAGGCCGCCGTCCGCTACTCCCGCCTCGAGCCGTGGGCGTGGATGCGCCTGCGGCAGCGCCTCCGTGCGATCGACGCGCGCCGCGCGCGGCTGGCGCCGGTGTCGGGCGCCGCCTGAGGCGCTGCTACCCTGCGTTCAGGCCATGCCAAGGCTTTTCACGTATCTGCGCGACGCCCGCCCATTCGCGGCGGGGCTGGCGCGCCCATCCAAGGAGACCCGTTTTGCCATTACACTGGTTCCGCCGCAAGCGGAAGGAGGAGTCGGCGCCTGCAGAGGCAGCCGCTCCCGCACCTGAGGTCGAGACCGAGGCCGTCGAGGCCGAGCCCGTCGACGAAGCAGAGGACGCCGACGGAGATCAAGCAGCAGCAGAAAGAAGGAAGCGCCGGCGCGGCACGCGCGGCGGACGCAACCGCAAGAAGAAGCCGACGGACGGCGCGTCAGCCGATGCCGACGACGCCGCGCCCGTCGAAGCCGCGCCCCCGACGACCGAGGACGGCCGGAAGGCCGGCGAAAGGGGCAAGGGCAGCAACGGCAAGGGGGGTGGTGGCGGCGCCGAGAAGCGGTCGCGTACCCGTGCCCCGCGCCGGACGCCCGCCCGGCGCCCGCCGCTCCCGAAGGCGAAGCGCGAGCTGATCGTGTCGGTCGACGCCGGCGAGCGTCGCGTCGCCGTGCTCGAGGACGACCGCGTCGCAGAGGTGTACCTCGAGCGTCCGGAGCGGCGCTCGATCGCCGGGAACATCTACCTCGGGGTCGTCGACAACGTCCTGCCCGGGATGGAGGCCGCGTTCGTCGAGATCGGCCTCGAGAAGAACGGCTTCCTCTACGTGGACGAGATCGTCGGCGCGGAGCTCGAGGGCCGCAAGGGCGCGCGCAAGATCCAGGACCTGATCCAGCGCGGGCAGACGCTGCTCGTCCAGGCGGTGAAGGACCCGATGAAGACGAAGGGCGCGCGGCTCACGACCGAGATCTCGCTGCCGGGCCGCTTCGTCGTCTACGTCCCGCACGGCGAGGGGCTCGGCGTGTCGCGGCGGCTCGAGGACGACGAGCGCTCGCGGCTGAAGGGCATCCTCAAGGAGATCGCGCCCAAGAAGGGCGGCGTGATCGTTCGCACGGCCGCCGAGGGCGCGTCCGCGGAGGACATCGAACGCGATCTCGACTTCCTGCAGCGGTTGTGGAAGACGATCGAGGCGCAGGCGAAGCGCCGGAAGGCGCCGTCGCTCGTCTACCAGGAGGCCGAGCTGCCGCTCCGCGTGACGCGCGACCTCTTCACCGGCGAGTTCGAGCGGCTGCTCGTCGACCACGAGCGCACGCACAAGCGGATCGTCGGCTACCTCAAGAAGACGTCGCCGCACATGGTCGACCGCGTCGTCCGGTACAAGGAGCGCGAGCCGCTCATGGAGGCGTCCGGGGTCGAGCAGGAGATCCGCTCGACGCTGAACCGGCGCGTCGACCTGCCGTCCGGCGGCTACCTGATCTTCGACTACGCGGAGGCGTTCACGGTCATCGACGTGAACACCGGGCGCTTCGTCGGCTCGCGGTCGAAGAAGTCCGGCGGCCGGCTCGAGGACACGATCACGAAGAACAACCTCGAAGCCGTCAAGGAGGTCGTGCGGCAGCTTCGCCTCCGCGACGTCGGCGGCATCATCGTCATCGACTTCATCGACATGGCGAACCCGAAGAACCGGGCGCAGGTCGAGGAGGCGCTGCGGACGGAGCTCGAGCGCGACCGTACGAAGACCTACGTCGTCGAGATCTCGCCGCTCGGGCTCGTCGAGATGACGCGCCAGAACGTCACCGACGGCCCGCGCGAGGTGATGACGCGGAAGTGCCCGACCTGCGGCGGCGACGGAATCGTCGTGTCGGAGTCTACGACGGCGGTCGAGCTCGAGCGGAAGCTGCGCTCGCTCGTCACCCCCGGCTCGAGGGCGAAGGCCTTCAAGGTCGAGCTGAACGCGAAGATCGCCTCGATGATCGCCGGGCCGGGCGCGGTTCGCCTGCGCGAGCTCGAGGAGACGACGAAGCGCAAGTTCTTCTTCGTCGGCAAGGACGGCGTCCACCTCGACCACTTCGTCGTCCTCGAGCAGGGCACGCTCGCGAAGGTGGCGCCGAAGGGGCCGGTCGAGGAGGGGCAGGTGCTGCAGCTGAAGCCCGGCGAGGTCGGCCTGTTCGACGCGCAGGCCGGGGTTGCGAAGCTCGACGGGATCGACGTCTACGTCGGCGGTGCAGCGCGGAGCGTCGGGAAAAAGGTGAAGGCACGCATCACCGCCGTCATGGACGGTGTGGCGTACGCCGAGCTCCTCGACGAGACGGGGGAGGCGGACGCGCCAATCAGCGCCGAGGCCGAGGCCGAGAAGCCGACGCGCGCCAAGCGCGCGCCGGCGAAGAAGGCCGAGACGGACGCCACCGGCGCCGAGCCGGAGGACGAGGAGCCGGCCGAGCCTGCCGAGGTCGAGGAGGGCGAGGATCCTGCGGCGGTCGGCGTGGCCGAGGTCGACGAGGCCACCGATGGCGAGGCCGCCGATGGTGAGGCCGCCGCAGCGAAGAAGCGGACGCGCCGCGGCACCCGCGGCGGCCGCGGCCGCAAGAAGAAGCCGACCGAGGCCGAGGTGTCGGCCGACGGCGAGGCGGCGGCCGAGGCGGAGAGCGCCGACGCGACGGTGATCGAGCCGCAACAGGAGCCCGAGCCGGAGGCGGACGCCGGAGACGACGACGAGAGCGGCGATTCGACGCCTCCCGAGGCGCCCCAGCCCGTGATCCACGTCCCGTCGCCCGAGCTCGGTCGCGACGACGAGGCCGAGGACGGAGACGGCGCGGGCGCGGCGGCGGCGAGGAAGAAGACCCGCCGCGGCACGCGCGGTGGCCGCAACCGCCGCAAGAAGACCGCCGCCGTCGGAACGGCGACCCTGGACGGGGAGGACGCTTCGACGTCGAACGGCGAGGTCGTCGAGGCGGCCGAGCCGCCGGAGCCCGAGCAGGCTGCCGAGCCGGCCGCCGCGACGGCCGCGACGGCCGGGACGGCCGGTCCGGAGGAGCCTCAGGAAGGGCCGGAGGCGCCCGGCGACGACTCCCGCAACGGATCGGACGGCTGGCAGTACACGCCGATGAGCGAGTGGGGGATCGACGAGGACAGCAGGAGGTAGCTTTCGCTACACTCCCGCCTTCGCGGGCCGCTGGCCCGCGTTTCCACGATCGGGAACGGATTCAGCATGGACTACGCGATCATCAAGCTCGGCGGGAAGCAGTACCGCGTCCGCGACGGCGAGACGCTCGTCGTCGACCGCGTCGCCACCGACGAGGGGCAGACGCTCACGCCTGCCGTCCTGCTGGGCGACAGCGGGGTCACCGTCACGGCCCGCGTCCTCGCGCACGAGCGCGGCCCCAAGATCCGGATCGGGAAGTACAAGGCGAGAGTCGGCTACAAGCGGCACACCGGCTTCCGCGCGGCGACGTCGCGGATCGAGATCTCGCTTGGCGGCGCGGGCCGGTCGAAGGCGGCCCCAAAGGCGAGCCCGGAGCAGGAGGCACCGGCGCCGGACGAGCGTCCGGACGGCCTGCCGGACGGCTACGAAGACATGACGGTCGCGCAGATCTCCGAGGCCGCACCGGCCTGGGACCGCCAGGAGGTCGAGATGGCGCTCGCCTACGAGCGGGAGCATGCGACCCGGAAGGGTGCGCTGGCCGCGCTCGAGAGCGCGCTCGAGAAGGAGGAGAGCTAGATGGCACACAAGAAGGGGCTCGGCTCCTCGAAGAACGGTCGCGACTCGAACCCGAAGTACCTCGGCGTCAAGCTCTTCTCGGGCCAGGCGGCGAAGCCGGGAATGATCATCGTCCGCCAGCGCGGCACGAAGTTCCGGCCCGGTCCCGGGACGCAGATCGGGCGCGACGACACGATCTTCGCCGTGCGCGAGGGAACGGTCGCGTTCCGCACGAGCGGCGAGCGTCGCTTCGTCTCGGTCGACGCCGCGAGCTAGCGACGCGCGACGCGCAGCGACTCGGCGACGCGCCGCGCGGCGGCGATGGTCTCGGGACGCGCGCGTACGCCAGCCAACAGGTAGAGGCCGAAGGTGCGGCCGCGGTCCGCGAACTGGACTGATCCGCCCGCTCCGGCGAAGCATTCGATCGCCGGCGGCGGCCGGACCCGCAGTGTCCTGCCGTCGAACCGTCGCGGCCGCGGCGGGAAGACGGCGCCGCGCGCGCGGCGCCACTCGACGACGACGATCGCGACCGCTGTCGCCGCGAACGTATACGCGGACGCCTGGCAGGACCTTCCGTTCGGACGGATCGGGGCGCTCGCAACGGCAAGGCGCGTCAGGGGGTCGGAAACGGGCGAGTCGCCGAGCAACTCGGCCGCGTGCCAGCCCGACGGGAGGCGGACGGTGACGCCGGCGGTGCCGACGCGACCGCCGCCGGCGAGCGAAGCGATCAATGCGACCACCACGAGCGTCCGCACGCAAGGCCTACGCTCGCGCGCCGCGCGCAGGTCCGCCGCATACGATCGCGCGATGCCGATCGAAGCCTGCCGCGCAGCCATCGAGCGGTTCCGGCTCGCGTGCGAGCGGGACCCCGTCGTGCTCGCGGCCTTTCTCGGCGGCTCGTTCGCGGCCGGACGCGCGACGGAGAGCTCGGACGTCGACGTCTACGTCCTCTCGCGCGAGGGCGAGTACGACCGGCTCTGGCGCCGCCGCCGCGCGCTCGTCGAGGCGATGGGCGAGCCGGTGGTAGTCGTCGACGTGCCGGACTTCGATGGCCTGGGATTCGACCTCGTGCACTTCGAGCTCGAGGACGGCGTGACGGGCGAGATCGCGTTCGGCCATCGGGGCAACATGATGCGCATGCACGGAGGGCCGCACGTCGTCCTCTTCGACCCGACAGGGCTTCTCGACGGTGTCGAGTTCCCGTTGTCGTGACGGCACGCGAGCTGAACCGCGCGACGCTCGCACGCCAGCTCCTGCTCGCGCGATCGCCGGCGCCGGTCGCGCCGGCGCTCGCCCGGATCGGGTGCATCCAGGCGCAGGATCTGGGCGCGCCCTACGGCGCGCTCCACGCCCGCCTGCGCTCGTTCCGCGCCGAGCAGCTCGACCGCGCCCTGGCGAGGCGCGCAGTCGTGAAGGCAACGCTCATGCGCGGGACGCTCCACCTCGTCGCGACGCGCGACTACCCGGCGATCGTCACCGCGCTTCTCCCGTCGCTGCGGCGCATGTACCTCCGCGGGCGGCTGCGCGACGCGTCGCCGGAGACGATCGCCGCGCTCGCCGAGCGGGCTGCCGCGTTCGCGGCCGAGCCGCGAACGAACCGCGAGCTCGCGGACCACGTGGGCGGCGACGACGCCTGGTTCCGCGCGCGGTTCCACTCGCCGTTCGTCGTCGCACCCCCGTTCGACCGTCGCCCACGATTCGTCGCGGCCGACGCGTGGCTCGACCTGCGGCCGATCCCCGAGGAGGAGGCGGCGGCGAGGCTCGTCGGCGTCTACCTTGCGGCGTTCGGCCCGGCGACGGTCAAGGACGCGGCGCGCTGGGCCGGCGTCCCGCAGGCGACGATCCGTTCGGGTCTCGAGCGGGTGCGGACGGTCGAAGTGGGCGACGGGCTGCTCGACCTTCCGAGCGCACCGCGGCCGGGTGACGTCCCGGCGCCGCCGCGGCTGCTGCCGCTCTTCGACTCGGTGCTGCTCGCCCACGACGACCGTTCGCGGATCGTCCCTCCCCAATACGCGAAGCTCCTCAATCCCGAGGGCGGCATCGTCCTGCGCTCCTTCCTCGTCGACGGCGCCGTCGGCGGTCTCTGGCGTACCGAGCGCGACACCGTCAGGCTCGAGCCGTTCGACCGGCTGCCGCGGGTCGCGAGGCGCGACCTCGAAGACGAGGCGCGGCGCACGGCGGCGTTCCTGGGCGCGGCGCGAGTACGGTTCGCGTGATGTTCAGCGACCGTGCGACGATTCACGTCAAGGCCGGGAATGGCGGCGACGGCGGGCTGTCCTTCCGGCGCGAGAAGTTCGTCCCGAAGGGCGGGCCCGACGGCGGCGACGGCGGAGACGGGGGCGACGTCCTCCTCCTCGCCGATCCGGACCTTCGCGACCTGTCGGCGTTGCAGCGCCGGCGCTGGATCACCGCCGAGCGGGGCGGGAACGGCCGCGGCGGGCGCAGGCACGGAGCGAGCGGCGCCACCGTCGAGGTGCGCGTGCCGGTCGGCACGCAGGTGCTCGACGGCGACGACATCCTCGCCGACCTCGCGCACCCGCGCGCGCGAGTCGTGATCGCGCGCGGCGGCCGCGGCGGCCGCGGCAACGCGCGCTTCGTCTCTTCGACGCGGCAGGTCCCGCGCTTCGCCGAAGTGGGCGTCCCCGGTGAGGAGCGAGACCTCGAGCTCCACCTGAAGCTCCTGGCGGACGCGGCGCTCGTCGGGCTGCCCGAACGCGGGCAAATCCTCGCTCGTCAGCCGCGTCTCGAACGCGCGCCCGAAGGTCGCGGCGTACCCGTTCACCACCTTGCAGCCGGTGCTCGGGACCGTCGAGGCGCCCGACGGGCGACAGCTCGTCGTCGCGGACGTGCCGGGGCTGATCGAGGGCGCGAGCGAGGGCGTCGGGCTCGGCCACGAGTTCCTCGCGCACCTCGAGCGCGCGCGCACGCTCATCCACGTGATCGACGCATCGAAGCCGGTCGAGGAGCAGTGGCGGACGATCGACGCCGAGCTGTCGGCGTACGGCGCCGACCTCGACCGGCGTCCCCAGATCGTGGTGCTCAACAAGATCGACCTCGTGCGCGACCCCCCGTTCACCGTCGACGACGAGCGGATCGTCGACGTCGTCCGCGTCTCGTGCGCGACGGGAGAGGGCATCGACGCGTTCCGACGTCGGCTGTTCACGCTGATCCCGGAGCCGGAGGACGAGTCTCCGGTCGAGGACGAGCTGGCCGACTTCCTCGTCTACCGTCCGGAGGCGAAGGCGCGGCCGTGGCGTCTCCTGCGGACCGACACGGGATTTCGCGTCGTCGGCACGCCGCCCGGCGAGGAGGAGCTCGAGCGGGCGCTCAGGGAGGCCGGGGCGCGCAAGGGCGCCGAGGTGGTCGTCGGCGAGGAGACGCTCGAGCTTGCCTGAGTCGGAGCGGTGATCGGGCTCTACGGAGGCTCCTTCGACCCGCCGCACAACGGGCACGTCGAGGTCGCGCGCAGCGCGAAGGCGGCATTCGGGCTTCCGCGGCTCGTCGTGCTGGTCTCGGCCGCCCCGGGCCACAAGCGCGTCGAGACTCCCGCCGGTCTCCGTCTCGAGATGGCGCGGGCAGCGTTTCCGGACGACGACGTCGAACTCGACGACCACGCGCGGACCGTCGACACGCTGCGCGCGCACCCGGAGTGGGGCGACGCGCTGTTCCTCATCGGCGCCGACGAGTTCTGCGACTTCCTCTCGTGGAAGGACCCGCACGAGGTGCTCGCGCGCACGCGGCTCGCGGTCGCGACGCGACCCGGGTACCCGCGAGAGCGGCTCGAGCGGGTCCTGGCGCGGCTGGAGCGTCCCGAGCGGGTCGTCTTCTTCGAGATCGAGCCGCTACCGATCGCGTCGCGCGAGCTGCGCGCACGACTCGCGAACGGCGATCGGATCCGCGACTTCGTGCCCCCCGCGGTCTGCGGCGTGATCGAGCGCGAGGGGCTGTACTCGCCGCCGACGCGGGTACACTGAGGTCAGTTGACGTCGATCGAACAGGCCCGCCGCATCGCGGCGCTCGCATCGGACAAGCTCGCGCGGGACATCGTCATCCTCGACATGCGCCCGGTATGCACGTACACCGACTACTTCGTCGTGTGCACCGGCAACAATCCGCGCCAGGCGAGGGGGATCTGGGACGAGGTTCACGCGCGCATGAAGCGCGACAACCGGTTGATTCCGCGGTCGGTCGAGGGGCAGGGCGAGTCGACCTGGATCATCGCCGACTACCTCGACGTCGTCCTTCACGTGTTCACGCCGGAAGCGCGCGAGTTCTACCGCCTGGAGGACCTCTGGGACGACGTCCCGCACGAGGCTCTCGAGGCCGCCGCCGGGTAGCGGCGGAGCCGCAGGCGACGCGGTACGGGGCTACACTGTCGCCTCCCGCGGGCCCATAGCTCAGCTGGGAGAGCGTCGCGCTGGCAGCGCGAAGGTCGCCGGTTCGAGCCCGGCTGGGTCCACCTCCACGAGCCCTTGCCGCGGCAGGGGCTCGCGTCTTCGGGGGCGTGTCCTCGACCTCGTCGGCCGCCCGCGCTACGGTCGTGCGCGTGCTCACGCGGTTCCTCGCCCTGATCGTCGTCGTCGCAGCCGTCGCCGGGTGCGGCGGTGGGCACCAGCAGCGCGACGCCGTCGATCAGTACGTCCGCGAGGTCAACACGATTCAGGCGCAGATGCGCGGCCCGCTCGCGGAGGTGGCGCAGTCGACGCGGACGTTCAAGGCGACGCCGGCGGAGCTCAGCCGCTCGCGCCCGCGGCTCGTTCGCGCCGAGCGGACGCTCACGCGCCTCGAGCGGCGCCTGAAGAGGCTCGACCCGCCGGCCGACGCCGAGCGCCTGCACGCGCGGCTCCTCCGTCTCGTATCGGCGGAGGTCGCGCTGACGCACGAGCTGCGGCGGATCGCAGAGGTCTTCCCCCGACTCGACGCGCAGTCGACGGCCGTGAGCGCGGCGGGGAAGCGGCTGCGCACCGACCTCGACGCCGCAACGACCGGCGTCGCCCAGGCGGCCGCGCTTGAACGGTATGGTCGAACCCTCGGGCCGCCGCTCGTGGCGCTGCGCGCGCTGCAGCCGCCTCCGCTCCTCGCACGAGTGCGGGGGACGCAGGTGACGGCGCTGACGCGCCTGCGCTCGAGCGCCGCCGGTCTCGCGCGGGCTCTTCGGCAAAGGCGAGAGGCGGAGGTGCGGACGCTCGTGCGACGGTTCGCGCTTGCGGCTCGAACCGGCGACACCGTCGCGGCGCAGCGTGCGCAGATCGCCGCGATCAAGGCCTACAACGCGCGGGCACGGCGGATCTCGCAGCTCGCGGCCGAGGTGCAGCGCGAGCGCGACCGGCTCGAGCGAGTCCTTCCGTGAGTGGGAGCCGCTTCGGCGTCAGGTCGCCGGAGACCGCGCGTCGCCCAGCGCTTCGTCAGGGCCGTGCGTGCGGTCGGCGGCGTCGTCCTCCCCGTCCGTCCGCGGCGGCGCGCTCTCGAGCCGGTCGCCCTCCGTCTCCTGCCGCTCGATGCCGACGTCGCGCTGGTGCTCGTCCATCCCCATCGTCAGTCCGCGGGCGGTCGTACGACGAGGGCGCCGTTGCCATGGTCGACGACGAGCGGCAGCATCTTGTCGCCGATCCAAGCCTCGATCGCGTGGGCGACGTCTCCGAGCAACCGCTCCTGCTCGTCGCGCGCGTAGGTCACGTGGAGGACGCACGTTCCTTCTTCTTCGACGAGATCGGCCTGGAGCCCGTGGGCCGCGAGCGACTCGGAGAGATCGCTGCCGAAGCCCGCGCGCAGCAGTTCGACGTCGACGGTGACGGCCATCCGGCACGGCCGTACCCCGGTTAAGCACGAGTTAAGCATCCGCCATCCGCCAATCCAGCGTGGCAGCAGCACGTCGCAAGTTTCATGGCGGGGGAGCAATGGTCGGGGATCGAGCTGAGGCACCTCGCCGCGCTCGAGGCCGTTGCCCGTGAGCGTTCGTTCCGTCGTGCGGCGGAGCGTCTCGGGTACGTGCAGTCGGCGATCAGTCACCAGATCGCTGCGCTCGAAAGCCTCACCGGCCGCCGGCTGATCGAGCGCTCGCGCGGGACGCGGCCAATCGCGCTTACCGCTGCGGGCGAGGTTCTCCTCGCTCACGCCGACGCGGTCATAGCGCGCATGCGCGCAGCACGCGCTGATCTTGCTGCGCTCGAAAGCGTCGGTACGCGGACGTTGCGGGTCGCGTCGACGCAGGACGTGACCGCGCGGGTCGTGCCGGCGCTGCTTCGTGCCTTCGCGCGCGTTCGACCCGACGTCGTCGTCACGATCGAGGAGGGCGACACCGCCGACGCCCTCGCACAGCTCGTCGCGCGCGGAGATGTCGATCTCGCGTTCCTCGAGATCCCGCTGCCGACGGGCCGGCTGGACGGCGTGGCGCTCTTCTCCGACCCGTACGTGGTCGTCGTCCAGGCGGGGTCCCCGCTCGCGCGCCGTGGTCTGCCGATCGCACCCGCGACGATCGGGGAGCTTCCTCTCGTCGCGCACTCGCCGACGCGGGTCGTGGTCGAGGATCACCTGCGGGCGCACGGCGTCGAGCCGCGCTTCGTCCTGCACTCCGAGGCGAGCGCGACGGTTCAGGCGCTCGTCGCCGCGGGCCTCGGAGCCGCGATCGTGCCGCGGCTCGCCGTGGACGAGTCCGTCGCCGAGACCGTGCTGCTTCCGCTCGAGCCGCCGCATGCGATCGCGCCACGCGTCGTGACGCTCGCGTGGAACCCCGAGCGCCCGCCGCGCAAGGAGGCGGCGGCGTTCGTGGAGGCGGCGCGTGTCGCGTGCCTCGAGCTCGGGCTCGCCCGCGCTCGCGGCGGCGACGATCGCAGCTCGTCGCGCCGCGTCGCCTAGCTCGTCGCGTCGCGTCTCCTAGCTCCGTGGCCCGCGTGGCGTCGCTCGTCGAGCGGTGCGCCTGCGACGGTGCGGTCCGCGCCCCACCCTCCCGGGGACCACCCACCCGCCTTGTCCTGAAGCTAGCTCGCGACGTGTGACGGGACTGTCGCCGAAGCGTGAAAAGAGAGTGACCTGTCGCCGATCGGGCTCACCTGACGCGGGAAGGAGGGACGGAGGTTGCCGCCGGAGCGGTCATAGGGCTCTTCGGGCATGGCCGAAAGAGCGACTGGCGGACGCGCGCCGCGGGCGTGAAGATCTTGTTGCACTTTTGGCGCGAACTGTTGGCAAATCCGACACCACTCCTCCGCTAGGTTGGCGGGGTAGACAACAAAGGAGGTGTCGATGTTCGACAAGTTGACGCAGGACCTGCTCGACCTCACCGCCCAGGTGCGGGGCGACCGCGCGCTCCCGTTCGCGCTCCTCATCGACTGCTGCAGCTGCTCCTGCTGCGGCTGTCTCATCAGCTGCGGGTAGCGGCGTGTTCACGGCCCTCACCTCACAGTTGCTCGACCTGCGCGCGACCGTCCTCGGATCCTCGATCCCGCCGTTCGCGCTGATCGACGACTGCTGCTCGTGTTGCTGTTGCTGCGGCTGGTGCTGCTGAGGGATGACGGTCGCGATCCCGTCCAGACCTCTCCTGGCGCCTTGGTACCGCCTCGTCGGCGACGGCGACCGCCTGCTCCTCGAGCACGCGCAGGTGGTCGTCGTCCTCGAGGGGGCGGCCGTGTCGACGCTTCTCCCCAAGCTGCTTCCGCGCCTCGACGGAACGCGCACTGTCGACGACCTCGTCGACCGGCTCGGCCGTGCCGCGCGTCCCGCCGTCGAAGGCGCGCTTCAGACGCTCGCGGAGCATGGCCTGCTCGTCGAGGGGCCGCCGGCGTCCGGGCCGGCTCGGCGCTCCGCCCACGCGCTGGCGGCGGCCTACGGGCAGGCGCCGTCGACGGTCGCCGGGCGGCTCGAGGCCGCGACGATCGGCGTCGTCGGCTCGGGCGCGGACGGCTTCGACGTCGCGCGGCTCCTCAAGCTCGCCGGCGTCGGCACGGTCGAGCGGTCCTCCTGGTCGCGGGCGACGGACGCCCACCTCGCCGTCGTCGTACCGGACGCTCACGAGCTCGACCGCGTTCGCCGCTGGAACGAGGTCGCCCTGCGACGTGGCCTGCGCTGGCTTCCCGTGCGGCCGTTCGACGGGCGGATGGCCGCCATCGGACCGCTCGTCCTCCCCGGCGAATCGGCTTGCTTCGAATGCCTTCTGCTCCGCCGCGCGGCCAATCTCGATTTCGGCGCCGACCTCGTCGATGTCGAGGCCGCACCGTCGGCGGCGACGGCGGACGCCGCGGTCGAGGCATGGGTGGCCGCCGTCGCAGCCCACGTCGTCCTGCGGTTCGTCGGCGGCGTCGACACGGCCGTTGCGGGAGTCATGTTCGCAGTTGAGGCGCGGCCGGTTCCGACGATCACGGACCATCCCGTTCTTCGTGTCCCGCGATGTCCCGCATGCTCAGGTGTGGGCCGCCGCGCAGCGCGTCTCCCCTGGCACGCGGCGGAGGCTGCGTGATCGCCGACGCCCTCGGGCCATCCCTGCGGCGCGCATGCTCGCCCTACACGGGAATCGTCCGCTCGCTCGAGGAATGCCTCCACTTCCCGGACGAGCCACCGATCTTCCGCGTGAGCTGCGAGGTCGGACGCGGGAGCGCGGTGCTCGGTACGGCGCTCGACCACCTCGGCGGGATTGGCGGCGCCGGGACGACGCGCGCCGAGGCTGCCGCTGCGGCGGTCGGCGAGGCGATCGAGCGCTACTCGCTGACGTACGTCGATCCGCATCGACTCGTGATTGCGTCCGCAGACGAGCTGGGCGACGAGGCGGTCGATCCGAACCGGTTCGCGCTGTTCAGCGCTCGCCAGTACGCGCAGGAGGGGTTTCCGTTTGTGCCGTTCTCGGCTGCAACGCGTACGACGTGGGTCGACGGCTGGCGGATCCGCGACGGCGCGCGCGCGTGGCTCCCGGCGCAGCTCGTGTTCCTCGCGGACACGGCTCTCGCCGACGCCGCGCGAATCGGCTACGGCACGAGCAGCGGTGCGGCCTGCGGCGACACACGTGGAGCGGCGCTTGAACGTGCGCTCGCCGAGCTTCTCGAGCGCGACGCGTTCATGATCCTGTGGGCGAACCGGCTGTCGCTTCCACGACTCGACGTCAGCGAGGACGAGGAGCTCGCGGAGGTGGATCGAACGACGTTCGCCGTCACGGGGCTTCAGTACACGGCGGTCGCTCTCTCGTGCTTCCACGGGCTTCCGAGCTTCGTGGGCGTCGTCCGCTCGCCGCACCGGCGGATCGGCGCGCTGGGCGTCGGTGCCGGCTCGGCGGCGACCGTTCGACGCGCCTGGTGGAAGGCACTCTCCGAGGCGTTCGCGTGTCGTGCGGCGGGCGAGAAGCTCCTCTTGCTCGCCCCGCAGACCGCGTACGGCGTGGAGGGAGCGGGAGTCGTGACCTTCGAGGACCACATCCGCTACTACGCCGACGCCGACCGCGCCGAGATCGCAGCATTTCTCGACGGCTCCTCAGAGACGGTGTCGCCCTCGGATGTCCCCGAGCTCGAGGGAGACTCCTCTGCCGAGCGGGTCGCTGCACTGTGCGAACGCATCCGGCGCGCAGGGTCGGAGGCGTACGCAGTCGACGTCACCTCGCCGGACGTGCGCGACCTCGGCCTCGTGGTGGCGAAAGCGATCGCGCCGGAGCTGTGCCCGCTCGAAGTTCCTCACGGCGCGCGGTTCCTCGGCGGAAGACGGCTCTACGCGGCTCCGGCGGCCCTCGGGCTCGCGCCGCACGTCCTGGCGGAGAACGACGTCAACCCGGAGCCGCATCCGTTTCCGTGAGCCCGGCCGTACCGACAGCCGAATTTGCGTCGATCGTCCACGGCGCGCGTGGCGTCGCACTCGACGATCCGGCCGAAACGTTCCACGAGGCGTCGCGCCTCTACCCGAACGTCGCGCCGTCGCACCTCGGTGCGATGGCCGCGCTCACCCGAAGCACCGAGCTCCAGCAGTCGACGTTGCGCGCCTCGCGGACGCACGGCCACCGCGCCGGGCTTTCCCTCCCGACGCCACGGCTGCCGCGACACCGCCTCCGCAAACTGCTCCTCGAGCGGCGCTCCGAGCTGCCGAGCGTTCGCCGGCCGATCACCGTCGAAGCCGTTGCGACGCTCCTCGCCGCCGCGTATCGCTCGGAGGCGCGAGAACGAATGCTGAGACGGCCGGTGCCGTCTGCCGGCGCGCTGTATCCACTCGAGCTGTATGCCCTTCCACTCGCCGTCGACGATGTCGATCGCTCCACGTTTCACTACCACCCCTTCCGGCACCGGCTCGAGCTTCTTGAGGCGTTCGACGAGACGAACGTGCGTGCGGCGCTCGTCGAACCGGCGCTCGCGGAGCGGTCGTCGCTCGTGATCGTGATCACGACGATGGTCTGGCGCGTCCGGTTCAAGTACGGCCTTCGCGGCTACCGCTTTGCGCTGCTCGAGGCGGGGCACGTGGCACAGAACGTCCTCCTCGCAGCAGCCGCGTTGCGGCTGCCTGCGCTTCCGGTCGGCGGGTTCTACGACCGTCGCGTCGACGACCTCGTCGGGGCAGACGGGCTCGACGAGGCGTCGATCTACGTCATCTGCATCGGGGGCAGGACGTGACGCGTGCCGCGGTCGCACTGTGGGCGTCGTTCTTCACGTGGACAACCGTTGCCTCGGTGACAGCTCTCGGGGCAACGCCCCCGCACCCCGACGCCGAGATCTCCTGGCCGCACGCAGTCGTGGCCGGCACCGCCGTCGGTGGCGCCCTGTTCACGATCGTGCTTCGCCGCCCGCCGTCATCGGTCGCGGGCATGTCCCGCGTCCCGACGGCCGTCACGACCCACCTCTTCCTGGTGGTATGCGTCGTTAACGAAGAGCTCATCTGGCGGCGGTTCGTCCTCGGCGAGCTGCTCGCCGCCGGACCGTTCGCCGCCGTCGCGGCGAGCTCGGTGGTGTTCGCGGTCGCCCACCGTAGCCGCCGCACGACGCACCTCCTCACAGGCGGCGTCTTCGGGACCCTGTACGTGGCCACGGGCACGCTCTCTGCCGCCGTGGCGGCGCACTGGACGTACAACGCGCTCGTCGCGCGCGCGGCCGCCTCCGCGCCGCGACCCGCCGAGGCGGCCCGATGATCGCGGCCGAGCTCGCGGCGGCAACCAAGCGGTTCGGTCGCACGACCGCCGTGGCCGAGGTGAGCTTCGCTGTGAAGCGCGGCGAGACGCTCGCGCTCCTCGGGCCGAACGGGGCGGGGAAGACGACGTCGATCGCGCTGCTCCTCGGGTTGCGGCGGCCGCAGTCCGGCGCCGCGTTCATCTTCGGGCGCGACCCGCGGTTCGCCCTGACCCGTCGTGCCGTCGGCGTCGCCCCGCAAGAGACGATGTTCCCGCCGACGCTTCGCGTCGTCGAGATCGTGCGCCTCGTCGCTGCGCACTATCCCCATCCGGCCCCAGAGGACGCTCTTCTTGCGCGTTTCGGGCTCATGCCACTCGCCGGTCGTCAGGCCGGCGGCCTCTCCGGAGGCGAGCGGCGCCGGCTCGCCGTTGCGCTCGCATTCGCGGGGTCGTCCGCGCTCGTGGTGCTCGACGAGCCGACGGCGGGCCTCGACGGCGATGCGCGGAGCCGGACCTGGGCAGCCATCTCGGATCATGCGGCGGCGGGGGGAAGCGTCCTCCTGACGACACATCACCTCGACGAGGCCGAGACGCTCGCGACACACGTCGTGGTGCTCGAGCGAGGACGCGTCGTCCTCGACGGAGAGGTGGCGGCCGTGAAGCGCGCCGCGGGTCTCGCGCGCATCAGCTTCGCCTCTCCCGGCCCCGAGTTCGTGGTCACCGATGCGACGATCGCCCACGGCCGCGTGCAGATCGTCGCCGCCGATCCGGGCGCGGTCGTTGCGCAGCTTGTCCGGCGCGGAGTGCCGCTGCGTGATCTGGAAGTTCGGCCGGCGAGGCTCGAGGAGGCGATCCCTGAGCTGCGAGGGCCGTCGTGAGGCTCGTCCTCGTCCACGCCCACGTGATGACACGCGAGCTCGTCCGCTACCCGGCCTACCTCGTTCCGACGTTGCTCTTCCCGACGATCTTCTTTCTCTTCTTCGCCGTCCCGAATGCGGGACGCGACGCAACCGTGAAGATGGCCGGGTTCGCGGGCTTCGCGGCGATCGGAGTCGCTTTCTTCCAGTTCGGCGTCGGAATTGCCGCCGAGCGAGGGTCGCCGTGGGAGGTGTACTTACGAACGCTGCCCGTCGGCGTCGCCACCCGCCTCGCCGCGCGCCTCCTTTCCGCCGCGCTCTTCGCCGTGGCCGCAGCCGCGCTCGTGATCGTCACGGCCCAGCTCTTGACGGATGTGTCGCTCGCTGCGTCGCGGTGGCTGCTTCTCGGCACAGCTCTTCTGGCGGGAGTCGTGCCCTTCGCACTGCTCGGGATCGCGCTCGGATATCTCGTGCCGCAACGCGCGGCGCTCCCGATCGCAAACCTCCTCTACCTCGTGCTCTCGTACGCGGGCGGCCTCTGGGTACGGCCGGCTGCGCTCCCCGAGTTCGTCCGCTCACTCTCCCCGTGCCTCCCAACGCGGGCGCTTGCGGACCTGCTCGGGAACGTGGTCTACGGCAACGCTTCCGCGGCCACGCCCTGGGTGAGCCTGGCGGGATTCAGCACCCTCTTCGCTGCGCTCGCTGCGCTTGCGTACGTCCGCGACGAAGGGGAGCGGTACCGGTGAGGTCGGTCGCGCCTGGTGATGGGCGTCCGCCGCGCCGACGCTGACGGCGAACGAGTGGTGAGACGGTGCTACGCGGCGGCGCCAGCCGCACAGCGCCCTCAATTTCCCCCTCCTCGCGCGGCCGCGGGCGACGCGCTCCTACCGTAGACTTCCGCAATTCATGTGGGAGCTGCTCTTCATGATGGTCGTCCTGAAGATCCCCGTCGTGTACCTGTGCTGGGTCGTCTGGTGGGCGATCAAAGCCGAACCGGAAGCGGATGCGGACGGTGGCAGAGAGGGGCCTGCGTGGAGACCGTGGCAACAGCGGCCCGGGCCGCGGCCGCGCCGCGGCGGGCCGCACGGTTCGCGCTCTCGGCCGGTGGCAAGGTCGACGCGCGGTAGAGTCGACGCCTGATGACCGCTCGCACGTGGGGCGCCGCCGAATCGGTGGCCGGTCTGATGGCCGCCGGGGCGGTCTTCGTCGGGCTCCTCGAGCTCGTGTACCGCCCGTTCCGCCTCGCGCCGGCCGCGCTGATCGTCGCGCTCATCGCCGCGGTGATGAGTCGGCAGCAGCAGCGGCTCGTGACGCTGGCAGTCGCTGTGATCGGGATCTGCTTCGTCGTCGGTGCGGCGATTGCCGTGACGCTCGAGCGGCCGCTCTACTGATCCGGGCCGCCCGACGCGCAAGGAATCGGCTGTGGCCGCATGGCTTGCGGCGCAAGAGCGGCCGACGCAGCGCGCGCGCCCTGCTACAAAGCACGTGGCATGGCTGAACGCGAGGTCGACGGCCTGAACGCCGGGTACGCCCGCCTGCTTCTCGACGAGTACCTCGAGAATCCGGAGGGTGTTCCGTCGGAGTGGCGCGCGTTCTTCGAGCGCGGCGACGGCGGCCTCGTGTCGTCTCATCCAGGGATCGCGCGCCTGCTCGAGACGCTGTGGCGCGACGGTGAAAACGGTCACCCGCATCCGGCTGCGGCTACAACTGCGACGGCCGTCGCACCGGAGGCGTCGCCGGCCGCTCGGCCGACAACCGAGGGCGCGCCCCCTGCCTCACCACAACCGGCGCCCGCCGCGGACGAGCACCTGCTCGGTGCCGTCGCCGCGGCGATGGCGCTCGTGAAGGCGCACCGGACGCACGGGCACCTCGCGGCGCGGCTCGACCCGCTCGGGTCGGAGCCCGTCGGCGATCCGTCGCTCGAGCCGCTGCGCCTCGAGCCGAAGCTGACTCCCGACGTCCAGGCGCGGATCCCGACGTCGGTCCTTCGCGTCCACGTCCCCGGCGACACCCTCGCCGAGGCGCTGCCACGACTGCAGGAGACGTACTGCGGCGCGATCGCATACGAGATCGAGCACCTTTCCGATCACGAGCAGCGCGTCTGGTTGCGCCAGGCGATCGAGTCGTGGCGCTACCGCAGCCCGCTCGCACACGACCAGAAGCGACGGCTCTACGCACGTCTGTGCGAGGTCGAGGGGATGGAACGTTTCCTGCGCAAGCGGTTCCTCGGCCAGAAGCAGTTCTCGCTCGAGGGGCTCGACGTGATGATCCCGATGCTCGACGAGGCGATCGAGCACGCGGCGGAGGGCGGCGCGCACGACGTGGTGATGGGCATGGCGCACCGCGGCCGGCTCAACGTGCTCGCGCACACCGTCTCCATGCCGTACGAGCAGATCCTGCGCGAGTTCGAGGGCGAGCGGATGCTGGAGGCGGTCGCAGTCGACTCCGAGGGCGGGAGCGGCGACGTGAAGTACCACCTCGGCGCCGCGGGAACGCGGACGACGACGTCGGGCACGGTGCGTGTCTCGATCACCGCCAATCCGAGCCACCTCGAGGCGGTGAACCCCGTTGTCGTCGGCCGCACGCGCGCCGCGCAGACCGATCGCTCGACAGGCGCCGGCGCACACGACCCGTCCGTCGCGCTCGCGATCCTGCTCCACGGCGACGCGGCGTTCGCGGGGCAGGGCGTGATCGCGGAGACGTTCAACCTCGAGGATCTCGACGGGTACTCGACCGGCGGGACGCTTCACCTCATCACCAACAACCAGATCGGGTTCACGACGGACCCTTCGGAGGGCCGCTCGACGCGGTACTCGTCCGACCTCGCGAAGGGGTTCGACGTCCCGATCATCCACGTGAACGCCGACGACCCCGAGGCGGCGATCGCCGCTGTCCGACTCGCGCTCGCCTATCGCCGCCGGTTCGGGCACGACGCCGTCATCGACCTCGTCGGGTACCGGCGGTTCGGGCACAACGAGCAGGACGAGGCTGCATACACCCAGCCGCTGATGGTGCAGCAGATCAACGGTCATCCGACGGCACGTGAGCTGTATGCGCGCCGTCTCGTCGACGAAGGCGTGATCACGGAGGAGGAGGCCGCCGGCATCCCCGACGAGGTCGAGGTTCGGCTCCGCGAGGCCCACGACCGTCTCCGCTCGTCGCTCGGACCCGCGATCCCCGCCCACGCGAAGGAGGAGCGTGTGCCGGCGCGGACGACCGGGGACGTCGTCACGGCGGTTTCGCTGGAGCGGCTCCGCGACCTGAACGAGCAACTCCTGCGCGTCCCCGAGGGGTTCACGGTTCACCCGAAGCTGGCGCGCCAGCTCGAGCGCCGCCGGACGGCGTTCGACAGCGGCGCGATCGACTGGGGCCAGGCGGAGGCGCTCGCCTTCGCGAGCCTCGTCGTGGAGGGGATCCCCGTCCGGCTGACGGGCCAGGACGTCGAACGGGGGACGTTTTCGCAGCGTCACCTCGTGCTCCACGACTCCGAGACGGGCGAGATCTCGACGCCGATGCAGGCGCTCGACGACGCGACGGCTGCGTTCGAGGTCTACAACTCGCCGCTCTCGGAATACGCGTGCGTCGGCTTCGAGTACGGCTACTCCACAGCGGCGCCGGAGGCTCTCGTCGCGTGGGAGGCGCAGTACGGCGACTTCGCGAACGGCGCGCAGATCGTAATCGACCAGTTCCTCGTGGCGGGCCTATCGAAGTGGCGCGAGACCACGCGGCTGACGCTCCTGCTGCCGCACGGGTACGAGGGCAACGGCCCCGAGCATTCGAGCGCTCGCCTCGAGCGATTCCTCCAGCTCGCGGCGCAGGAGAACATTCGCATCGTGAACTGCACCACGGCTGCGCAGTATTTCCACCTGCTCCGCCGGCAGGCGCTCGACGCCACGGCGCGGCCGCTCGTCGTGATGACGCCGAAGGGACTTCTGCGGCTGAAGGATGCAGCATCCACGTCGGAGGACCTCGCAGATGGCGCCTTCAGGCCCGTCCTCGACGATCCCGGGACGGACAAGGCTGCGGTCCGCCGCCTCGTCCTGTGCACGGGGAAGGTCTACTACGACATCGTCGGGCACGAGCGCCGCGCGAACGCCGCGCACGTGGCCGTCGCGCGGATCGAGGAGCTGTACCCGTTCCCCGTCGCCGCGACGCGCGACCTGATCGCGTCGTATCCGTCGCTCGACGAGGTCGTGTGGGCCCAGGAGGAGCCGCAGAACATGGGCGCGTGGCGCTCGCTCCGGCACCGCCTCGAAGAGGTTGCCGGCGGCGTCCCGGTGCGGTACACCGGCCGAACGTGGCGCGCGAGCCCCAGCGAGGGCTATCCGACCGCGCACCTCGTCGAGCAGGACCGCATCGTAAGGGCGGCGCTCGACGGCGAGAGCTGACGCCCGAACGAACGTCGGCCGCATGGACCCGCGCGGGGCTACTTCTTCGGAAGCTTCCCGGACGGCGAGGGCGGCGCGGCGGAGGGAGCGGGCGCCGTCGTCGCGGGCACCGCCGGTGGGACGGACGGCTGGCTCTTCGGCTTGGGGTCGGGTGAAGGGGCGGGTTGAGGCTTCGGCTTCCCGGGATCCGCCGGCTTCGGCTCCGGCTTGGGCTTCGCGTCCGGCGGGGCCGCCTGCGCGGGGGGCGCCTGCGCCGGGGCGGGCTTCCCGGTGGGCGGCGGCGCCGGAACGGGCTGCGCGGGCGGCGGAAGCACGACAGCCACCGGCGTCGTCTGCGGCGCGGGCGCGGCCGGAGCGACTGCGGGCGGCGTCGTCGGCTGCTTTACCGGCGCGCCGGAAGGAGGCGGCCCGGTGGTCGGCGCGGCAGCGAGCTTCGCGTCGGGCTTCCCCTGCGGGTTCGGCTTCGCCTTCGGCGAAGGATCGCCCTTCGGCGTCGCGGCGGGACTCGGCGCGGCGGCGTTCGGCGCCGGGGCCGCCTTCCGCGAGGGCTCGTCCTTCGGCTTCGCGGCGGGAATCGGCGCATCGGTCTTCGGGTGGGCGGCCGGCTTCGCGCGAGGTGACGGAGTCGTCGCCGGCCCCGAGTCGGTCGTCGCCGGCAACCTCTGCTTCTGCGCGGGCTCCGTTCGCGCCCGGGCCGGCTTCGGGCTTTCGACGCGCTTCGGGGGCGCGGACGATCTCGCTGACGTCGCCGGGGCGGACGTGGCGATACGCGCGCGCTCCGGTCGCGGCGTCGCGGCGGCCGACGGCGTCACTTTGGGCTTCGTCATCGGGCTCGGGTTGACGACCGGCTTCGCGACGAGCGGCGGTTTCGGGTTCCCGACCGGCTTCGGCCTCGCCTCCGGCTTCGGGGCTTTCGGCTCCGTCGCGTTCGGCTTCGGCTTCGGCGAGGGCGCGCGCTTCACCCTGGGCTTCGGCTTCACCGTCGGGTTCGGCTTGACATCCGGCTTCGGCGCCGCCGGCTCCTCCACCTGCGGCTTCGCGTCGGGTTTCGGCCTCGCGCTCGGCGACTCCTCGTCGTTCCGCGCGTCCGGCGTCGCGGCGGCAGGCTCGAGCGCGCCGGATCCCCGGGTCGAGAAGAGGCTCGACCACGGCGCCGCGTACAACGGCGCCGCGTACCCCGTGACCGCGCTCGTGGCCCGAGGCGTCAGGCTGGCACCGGTGGCAGCGGTTGCGACCGCACCACGAGTCGGCGCGGCGATCGGCGATGCGGCCGGTGCGGGCTGCGGCGACGCCGTCGGCGGCGGCACCGGGTCTGCGGTCGGCGGGGCGTCCGGCTCCGGGTCGGTCCGCGAAGGGACGCTTTGCCGCCCGTCGCGGGAGTCCTCAGGCCCGAACGCGGCGGCGCGGGCCGAGGTTTCCGCGGGACGGCGGCTCGCGGTCGTGCGCAGGGGAGCGAACGTCCGGCTTGCCCGGGCCGCGACCGCCGTCCGGTCGCGTTCGTGCGGCCGGGCCGCCGTCGCGCGGGCGGCCGACGCTCGCGCAAGGGCAGCCCGCGGCTGCCTCGCGCGTGCCGACGGCGCACCCGAAGCCTCGACCTCCGACTGCGAATGCCCCGGCACGAGCCCGACCGTCGCCTCGTGCCGGCTCCCGCCCGGCGGCAGGAGCTGCCGCGGAAGCGCGAGGAGCGCGCCCAGCGCAAGTGCGAGGAGCATGATTCCGGCGGTGGCCTGTACGCGTCCAAGCCTCAAGATGAACCCCCGTCGACCCGATAACGACTAGGACAGGTATCGGCACCGGGTAAGGAACCTTGAGAGCCGCCAATGGGAAGCTTCAATCTCAAGCTCGTCGTCTACTTCGCTCTCCTCGCGCTCCTGCCGACCGCGGTCGCCTTCTACGGCTTCGACACCCTCGCGAAGCGTGGTGAGACACGGGCCGTCGACGCCCGCCTCGGAGTCGGTCTCCGCGCCGCGCTCGCCGAGTACGCGGCTCGGCTCGACTCGGCGCAGGAGGCTGCCGCGACGCTCGCACGCGACCCCGCGGTTCAGCGCGCGCTCGGCGACCGCGATCGCGCGGCGGCCGCCGACATCGCTCGCGCCCACCCGAACGTGACGCTGTCGACGCCGGCGTTCACGGCGGGAACGACGCCCCCGGTCGCAGCGACGCGCTCGGTGACGGTGCGCCGCGGGACGAAGGGCATCGGCCGCGTCACCTCGTTCGTCCCGATCGACGCCGGTTTCCTCCGCCGGCTCGCGCTCGCCCTTCCGCCTTCGGATCGCGTCGTCGCGGTGCGCGACGGCGCGATCCTCGCAGGGTCTCGGCGCGGCGAGGCGCTCGACGCGTCGACCACGCCGTCGCGCGTCCGCGTCGACGGCGACGATTATCGCAGCGTCGCGACTGCGCCGCTCCCGGGGCTGCGCGGGCTCGCGCTCGCGGCACTCTCGCCGCAGCGGCTGATCGACGAGGCCGCGGGAGACTCCGAGCGGCGCCTCTTCGCCGGGCTGTTCATCGCGCTCGCCCTCTTCGCGGCGATCACGTACCTCCTCGGGCGCGCGGTCGTCCGGACGCTGGGGTCGGTCGCGGAGGCGACCGACGCGCTCGGCCACGGCGACCTCGGCAAGCGGGTTCCCGTTCGCGGGCGCGACGAGTTCGCCCGTCTCGGCGAGTCGTTCAACCGGATGGCGGACGAGCTCGAGCAGCGGCTGATCGAGCTGGAGGCCGAGCGGCGCCGGCTCCGGGAGAGCACCGCACGCGTCGGAGCCGCGCTCGAGGCGGCGCACGACTCGGACCAGCTCCTGCGCGTGATCGTCGACACGGCCGTCGAGGCGACGCGGGCGCGCGGCGGGTGCGTTCTGGACGGCGGCCGCGAGCTTGCGCGCGCGGGAGACCCTGACGCGGCGCTCGACAAGATCGCGTTCCCACTCCGGGCGGGCACCCTCGACTTCGGGTCGCTCGTTCTCACGGCGCCCGAGTTCGACGTCGACCAGATCGAGCTCGCGTCGTCGCTCGCGCGGAACGCGGCGATCGCGCTGGAGAACGCCGAGCTGCACCGGATCGTGGAGCAGCAGGCTCTCATCGATCCGCTGACCGAGCTTGCGAATCGCCGACTCCTCGAGGAGACGCTCCAGGCGGAGGTCGCGCGCGCGACCCGCTTCGGCGGCGACCTCAGCCTCGTGCTCGCCGACCTCGACGGGTTCAAGGACGTCAACGACCGCTTCGGGCACCCCTCGGGCGACCTCGTGCTCCGCGCGTTCGCCCGGACCCTGCGCGAGACGGCGCGGGAGATCGACATCGCCGGGAGGTGGGGCGGCGAGGAGTTCGCGCTCGTTCTCCCGGGCACGGACGCCTCCGGCGGCGCCGCCGTCGCCGAGCGCGCGCGTGCGGCGCTCGAGTCGAGCGAGATCGTCGGCGCCGGGGGCGAGCGCATCACCGTCACCGCAAGCTTCGGCGTCGCGTCGTTCGTGGACGCCGGCAGCGTCGACGTTCTCGTGGCCGCCGCCGACGGCGCGCTCTACCGGGCGAAGCGCGACGGCAAGAACCGTGTCGCCGGTGGAGCCGAGCCGGTTGCGGGATAGATCGTCTAAACTTCGGGGCGGGAGAGGAATGGCCCAGGAGCAGGAGGAAAGCATGCCGGTGGAGACCGCGTCGCCTTTCGCGCAGGTGATTCAGGATCACCTGGAGCTGAAGCGGAGGAACTCGGCGCTCGAGCACGAGATGCCGATCGAGAAGTACATGGCCGAGGATCCGTTCCAGAACCACCCGCTCTTCAAGACCGAGGAGCAGGCGCGCGTCGAGGACACGATGGACGGCGCGCAATCGATCGTCGACGAGCCGACGTCGCTCGACTGGCCGTCCGCCGAGGACACCTTCGTGGCGGCACCTGCGGAGACGGCCGGAGAGGCAGACGGCGACCCGGACGACGGCTCCGACGAAAGTCTCTGGTCGCGCTCGCGCGACTTCGACTGGGGAGATTAGTCGCGCAGGGCGACAGCCCGTCGCGCACCTTCACGCCGCGACGGCCGCGCGAACGTCGGGCCGTTACGGCTGGCTCAGCCGACCCCAGAGGTTCTCGAGCAGCCTCCGGACGGGCCACGTCGTCGCAGAGCCGCCGAAGTCGAGCGCCCCGGCGGCGAACACCTTCGCGCCCGCCGGCGTCTCGTAGTACGTCATCTCGGCCGAGATCCCCGGGCCGAAGAGGTGCGGGATCCCGGCGATCACCGTGGTGCCCGGCGGCGAGTCCTTGGACGTCCCGTCGATCTCGATCCCGTAGCCGCCCACGAACTGGCCGAACGTCGAGGCGGTGACGAGGTCGGTCCCGACCCACGCCCACGGCGCGCGCGCGGTGTCCTCGAGCACGTAGAGGCCCTGCCGCTGTCCGGAGTCGTTGGCGCGGTATTGCACGCCGATCAACCCCGCCTCCGGGCGCCCCAGCTGCCTCCACATGCTCGCGCGATGGATCCTGGTGCCGTTCCTGTCGACGCGCCAGAAGAAGTTGTTCGCCGAGAGGAACATCAGGTTCCCCCCGAGGTCGCGGTAGCGCTGCACGAGGTCGTATTCGCGGGTCGTGACGTACTCCTCGTGCCCCTCGAAGACGACGAGGTCGTACGCGCGTGCAAGGTCGTCTCCCGAAGCGATCAGCCCGAAGTCCGCGTCCGAGATGAACTCGGCTGCCTTCCCCGACCAGTAGAGCCAGTGCAGGAACGGGAGGTCGTACCGGTAGAAGCGCGGCGGCGCGCCGCGGGCGATGTACGGCTTCACGGTGTCGACCGTCTGGTTCGGCGGGCCGGCGTACCACGTGTCGCCGTAGCCGTCGCCGTTCACGTCCTGGAAGTTGTAGGCCTGCCACGTGTCCGTCGGGAGCACGACCAGCACCCGTCGCGTCGCGCCGAGCTGCGTCGGCCGCACGACGAAGACGGCGTAGCCGACGCGCCCGTCCGGAGCGGCGAGCTGCGCGTAGTAGAGGCCACTCGGGACTTCGGGCACCTTGAACGTCAGCCGCCGCGTGCGGCTCCGCCACCACTTGTTGAAGGTGTACGTCTTCGGCGTGAAGCCGACCTCGACGCCCGCCATCTGGTTGTCCGCGTACACGACCTCGCGCTCCGGCCCCGACTGGAACAGCCGAAGCGTCACCTCCGGAGCATCGGTCGCCACCCGCAGAGTGGCGACCTCACCGGGGACGTAGCTCTGCTTCGTCATGTACGCATCGATCCCCTGGATGCGAACGACCGGCGCGCGCGGGACACGCGTCACGAACGCGTTCGACGCCCCGTACGTCGTCCGGTTGCCGGCGCCGTCGCGCACGAAGAGCCGCACCAGGTAGGTGCGCGGGTTCAGCTTCGGGGACGGCTTCCACACCATCAGCTGTGGCCCCGCGCGAAAGCGCTGCGTCACGGTGAAGAAAGGTCGCGGCGTCTTGACGGTCCGTGACACCTCGAGCGTGACCGCTGCCGCCTCGGCGAGCCTGAAGCGCACCCGCGCCACGTCGCGGAACCGGTCGCCGTTCGGGCTGATCGTCGTCAGCATGCGCGTGTCGCCGACGAACCGCGACGACCCATTCCCGATTCTGAGATTCGCGAGTCGCGGCGCCGTCGTGTCGATGCGCAAAGGCTGCGTCGCGAGGACTCGAGGCCCGTACACGAGCCGCACGACGTAGCGGCCGTCGGGAACGCGGTGGCCCGCGATCCGCCCGTTCCAGCCGATCGCGAGCGACTGTCGCACCGACGGCGCCACGATCCACCCGATCCGCGCCCCGTCCCGCCGCGCGAGCTCGATCCCGACCTGGCGCGGGAGCGAAAGCGAGGCGGAGACTGTCAGGCGACTGAGCGTCGGCGAGAAGTCCGCCGGCCGGACTGACAGTGTCGCCGCGTGCGCGGAAGGTGCGAGCGCGAGCAGCGCGAGGACGAGAAGACCCACGCGACGCACGCCGACAGGGTAGCGGCGGCCGCGGCGGGCGAAGCCGGTACCGCGCCGGCGAATGATGGCGAAGGCGTTGACGACGACGGCTTCAACTGCCGGTGGATCGGCCGGAGTCCGCTTCGCGCCGTCATCCGACCCGGAAGGACGCCGACGCGCGGGTCGCGTTGCCGCGTGTGTCGGAGACCTCGACGTCCACGCGGTAGAGACCGGCGGCGAGCGCAGTCGCGTCGAACCGCCGGGCGAGCAGGAAGCGGTACCGCCCGCGGCCGAGGCCGCCCCACGGGTGGTTCTGCCGCGTCCAGCGCGCGTAGATCGACCCGAACGGGGTCGCCGGCAAAGCGGTGCGGAAATCGACGGCGACGCGCCACGGCGCAGCGGCAAGGGTCGAGCGCGCGCCGAGGACGCGCCACCGAACGAGCGCGGGCGCGACGGGCTTCGCGTTCCACGGGGGCGGGACCGCGAGCGGCGGAGCGTCCCAAGCCTCGACGACGAGGTCGACGCGGCCGCGGACGGAGGTTCCGATCGCCTTGCCGTCGCGCTCGAACGAGAAGGCGTGGACCATCGGACGCGTCGCGTCGCGAAACGGTGCGAGAGCCCCCGGGCGGAGCGGGTTCACGTGGTGGTCGCCGATCTGCTCGGCGAAGTGGACGTGCCCCCACGGTCGCTCCACGCGGCCGATGACGGTGCGGTAGGCGACGGCGCGATCGCCGTTACGGAGGGCCGGGACGACGTGCCAGTACGCGAGGATCCGACGCGGGTTCGCGTCGTCGATGATGGAGATGACATCGGGACGGACCGGCTCGATGACGATGCGTCCGGTCGCGGTCGCGTAGACGGGCGTTCCGTCCGTCGCAGAGATGTCGATCCCGAAGTGGAAGGCGCCGTGGGCCTCGTCGGTCCCGGCGATACGCGGATCGCCGAAGAACGCACGGACGGGGTGCTGGCGGTCGAACGGCTTGAGCGGCCAACCGTACGACCCCGCGGTCGCGGGGACGGTGCTTGCGAGGGCGACGGCTGTGGCGGCGAGGGCGACGCCGACGCCGCGGCGGATGAGTTGCGCGGTGGTGGACATGCCGCCACCGTCCGAGGCGGTCCAAACGCGATCCCCACTCGGACCTCACCCGGGCCTAACAGCCGCTTTGACGTGACGCGAAAGCCTGTTACAACAGATACGTGATCCGGTTCCGGGTCCTAGGGCCGTTCGAGGTCGAGCGCGACGGGTCGCGCGTCGAGGTCATGGGACAGCGCCAGCGCGCGGTGCTCGCAATCCTGCTGCTCGAGGCCAACCGGACCGTGCCGTCCGAGCGGATCATCGACAAGCTCTGGGGCGAGGAGCCGCCGCCGACGGCGGCGACGTCGCTGTACAACGCGATCTCGCAGCTCCGGAAAGTGCTCGGGGGCGACGTCGTCGTGACGCGTCCGCCGGGCTATCTCGTGCGCGTCGAGGAGGGGTCGCTCGACCTCGAGGAGTTCGAGCGGCTGCTCGCGGCGGCGCGCGACGCCGAGCCGGAGCAGCGGCTCCGCGTGCTCGACCAGGCGCTCGCGCTCTGGCGCGGCACTCCGTTCGCGGAGCTTGCCTACGACGCGTTCGCGCAGGGCGAGATCCGGCGCCTCGAGGAGCTTCGGCTCACGGCGGTCGAGGACCGGATCGACGCCGAGCTCGAGCTGGGCCGGCACGCGCGACTCGTCGGTGAGCTCGAGGGGCTGACGGCGCAGCACCCGCACCGGGAGCGGTTGCGCGCCCAGCTCATGCTCGCCCTGTACCGCGCCGGACGGCAGAGCGAGGCGCTGCAGGCCTACCAGACGGCGCGGAGGACGCTCGCCGAGGACGTCGGGATCGACCCGAGCCCCGCGCTCCGTCAGCTCCACGGTGCGATCCTCCGCCAGGACGAGTCCCTGGATCTCGCGGCGCCACGCCGCGCGAGCACGGGCAGTGCGAGCGAGAGTCACCTGCTCGAGGTCGCGGAGGCCGTCCTGGCGGGCCGCGTCGTCCCCGTCCTCGGCCTCGAGTCCGGCGACGTCGCCGCGACGCTCGCCGACCGCTTCCGTTATCCCGTCGGCGAAGCCGTCGAGGTGCCGCGCGTGTCCCAGTACGCAGCGGCGACGCGCGGCTACGGGCCGCTGTACGACGAGCTCCGTGCGCTCGTGGAGTCGGACGGCGACCCGACGGGCGTGCATCGGTTCCTCGCGACGTTGCCGCCGGTCCTCCGTGCGCGGGGCGCCCCGCAGCAGCTCCTCGTGACGACGTCGTACGGGAGCGCGCTCGAGCGAGCATTCGCCGAGGCCGGGGAGGAGATCGACGTCGTCTCGTACATCGCGACCGGCCGGAGGCGCGGCATGTTCTGTCACCTCGCGCCGGACGGGACGACGAGCCTCGTCGAGGAGCCGAACACGTACGCGACGGAGCTGTCGCTCGAACGGCGGCCCGTCGTCCTGAAGCTTCGCGGCGGCGGCGACCCGACGCCGTCGCACGAGTGGGAGAGCTTCGTCGTGACGGAGGACGACTACATCGAGTACCTCGGTCGCGCGGACGTCGCATCCGCCGTTCCGGTCGCGATTGCCGCGGCGCTCCGGCGGAGCCACTTCCTGTTCCTCGGCTTCACCGTCCGCGATTGGAACCTGCGCGTCGTTCTCGGCCGGATGTGGGGCGACGACCCGGTGCGGTACCGGTCGTGGGCCGTCCAGCCCGAGCTCCGCACGGCCGAGCGGGAGCTCTGGCGGGGACTCGACGTGGATCTCGTCGAGGAGGACCTCGCGAGCTACGTCGAGAGACTGGCGCTCGTGGGCCATCTCGAGCCGGAGGAGGCTGCGGCTTGACCGTCGTCACGCGGCCGGGCCTCTCCGCGCCGTTCCGCGGGCTCGCGCCGTTCGGCGACTCCGACCTCGATGCGCTGATGTTCTTCGGGCGCGACCGCGAGACGCAGGTCGTCGTCGCGAACCTCATCGCGTCGCGGCTCACCGTGCTCTACGGGCCGAGCGGGGTCGGCAAGAGCTCGCTTCTGCGCGCCGGCGCGGCGCGCCGTCTGCGGGAGATCGCAGGCAGCCGTTCGGTCGGCGTCCGGCCGGACGCTGCGGTCGTCGTTTTCTCGACCTGGGCCGACGAGCCGCGGGCGACCCTCGCCGACGCGGTTGCCGCCGAGGTCGCGCCGCTCGTGCCCGGCGCGCCCGCCCCGGCCGCGGGCTCGTCGCTCGTCGACGTCGTCGACCACTGGACGGCGGTCCTCGACGGCGAGCTCTACCTCATCCTCGACCAGTTCGAGGAGCACTTCGTGTACCACGGCGAGGAGCGGGGGCCCGGCACCCTCGTGGACGAGCTGCCGGAGCTCGTGCAACGGTCGGCGCGCACGCACGTCCTCCTCTCGCTGCGCGACGACTCGCTGTCGCAGCTCGACGTCTTCAAGAAGTCGATCCCGCACGTGCTCTCGAACCGCCTGCGGCTCAACCGGCTCGACCACCGCGCGGCGCAGGCGGCAGTCCTCGGCCCGATCCAGCAGTGGAACGACCTCGTCGAGCCCGACGAGCGATTCTCGATCGAGCCGGAGCTCGTCGACGACGTCCTGGCGCAGGCATCGGTGGGCGCGGAGGATGTCGCAGAGATCGAGCCGCCGTACCTGCAGCTCGTGATGGAGCGGCTGTGGAACGAGGAGTCCGCGCTCGGGGCGCACGTCCTCCGCCGCTCGACCCTTGCGCGCCTCGGCGGCGCGGACGCAATCGTTCGCGACCACCTCGACCGTGCGCTCGCCGTCCTTGGGGAGGCCGACCAGGAAGCCGCCGCGCGGATGTTCGAGCATCTGGTCACTCCGTCGGGAACGAAGATCGCGCACCGCTCGTCGGACCTCGCGAGGTTCGCGCGCGTGCCCCCTGCGGCCGCCGCGCCTGTCCTCGGGACGCTGGGCCGCGAGCGCATCCTGCGCCCGCTCGACGACGTCGACGGCGACCGGTACGAGATCTTCCACGACGTCCTCGGCGCTGCGATTCTCGACTGGAGCCGGCGCCGCGAGGTCGAGCAGGAACGTCTCGGGTCGCGGCGCCGGCAGCGGCGCCTCGGCGCGCTGCTCGCGGCGGCGCTTGCGCTCGTCGTCGTCATGACCGGTGTGACCGCATACGCGCTCGACCAGCGCCACCAGGCGCGCACGCAGGCTGCACTGGCCGTCGCGGCCAAGAACGAGGCCCAGAGGAACCGGGACAAGGCGTTGAGCAAGGAGCGGGCGGCGAGGGTCGCGGGTAAGAACCTGGACCGCTCGCTGAAGAAGGAAAAGAAGACCGAGGCGAAGCTCCAGAAGACGAACGGCGAGCTCGCGGAGTCGAACGACAAGCTCAAGGAAGAGACGGCGAGGGCGACGCAGCTGGCGGACGAGAAGACGGAGCTCGCCGATGAGAAGACGACGCTCGCCGCCGTCGCGGACGAGAACGCGAACCTCGCCAAAGCGAGCCTTCGGAAGCTCCGCCTGGCGGACAAGCAGATCAAACGCGACTTGAAGAACCTTGCGGACACGAACACCGAGTTGACGAAGGCGAAAAAGAAGGCACAAGACCTCTTCGCGAGCGAGAAACACACCGCCGAGACGCTGCTGCAGACGAATAACCGCCTCAAGGCCGCGTACAACGCCGTCACGGAAGCACAGGCGTCGCTGAAGGCGGACGAGCTCGTCTACGAAGCGCTCGCCCAGGTGAATCGTTACCCGGAGCAGACGCTCGATCTCGCGCTGCAGGCGAACGCACAGCTCGCCACGCGGCGAACGGCCGGCCGCGGCCTTCAGGCGAACGCACCGGGTGGCACGCGGGCTCAGGTGGAACGCGCGCTCCGACTCGGCCTCCTCGGAGTCAGGGGAACGCGCAAGTTCGACGGCGGCGATGCACTTGTCGCAGCGGCGCTCGACGCGCGTGGGCAGCGCGTCCTCACCGCGGGACGGGCGGGCGTCCGCACCTTTGAAGCGCGTACCCACAAGCTGCTCCTGACGCTGGACACCGCTCCCGCGACGGCCGCGCTGCTGAGCCCCCCGGACGGCTCGGTGGCGGCGGCGGGCTTCGAGGACGGCCGCGTCGTCCTCTGGAATGCCGTGACCGGCAAGACGCTGCACACGTTGAAGCACGACGGCGCCGTCACGGGGCTGTCGATGAGCCCCGACGGGAAGCTGATCGTCACCGCGTCCGCCGACAAGTCGTTCGGCATCTGGGACGTGACCACGGGAGACGCTGTGAAACGCGTCCCGGTCGAGGGGCTCGTTCGCGCCGTGACGTTCTCGCACGACGGGAGCCGGATCCTCGTGATCGCCGCGGTGACCAACGCGCAGCGGCCGGCGCGGCTCTACGACACGACCGGGAACCTCATCCAGGGATTCTTCCAGCCCAACGCGCAGATTCGAGCCGCGGCGCTGTCGCGCGACGGGACGCGCCTCGCAACCGGCGCGTACAGCGGTGACGTAGCACTGTTCGACACCGCCAATGCCCGCCGCCTCAAGACGTTCACCGGCCATGTATCGAAGATCACGTCCGTCGCGTACGCGCCCGACGGGAGCCGGTTCGCGACGACCTCGCTGGACGACACGACGCGCATCTGGAACGTCGCCTCGCTCGGGCTCGAGTTCACGCTTCTCGGCCACGCCGCGGCGGTCACGTCGGCCGCGTACAGCCTCGACGGCACGCATCTCGTGACGACCTCGACGGATCGAACTGCCAGGGTGTGGCGGGCGGCGACCGGAGTTCTCGAGGCGGTGCTCCTCGGGCACGCGGACACGGTGACGGCGGGCTCCTTCTCGTCCGACGGGGCGAGCGTGTTGACGGCCGGCGAGGACGGGTACGCGCGCCTCTGGTCGTCGAGCCTCGAGCCGTCGCTGCGCGTCCTCGGGCACGATCCCGGCGGCGCGTTCGGCGCGTCGTTCTCGGCTGATGGTAAGCGCCTGGCGACCGCGGGAGCCGATGGGAGGCTCCGGGTGTGGGACCCGGCGCGGCGCGTCGTGATCGCGTCGTTCAACGCCGGCACGAAGCTGACGGACGCCGCGATAAGCGCCGACGGCCGCTACGTCGCGGGCGCCGGGAGCGACGGCACGGCCCGCGTCTGGCCCGTCGCCGGGGGTCGCGCGTCGCTGGTGAGGGTCGGTGGCGCGCCGCTGCGGAGCGTCGCGTTTTCGCCGGACGCCGGCGCGACGCAGCTCGTCGTCACCGGCGGCGGCGACGCGGCCGTCACGGTCTGGCGTTGGGCGACGGGCACGAGGACGCTGACGATCCCGCGCCGGTCAGACCTCACGGGACGCTGCATCGAAGCGGCGGTCGTGCGCGGCTCCTGCGACGCCGTCTTCTCGCCCGACGGCGCGACGATCGCGACCGGTGACGTCGACGGTGTGGTGCGCCTCTGGCGCGCGCGCGACGGTGTGCTGGTGAGGCCGTTCGCCGGCCACGATCCCGGCGACGCCGCGCCGTTTCTCGGCGTCACGGGAGTCACCTTCGCCCCGGACGGAAAGCGGCTCGTCTCGTCGAGCCGCGACAAGGACGCGCGCACGTGGGACATCGCGACCGGTCACCCGCTCCGCACCTATCGCGGCCACTCCGCCCTCGTCTCCGGCGCCGGCTTCAGCGACGACGGTCGCTGGGTCGTCACCGCAGGCCCTAGCAAGGCCGGGATCTGGGACACGACCGGCACCGACCTCGCCGCCGACCGGCTCTTCTTCCTGTCGGGGAACGAGAAGCAGATGACCTCGGCAGTATTCGCCCCGCGCTCGCAGCTGGTGGCGACGACGGGCCTCGACGGCACCGTCCGCACGTACGACTGCTGGCTCTGCGGCGGCCTCGACCGCCTCGTTCCAATGGCACGGGCGCGTCTCCGCGCGCTCGGCATGCGCTAGACCCGCGCCCGAAAGGGCCGCGCCCCTCCTGCCGTAGCTTCACGCATCGGTTAGCGCCTGATTAGCGGTCGGTTTCGGCCGGGTTTCCGGCGGGCCGGAGGTTGGCCTCGTGAACACCACGAGCCACCTGGAGGCACCGACCATGTTCCGGCTGCTGAGCATCCTCGCCGTTGCGACGGCCCTTTCCGTCGTGCTCGCCCTGACCACACCCCACCGCTCGGAGAAGACGTCGTCGGCGGCCGTCACCGCGGCCGGCGATATCGATGACGACGACGGACGCGCGCCTCGTCCGAAGTGGGAAAATATGCCTGGCGTCGCGGCCACTTTCCTCCGCGACAGCTACCGCCCCGGCTCTACGGCAACGCTGGTGCTCTGGCGGCGCGAGCGCGCGCTCACGCTCCGGTTCTTCCGCTCGGGACCCGAGCGCGAGCCCACGGTCGGCAACGTCACGATGCATGGCGTCCCTGTCTCACCGCCCCTGCGACTCGGGCCGCGCGCGGCGCACGCGCCGATCGCGCTACGGATCGGGAGCTGGGCGAGTGGGTTCTACTTCGCGGAGTTGACGGCGGCGGATGGCCGCGTCGGGTACGCGCCGTTCGTCTTGCGTCCCCGCCGCCTTGGCGAGCACCGCGTGCTCGTTGTGCAGCCGACGTACACCTGGCAGGCCTACAACTTCCGCGACGACGACGGCGACGGCGTCGGAGACACCTGGTACGGAAACTGGAACCGCGATACCGCGAACCTGGCGCGGCCGTTTCTCGCGCGCGGCGTGCCGCCGCACTTCTACTGGTACGACCTACCGTTCCTGCACTGGCTCGAGGCCACCCACCGCGATCTGGACATGTTCTCCGACAGCGACCTCGGCGCCGTCGCCACAGGCGAAGATCTGGCCCGCGCGTACGACCTGATCGTCTTCCCGGGCCACCACGAGTACGTCACGACGCACGAGTACGACGTGATCGAGCGCTACCGCGACCTCGGCGGCAACCTCATGTTCCTGTCGGCGAACAACTTCTTCTGGAAGACGATCGTGCGAGGAAACACGATGACGCGCGTTGCGCTCTGGCGCGACGTCGGCCGGCCCGAGGCCGCGCTCGTCGGCGTCGAGTTCATCGGCACGGACGGTGGATACCACCGCGCGCCTTGGGTTGTCCGCGACCCGTCGCCCAAGTGGCTCTTCAAGCGCACGGCCCTTGGGACAGGCGACGTCTTCGGCAACGGCGGCATCGAGATCGATCACACCTCGGCTGCATCTCCTCGCGGAATCAAGGTCCTCGCGGAGATCCCGCACCTCTTCGGACCGAAATTCACGGCGCAGATGACGTACTACGAGACGGAGGCCGGAGCTCATGTCTTCGCGGCGGGCGCATTCTCTGTCGCCACGTCGTGCGAGAAGCCGACGATCCGGCTGCTGCTCGAGAATCTCTGGCAGCGGCTCGCGCCGACCCCAGGGATTTGACCTGCATCTCAACCGGCCGACAGCGCCCGCTCCCGGAGCGCTGTGTGTCTCTCACGCACGCGGATCCTGGGAAACCACTATACGCACCGGGCCAGACCGTGTTACAAGCGATACATGCTCCAGTTCGGGATCCTCGGGCCGCTCGAGGTCGCGCGCGACGGCGGTGCCGTCCAGATATCGGGACAGCGACAGCGGGCGGTTCTCACGTTCCTGCTTCTCAACGCCAACCACGTCGTCACATCGGAGCGGCTCGTGAGCGAGCTGTGGGGAGAGGAGCCGCCGCCGACTGCGCTCACGTCGCTGCACAACGCCGTGTCGCAGTTGCGCAAGGCTCTCGGGAGCGACACCGTCGAGACGCGGCCGCCGGGCTACGTGCTCCATGTGGAGCAGGACGCGCTCGACCTCGAACGATTCGAGGCACTCGTCGCCGAAGCGTGTGACGCGCCCGCGGCGAAGCGCGTGCAGTTGCTGAACGACGCGCTCGCGCTCTGGCGCGGGCCGCCGCTCGCCGACTTCGGCTACGAGGCGTTCGCCCAAGGCGAGATCCGCCGCCTGGAGGAGCTGCAGCTCACGGCGATCGAGGACCGCGTCGACGCAGAACTCGAGCTCGATCGCCACGCAGCCCTCGTCGGTCCGCTCGAGCGGCTCGTCTTGCAGCATCCGCACCGGGAGCGGTTGCGACGCCAGCTCATGCTCGCGCTCTATCGGTCGGGGCGGCAGGGAGAGGCACTTCAGACCTACCAAGCTGCGCGCAGAGCGCTTGCGGAGGATCTGGGGCTCGATCCGGGACCGGCGCTGCGCCAGCTCCACGGGGCGATCCTCCGCCAGGAGGTTCCGCACGCCGCTGCCGATGAGCCCCGCCACGCGCCTGCGCAGGATCACCTGTTCGAGGTTGCGGACGCGGTGCGCGCCGGCCGCGTCGTCCCCGTCCTCGGTGAGGATGCATCTGCGCTGGCGGCGCGCCTCGCCGAGCGTTTCCGCTACCCCGAGGCAGAAGGCGGCGACGTCGCGCGTGTCTCGCAGTACGCGGCCGTCACGCGCGGCTACGGCCCCCTCTACGACGAGGTGCATGCCTACGCGGAGAACGACGACACGCCGTCGGGAGTGCACCGGATGCTCGCCTCGCTTCCGCCGCTTCTCCGCGACCGCGGCGCGGCGCACCAGCTCATCGTCACGGCCGCGTACGGGCGCGCGCTCGAGCAAGCGTTCGCGGACGCGGGGGAGGAGGTCGACGTCGTCGCGTACGTCGCGGCAGGCCCGAACCGCGGCAAGTTCTGCCATCGAGCGCCTGACGGAACCATGCAGATCGTCGGCGTCCCGAACAAGTACGCGGACGAGTTGTCCCTCGAGCGGCGGACGGTGATCCTGAAGGTCCGAGGACAGATCGATCCCTCGCCGGCGCGCGAGTGGGAGAGCTTCGTCGTGACGGAAGACGATTACCTGGAGTTTCTGTCCGCGGCAGACGTCGCCGGAGGCGTTCCCGTCGGCCTTGCCGCCAGGTTCCGCCGAAGCCATTTTCTGTTCCTCGGCTACTCGATGCGCGACTGGAGCTTGCGCGCGGTGCTCGGGAGGATGTGGGGCGAGCAGCCGGTGACCTACCGGTCGTGGGCGGTGCATCCGGAGCCGCGGGCCGCGGAACGGGAGTTCTGGCGGCGAGTCGACGTCGACCTGCTCGAATGGCCGCTCGACGCGTACGCCGCCGCGCTCGCGGACGCGCTCGGCGTCGCGAACGTCGTGCCGACATGACCGCTGCCACGTCTCTGGCCGTCGCTTCGCCGTTCCGCGGCCTGGCGCCGTTCGGCGACAGCGACCTCGACGCGCTGCTCTTCTTCGGACGAGAGCGCGAAACCGAGGTGGCGGTTGCGAACCTGATCGCCTCGCGGTTGACCGTGCTCTTCGGGCCGAGCGGGGTCGGCAAGACGTCACTTCTCCAGGCGGGGGTCGCCCGGCGGCTGCGGGAGCTCGCACGGAAAGGGAGCGTGGATGCGCACCCGGACGCCGCCGTCGTCGTCTTCTCCTCGTGGGCCGACGAGCCGGTGGCGCGGCTGGCGGCGTCGATCGCGGCGGAGGTCGCACCGCTCGCGCGGGGCGCACCCCCGCCGCCGCCGGGATCGTCGCTCGCCGAGGCGTGCGAGCACTGGAGCGCCGTTCTCGACGGCGAGCTTTATCTCGTCCTCGACCAGCTGGAGGAGTACTTCGTCTACCACGGCGACGAACCGGGCGGCGGAGCGCTCGTGACCGAGCTTCCGCCGCTCGTTCTGGTGCCGTCGCTTCGCGTCCACCTTCTGCTCTCGCTCCGCGAGGACTCGCTCGCGCTGCTCGAGGTCTTCAAGGAGCGAATCCCGACACGTGTTCGGGAATCAGCTGCGGCTCGACCGGCTCGACCGCCGCGCCGCGCGCGCGGCGATTCTCGGGCCTACGCAGCGGTGGAACGAGCTCGTCGAGGCGGACCACCGCGTCACGGTCGAGCCCGGCCTCGTCGACGACGTGCTCGCCCAGGCGGCCTCGGGTGCGGACGCCGATCGGATCGAGCCGCCGTACCTGCAACTCGTGATGGAGCGCATGTGGGACGAAGAGCACGAGCGCGGATCGCGCGTTCTCCGCCAGGCGACCCTCGAGGAGCTCGGGGGCGCCGGCGCAATCGTCCGCGATCACCTCGACCGGGCGCTGGCGGTACTCGACGACGAGGATCAGGACGCTGCGGCCCGCATGTTCGAGCACCTGGTCACGCCGTCCGGGACGAAGATCGCGCACCGCGCCGCGGACCTCGCGCAGTTCGCGCACCTCGGCAGGCGCGAGGCCGAGCCGGTGCTCGGGGCGCTGGGCCGCGAGCGCATCCTCCGCCCGCTCGACGCCGCCGACGGCGACCGGTACGAGATCTTCCACGACGTCCTCGCCGAGGCGATCCTCGACTGGCGCCGGCGGCGCGAGCTCGAGCGGGAGCGGGCGGTGGCGCGTCGCAGGTTGAGACGGCTCGCGGTCGTCGCGGTCGCCGCGCTGGTCGCCCTGGCGGTGATGACGGGCGTCTCGATCTATGCGCTGTCGCAGCGGCGCGAGGCGCGCCACGAGGCCGAGGTCGCGCGGGCGAGCGCCCAGGAAGCGCGCGCGGCCCAGCTTGCGTCGCAGGCGTTGCAAGAGCGCGCCAAGCACCCGGCAGAGGCTCTTCGGGCGGCGTTCCAGGCGGCGTCGAGCTCAGCGCGACACGAGGGCGTGCTGCGCACGGTTCTGCGCGACAACCGGCTGCGCCGTGTGATCGACGTCAAGGCGCCGCTCGGCGACGTCGAATACGTCGACGGCGGCCCGCGTGCGCTCGCCGCGACGCAGGACGGCGCCGTGTTCCTCATCGACCCCGCCCGCGGCAAGATCGTCCGCCGGCTCGCGCCGGCCCGCAGGAAGACGCACGCCGTCGATCGCACCGGACGGGACGGAGGCGGTCGTCTACGGGCCGGACGGTGCCCTCCTCGTCCGGGCCGACGGCCGGTCGCGGAGCCTCGGCCGCGGCAACGTGATCTCCGTCACCTTCACGCCGTTCCGCGTCGTCCAGACGCTGAAGGACGACACGATCCGGATCGCGGACGGCGCGACCGGCGCCCCGTTGCCGGGGCTCGTTGCGGCCGAGCCGCTCAGCGCCGTCGGGAACGCCCGCGGCACGCGGGTGCTCGCAATCAGGCCCCACGGCCTCGTCCGCGAATACGACGCGCGGGACGGCTCGTCATCTCGGCGACGTTCCCCACCTCGGGGTCACGGCCGCAGCGTTCAGTCCCGTGGGTGGGAGATTTGCGACCGCCGGGACGGACGGCCACGCCCGCACCTGGGACGTCGTCACCCGCCGGAACGAGCGGGACTTCACGAGCCACCGGTCCGGGGCGGTGCTCGACCTCTCGTTCAGCCCGAGGGGCACCTACCTCGCCGCCGCGACGAGCAGCGGGCTCGTTCAGGTCTGGAGGGTCGAACAGGGAACACGTGTCTCGGCGGTGACCGGGCACACGAACGTCGTCGACGGCCTGAAGTTCAGCCCGAACGGCAATTTTCTTGCGACGTGGAGCCGAGACGGGTCGGCGATCGTCTCGAAGGTGGACACCGGCCTACCGATCGCGGCGCTCGAGGGGCACGACGACGAGGTCACCGGAGCGTCGTTCGACGAGTCGGCGCGTCGTCTCCTCACGGCGTCGCTCGACGGGAAGGTACGCCTCTGGAACGTCGGCGCGCGGCCGCTCCTCTCGCCGCTCGCGCGGCTGCGCGAGCCGCTCGTCGGGATCGACCTCGTCGGCGGGAAGCTCGAGGTTCGCGGCGCGAGCGGGAAGGTGTACGAGCTCGACGGCAGGACGGGCCGCGTGCTTGCGACGCGCCGCGGCGGTCCGCCTACCGCGCGCAGCGCCGACGGCGCAGTCACCGCGACCGCGCGCGGGCGGTTCGTCGACGTCCGAAACGCGTGCCCGGCGCGTTCGTCTCGCCGCCGGCGGCCGCGTCGCCGACGTCGCCGTGAGCGCCGACGGACGCGTCGTTGCCGCCGCGGCCGGAGACCGCGCGCTTCTCTGGCCCGTCTCCGGCGGGTCGCGGCGCGTTCTCGACGCGCACGAGGCCCCGATCCGGTCGGTCGCGTTCTCCAGGGACGGCGCGCGTGTCGTCACGGCCGGCGAGGACGATGCCGTGATCGTGTGGCGCACCGCCGACGGTGCGCGCATCTTCACGAAGAAGCCGCAGTTCGGCGTGCTGAGCGACGCGCGGTTCAGCCCGAATCGCCGCTGGATCGTCACGGCAGGCCCGGTCACGGCGGCCGTGCTCAATGCGCGCACCGGCGAGCGGCAGTTCTTGCTCGACGGGCACACCGACGAGTTCGAGAGGCGCGACCTTCGACAGGGACGGCCGGCGCATCTACACGGTGGCGCTCGACGGGACGGTCCGGACGTATCGCTGCGGGATCTGCGGCGGCCTCGGTGAGCTGAAGGCGCTGGCGAACGCTCGCCTCGCGAAGCTCCCGCCGGAGTGACGTTCTCAGGCCACGGCGAGCCGACGCCAGAAGTTCTCGAGCATGCGAATCGCGTCACGTCGCGTCCGCCGCGTCTCCGGGTCAGGCAGCGGCGCGTCGGGCTCGACCACGGACTCGACGAGACCGAACGCGCCCGCCGCGAACACCCTCGCGCCCGCCTTCGTCTCGTAGTACGTCATCTGAGCCGTGAAGCCGCGGCCGTAGAGGGCCGGGATCTGCGCCAGCACGCGGAGCCCGGGCGGCGACGCCGCGACGCGTGCGTCGATCTCGATCCCGCCGCTAGCCGATCCGCGACCCGGGGCCGAGCCGCGTCCCGGCGAGGAGCCACGGCGACGTCCGGACCGCGCGCAGGACCCACGGCTGCTTGCGCGAGAGCTTGTCGTTCGCGCGGTACTGCACGCCGATCAGCGACGCCTCGGGGCGGCCGAGGTCTCGCCACAAGGCCGTTCGCGTCAGCACGTCACCGCGCCGTTCGACCCTCCAGAAGAAGTCATTCGCCGGTGAGGAACATGAGGTTGCCGCCGGCGTCGCGGTACGCCTCGATCGCGTCGTACTGGCGTGTCGTGACGTACTCCTCGTGCCCGGGGAACACGATCAGGTCGTATGCGTCCGCGAGCGTCGCGGCCACCCGCGGCGTCGAGATCACCGTCGGAGAGGAAGTCGCACCGCTTCCCGCTGCGCGCGATCCAGTGGAGGAAGCGGCAGGTCGTAATGGCGGAACCGAGGCGGGACGCCGCGGTCGAGCGAACGGCCGGTTCAGCCGGACAGTCGAGCCGGCGCGCGCGTACCAGGTGTCGGCGCGGCCGTCACCGTCGTCGTCCCGCAAGTTGTACGCCTGCCACGTCTGCGTCGGAAGAACGATCGCGATCCGGTGGTGGCCCAGCCGACGTGGGCGAAGGACGAACGGGGCGTAGCCGACGCGACCGTCGGCGTCGACGACGCGTGCGAAGTACAGCCCGCTCGGCCAGTCGCCCACGGTAACCCGAATCACCGCCCCCGCCGTCTTCGTACCGACCCACGTGCGCTGGCCGACGGCGACTCCGTGCACGACGTCGCGCCGCGTCGTATGGCCGGGCTCTGGGCCGCTGTGGAGGATCTGGAGCGTCCCACCCCTCGTCGGCGAATACAGGTGGAGCGTTGCCTGCGTCCGCGGCGCGTAACTCTCGTGGGCGAACGAGATCTCGATCAGGCCCACGTCCTGCCGGCCCGCGGGAGCGACTCCCGCGGCAGCGGCCGCGACGGTGGCAGCGGCAGCGGCGAGCAGGGCGCGGCGCACGACGCCAGTGTGCATCGACGGCGCCACCACGTGACGCCGGTCAGCGTGTCGCAGCGCGAAACGCCTCGCGGAACCGTTCGCGGACGTGCAGCGCGTACGCAGCGGTGATGTGGTGCGGGTCCTTGTACGCGATCGTGTGCGCGATCACGGCGGGGAACGCGCTTCCGACGGAGAACCATCCGTGCGTCTCGACGAAGCCGAGCCCGAGACGCTTCGACCGCGCCCTCACGGCCGCGTACGGCGTCAGCGCGTCGCGGCGCCAGTAGCTCGTGCAGCCGCGCATGGTCGCGTGGCGGGCGAGCAGGCAGTCGACCGGGTTGACGCGGAGCCCCTTCGGGTCGCCGATCACGACGACCTTCTGCACCGACGGGCGGAGCGCCTGCGCCATCGCGATCGTCGCGTCGACACCGCGCCAGGCGTCGCCGCCGCTGTACTGGGAGATGTTGCCCGAGACGAGGGCGACGGTCGGATGCAGCCGGCGTACCTGCGCCTTCGCCCACGACGCCCACGTGCGGCAGAGGCTCGTTGCGGACGGGCCGCTCCACGTGTACGGCACGCACCCCGGGCGTAGCAGCGGGTACACGACCCAGCCGTCGCGCCGTGCCGTATGGAGAACCGCCGGCAGCCACATCTGTGCGTGCGAGTCGCCGACGAGCGCGATCGACCTCTTGCTCGACGTCCGCCCGACGGGACAGACGAGGCTCGACGTTTCGTCGCTCGCCGCGATCGGCACACAGCCGCGCCCGAGCAGGTGGGCCTGCGGCTCGTCCAGCAGCTGCGAGAGTGGTGGAACGAGCCCGCGCGGGACCGGCGCATTGCGACGCGCCGCGGCGACGGCGGCGACGACCTCGGGGAGCGGCGACGCGAGATCGCGTGGACGCTTCGTCGCGGCCGTCTTCGGCGCCGTCGCCGGCGGGGCGCGGGGGAGGTGCGGGCGGCGGCGCCTCGAACCGCGCCTCGGCCCGCCCCGCGGCGGCGAGCCCCGTGACGGCGGTCGCGACGACGACCGAAACCGCGGTCGCCGCGGCGACCAGCGTCCTGCGCCCACTCCAGCGCGCGCGCCGCAGCGGGTTCTCGACGGCCGCGTAGGACACGATCGAGAGCGCGAACGCCAGCGCGAGCAGGGCGAGCTTCGCGTGCAACGGCAGCGTATGGCCCGCGTACAGCTCCGCGATCACGAGCACCGGCCAGTGCCAGAGGTAGAGCGCGTACGACCGGTCGCCGACGTAGCGGAGCGGCAGGACGCCGAGCGCCCGCCCGGTGGAGAATCGCGTCCGCGCCGCGCCCGCGCCGGCCGCAAGTACGAGCGCCGTCCCGACCGTCGGGAGAAGCGCCGCGTACCCCGGAAACGGCGTCGCCGGAGAGCACACGGCCGCAGCCGAGAGGACGAGCGCGATCCCCGTCCACCCGAGCACGACGCGCAGCGGTTCCGTCATGCGCGCGAGCCGTGTGACGTGGAACGCGAGCGCCGCCCCGAGCCCGAGCTCCCACGCGCGCGCGAACGGCGAGAAGTACGCCGTCCGTCGGCGACGTGGCCGTCAGGTGAATCGCCCACACGAGCGAGGCTGCCGATAGCGCGAGGACGACGAACGGCAGCGCGTGGCGGACGTGACGCCCGCACGCGACGAGGATCGCGAGCAGCGCCGGCCAGACGAGGTAGAACTGCTCCTCGACGGCGAGCGACCAGTAGTGCAGCAACGGAGACGGTGGCTGAGACCTGGCGAAGTAGTCCGTCTCCACGGTCGCGAAATGGAAGTTCGCCGCGAACAGGCCGGCCCAGATGCTGTCGAGCTCCGCGCCTCGCGCGCGGACGAAGTTCAGCGCGAGCGATGCGACGAGGTCGACGGCGATCAGCGTCAGCGCGGCCGCCGGGAGGATGCGCCGCGCACGGCGCACGTAGAACGCCGGCAGCGAGATCGACCCGGTTCTCCCGGCCTCCGCCAGCAGGATCGACGTAATGAGGAATCCCGAGACGACGAAGAACACGTCGACGCCCACGAACCCGCCGCCGAGCCCGGGGACGCCTGCGTGGTGCAGTGCCACGAGCAGCACTGCAAGCGCCCGTAGACCCTGGATGTCCGTGCGGTGCGGGCGCACCGGTGCAGACCCGTCTGCCCACCGTCACGATCGCCTCCTCCGTTGCCGAAGGCGACGGTCGCGCAGGGCGCTAACGCCGTGCTAACGCGGCGGTCGGCACCGCGCGCGTTGCCGCAGAGCGTCCGCGCCTAGCCGGCGCGGCTGCTCGAGCTCGTTCGACTTGTGCGCTGAGCGCTGCGAACCCCGCCTGCAGCCAATCGTTGACGCCTGCGGTCGCAAGCGTCCACGTCAGGAGCCGTCCGAACCGCGGCGCGACGATCTGCGTCCCGGCGAGCGCGGCGGCCACCCAGGTGCCGATGCAGCGCGAGCACGTGACCAGCTCGCCGATCGCCTGCCGCAGGTCGCCGGTCTCGACCGCCTGCTCGCCGCCCTCGTGCGCAGATCCCTCGACGAAGGGCTCGCGCATGAAGCTCGTGACCTCGTCGCGCGCGATCGTTCGCGACGCCTTGAACGCCGCCAAGCCGAGCACCGCGAGGTCGAGCGTCGTGTTGTCGCGCGGGTCCCGCCCCAGAGCCCGCGCAAGCGCGCCGGCGGCGGCGAGGCCGCCGACGAACGTCGCCGTAATCGCAGCGTAGGCGCTGTAGGGCGGGCTCTCGCCGCGCGTTCTCTCAGCCGTCGCGGACACGGCCGTAGGGTCCCGCAGGCGCGCGGCCCGAAACATGAGCGAAGCTGCGCCGGCGGCCGCCGGCGATACCCTTCCAGCAGGCATGCCGCCTCTGAAGACAGCGGACGTCTACCGGCCGACAGGAGACCAGCCGACGGCGATCGCCGAGCTGTCGGAGGGGGTCGCCGCGGGCGAGCGCTACCAGACCCTGCTCGGCGCGACGGGAACCGGAAAGACGGCGACGATGGCCTGGATCATCGAGAAACTCGGCCGGCCGGCGCTCGTCATCGCGCACAACAAGACGCTCGCGGCCCAGCTCTGCAACGAGTTTCGTGAGTTCTTCCCGCACAACGCCGTCGAGTACTTCGTCTCCTACTACGACTACTACCAACCGGAGGCGTACGTCCCGCAGGCCGACCTCTACATCGAGAAGGACAGCTCGCGCAACGACGACATCGACCGGCTGCGGCACGCGGCCACGTCCAACCTGCTCTCGCGCCGCGACGTGGTCATCGTCGCGTCCGTCTCGTGCATCTACGGCCTCGGCTCGCCGGAGGAGTACGAGAAGCGCGTCGTCTTCCTGAACGTGGGGGAGGAGGCCGACCGCGACCTGGTGCTGCGCAAGCTGATCGACATCCAGTACGCGCGCAACGACACGCTGCTCGGCCGCGGCCGCTTCCGTGTCAAGGGCGACGTCCTCGAGATCCAGCCCGCGTACTCGGAGACCGCCTACCGCGTCTCGTTCTTCGGCGACGAGGTGGAGGCGATCACGCACTTCGACCCGCTGACGGGCGAGGTGCTGTCGAGAGTGGAGAACATCACCGTCTTCCCGGCGACGCAGTACGTCACGTCGAAGCCGACGGTCGAGCGCGCCGTCGTCGAGATCCGCCACGAGCTCGAGGAGCAGGTGAAGCTCTTCGAGTCGAAGGGGATGATGCTCGAGGCGCACCGGATCCGGCAGCGCACGGAGTACGACGTCGAGATGATGCAGGAGCTCGGCTTCTGCAACGGGATCGAGAACTACTCGCGGATCCTCGACGGGCGGCCCGCGGGGTCGGCGCCGCACACGCTCCTCGACTACTTCCCGAGCGACTTCGTGACGTTCGTGGACGAGTCGCACCAGACGGTGCCGCAGATCGGCGGCATGTACGAGGGCGACCGGTCGCGGAAGCAGACGCTCGTCGACTTCGGCTTCCGGCTTCCGAGCGCGCTCGACAACCGGCCGCTGCGGTTCGACGAGTTCCTCGCCAAGGTGCCGCAGCTCGTGTTCGTCTCGGCGACGCCGGGGGCGTGGGAGCTCCGCCATTCGACGCGGGTCGCCGAGCAGCTGATCCGCCCGACGGGCATCGTCGATCCCGAGGTCGAGCTCCGCGCGACGAAGAACCAGATCGACGACCTGCTGAACGAGATCCGCCGCCGTGAGGAGCGCGGCGAGCGCGTGCTGGTGACGACGCTGACGAAGAAGATGTCGGAGGACCTGACCGACTACCTGCTCGAGGCGGGCGTGAAGTGCCGCTACCTGCACTCGGAGATCGACACGCTGGAGCGGATCCAGATCATCCGGGAGCTCCGCCTCGGCGAGTACGACGTGCTCGTCGGCGTGAACCTGCTGCGCGAGGGGCTCGACCTGCCGGAGGTGTCGCTCGTCGCGATCCTCGACGCCGACAAGGAGGGTTTCCTCCGCGGCCAGACCGCGCTGATCCAGACGATCGGCCGCGCGGCGCGGAACATCAACGGCAAGGTGATCATGTACGCCGACAAGCAGACGGAGGCGATCCGCGTGGCCCTCGACGAGACGAACCGCCGCCGCGCGAAGCAGCTCGCCTACAACGAGGAGCACGGGATCACGCCCGAGCAGATCACGAAGGGCGTGAGCGACATCGCCGAGTTCCTGTCGCTGGACGCGCCGCACGTCCCGAAGCGCTCGCGGCGCGGGAAGCAGGTCGAGGGCATGGATCGCGGCGAGCTGGAGAAGCTCGTGATCACGCTCGAGGAGGAGATGTTCGCCGCCGCCGAGGAGCTCCGATTCGAGTACGCCGCGAAGCTCCGCGACGAGATCAAGGAGCTGCGCCGCGAGCTGCTCGCGCTCGCCGCGGCGTCCGCCTAGGACCCGGAGTCGCGATCGCGTTCGGCCGCCTGTTCCTCCTCGCGTGCCTTCGCCTCGTGAAAGGCGATCCGCTCGCGCAGCCTCCGCCGCGTCTCTTCGCGCCGCGCGAGGTCCTCAGCCGTCAGTTTCTGGTGCTTCTTCTTCGCCATTCTCGTCCTCCAGCCACAGCCGAATCCGTTCGACGTCGAGTTGGATGTCACCAAGGAGCGCCATGACGGTCGTCACGTCGCGGTGCGAGATCGGCGGCTCCATCCGGATGCATCGTGGCGAGCCGACCGCGATCGCGCAAGATGTCGATATGAGACACGACCGAGGGAGGCGACATGTGCCGCAACATCCGGATCCTCTACAACGTCGACCCGCCGACCTCGGACGACGAGGTTCGCGCGGCGGCCGTGCAGTACGTCCGCAAGGTCAGCGGGTTCACGAAGCCGTCGCGCGCGAACGAGGAGGCGTTCGCGCGCGCCGTCGAGGCAGTGACGGCCGCCTCGCTGCAGCTCCTCGACGAGCTCGTGACGACGGCGCCGCCGCGGGATCGCGAGCGGCTCGCCGAGCGGGCGCGGCTGCGGGCGGCCCAGCGGGCCGTGTGAACGCGCGCGGCGGTACGCTCGAAGCGTGTCCGCCGGACTCGTCGTCGCGATCCTCGTCTCGGGGCTCTTCACGGGGGCGCTCGCACGGCTCGCCGTTCCGGGCCCCGATCCGATGCCACTCTGGCTCACGACGGCGATCGGGCTCACGGGGTCGATCGTCGGAGCCGTCGTCGCGCGCGCTCTGTTCGAGGACAACGGCTACGTCGTCTCGTTCGGCTCTCTCTTCGTCGCGATCGCCCTCGTCGCGGTCTATCGGCGCTACGTTCAGCACCGGCCGGTGTGGGGGGCGGAGGCGCGTCGGTTCCCGGAGCGCGGATTCGGCGTCGGGGAGCAGCGCGAGCGGTTGCGGAAGCTCGGCATCGATCCCGACCGCGTCGGCCGGCAGCGGGTTCCGGCGGCCGCGACGTCGCCGCCGCCTGCAGCGGCAGGCGACCCCGTCGACCACCTGCTCGCGCTGCTGAGCGAGCTCCACCGCGAGGACGTTCTCGACGACGATGAATACGCGGCCAAGCGCGAGCTCGTGCTCGAGCGTCAGCGGCGCTCGGCGACGTAGACGAACCCGATGCACATCTCGTCGGAGGAGCTCTCGCCCCACGTGACGAGGCGCTTCGTGTCGTTCCGGTGCGTGCAGCTCACACCGAGGCGGTCGCCCGTGCGGAAGACGGGTGGATCGGCGAGGAAGTACGCGCGCTGCCAGTCGAAGTCCCAGTGCGGGATGCGCAGGAGCGTCTCGTCGCCGCCCCCGGCGTGGGCGAGCGTGACGCTGCCCGACTGTCCCAGCCGGTGCATGTGCAGGATCACGCCCTCGACGGTGACGCCTCTCGTGAAGTCCAGCCCGCCGCCGAAGAACCGCGCGAGGAACGACGGGTCGCCGTTCCACGAGTGACGGACGGCGTGACCGCCCGCGGGAATCGCGAACGTCGTCGGCGCGACGATCCACACGGGGTCGACGATCGGAATCATCGCCGCCTCCCGCTGGACGGTGTCCGCGACCTCGAACTCGAGCGACGAGCGGTCGGGCTTCGCCGCGCCGTGCATGTGCTCGAGGTTGTAGTGGAACTGGAGGATGAGCCGTGATCCCGGCGGAACCTCGATCCCCGTTCCGGCGGGAAAGTCGCCGCCGAAGAGGCCCGGCGCCCAACCCGCCAGCAGCCGGACCGGGATCTCCTGCGCGCCGACGGCGCTGGCCCCGCCGTAGCAGCGATAGCCGGGGCCGGCCTCCGCGGCGTCCCAACCGTCGACGGTCGCCGCGTCGGACGGAGCGGCGAGGAAGACGATGATGTGATGGACCTCCGCGGGTACCTGCGGAACCGCGTTGAATCCGGTTACGAACTGTGTCTTGGCGGCGGTCCAGGGCACGACGAAGCAGTGGTAGTCGTCTCCGCCGGGGAGCCAGCCCTTCGGCTGGTACGGCTGAGCGAGCTGCACGCGCCGGTCGACGCGGGACATCGTGGGCGAGACGCTCGGGAGCGCCGCGCTCGCCTGCGCAGGAGTTCCGCGCGCGGCCGGTCCCCTTGCCCACCTGACGATCGTGTCGATCTGCCGCGTTGTGAGCGACGGGTCGTGGAGGTAGCGCCGCACGCCGCGCGCCGCGTGCCAGGGGGGCATGACGCGTGCGGCGACCGCCGTGGCCATCTCGGCGCGGTGTGAGCGCGCAGCCGCGTACGTGGTGAGCGGGAACGGCGCGACGCCGCCCATCCGGTGGCACCCCGCGCAGCGGCCGTCGAGGATGGGCTTCACGTCCGCGAGGTAGGTCGGCGCCTTCGCGCGCGCCTTCGCGGTCGTCGTAACCGGCGCGTCGCGCGAGCTCCCGCGCGAGGCGGCCGCGGCGGCGATCACGGCGACGGCCACGACGGCCGCGGCGACGAGCACGAGCCGAACGCGCTTCACGGCCACAGGCTAGCCGCCCGCGGGGCCGTCGACGGTGCCCCGGCGACAAACAGGTGTTTTACGTTGTCTGCCGAGGACACAACCGCGTCATGCACTGGGTATGGCTCATCATCGTCGGCGCGATCGTCGGCGCCCTCGGGCGGCTGCTCCATCCCGGCCGCGACCCGATGGGGTGGATCCTCACGATCGTGCTCGGAATCGTCTCGCTCATCGTCGCGGGACTCATCGTCGGCAGCGGATTCTGGGAGTTCGTCCTCGGGATCATCATCGCCGCGGTGCTCCTCGTGATCTGGAGTCGCGTCGCGGCGCGGCAGGAACGAACGGTCTAGCTCGGTTCCTCGACGGCGAGGGGCTCACGGCCGCGCGGGAACGTCCGCGTCGCCGTGAGCCCCCAGTCGTCGTCACGCCAGATGTAGGAATCGACGTGGATGCGTTGCTCGTCGGCGGTGTAGACGACGACGCCGCGCGCCTCGCCGCGCCGGTCGGGGCGCGGCTGCCCGAGCCCGGGCGCGATCGAGACGACGACCCCGCGCGCCTCTCCGGTGATCACCTCGAACTCGTGCCGCTCCGACACCGTCCCCTGATGGATGTGCCCGCCGAGGATCAGCTCCGCGCCGCAGTCGACGAGCTTCGAGAGCACATGCGTCCGACGTGCGACCGGCTTCTTGCGCGAGCGCCACGGGGCGCCGACCATCTGGTGGTGGAGGACGACCACGCGGAGCGCCTCGGCGGGCGCGTCGCGCAGCCGGTCGGTTGCGCGCGTGAGCTGCTCGTCGCTGAGACCTCCCGACTGATGCCGCCACGGCCGCACCGAGTTGAGGCCGACGACGAACGCGCCGGGCGACGACCGGACCTGCTCGGTCGTCTCCCAGAGCCGCTCGAACTCGCGCCACGGGTGCGTGAACCGCGCCGGGAACGTGTAGGGAATGTCGTGGTTGCCCGGAACCGTGAAGACCGGCGTCCCGAGCCGGCGCAGAAACGCCGCCGCCTTCTCGTGCTGGTCGCGTCGCCCGCGATGGGTGAGATCGCCGCTCGCGATCACGAGCTCCGGCGCCACGCGCTCGACAAGCGCGGCCAGACCCCGCTCGATCGAGGGGTCGTCGCGGGCTCCGAAATGGAGATCCGACACGTGGAGGAGGCGAGTAGGCACAGGCGAACGAGGCTATAAGGTGACCTGGATGGCCGACGATCAATCCAGTGAGATCTTCGACGACCTCTATCTGGGGCTTCGCGCGGGCGGCGCGCTCCGCAAGCAGCGGCGCGGCGAGCCGCTGACGCGCGAGGAGGAGGAGGCACTCGGCCGCTGGCAGCGCCTGTCAACCTGGCGGAAGGTCTTCGCGATCGGCTCGTTCGCCCTTGGCACCTTCGGGCTCGGCTTCACCCTCGGCGGCCTCGTCTTCGGCCGTTGGCGCAAGGCGTAGCGGCCCTCTCGCGCTCGTTGCGCCGTCGTAGGTGTCCATCGCGGACCTGCCAAGGGAGAACAGCTTCCTGATGGCGCGCATCGAGACTGTCCTCGGCGACATCACACGCGAGGACGTCGACGCGATCGTGAACGCCGCGAACGCCGCGCTCGTCCCCGGCGGCGGGGTCGACGGTGCGATCCACCGCGCCGGCGGGCCTGCGATCGCGGCCGAAGCCGCCCGGCTCGGCGGCTGCGAGCCCGGCGACGCGAAGGCGACGACCGCGGGCGACCTGCCGGCGCGCTGGGTGATCCACACCGTCGGCCCGGTCTGGCGCGGCGGCGGTCACGACGAGGAGGCGGTGCTGCGGTCGTGCCACCGCCGCGCGCTCGAGGTCGCGACGGAGCTCGGCGCGCGCACCGTCTCCTTCCCCGCGATCTCGACCGGGGTCTACGGGTATCCGGTGAACCGCGCCGCGGCGGTCGCCGTCGAGGCCGTTCGCGGGCACGAGCTGGAGCTCGTGCGGTTCGTCCTCTTCGACGAGCAGGCGTTCGCCGTCTTCCGCGACGCGCTCTGAGCCGCGAAGATCGGGTTCGTGCAGACCTGCCCCGCCTGCGCGAGGGAGAACCTCGACGACGCCCGCTTCTGCCTCGCGTGCGGCGCGGCGCTGGCGGCGCCTGCGGGGCGCGAGGTCCGGAAGGTGGTGACGGTCCTGTTCGCGGACGTCGTCGGCTCGACGGCGCTCGGCGAGACGAGCGACCCCGAGGCGGTGCGGCGGACGATGAGCCGCTGGTTCGACGAGGCGCGGATCGTGCTCGAACGGCACGGCGGGACCGTGGAAAAGTTCGTCGGGGATGCGGTGATGGCGGTGTTCGGCGTCCCGCAGGCGTTCGAGGACGACGCACTGCGTGCGGTGCGGGCGGCGGTCGAGCTGAGGGCGGCGGTGCGCCGGAGCGGGCTCGAGGCGCGCATCGGGGTGAACACGGGCGAGGTCGTCGCGGGCACCTCCGGCCACACGCTCGTCACGGGCGACGCCGTCAACGTCGCCGCACGCCTCGAGCAGGCGGCCGACCCGGACGCGATCCTCCTCGGGACGGCGACCGAGCGGCTCGTGCGGGACGCCGTGGAGGTCGAGCGCGTCGAGCCGCTCCGGCTGAAGGGTAAGACGACTCCGGTCGAGGCGCACGCGCTGCTCGCCGTCCGCGCCGGCGCCGCCGGCAGGACGCGCAGGCTCGACGCGCCGCTCGTCGGACGTACCCGGGAGCTGGCGCGACTGAGAGCCGCGTTCGACGATGCAGTTCGCAGCTCCTCGTGCCACCTTTTCACGCTCCTCGGCCCGGCGGGTGCCGGGAAGTCGCGCCTCGCCGAGGAGCTCGTCCGGTCTATCGGGGCCGGCGCGACGACGATGCGCGGCCGGTGCCACTCCTACGGCGAGGGGATCACGTTCACCCCCGTCGTCGAGGCGGTGCCGGGGGCGGCGGCGGTCGTCGAGCGGGAGCTTCCGGCGGCGGAGACCTTCGCCGCCGTGCGGAAGCTGGTCGAGGGCCGCGCGCGGGAGCACGCCGTCCTGCTCGTCTTCGACGACGTGCACTGGGGCGCGCCGACGTTCCTCGACCTCGTCGAGCACGTCGCCGAGTGGTCTCGGAACTCTCCGATCCTGCTCCTCTGCCTCGCACGCCCCGAGTTGCTCGAGGAGCGGCCGGGCTGGGGCGGCGGGAAGCTGAACGCGACGACGCTCCTGCTCGAGCCCCTCGACGAGTCCGAGGCGCTGCGGCTCGTGGCGGCCGTCGCGGATCTGGGCGACGGCGACGCGCGGCGTGTCGTCGCGGCGGCGGAGGGCAACCCGCTCTTCGTCGAGGAGATGGCCGCGCTCGTCGCCGAAGGCGAGCTGCTCGCCGCGCCGCCGTCGATCCAGGCGCTCCTCCAGGCGCGGATCGACCGCCTCACCGAGGACGAGCGGCTCGTGCTCGAAGCAGCCGCGGTCGAGGGCAAGGACTTCCACGCGGGCGCCGTTGCCCACCTCGTCGGCGAGCACGTGCCGGCGGGGACAGCGGGCGAGCTGCTCTCGCTCGTCCGGAAGGATCTCGTCCGGCCCGTCTTCGACCGGCGGAACGGCGACGACGGGGAGGCGTTTCGCTTCCGCCACCAGTTGATCCGCGATGTCGCGTACTCGACGCTCGCGAAGGAGTCGAGGGCAGCGCTGCACGAGTCCCTCGCGGGGTGGCTCGCGCGGCGCGCGAGCGCCGCGCCCGATCTCGACGAGCTCCTCGGGCACCACCTCGAGCAGGCGCACCTCTACCGCCTCGAGCTCGGTGGGGACCCGGCCGCCGCCGTCGCCGAACGCGCAGGACGGCACCTCGCGCGGGCGGGGCGCCGCGCGCTCGTCCGCGGCGATACGCCGGCGGCGGTCTCGCTCCTGCGCCGGGCGGCGGCGCTGCTTCCCACCGACGACGCTGAGCGGGTCGACCTCCTGCCCCGGCTCGGCCTCGCGTTGATGCAGAGCGGGGCCGACTTCGTCGATGCCGACGCCGTGCTCGCGGAGGCGATCCGGCTCGCCGTGCAGCGCGGGGACGCCGGCGTCGAGGCGCGGGCGGTCGCGGCGCGGATCTGGATCGAGGTCAATACGCCTCCGGGCCTGGACGAGAGGGCCAACGAGCGAATGGTCGTGCAGGCGCGGCAGGCGCTCGGCGTGCTGGAGGCTGCGGCCGACCACGAGGGCGCCGTTCTCGCCTGGCGGATGATCGGCGAGTACCACAACTCCCGCGGCGAGGGCCACGAGTGGGTCGCGGCGCTCGAGGAGTCGTTGCGCGAGGCGCGGCTGACGGGCGCGCGCGGCGAGATCGGGCCGGCCGCCTACTACCTCATGGGCGCGATGCTCTTCGGGCCCACCCCGGCGTCGGAGGTCGCAGCACGCGCTGAGACGCTGCTGGCGGAGCTCGAGGCCGGGAGCCTGGCGGAGGCGGCTGCGGTGCGCGGGCTCGCGGGGGCGCGCGCGTTCGGCGGACAGCTCGACGAGGCGCGCGCGCTGCTGGCGCGGGCGCGCGCCATCCTGGAGGACCTCGGGCTCAGCTGGTGGCTCACCGGCATCTCGTTCGTCGCGCCGTACGTCGAGCTGTTCGCGGGCGATTACGCGGCGGCCGAGCTCGCGCTGCAGCACGGCATCGACGTCTACGCGTCGGTGGGCGAGACCGGTCGCCTCTCGACGCTCCTCGCCATTCGTGCTCAGGCCCTAGCGCTGCAGGGGAAGTACCTCGAGGCGCTCGACGAGAGTGCGCGGTCGCGCGCGGTCAGCGCGGCCGTCGACTCGGCCTCGCAGATCGGATGGCGAGTGGGGGAGGCGCGTGCGCTCGCGGGCCTCGGACGCACGGATGAGGCCGTAGCGCTCACACGCGAGGCGGTCGAAATCGGGGCCGCGAGCTCGTTCCTCCTGCATCACGCCTCCGCCGCGCTCGCGCTCGGCGAAGTCCTCGCTGCCGCGGGTCGACGCGACGAGGCGCGCGAGGCGCTCGGCGAGGCGGTCCGCCTGTTCGAGCTGAAGGAGGTCGTCCCGGGCGCCGCCCAGGCCCGGGCGGCGCTCGTGGATCTGTAGCTGTAGCTACTCCTTCGCGGTGAAGAGGACGGCCGGCACGTCCTCCTCGGCAGGGTCGCGTCCGCGCACCACGACGTCGACGAGCGTCACGATCACTGCGGCGAGCGGGATCGCGAGAAATACCGCGAAGCCGCCGAAGAGAAGGCCGACCCCGGTCACGGACGCGAGCACGACGAGCGGCGAGAGCCCGACCGCCTCTCCGAGCACGCGCGGGATGACGATGTAGTCCTCGAGGAGCCGGACGGCGAGCACGACGAGGCCGGCGAGGGCGGCGGTGTGGACGGAGTCCGTGATCCCGACGCCGACGGCGAGCGCGCCCGCGAGGAGCGGCCCGATCACGGGGACGAGCTCGACGAAGCCGGCGAACACGCCCACGAGCAGCCAGTACGGCAGGCCGATCGCCCAGAACGCGAGCGACAGCACCGTCCCGACGAGGATGACCAGGAGCGTCTGACCCCTGATGTACGCGCCGAGCTTGGCGTCGATCAGGTCCCAGGTATCGCGCGCCGTTCGCCTGTGGTCCTTCGGCAGGAGAGCGAGGACGAGCGTCACGGCGCGGCTGCGCTCGAAGATCCAGTACGCGGCGGACGCGAACACGAAGAAGATCCCGACGAGGATCTCGAACGCGGTCCGCGTGACCTCGGCGGCAGGTTGCACGAGCTCCTCGCCCCGCACCTCCTGGAGACGTCTCTGGAGGCCGCGGAGGATGTCGGACTTGATCCCTTCGCTGCGGCTCGCCTCCTCGCCGAGCTCGGCGCGTGTCTCCGGGAGGTTCCCGATCGCGTTGTCGACCTGGTCGAGCGCACGCGGGATCACGAGCCAGAGCGCCACGGCGATCAGCGCCGCGAAGCCGAGGTAGTGGAGCGCGAGCCCGGCCCCGCGTGGCACGCCGCGGCGCGCGAGCGCCTCGATCCCCGGGCGGATCGCCGCCGCGAGGATGAAGCCGAGGAACAGGATCGCGAGGAGCAGCCTCACCTTCCACAGGGCGACGGCGAGGAGGACGATCCCGATCACGACGAGCGTCGCGACGGCGGTCCGGCGTGCGGTCTCTGCCACGGATGCGCCGTTCCCCGCCGAGATGATCCGTCAACCCCGATCCCTCTTCACGAACACGTGTTCGGGAGCTACAATGCCCCTCTCGAATGGCTGCCGATGAGCTGATCGTCCACGGGGCCAGGGAGCACAACCTCAAGGACGTAACCGTCCGGCTCCCGCGGAACGCCCTCATCTGCATCACCGGCCTCTCGGGCTCCGGGAAGTCGAGCCTCGCCTTCGACACGATCTACGCCGAGGGTCAGCGCCGCTACGTCGAGAGCCTCTCCGCGTACGCGCGCCAGTTCCTGCAGATGATGGAGAAGCCGGACGTCGACTCGATCGACGGGCTCAGCCCGGCGATCTCGATCGACCAGAAGACGACGTCGCGGAACCCCCGCTCGACCGTCGGGACCGTCACGGAGATCTACGACTACCTGCGCCTTCTGTACGCGCGCGTCGGGCGGCCGCACTGCCCGGTCTGCGGGCGCCCGATCGCAGGCCAGTCGGTCGACGCGATCGTCGAGCAGATCCTCGCGCTCCCGGCGGGCACGCGGTTCACGGTCAACGCGCCCGTCGTCCGTGACCGCAAGGGCGAGTATCGCGAGCTGTTCGAGGAGCTCCGGAACGAGGGCTTCACGCGCGTGAAGGTCGACGGCGAGCAGTACCTGCTCGAGGAGGCGCCGACGCTCGACAAGAAGTTCAAGCACACGATCGAGGTCGTCGTCGACCGGCTCGTGATGAAGGATGACCTGCGCACGCGGCTCACGCAGTCCGTCGAGACCGCTGTCGCCGTCGCCGAGGGGCTCGTGACGGTCGACCTCGTCGACACCGACGAGGAGCGAACGTACAGCGAGAAGTTCGCGTGCCCCGAGCACGGTGTCTCGCTGCCCGAGCTGCAGCCGCGCATCTTCTCGTTCAACTCGCCGCACGGTGCGTGCCCGCGCTGCACCGGGCTCGGCGCGCAGCAGGAGATTGACCCCGACCTCCTCGTCCCCGACCCGACGCTGTCGATCGACGACGGCGCGCTGGTTCCGTGGGCGGTCGGCAACTCCGGCTTCTACGAGTCCGTGATCACGGCCGTCGCCGAGCGGTACGAGATCCCGACGGACGTCGCGTGGCAGGACCTCGAGCGGAAGCAGCAGGACTACTTCCTCTACGGCACCAGCGGCGACAAGGTCTACGTCACCTACCGGAACCGGATGGGCCGGCGCCGCTCGTACATGCTCACGTTCGAGGGGATCGTCGCGAGCCTCCAGCGCCGCTACCGCGAGACCGACAGCTCGACGCAGCGCGAGCGGATCGAGGAGTACATGTCGTTCCGGCCGTGCCCGGTCTGCAAGGGAGCGCGTCTCAAGCCGGAGGTCCTCGCGGTGACCGTCGGCGGCCTCAACATCCACGACTTCACGCGGATGTCGGTGGCACGCGCGCTGCGGTTCGTCGACGCGCTCGAGCTGACCCCGACCGAGGAGCTGATCGGGCACAGGATCATCAAGGAGATCCGCGAGCGGCTCACGTTCCTCGACGACGTCGGCGTCGGCTACCTCGACCTCGACCGCGCGTCGGCGACGCTCTCCGGCGGCGAGGCGCAGCGCCTCCGGCTCGCGACGCAGATCGGCTCGCAGCTCGTCGGCGTCCTGTACATCCTCGACGAGCCGTCGATCGGGCTCCACCAGCGCGACAACGACCGCCTCATCGGGACGCTCGACCGGCTCCGCGACCTCGGCAACACGGTCGTCGTCGTCGAGCACGACGAGCAGATGATGCGGAGCGCGAACTGGCTCGTCGACATGGGGCCTGGCGCGGGCGAGCACGGCGGGCACGTCGTGGCGGAGGGGACGGCGGCGCAGGTCGCGCGGAACAAGAGCTCGATCACGGGCCAGTTCCTGTCGGGACGGCGCGCGATCGCGGTGCCCGAGCGCCGCACCGCCGACAGCGGCTGGTTCACGGTTCGCGGCGCCGCGCAGCACAACCTGAAGGGGATCGACGTCGACTTCCCGATTGCGAAGTTCATCGCCGTCACGGGCGTCTCAGGCTCCGGGAAGTCGACGCTCGTGAACGAGATCGTCTTCAAGGCGCTCGCGAACCGGCTCCACAGGACGCGGACGAAGCCGGGGGAGCACCGCGGGGTGGAGGGGATCGAGGCGTTCGACAAGGTGATCGAGATCGACCAGCGCCCGATCGGCCGCACGCCGCGGTCGAACCCGGCGACCTACACGGACCTCTTCACGCACATCCGCGAGCTCTACTCGCTGACGCCCGACGCGAAGGTGCGCGGGTACAAGCCGGGGCGCTTCTCGTTCAACGTCAAGGGCGGCCGCTGCGAGACGTGCAAGGGCGACGGCCAGATCAAGATCGAGATGCACTTCCTGCCCGACGTGTACGTCCCGTGCGAGACGTGCAAGGGGCGCCGCTACAACAGGGAGACGCTCGAGGTCCGGTTCAAGGGGAAGACGATCGCCGACGTGCTCGAGATGTCGGTCGAGGAGGCGCTGCGCTTCTTCGCGAAGATCCCGAAGCTCCGCCGCCGCCTCCAGACGCTGCACGACGTGGGACTCGACTACATGACGCTCGGCCAGCCGGCGACGACGCTCTCGGGCGGCGAGGCGCAGCGCGTGAAGCTGGCCGCCGAGCTCTGCAAGGTCGCGACCGGCCGGACGCTGTACATCCTCGACGAGCCCACGACGGGGCTCCACTTCGCCGACATCGAGAAGCTGCTCGAGGTGCTCCAGCGCCTCGTCGACGGCGGCAACACGGTGCTCGTGATCGAGCACAACCTCGACGTGATCAAGCAGGCCGACTGGCTCGTCGACCTCGGCCCCGAGGGCGGCGAGGCCGGCGGCGAGGTGATCGCGACGGGGACGCCCGAGGACGTCGCGGCGGTGCCGGAGTCCTACACCGGTGCGTTCCTGCGGCCGCTCCTCGAGCGGACGCCCGTCGCCGCGTGACCGTCGCGCCTCGGCGCCCGCCCCTGCGCAAGACGATCATCGTGCTCGCCCTTCTCGTCACAGGGCTATTTGCTGCGGGCCTGGTCTACGGGTACGTCCACGGCGAGAGCAGCCCCTGCGGCGACGTCGATCCGGTGAGGTCGAAGCCGGGCGTCCTGGGGCAGACGGAGTACCTCTGCCCCGACGGCCGCACCGTCACGACCTGACACGATCTCGCGCCGCGCGCAACAAATCGCCGCCGCCCGACGTCTTGAAGGACATGGAGCCCCTTCAGGACGTCGAGCTCGCCACCCGCAGGAACGGCGGCGTCGCCGTTCGCCTCACGTGGCGCCGCGACGACGACACCTGCACCGTCGCGGTCGAGGACGAGGGGACCGGCGAGGCGTTCGAGCTGCACGTGGCGCGCGACCGCGCCCTCGACGCGTTCTACCACCCGTACGCGTACGCCGACGCGGCGTAGCGCGACGGCCGCGGCCCTTTGACCAGCGCCGACTGGGACCGCCGCTACGCCGGCAGCGACCTCGTCTGGACCGCGAACCCGAACCGGTTCCTCGTCGCGGAGGCGGGCGACCTTCCGCCCGGCCGCGCGCTCGACCTCGCCTGCGGCGAGGGTCGCAACGCGGTCTGGCTCGCGGAGCGCGGATGGCGGGTCGTCGGCGTCGACTTCTCAGCCGTCGCGCTCGACAAGGCGCGCCGGCTCGCCGCCGCTCGCGGGGTCGAGGCGGAGTGGGTGCAGGCCGACGTCGTCGCGCACGAGCCCGATTCGCGGGGGTTCGACCTCGTCATCGCCTTCTACCTCCAGCTGCGCGCGGACTCGCGCCGGAGCGCGCTCCGCGCGGCCGCCGAGGCGGTCGCGCCGGGTGGGGCGCTGCTCGTCGTAGCGCACGACAGAACGAACATCGAGGACGGTCACGGCGGGCCTCAGGACCCGTCCGTGCTCTACACCGCCGACGACGTTGCCGCCGACCTGGAGGGGACGGGTCTCGCGGTCGAGCGGGGCGAGCGCGTCGAGCGGCCGGTCGAGACGCCCGACGGCGAGCGAACGGCGCTGGACGTGCTCGTCCGCGCCCGCCGCGCCTGAGCGAAGGACTCGCCGCGGCCCGGGAGCCGTATTCATCAGGTGCGGATGCTGCTCGCGGTCGGTCTGTCCGTCGTCGTGCCGCCTGGGTGGCACGTCGCGCACCCGCGCCTCCTCGAGCCGTGCACGAATCCCGCGCCGCGGTTCGCGCTCGCGCACGGCCGGCGCGACCTCGTCGTCGTCCAGGAGGCGCTCGACCGCGCGTACGTCTCGCGCTTCCCGCCGCGCCCGCGCCGCCTGCGCGTGCCCGGCCCGCCGAGCTTCCTCGCCTGCTGCGCCCCCGCGCGACGGCAGAAGGGGTGGATGCTCGCCTTCCGCGACCGCGGCCGTTCGTTCTACGCCTACGTCTACGGCGATGCCCCCCGCGGGCTCGCGATCCTCGACACGCTGCGCGTCACGCCGGTGCGTGCGTAGCGTCGCGCCCCGGGGCCACAGCCGCGCCTGAAGCGTGTTGCGGGCCGCGGCCTCTACGCTGGGCGGCCGTGCGCGACTGGTGGATCCGGGCGGTGCTCGTGCTGCAGCGGCCGCGGCCGGTGTTCGTCGCGCTCCGGGACACGTCGCGGCAGTCGCTCGGCGACCGTGCGGAGCCCGTGCTCGCGATCGTGCTCCTCGTCGGGATGGCGTGGGCGCTCTCGACCTCGACCGCGGCGTCGCTCATGGACGACACGCAGTACGACGCGCTGCTCGTGGCGATCTGGGTCTTCATCGTCGGCGGGATCTACGGCGTCTTCGGCTACTTCGCGATCGGCGCGGTCCTCCACCGCGCGGTGAAGGCGCTCGGCTCGCAGGGCTCCTACCGGCGGACGCGGCACGTGCTCGCGTTCGCCGCCGTGCCGATCGTCGTTTCGCTCGCGGCGTGGCCGGTGAAGCTCGCGCTGTACGGCGGCGACGCGTTTCGCTCGGGGGGATCCGACTCGGGGGCCGGAGGCGCCGTCTTCGAGGCGATCGAGGCTGCGGCGCTCGCGTGGGCGGTTGCGCTGCTCGTCCTCGGCGTGCGCGCCGTGCACGGGTGGACGTGGGCGCGCGCCGCGGCCGCCGTCGTGCTCGCCGCCGCAGGTTGCGTCGTGCTCGTCCTCGCGGCGGAGCTAGCGGCCGGCCGCCTGTGAGACGTACTCGGCGACGTTCCGGATCTCTTCTGCGCTGAGCTGGTCCTTGAACGCCGGCATCGAGCCCTTCCCGTTCGCGACGCGCAGCCGTGCGATCGCGAGCGAGGGCCTCGCCTGATCCAGGTTCGGGCCGACGGCGCCTGAGGCGCCCGCGTCCTTCAGCGTGTGGCAGCCGCCGCAGCCGGCGCTCGCGAACACGTCCTTGCCTTCCGCGTTCGGCTCCGCCGCGGTCGTCGCGCCTGCCCCACCTCCGCCGCTGCCCGCGACGGTCACCGTCCTTTCCTCCGGCGCCGTCTCACGCCCGACATAGAACCCGAGCGCGCCCGCGCCGAGCGCGAGAGCGACGGCGATCATCACGACGGCCGCCTCGGCGACGTGGAGCATCGTGTCGCCCGCGCTGCGCGTCGCGCCGCGGAGCGTCTGGACGAGGTTCCAGACGAAGAGCACCTGCCCGAGCGCGATCATCGCGACGAACGGCAGCGCTGCTCGGGTCGTCCCGTCGTAGTGCTGCGGCAGGACCGCGAACCGCCGGGGCGCGCCGTCCAGGCCCTGCCAGAGCCAGAACGCCGAGTTGACGGTCGCGCCGACGAACGTCAGCCAGAGGTGCGCTTGGGCGAGGCCGTCGCTGTAGAGCGGCTTCCCGACCACACGCGGCAGGTAGTAGTAGATCGCCGCGAAGATCACGAGCCCGATGTTGAGCAGGGCCATCTGGTGGAAGTGGCCCACGATCCAGAGCGTGTTGTGGACGACCTCGTCGAACGCGATCGTCGCGTTGATGATGCCGCTGAGGCCTGCCGTCAGCCATGAGAAGAGTCCGAGGAAGAGCGCCGTCTCGACGGGTCCCCAGCGCCAGTTCGAGCGGTAGATCGTCAGGCCGAGCGAGTAGAGGGAGAGCGCCGACGGCGTCACGAGAGCGAAGGTCGTCGGCTGCATCAGCGTGTTGATGAACCCCTGCGGCGAGCCCTGCGGGTAGTCGAGGTAGACGTGGTGCGCCCACACGATCACGTTCGCGATCACCGCGATCACCCACGCGATGGCGATCACGTTGCCCGCGACGAGCGGCCGGCCCGCGAGCTTCGGGACGAGGTAGTAGTAGATCGCGACCGCCGGGAAGAGCAGCAGGTAGACGACCGGGTGGCCGAACCACCAGAGGACGTTCTTCGCGAGCAGCGGATCGACGCTGACGTCCGTGAACGACTGGAAGACCATCTCGACCAGCAGGGCGGCCAGCGGGAGCGTCGCGATGATCATGTCGATCGCGATCACCGTCAGCGGGATGACGGCGTACGGCACCGCGCGCGGGTTGGTGGCGAACCGCTTCGGCGACAGGTACCCGAAGCCCATGGCGATCCCGAGGCGCCTCATGACGCCCGACCCCTCGACTGCGTGGAGCGCCGGCCCGATCACGGTGACCAGGATCGAGAAGCACCACGCCACGATCGAGAGGCCCGCGAGCAGCACCGAGAACGAGAAGAGGCCGGACGCCCAGTCGCTCCACTCGCCCTGGCTGTAGAACGGGAGCGGGTAGAGGAAGACCCACGACGCGCCGAATTGCATGATCAGGGTCGTCACCAGGACGCCCGCGACGCCGAGCACCATCAGCCACCACGTGAGCACCGCGAGGAACCGCCCGAGCGGGCGCAGCCCGAAGCCGACCTCGTCGAGGATCCAGAAGGAGAGGCCCATCACCGCGAATGCGCCCCAGCCGACGAAGGCGCCGAGCCCGTGCGCGGTCATGAGCGCGTACCAGTAGTTGTCGCCGACCCGGCCGTAGCCCGCCTGCGACGAGCGGATGATCAGGCCGAGCAGGCCCGCCGCGAGCAGGATCACGGTCGATGCGACGAGGTACCGGGAGACGAGCCTGCGCGTGCGCGGGTCGCCGACGGCCTGAACCTCGGTCGAGTCGGTGTAGACGCTGGTGCTCAGGGGACGACCTCGAAGCTCGCGACCATGCCGTGGTGGTTCACGCCGCAGAACTCGAGGCACAGCACCGTGTACCGCCCGGTCTCCGTGAACGTATGGACGAGCCTCTGGTCACGGTCGGGGACGACCTGCACCTGCGCCACGAACTTCGTCCCCTTGTAGATCCCGAACCCGTGGTTGACGTCGCGCGAGGTCGCGATGAACTCGACCGGCTCGTGCGCCCGCACGCGACGGCGGTCGAGCCGCCAGAAGAACTGCTGCGCAGAGACGTGGACGACCTGCGCGCCGGCGCCGGCCGAGTTGCCGTACGGCGCGAACCAGATCGTCGCGAGCAGCAGCGCAAGGAGGACCGCGACGACGATCAGGAGCCACCGCTTCTCGTTCTCGGCGAGGCGATGTGCGTCGACCGGGCCGCGGCTGCGGGTGGACGACCAGATCACGATCGTGACGACGATCGAGAGCACCACGACAGCCGAATATCCGACCCCGATCAGGACGGCCGTGTCGCCCACGGCCGCGAAATTAACGCGTTCCGCCGGACGGCGGGGACGGAGAGGGAAAAAGATTCGTAGAAAGTACGGGTCGGCCTGCGTGGTTGCCGCCGACGACGTCCGAGCGCGCCGCGGTCAGGCTCGGGCCATGACGATGACGATCCACGACCACCAGACCCTGACTCCGCGCGAGCGGGAGGTCGCGACGCTCCTCGCGTACGGCCACACGAACAACGAGATCGCCGACAACCTCGTCATCTCGGTTCGGACTGCCGAGATGCACCGGGCGAACCTGATGCGGAAGCTCCGGTTCGAGCGCCGCGCCGAGCTCGTTCGCTGGGCGCTCGACCAGGGGCTCCTGCACTAGCGGGTCTCTCGCTCCTCCAGGGCCGCCTCGAACAGCCCCAGCTCCTCGTCGGGCATCGCGTACGTGTGCCGCTCCTCGGGGAATGCGCCGCTGCGGACGTCGGAGGCGTACTGCTCGAGCGAACGGCCGATCTCCGCCGCGATGTCGCCGTAGCGCTTGACGAAGCGCGGCGACGCGCCGTCGTACATCCCGAGCAGGTCGTGCCACACGAGGACCTGCCCGTCGCACGACGCGCCGGCCCCGATGCCGATCGTCGGGATCTCGAGCGCGCTCGTGATCCGCTCCGCAACCGGCGCGGGCACCGCCTCGAGCACGATCGAGAAGCAGCCGGCGTCCTCGAGGGCCAGCGCCTCGTCGTAGAGCCGCGCCGCGGCCGCGGCCGAGCGTCCCTGTGCCCTGAACCCGCCGAGCTTCGTCGCCGACTGCGGCGTCAGGCCGATGTGGCCCATGATCCCGATGTTCGAGTCGGCGATCGCCCGCACGCGCGCCAGCATCCGGCCGGCGCCCTCGAGCTTCACGAGGTCGGCGCCGCCCTCCTTCACCATCCGGATCGCGCTCCCGACCGCCTGCTCGTCGGAGATCTCGTAGGAGCCGAACGGGAGGTCGCCGATCACGAGTGGCCGCCGCGCCGCGCGCGTGACGGCGCGCGTCAGGAAGATCATCTCGTCGAGGGTGACCGGAACGGTCGACTCGTGGCCGAGCATCACCATCGCAGCGCTGTCGCCGACGAGGATGAGCTCGACGCCGGCCTCGTCCGCGAGACGCGCTGCGGGCGCGTCGTAGGCGGTGACCATCACGATCCGGTCGCCGCGGCGCTTCATCTCGCCCAGCTCGGGGAGCGGGAGCTTTCCGGGCGCCGGGGTCGCAGGCGCGGGCGTGCGAGGGCGGGTGCTCATGAGGTGCCTCCTCCTTCGAGTCGGACGTTGTCGATGAGGCGCGTGGAGCCGACGCGGGCGGCGACGGCGAGCGTGGGGCCGTCGAGGTCGGCGACGGCGACGTAATCGAGGGCGATCCCCGCCTCGTCGAGGATCGCGCGGGCGCGCGCCGGGTCGCGCGTCGCGAGCGCCCGCGGGATCGCGAGCGCGCGGCGGCGCTCGTCGGTCGAGAGGCGCGCGTTCCGCGACGACAGCGCGAGACCGTCCGGGTCGCGCACGACGTCGACGGCGCGGATCTCGAGCTCGAGGTCGAGGTCGCGGACGAGCTGCTTCACCACCGCGACCTGCTGGGCGTCCTTGCGGCCGAAGAACGCGACGTCGGGCCGGACGAGGTTGAACAGCTTCAGGCACACCGTCGCGACGCCGCGGAAGTGCCCGGGCCGGAACGCTCCTTCGAGCCCGTCGGCCGCGCCCGCCGGCTCGACCCACGTCGCGAATCCGGGCGGGTACAGCTCGTCCGCAGCAGGCGCGAAGAGGACGTCGACGCCGTGTGCCTCGGCGTACGCCGAGTCGCCTTCCTCGTCGCGCGGGTACGCCGCGAGGTCGCGCTCGTCGGAGAACTGCGCCGGGTTGACGAACGCGCTCGCGACGACGGTGTCGCACGTGGCGCGCGCCGCGGCGAAGAGGGCGCCGTGGCCGGCGTGGAGGGCCCCCATCGTCGGTACGAGGCCGACGCGGCCGTCCCGCGGCGTGGCGCGGAGCTCCGCGATCGTCCGCGCGGTCTTCACGGCCGCGTCGCTCCGGCGAGCGCCGTGTAGAGCGGCTCGAGCTCGGGCTCCGCCGTCCGAATCGCGTCGAGGTGCCGGTCGACCGTCGTCCAGTCGCCGCGCGCGATCGGTCCCGTCAGCTCGAAGCCGTTCTCGATCGTTCGCCGCATCAGCGGGACGATCGCCTCGGGCGGCGCTCCGGCGTCGTCGAAGAGGCGCGCGGCGGCGCGCTGGAGCGTGACCAGGAAGTTCGACGCGATCGCCGCGCCCGCGTGGTAGAGCGGCCGCGCATCGTCGGCGAGCTCGAACGGGTGGAGGCCGAGTGTCTCCGCGAGCCACAGCGCGCGGTCGCGGGCCTCCGAGGTCTCGGCGGTGATCGCGCCCCATGCGCCGTCGATCTGCTCCGGGCCGCGCGCCCGGGTGAACGTCTGCAGCGGGTGCACGGAGAAGCGACGCCGGTGCGGGTCGAGCGCGGCGAGCGGTGTCGCGCCGGAGACGTGGGCGATCCACGGGCCGTCCGGGATCGACCTCGCGACGTTCCCGATCGCGTCGTCGGGCACGCAGAGCAGCCGGAGCTCGCCGCCGTCGCGCACGGCGACCCCCCGCTCGCGCAGGCGGCCCGCGAACGCCGAGCCCACGCGGCCGGCGCCGATGACGGTGATGCTCTCGAACACTAGGCTCCAGTTCCAGGTGGATACCGGGCAGAGGCAGTCTATCCGCGCGTCACCGCACGTCGTCGACCTCGGCGATGGGCGCTGCCGCGTCACCGTTGCCCACCACGACCCGGCGGCGGACGAGCTGTGGGTCTTCGGCGGCCTCGCCGGCGCCGACCCCGGCGATGCCCGTCTGGAGCGCATGGACGGCGGCTGGTGGGAGCGGGCCTACGAGCTGCCGCGCGACGTGCGCACCGTCTACGGGTTCGCCCGGTCGCGCTTCCCCGAGCCCGGCGGCCTCGTCCACGACCCGCTCAACCCGCAGACCCACGTCTACGTCGGCGACCCGGAGAACCCCGAGGACGTCGACATCGTCACGTCGGTCCTCGAGCTTCCCGATGCGCCTCCGCGCACGTGGAGCCGCGAGCGCGACGTTCCGCGCGGCGTCGTCGAGGAGTACCGTCTCGCCAGCGAGCGGCTCGGCAACACCCGCCGCGTGTACACGTACGCGCCTCCGGGGTACGACGCGTCGAGCGCGTACCCGCTCGTCCTCTGCTTCGACGGGTGGGCGTACGTCAACGACGCCTACGTGCCGCTGCCGACCGTGCTGGACAACCTCATCTCGGAGGGCCGGATCCCTCCGCTCGTGGCGGTTCTCCCGGACAGCCTCGACCACGACACCCGGATGCGCGAGCTGGTCCTCGACGCCGCGTTCGTCGAGTTCCTCGTCGAGGAGCTCCTCCCGTGGGCCCACGGCCGCCTCGCGTTCGACGACGACCCGGCGCGGACCGTCGTCGCGGGGTCGAGCGCAGGCGGCCTCGCGGCCGCGTTCGCAGCGCTGCGTCGCCCGGACCGGTTCGGGCTCGTGCTCTCGCAGTCGGGCGCCTATGCGGTCGGGAGCGACCTCCTGCAGCACTACGTAGCGGCCGACGCGCTCGCGCTGCGCTTCTACCTCGACGTGGGCGTGCTCGAGACGGTGTCGCGGCCCGGGGCGGCTCCTCTCCTGCACGCGAACCGACACCTGCGAGATGTCCTGGTCGCGAAGGGCTACGACGTGACCTACCGCGAGTTCCCGGGTGGCCACGACTACCTGTGGTGGCGGGAGACCGTCGCCGACGGCCTCGTCGCGCTTCTCGGCTGATGCGGGTCTCGATCGGCGACGTGCGGCTCTTCTTCGACGTCGACGGCGCGAAGCGCCGGCGCGACGGCGACGCGGTCGAGGAGGTTCCAACGGCTGTGATCCTCCACGCGGGGCCGGGACTCGACCACGCGCCGTACAAGGAGCGGCTCGGGCCGGCGCTCGCACGCAGCGCGCAGGTCGTCTACCTCGACCAGCGCGGCCACGGGCGGAGCGACCGCTCGGACCCCGATCGCTGGAACCTCGACACCTGGTCCTCCGACGTGATCGCGTTCTGCGAGCGGCTCTCGATCGACCGCCCGGTCCTCGTGGGGCAGGGCTGGGGGGCGATGATCGCTGTGCTCGTCGCAACCCGCGCGCCGGGGCTCGTGTCGAAGCTCGCGCTGGCCGCGCCGCTCGCGCGGATCGTGCCGGATCGCTCGGTAGCCGTCTTCGAGCGGCTCGGCGGCCATGCTGCGGGAGACGCCGCTTTCCGCTTCTACCACGAGCCCAGCGAGCGGACGGTCGGCGACTACCTGCGGATCTGCTGGCCGCTGTTCGCGAGAAGCGAGCGGACGCCGGGGACGCTCCTCCGCGGCGGCTGGAACTTCGACGCGCTCATCCAGTGGACGTCAGGCGAAGCGCTGACCGTCGACCTCCGCGCCGACGCCGCGCGCGTCACCGTTCCTACTCTCGTCGTGCAGGGCGACGACGACCCGCAGATGCCGCTCGCCGGGGTGCTCGAGATCGTCGACGCGATCCCGGACGCGCGCCTCGTGCGGTTCCCGGACGCGCGCCACGCGCTCTTCCACGACGAGCCCGCCGCGGTCGAGGCGGTGCGGGAGTTCGTGCGCGCGTGAAAGTCGCCGTCGCCGGGGTGGAGCTCGCCTTCGACGTCCGGTCGCCGCAGCTCGTCGCGAGCGACCTCGGCTGGGACGAGCGTCCGATCGCCGTCCTCGTGGGCGAGCGGGTGGACCGCGAGGCGCTCGCGCCGTCGCTCGAGGGCGTGGCGCAGGTCGTGGAGCTCGACGGCCGCGAAGGGGACGCTGGCGTCGAGACACGCGCGTCCGACCTCGACGGGTTCCTCGACGCGCTCGAGATCGAGCGGCCGGTGCTGGTCGGCCTGGGAGCGGGAGCGGAGGTCGTGATCACGTCTGCGCGTGAGTCGCCCGGGCGGGGCGGGAAGGTCGCGATCGTCGCCGAGGCGGCGCGCGGGGAGGAGCTCCGAGAGGCCCTTCGCGCCGTCTCCTGCCCCGTTCTCGTCGCCTCCTCCGATGGCGCTTCTCCCGTCGCGGCCCTGGCGCGCTTCGTCCGCGCGTGACGGTGTCCGTCCGATGCCCCGCCCACCATGCGCGTTGGGTAGGGTCTGACGCGATGCCGATTTACGAATACGTCTGCATGAGCTGTGAGTCGCACTTCGAGGACCTCGTCGGGATGTCCGAGCCGGATCCGGCTTGCCCCGACTGCGGCGCCGAGAAGGTCGCGAAGCAGTTCTCGTCTTTCGCAGCTCACGGCACCGCGGCGCAGCCCTCGTTCGGTGGAGGCGGCTGTTGCGGCGGGGGCTGTGGCTGCGGCCACTGACGCTGCGTCGGGCGCCGCCGCGCGCACATCGGCCTCGTCGGCTCCCCTGACGGCGGTCTCCGCCGGCTCGTCGCCGGCGCCGCTCGCCGCGTACGCCCAGGCCGTCGCGTCCTGCACGCGGTGCCCGCTGGCGGCGACGAGGACGCAGGTGGTCTTCGGCTCGGGATCGCCGACGGCCGACCTGATGTTCGTCGGCGAGGCGCCGGGGTTCCACGAGGACAAGCAGGGCATCCCGTTCGTCGGCGCCGCCGGCCAGCTCCTCGGCAAGCTGCTCGCGCGAATCGGGATGACGCGCGAGGAGGTGTTCGTCGCGAACGTGCTGAAGTGTCGCCCGCCAGGGAACCGCGACCCGCAGCCGGAGGAGATCGAAGCCTGCGAGCGCCACCTCTTCCGGCAGATCGAGCTGATCGAGCCGATGGTCGTCGCGACCCTCGGCAATTTCGCGACGAAGCTCCTCTCCGGCAAGCCGGCCGGGATCACCCGCGTCCACGGACGCGAGCAGGAGGTGACGCTCGGTGGGTCGCGCGTCCTCCTCTACCCGATCTTCCACCCGGCGGCGGCGCTCTACACGCCGCGGATGCTCGAGGTGCTCGAGGCGGATTTCGCACGCCTGCCGGAGCTCCTCGACCGCGCGGTCACGCCACCGGAGCCGCCGCCAGCGCCGCTCCGGCTCGCCGGGTCTGCGGCCGTGGCGTCCGAGCCGCTCCAGCTCGGTCTGTTCTGAGCTACGGCTGGCCCGTCCGGCCGTTCGACCGGGCGCACCCGGTGCGCGGCTCGTTCAACGACCCGCGGATCTCGGGGAAGTCGCGCGCGTTCCATTTCGGGATCGACGTCTCGGTCGCGGACGGCACGGCGGTGTACGCGGTCGAGGCGGGGACGGCGTTCATCGAGAACCCGAACGCCGTCTCGGTCGATGCGGGCGCCGTCGAGTTCGGGTACTGGCACATCAAGCCCGTCGTCGGCCACCGGCACGCGGTCCGCAGGCACCAGCTCCTCGGCCATGTGGCCGCGCCGTGGGGGCACGTCCACTTCGCCGAGCACCGCCGCGGCGAGTACGTCGACCCGCTCCGGCCCGGCGCGCTCGCGCCGTGGAGCGACCCCACATCGCCGCGGATCGCCGCGATCGAGTTCGAGCGCGGCGGGCGACGCGTGCCGCCGCACGCCGTCTCCGGAGCGGTCGACGTGGTCGTCGAGGCGTACGACCGGCCGCCGCTCCCGCCGCTCGAGCCCTGGCGCGACGTCGTCCTCACGCCCTGCCGCGTGCGCTGGCGTGTCCTCTACCGCGGCCGGGTCGTCCGCCCGTGGCACACGCCGATCGAGCTGGGGAAGACGATGCTCCCGAAGGAGCGCTTCGCGGCGGTCTTCGCCCGCGGCACCCGCCAGAACCGGGCGGGGAAGCCGGGGCGGTACCGGTTCTTCGTCGCGCACACGTGGTCGACCCGCCTGCTCCCGGACGGCCGGTATCGCCTCGAGGCCGAAGCGGCCGACGAGCGCGGCAACCTGGCCCGCGCCGGCCTCGAGTTCGTGCTGGCGAACAACGTCTAGGGAAGCGGCTGCGCGCGTTGCGACCGCACGCGGCCATGCCGCACTGGCTCGGGGCGCCGGAGGCACTGCGCGCGGGGGCGACTTCGCTAAGACCGCGGATACTCGTCGTGCTGGGGGAGGTCGTCGAGGATCTCGTGCCACGGCGCCTTCGACGCGACGAACATGTGAGCCGTCGGTCTGAGCGCCGGCTCATCGACGAGCGATCCGTACGGAACGCGGACGTAGCCGTCGCGCGAGGTCCAATAGAGAAGCGACCAGCATTCCCGGCAGCGCACCGCGTGGCGTGCGTCGGGATCGCCTTCGACGATCAACCGGTCATCGCCCTTCGTCACCCTCAGCTTTTCGCGCTCGATCTCGCCCCACGGCAAGAACGCGGAGCCGGTCATCGCCCGGCAATTCGAGCAGTGGCAGTTGAACGCAACGACGAACTCGTCCGAGACCTCGTACGCGACGGCATTGCATCCGCAGCGCCCTCTCAGCACGAGGACACTCTAGAACGATAATCGGGTGCGACGGGGATAAGATCCCCTGGTGCAGCAGGCGACGCCGATGCTCTCGTACGAGGACGTCGCCGCTGCGATCGACTGGCTCGCCGAAGCGTTCGACTTTCGCGAATCCGGCGAGCGGTACACGGATGCCGATGGACGGGTGACGCATGCCGAGCTGGATCTCGGCGGAGCAACGGTGATGCTCGGATGGCCGGGACCGGACTACCACAGCCCGGACCATCACGCCGCAGAATGCGAGCATGCTCGTCGTTGGCTCGGGACACCGTGGGTGATCGACGGCGTTCACGTCACGGTCGACGATGTGGATGCCCACTACGAACGGGCCCGTGCGGCCGGGGCGACGATCCTCCGCCGACTGGAAGATCTTCCCTTCGGCAGGCTCTACAGCGTGGCCGACCTCGAGGGCCACCGCTGGATGTTCATGACTCCTGCGTCCCCGTAAACCAGCCGGTCGTTCCGGTGAGCTCGCGCGTGAGGTTCGGAGCGCGTGTCGCTTGCTCAGCGATCCGCTCCCGAGCTGGCGTCGCGTTCTCCTGTCGGGCCGCCGTGCCAGTCCACACACAGCACTGTTGCGTCATCACGGAGCTCGCCACCACACGCTTTCACCACCGCCTGTACCAGCGCCTGCACCGCCTCGCGTGGATGAAGATGGCGCGTCTCCGTGAGGATCTCCAGCGCGTTCATGTCGGCAGCGTTGCGCTCGAGGATTCCGTCGGTCAGGAACACGAGCCGGTCTCCGGCTCGCAGCTCCAGTTCCTGGAGGTGATACTCGGCGTCGGCCGCGATGCCGAACGGGAGGCCGCGGGCCAAATCCACGTTGTCGGCGTGGCCGTCACGGATCAGGATCGGCAAGGGGTGGCCGGCGTTAACGATCCTTGCGATACCGGAGGCATGATCGATTCGAACGACCTGGCCGGTCACGAAGTCACCGTCATCTGAAAACCCGCAGAGAGCCTCATTGGCCAGCCGTGTCTGCTCCGCCAGGCCGACGTGGCGACGGCGAGCGTTTCGTAATGCCCCCACCAGGACTGTTGCCAGCACGGCCGCGTTCAGCGTGTGGCCCATCGCGTCCGTCATCGAAAGGTGCAGCGTGTCTCGCTCGACGCTGAAGTCGAACGTGTCTCCGCCGACATCGCCTGCCGGTTGCATCCATCCGGCCAGCGTGAACTGGCCTCCCTCGCAGGTGTACGAGGCGGGAAGCAAGCGGTGCTGGAGCTCTGCCTCCAACGAAAGAGGGACCGAACGCTGGCCCCAGTCGAAGAGGTCGGTGAAGCGGCGGTTGGCGATGACGATGTACGCAAGCGCGTGCGCGCCCGCCGATACGGTCTCCAGCGTCTGTTGGTCAGGCTCGTCATCGAGCCCGAGCGCCAACACGCCGACTGCCTCGCCGCGACTCGTCACGGGAGCGAAGACGCGGTATCCACCGAAGTCCGGGACGATCTGAATCCTCTGCTCCGTGAGCGCACGACCATGCGGTGTTCCTGCCACCGCGACCGACTGGCTGCGTTCGCGGTCGACGTCGTCATCGTCAGCTCTACCGCGGTGCACGTGGCTCAACCGGATCAGTACCTGGCCGCTGTAGTCCGCAATCAGGAAGCTGACGTCGCGCGCTCCGAGGGCATCCGTCAAGGCCGCGGCGACGACCTCCGCCGCATCGATCGGAGGAGCCGCCTCCACCGACGCAAGGAGCGTCTTCACATCCAGCGGGGTGAGCACCCCCGGACGGTTGCTCCCTTGCGAGGTCATCGATCGACCATAGCTGGCACGGACGCCCGCAAGGCTTCCCGCCTGGTCCCGGAGCCGCCGCGCTTAGGCTTCCGGCGTGGTGCGGAGGACGGGATCGCCCGAGGAGACCGAGGCGGTGGCGGCCGAGCTCGCCGGGGTCCTCGGCCGTGGCGACCTCGTCACGGTTGCGGGCGAGCTCGGGACCGGCAAGACGACGTTCGTTCGCGGCGCCGCCCGCGCGCTCGGGGTCGGCGCGCCCGTCAACAGTCCTACGTTCACGATCGGGCACCGGTATGCGGCGCCGGTCCCGGTCGCGCACCTCGACCTCTACCGCGTGGCACACCTCGCGCCGGAGGAGTGGGGCGACCTGGAGCCGTACTTCGACGGAACGATCGCGTTCGTCGAGTGGCCGGAGCATGCGGGAGGCTGGCTGCCGCCGGCCCGGGCGCGGGTGACGCTCGAGCATGTCGACGAGACTCACCGCCGAATCAGGATCGAGGACGATGACGATACTCGCGTTTGACACCGCGACCTCGTTCGGCGCCGTGGCCGGCGTCTCCGGCGGACGCGTCGCGAGCACGCCTCGCGCCGGCGACCTCCTCGAGGTCGTCGACGAGCTCGTCGACGACCCCGCAGCGATCGAGCGCGTCGTCGTCGGGCGCGGCCCCGGGAGCTTCACGAGCATCCGCATCGGCCTCGCCACTGCGCGCTCGCTCGCGCTGACCCTCGGAGTCCCGCTGGCCGGCGCGAGCACCCTCGACGCGTTCGAGGATGGCGTCCCGGTGATCGACGCGCGCCGTGGCGAGGTGTTCACCGTCGGCCCGCTCGTCGCGAAGCCGGGGGAGCTCGACGTCGCAGGCCGGACGCTCGTCGGCGACGGGGCCGTTCTGTACCGCGACGTCTTCGAGGCGCGCGGCGCCACCGTGCCGCCCGACGAGGACGGGCGGCACCGCCCGAACCCGCTTCTCCTGATCCCGCGCTCGCAGCCCGACGTGGAGCCGCTCTACGTCCGCGATCCCGACGCGAAGCCGAGGGCGCAGTGACTGCCGTGGCAGTCCGCATCCGGCCGCTCGACCTCGCCGATCTGAACGCGATCGAGGCGATCGAGAAGCGCGCCTACCGGACGCCGTGGTCGCGGTCGATGTTCGCGTCGGAGCTCGTGAAGCCCGCATCGATCTGCCTGGGCGCGTTCGAGGGCCCACAGCTTCTCGGCTACGTCGTCAACTCGCGCTACGTCGACGCGTGGCACGTCATGAACGTCGCGGTCGATCCCGACTACCAGGGCCGTGGGATCGCGACGACGCTCCTCGAACGGCTCTTCGAGCTGACCCGCGACGACGAACGCCGCGGCTACACCCTCGAGGTTCGCGTCTCGAACGTCGAAGCGATCAGCCTCTACGAGAAGCTCGGCTTCGAGCGCCGCGGGATCCGCCGCGGCTACTACACCGACAACCGCGAGGACGCCCTGATCATGTGGCGGGACAGCCGCCGGCGCGAGCCGTAGCTGTCGCACCGGGCTCACATTCAGCCTCGAGATGGTTGATCGGTAATTAGCGTGGTTTCGGGGGTGGCCCAGATCAAGCCGGGGGCCGCGGTCGGGCGCCGCCAGTGCAGGTTGCCTTGGCAAGGCCGAGGGTGGTTCCCGGCGCCGTGTCTGGGCCGTCATCCGGGAGTGCGGGGAATTGCCGATCAACCATCTAGCCTTGGGCCGTGGCGGCCGAGCTGACCCTCGGGATCGAGACGTCGTGCGACGAGACCGCCGCGGCGGTCGTGACCCGCGACGGCGAGATCCGGTCGAACGTCGTCGCGTCGCAGGTGGAGCTGCACGCGCGCTACGGCGGCGTCGTGCCGGAGGTCGCCTCGCGGCGGCACCTCGAGCTCGTCGTGCCGGTCGTCGAGGAGGCCCTGCGCGAGGCGGGCGCGACGCTGGACGACGTCGACACCGTCGCGGTCACGGCGGGCCCCGGCCTGATCGGCGCGCTGCTCGTCGGCGTCTCGGCGGCGAAGGCGATCGCGTGGGCGCGCCGGCTCCCGCTCGTCGCCGTCGATCATCTGCACGGCCATGTCGCGTCGCTCTACCTCCGGCCGCTCGATCTCCAGCCGCCGTTCCTCTGCCTGCTGGCGAGCGGCGGCCACACGATGCTGCTCGACGTGACGGACCGCAGTGGGTTCACCGTGCTCGGGACGACGCTCGACGACGCCGCCGGCGAGGCGTTCGACAAGGGAGCGAGGCTGCTCGGGCTCGGATACCCCGGCGGAGCAGCGGTGGACCGCCTCGCGCGGGAGGGAGACGCCGAGGCGTACGAGTTCCCCGTCGCCCGTGTCCCCGGGCTCGACTTCTCGTTCTCGGGCCTCAAGACGGCGCTGCTCTACCGCGTGCGCGACCTCGCCGCGGACGAGCTGGAGGCGCGCCGCGCCGACCTCGCCGCGAGCTACCAGCGCGCGATCGTCCGCGCGCTCGTCGGCCGCGTCGAGGCCGCCGGCCGCGACCGTGTAGCCGTCGTCGGCGGCGTCGCAGCGAACTCGGAGCTGCGTGCGACGCTGCCGCGCGCGTCGCTCGCGCCGCTCCCGCTCTGCACCGACAACGCGGCGATGATCGCGTCGGCGGCGCGATACGGCGAGCGCGTCCCGTACCCCGGCTACCTTGGGCTCGATGCGTACTCGACGGCGTCGTAGGGCCGTGCTCGCACTGCTCGGCCTCACCGCCGCGGGCGGGACGCTGCTCGTCCTCGCCGCGTCGGGCGGCGGGCAGACGGGACGGGCGCCCGCGCCGGAGGCGTCGTGGCGCGGCCTCGTCGGCAGCGACCGCGCGGCGGTGCCTGTCGGGCAGCGGATGATCGTCGTCCTGACGACGCCGTCCGTCGCCGATCACCTCCGCAAACAGCGCTTCGCAACCGAGTCCGAGGAGCGGCGGTGGTCGTCGGAGGCGCTCGCAGCGCAGCAGCAGCTGCTGACGATGCTTGCGGCGAACGGGGTCGGGGTCCAGCCCGACTACAGCTTCACGCGCGTGCTGAACGGGTTCGCCGCGGCGCTCGATCCCCGGGCGATCTCGCTTCTCCAGCGCGAGCGGGAGGTTCGCGGGATCTACCCGGTCCGCGCCGCGTACCCGGCGACCGTCTCTTCGTCGCTCCTCGAGTCGAAGCAGTTCGCGCGCGGGGAGGGGCGCAGGCCCGACGTCGACCTGCCGGGGTCGCTCGGCCGCGGCGTGACGATCGCGCTCCTCGACACCGGTGTCGAGCGGTCGCAGCCGTACCTCCACGACCGCGTCCTGCGCGGCATCGACCTCGTCGACGGCCGCAACTCCGCCGCGGCCACGAAGGATCCGCAGGACCCGGGGCGGCGCGAGCGGCACGGGACACAGCTCGCCGGACTGCTCGTCGGCTCCGGCGGTCCCGGCGGGCTGCGCGGCGTCGCGCCGGGCGCCACACTGCTCCCGATCCGCATCGCAGGCTGGCAGCCCGACGCCGGCGGCACGTACGCCGTCTACTCCCGCTCCGACCAGCTGATCGCAGGGCTCGACCGGGCCGTCGACCCCAACGGCGACGGCGACGCGCACGATGCCGCACGCGTCGCTCTCGTCGGCGTCGCCGAGCCCTACGCAGCGTTCACGACCGGCCCGGAGGCCCTCGCCGTCGGAGGCGCCGTCGCCCTCGACACGCTCGTGGTCGCGCCGGCGGGCAACGACGGCGCAGCCGGTCCCGCGTTCGGCTCGGTGTCCGGGCCCGGAGGCGCGCCGGCGGCGGTCACGGTCGCGGCCACCGATGCGAGAGCCGAGACGCCGTCGGCGCGGGTCGTCCTCCGCCGCGGGCTCCAGGTGATCCACGACCGCGTGGAGCCGCTGCTCGGGCCGGTGACGCCGCCCGGCGCGCTCACGGTCGACGTCGGCGCCCCGCGCGCCGTCCCGCGAAGCGGCGGGTCCAGCACGGTCGACTTCTTCGACTCCCGCGGCCTGAGCCTCGTCGCCGGGCGCGCGGCTGTCGTTCCGACCGGTGGCGACGCCGCCGCCGCGGCGCGCGCGGCCGTCCGCGCGGGCGCCTCGGCCGTCCTCCTCTACGGCGAGAGCCTCCCGGCGGGCGCGCTCGGTCTGTCGGACGAGACGGCCGTGCCGGTCGTGACCATTCCGTCAGGAGCAGCGCTCGCGCTCCTCGCCGCGCGCGACCTCGGGACGAGCGTCGGTGTCTCGATCGCGCCGCACGACGACCTCGCGAACGCGACGTCCGGAGGCGTCGCGTCGTTCTCGTCGCGCGGGCTCGCCTTCGACGGCGGCGTCAAGCCGAACGTCGCGGCCGCCGGCGTCGGGCTTGCGACGAGCGACGTCGGCACCGATTCCGACGGCGAGCCTGCGTACGCGACCGTCAACGGGACGAGTGCGGCCGCCGCGTCGGTCGCGGGCGCCGCGGCGCTACTCGCGGAGGCGCGGCCGGCGCTCGCGGCCACTGCTCTGCGGAGCCTCATCGGCGGCTACGCGAGGCGCGAGGCCGACGCGGCCGTGACCGCGACCGGAGCGGGGACGCTCGACGTCGGGTCGAGCGCGGTCGGCGAGGTGGTCGCCGACGAGACGTCGCTCGCCTTCGGACGGCGGACCGGGGCGGGCTGGACCAAGAACCGGACGCTGACGCTGCGGAATGTCTCCTCGCGGCGGCTCGCGCTCTCGATCACGCCGCGGCAGACGAGCGGTGAGGGCGAGCACCTTCAGCTGACGGCGAAGCCGACGCACCTCCTGCTCCGCGTCGGCCGGTCGGCGCGGGTGACGATCACGGCCCGTGCGCCATCGGTGCCGCGCGATCCCGTGGCGGCCGGAATCGTCGAGGTGGTTCCCGACGGCGGACGCGCATTGCGCGTGCCGTGGGCGGTCGCGTTCCGGCAATCCTCCGGCTCGCTGCTGGCGCGCGTGCGGCTGCGGACGGCGAAGTTCAAGCCGTCGGACACCGCCCCTGCGGTGCTCAACGTCCAGGCGGGGCGGTTGCTCGACGACGCCGGCATCCAGGTCGAGCCCGTGTCGCGGCGCCCAGACGCGCTCTTCGTCGGAGGCGATCGCGCTCTTCGCCAGTCGGCGAGTTTTAGCTCGCCAATCGTCAGCGCGCCATGCGATCCAATGGCATCGGGTACACGCGAAGTCGCGAGGCCGGTGGGCTGATGAATACCGAGAACGAACATTCCCGAGGCCTATCGCCAGACGGTGCCTACGCTGGTCGCATCCTCAAGGGAGCCAAGCCAGCGGACTCGCCGGCCGTCCAGGCGACAAGTTCGAGCTGGTCATCAATGCCGAGACCGCCCGAATGCTCGACCTCGAAGTCCCGCCGACGCTGCTCGCCCGCGCCGATGAGGTGATCGAATAATGATGTTCGGTGCCAACCCGCGAGTGTTCCATACTGTCCCTCAAACCCCTGTAAGGAAAAATCATGAAAACGCGCAATCTGGCGATGCTGCTAACGCTTGCTTGGACAGGTCTGGTGTCGTCAGCTTACGCACAGGGCGAAGGCGCGAGCATTCTCAAGCTCCCACAGGACATCGAGTTCAAGGGCCCTGCGACAGGAGCACCGCAAACCGCGATATTGTACGGGGACCCGACCAAGCCGGGGGTATTCGTAACACGGGTCAAGTTCTCGGCTGGGTGGAAAGACCCACCGCATTGGCACCCGGATGAAGTACGAACGGTTGTGGTCTTGTCTGGAACGTTCTACTTCGCCTCTGGCGACAAATGGGATGAAAGCAAGTTCAAGGCCTACCCCGCCGGCACGTTCTATTCCGAGCCGTCCAAGGCCCCGCACTACACGTGGGCCAAAGATGGCGAAGTTATCATCCAGATCACGGGGGTTGGACCATCTGGAAAGACATTCATTTCGGCGGACAGTAAGTAGCCGTCGATGTTGGCTCGCGCCGACGAGGTGATCGAATGAACTGCGCGAGAGGGAGGGGCAAAATGAAACTTCCCCGCCGATATTTTCTGCATCTGGCCGCGGGCACTGCCGCGCTGCCGGCCGTGTTGCGGAGTGCGAGGGCGCAAGCCTATCCGTCGCGACCGGTGCGCATCGTCGTTGGCTATGCGCCGGGTGGCGGCAATGACATCTTCGGCCGACTGATCGGACAATGGCTGTCGGAGCGGCTCGGGCAAAGCTTCGTGATCGAGAACCGCCCCGGAGCGGCCAGCAATATTGCTACCGCAGCGGTGGTGAATGCTCCGCCCGACGGCTACACGCTGCTGCTCGTCTCGGTCTCGAATACCATCAATGCAACGCTCTACGACAAGCTCAGCTTTAATTTCAGCCGCGACATCGCTCCCGTCGGCGGTATTTGCCGGGTAGCCAACATCATGGCGGTGCACTCTTCGCTCCCGGCCAAGACCATCCCCGAGTTCATCGCTCACGCCAAGGCCAACCCCCGAACCATCAGCGTGGCCACGCCCGGGATCGGGTCGCCGCAGCACGTTGCCGGCGAGTTGTTCAACATGATGGCCGGCGTGAGCATGACCCATGTGCCCTATCGCGGGATCGCACCCGCCTTGACCGATCTGCTCGGCGGACAGGTGCAAGTCCTGTTCGGCAGTGCGCCGGGTACGGTCGAGTACGTCAAGACCGGCAAGGTCAAGGCACTGGCGGTGACGAGTGCGGCACGCTGGGAGGGCTTGCCGGAGGTCCCGGCGATGAGCGAGTTCCTGCCGGGCTTTGAGGCCAGCTCCTGGTATGGCGTCGCGGCGCCACGCAACACGCCCGCCGACATCGTCGACAAGCTAAATAAGGAGATCAATGCCGCGCTTGCCGATGCGAAGCTAAAGGCACGCATCGCCGACCTCGGCGGCAGTATCCTTGGCGGTTCGCCCGCGGATTTCGGCAAGCTGATTGCTGATGAGACCGAAAAATGGGCCAAAGTGATCCGGGCGGCCAACATCAAGGCAGACTGACCGATAACCCGATCCAATATTCCGTAACGTCCCGTTCTGCGAATCCGTCCATACGGTCTAATCTTGTGAGACGGCCCGTGCATAGGCTGCGATTCAAGACACGCAGTGGAGGACATGATGGCAAAGCGACGCAAACCACGAGACAAGGCTTCTGAAACAGCGTTTGAACGCCCGAGAGTCGTAGTTCGTTTCCGTGAGGGGGTTCGATTAGCCGATCGACCTGACCTCGGAGATCAGATCGAGCATGCGGGCATCGGGCCTTGGAAGAAGCTGATTGAGCAGTTCCCCGGCCTCAAGCTAAGCCCGGTCTTTACTTATCTCAAACGCGGCGAGTTCCCTAAATTGACCAGCCGCGCAATGGAGATGGATCCGACCTACAAACCCGCCGATTTCAATGCATTCTACTACGTTGATGCGCCGCCCGAAACCGACCTTGTTGCCCTAGTCAGGACACTACTGCGTTGGAATAGCGTTCAAACAGCATATATTGACCAGGCCGCGCCTGATCCGGTTGTCAATTCAGCGGATGATCCCCGCTCCGTCAATCAGGGTTACCTCGATCCCTCGCCGGACGGCATCGACGCGGAATACGCTTGGACATTCGTTGGAGGCGACGGCGCAGGACAGCGGTTCATTGACCTGGAGCAGGGCTGGACCCTGAACCATGAAGACATTACGGCGCATGGACCGGCGCTGCTGCATGGCACACTCCTTGATAGCTCCCGCGGCCACGGCACCTCAGTCTTGGGCGAAGTCTGCGCTGTCGACAATGCGCTTGGTTGTGTCGGGATCGTACCGAATATCGCCTCGGTAGATGTCGTTTCCTTTAATGGAAGTTCACGGCCAAATGCGATCCTCGCCGCCATTACCAACCTGAATTTCGGTGACGTGCTGCTATTGGAAGCGCAGGTGTGGCTCAACGGCACACTCCTGCTTGGACCTATCGAGGCATACGACGCGGAATACGAAGCCATCCGACTGGCCACCGCGCTCGGCATCATCGTGGTCGAGGCAGGCGGGAACGGGACCAACAACGGTTCTACCCCGCCGCTCAATATGGATGCATACACTACCCTATCGGGGCAGGCGATCCTCAACCGCGATGCTGCCAATCCCGACTTTCGAGACTCGGGGGCGATCATCGTCACCGCTGCGACTTCGACGGCACCCCACACCCGACTGGCCTATGCGCCACATGGCAGGCGCATTGACTGCTATGCCTGGGGGCAGAATATTAATACCCTGTCCTCGGACGCAGGTGGTTCGACCACCGCCTATACAACCGGCTTCGGTGGCACGTCAGGCGCTTCACCCATCATAACCGGCGCGGCATTGGCAGTGCAGGGTCGCGCGGAAGCACAGTTAGGCTTTCGTTTCAGCCCCCGGCAGATGCGGGCCATCCTCAGCGATCCAGCGACAGGAACGCTACCCTCCCTAGCCGAAACGACGCAGATCAGGGTTATGCCCAACCTGCGCAATGTTTTTGACAGTGTCTTCAACACCGCGCCGGACGTGTACATTCGTGACTTCGTCGGCGACGCTGGCGAGCCGCATGCTGGCGCCATCTCTGCAAGCCCTGACATCATTCTACGACCCACCCCGGTTGCAAATCCACAAGTCGCCTTCGGAGCTGGTAGCGGCACAGAAAACAATGCGACCCTCGGATCAACAGCAGAAATCGGTCAAGACAACCTCATCTATGTGCGCGTGTTGAACCAGGGCGGCTCGGCAGCGACGAACGTCGAAGCCACAGTCTTTTGGGCACCTGTCGCCACGCTGGTGACGCCAGATTTGTGGACGTTGGTAGGCACGACCATCCTTCCAAATGTGCCGATCGCGGAGCAATTGACTGTATCGGACGCCATCGTCTGGCACCAGGCTGACATCCCTGGCCCCGGGCACTATTGCTTTGTCGGACTGGTTGGCAACGCCGCCGATCCCGCGCCAGGTCCAGCCGACTTTCTGAACTGGGATAACTTCCGACGGTTCATCCGGGAGAACAACAACGTCACTTGGCGAAACTTCAACGTCGAGAACAACGATCCCGACGTAGACGATCCGACGGCTCCCAAGGGTTTCAAAGCGCTCAAGTTCCTCGCGCCGGGCGCGCCAGACAAGGCGCGCCATATGGCGCTGGAGCTCTTAGGGAAACTCCCGGAGGGAGCTAAGGCAATGCTCGAAGTGCCGCTGGATTTCTATGAACTGCTTCACGAGTGCCATCAGCTGGGTAAGGTCTCGATAGACCGCAAGCGTGCTGTTGCCCTCATACCAATTAATCCGCACGGGCGCACGCGTTTCGGCGAGGTCTTGTTCCCGGTCAAGTCACGCACGACGCTCCGGCTGCTGGTGCAGATTCCAGACCGGCACCGCAAGCGGACCTATCAGATTGCTGCGCGACAATTTTGGGAAGGTGAGGAAGTGGGTCGAGTCACGTGGCAACTTCAGCCAAAGCAGATGGCGAAGGAAAGGAAGTGATCCCTCCAGTCCCTACCGCTAGGTTCAGTCGGGAAGACTGATGCTATGCGCGACTGCTCCCGAAGAGATCGCTGCGGAGCCAGCCACCTTTTCGGCAATCTTATTGTCTGCCAGAGGCAGCGCGCGTTTCTTTGGCTCCGCTAAACCGGCTTGTTGAGCTGCTTCCGTTACTATTCCGCGGCTTGTATCGTGGACAGCTCATTAGCGGTGAGCCGTTCGAGGTGGGATTCGACCTCATCGCGATGCATCACGTCGACATATTTATGATGCCATCGCCCACGTCCGCGGCGGGATCGAAAAAGGCAAGCGTTGGCACGATGCCGGGCGCCGCGAGAACAAGGTCAACACCTTCACGGATTTCATCGCGGTCGCCGAATATTTGACCAAGGCCGGCTACGGGGCGCCCGGACGCATCGTGGCGCTCGGCGATTCCGCGGGTGGCACGCTGATGGGCGCGGTTGCCAACATGCGGCCCGACCTGTTCGCCGGCATCGTCGCGCGCGTCCCCTTTGTCGATGTCCTCAACACCTTGCTCGACCCGGATTTGCCGATGACCGCCGGCGAGCTGCCGGAATTCGGCGATCCGGCCCACGATCTCTCTGCCTATTGGACCATTGCCGGCTACGCGCCCTACGACAACGTGAAGGCTCAGCCTTACCCGCCCATGCTCGTCACCGCGGGGCTGAGCGATCCGCGCACGCAATATTGGGAGCCGGCAAAATGGGTTGCCAAGCTGCGCGCGATGAAGACCAACGGTTCCCGCATCGTGCTGATCCCGCGCATGACGTCGGGGCATTTTGGCGCCCCCGGCCGCTTCAAGGCGCTCGAAGAAGTGGCGATGTTCCAGGCTTTCGCCCTCGACGTGACGGATAAGCGCTGACAGGATCGTGGTCCAGCGAATGCAGTGCTCCGACTGGAACGCGACTTGCTCGCAATCGTGGCGGCGTCACTCGCTCCGCGATGCCTCGCCGTTTACGATCGCTGCGATTCTGTCGGCGAGTCGTCTCAATTCGGCATCGGCAAGATTGGCGAGAATAATGACCGACAGGTTGTCGTCAACGTACCGAATCAGCAACGTTTCAAATCCTTGCCAAGAGCCGTCATGATAATGAATATCTTTTCCACCTTGTCGCTCCAACTCCCATGCAAATCCATACGAGGTTTTCCGACCGTTTAGAAGCGTCGCGGGCTGGAAAATTTTCGACCAGCTCTCGGCGCTGAGGAGTGCTCGAGTACGGACCATCCGCTCCCAAGCGATAAGATCGAGAAGCGTCACGTGGAGCGCCCCATCCGCCGTCGTGTTGTGACTCGGCGCAACCCACTCCTGATTTTTTATTTGCTTCGCGACGAGTCGATACCCTGCCACACGTCTGGGCACAATATCTGCCTCGCTGATTATGCGCGTCGTATGCATGCCCGCTGGTATGAATATATTTTCGCGAAGAAAGTCACCATAGAATTGTCCGGAGACACGCCCAATGATCATGCCGAGGAGTGCATAGCCGAGATTGCTGTACTGAAAGTGTTTACCTGGCCGATAACGGCGCGGAAGCGATGCGGTGAACAGCGCGAGCTGGTTCTCGGTGTAGTCGCGTCGGAGATTCAGCACGAATTCATCATCAGGCAGTCCCGATGTGTGCGTTAGTAAGTGCCGCACTGTGATCGATCCCCATCGCGCGGGAGAGGGAAGGTGGCGGGCTATCGGATCGTTGAGATCGAGCTTGTCTCGCTCCACCAACATCATGATCCCGGCCGCCGTAAATTGTTTCCCCAGCGATCCGGATTGAAAAACGCTCTCTCTTTGCGCGGGCACACAGTGCTCGATGTTGGCGACGCCGTACCCTTCGGCACGCAACGTTACTCCATTTTTGATGACCGCTACGGCCGCGCCGGGTATGTGCTGTGCCGCCATTTCCCCGCGTACAAATCGATCGATTCGCTCGTCGATGCTGTTGGACGGAGGCGCTACCTGAGCCAGAATGCAGAGCGATGCCAATGTTGCGTACAACATCGTAACCTCCTCTTACAATCGTGTTTGTAATGTAGCACGCCGCAGCGGTGACCTTTTTAGAAGAGAGGCGCCCAAACCATGCCGTTCATTAAACACGCGCCGACGGTACGACGGGCGAAGCGAGCTGGCGTAAAATGTCGACCAGCTCAGCATGTGCGGGCGAGCCCCGTTCGCTGAAGGCCTCGATCGGGTTTGCCTCGGTCAAGCGGTTGAGCCGCGTGAGCAGGCGAATTCGCTGACGGCGGGTAAGCTTGGCCTCGGATGAGCGCCATCGGAAGAATAGGCGATAGAGCTCGCCGTCGCCGATGAGCATATTGAGCTCGTGTGTCGTGACGTAGACAAGGAACAGCACCATCAACCAGACCTGTATCGACAAAAAGCGCGGCCAGGAGAAGTGCTCGACTAGGTGGGTGGGGAAATCTGCTATCACGCCGCCGGCGGCGAGGAAATGGACAAGCCCCTCTGCCAGCCGCACCATAAATACACATAGCCAATATATCGCACTCTTGAACAAGATGGGCTGGATCAACGGTGCGCCCTCGAAGCGGCGCATAAAGGGAAGCTTATCCGTTACGAGGACCGCTTTCCCGACCAATAGTGCTGCCAAAGTCGCTGTCAGAAACCCGCTGAACTCAACGCCGTGCTCCTCCAGGATCAGGCGCTTGGTCCATAGAATCAGGTTGAAGCCCACGAAGAAAAATATCGTTGGCGGCAGTACATGCTTCACCTGCGCGAGCCACCAGTCGAAGGCATGGCGCAGGAACGACGCCGGCCTAGAAGCAAAAGTGGACTGGTTCATAGGTACACCGCAATGCTGATGCAGAGACATGGTCTAACGATCGCTGAGCCCACAGCGGCCAGGTTGGAGCCGACCGCGTCTTCCCAATAACCGACGCGCGTGAAATGTGGGAGGGCATGTGCCGCGCGTGGGGGGCCGCCGAAGCAATTTCGGCATAGCGCCTGGCAGCTCCGCCGAAACGCGACCCGCGTTCAGAACAATTCAGGTCCGCCCTAAGGACCCGCTTACCCATCGCCAGCAGGCTCCAGATGCGGCAAACCGCCTGCGCCCGGCGGTTCCTACCTGCTATGATAGGTGGCGGCACCCGTGGGAGGGAGCTTCATGTTCGGCATGAGGCGGCGGGACTTCGTAGCGCTGCTCGGCAGCGCGGCGGTGGCGTGGCCGCTCGCGGCGCGGGCGCAGCAGCCGGCGATGCCGGTGATTGGATTTCTCCACGGCGGATCGAGTGCTGGGTTCGCGCCCTTCATGTCGGGCTTCCATCTGGGCCTAAAAGAGGCGGGCTTCGCCGACGGCCAAAACATCACGATCGACTACCGCTGGGCAGACAATCAATACGACCGCCTCCCGGGGATGGCTGCAGAGCTTGTTGGCCGCCAAGTGGCCGTGATATTCGCAGGGGGTTCAGTGCTGGCCGCGATGAGGGCTACTGTAACCATCCCAATCGTATTTACGACTGGCGAGGACCCGGTCAAGGCTGGTCTCGTTGCGAGCCTCAACCGACCTGGCGGTAATGTTACGGGAGTAACTTTATTCTACGTCGAGCTTGGCGCGAAGCGAGTGGAGCTTTTGCGGGAGGTCGTACCGAATGCCAGTGCGATCGGCTTCCTGGCGAATGCAAAATCAGCCCAGGGTATCGGAAATTCTACGGAAGCCGAACAGCAAGAAACAGACGTGCGGGCTGCCGCTGCTGGCATGCGACAAGAGATAATCACGGTCCACGCCAGCAATGATAGCGACATCGAGAAGGCATTTGCCACTCTCGTGCGACAACAGGTCGGCGCGCTCATAGTTGCCTCAGACATTTTTCTCTCACGAGCCGCGACCAGCTGGTGGCGTTGTCGGCGCGGCATGGGATACCCACGATTTACCCATGGCGGGACGCTGTGATCGCGGGGGGCTTGATGAGCTACGGCATCGTCCTCTCCGAGAGCTATCGGCACGCTGGCAGTTACGTTGGTCGAATTCTAAAGGGTGCCAAACCCGCAGAGCTACCTGTCGTGCAACCAACCAAATTTGCACTGGCCGTAAATCTCAAGACCGCTAAGGCGCTTAGCATCAACGTGCCGCAGACATTATTGGTTGCTGCCGACGAGGTGATCGAGTGATCGCCGCCAGTTCATCACGCTGCTCGGTGGCGCGGCGGCTGGCGTGGCCGCGTGCGGCGCGCGCGCAGCAGTCGATACCAGCAGTTGGATTTCTCGACCTCAGGTCCGCAGATGTTGTCAGTGAGCGACTGCGCGGCTTTCGCCAAGGCCTCAAAGACAACGGCTATGTGGAAGGGGACAATGTAACAATAGTCTATCGATGGGCGGAAAATCAGATCGGCCGGCTGCCGGAATTGGCCGAGGAGTTGGTTCGGCGGCAAGTCGCCGTCATTGCAACGTCGGGGAGCGAGCGCGCAACGGCCGCTGCCAAGGCGGCCACGACGACAATTCCCATTGTTGCGATCTTCAGCCAAGATCCGGTCAAGCTTGGTGTTGCTGCCAGCCTCAACCGGCCTGGCGGCAATGTGACAGGGATTAACATTTTCAGTGGTGAGTTACCGGCGAAGCGGCTGGGATTACTGCATGAGCTGCTGCCCAGAGCAACTCGCATTGCCGTGCTCGTGAACCCGAGCGATTCTGAGATCACCAACTCTACCTTGAAAGATTTGGAACCTGCTGCCCGTGTCCTCGGGGTAGAAATCCACGCGCTCAACGCCAGTAACAGCGGTGAAATCGATGTAGCTTTCACGACACTACTGCGCGAACGATGTGACGCGGTTCTCGTTAGCGGTTCCGCATTTTTCAATAGCCGGCGCGTGCAGTTGGTCAACTTATCGGTGCGCCACGGCATCCCACTCGTGGCCGGATTACGCGAGTATGCCGAAATCGGCGGATTGATGAGCTACGGAGTAAGCGTTGTCGACGCATACCGGCAAGTCGGGCTCTATACCGGCAGAATCTTGAAGGACGCGAAGCCCGCCGATTTGCCGGTAGTGCAGTCCACAAGATTTGAGCTGGTTATCAATGCGCGGACTGCTCGAATGCTTGGCATCGAGGTGCCGCCGACGCTGTTTGCCGCAGCGGACGAGGTCATCGAATGAAACGCCGCGAGTTCATCACGCTGCTCGGCGGTGCGGCTGTAGCTTGGCCGATGACGGCGCGGGGGCAGCAACCAGAGCGTATGCCGCTGGTCGGAGTTCTCATAGGGACCACCGACAACGCAGAAGCGCGGTCGCGGATAACAGCGTTCTTGCAAGCTTTACAAGAATTGGGCTGGACCGAAGGCCGCACCGTCAAGATCGACCTCCGCTGGGGCGGTCGCTCGTCGGAAAGCATCGCGGCACAGGCGCGCGAGCTGACCCAGCTTAGCCGGACGTCATTTTCGCTGGTCCTACCGAATGCGTTGATCCCGCTGCAAAAGGAGACCCGCACTATCCCGATCGTGTTCGCGACGGTTTCCGACCCTCTCGAACAAGGCTTTGTCCAAAGCCTGGCGCGCCCAAACGGCAACATCACCGGTTTCAGCAATCTGGAATATTCCCTGATCGGCAAGTGGTTGCAGCTTCTCAAAGAAGCAGCACCTGGCCTTACCCAAGTCGGCCTGATGATCTCGACCATGAATGCGTCCTCGCCCAGGTGGTATCAAATGTTCAAGGCCGTCGCGCCGACTTTGGCATTTGAGCCGGTTGACGCCCCGCTCAGAAACGAAGCTGACATCGAGCCCACCATCACATCTCTCGCTCGCCGGCCGAATAGCGCCCTGATCGTAGCCGGGGATACACTCGTCGAAGCGCCGGCGGCTCGCCAGACGATCATCGATTTGACGGCCAAGCACCGATTGCCGGCGGTGTACGGCGTGCAGTCGTTCGCGCCGGCGGGCGGACTATTAGTTTACGGGATCGACCCAGTCGATCCCTATCGGCGTGCGGCTAGTTACGTCGATCGCATCCTCAAGGGTGAAAAACCGGGTGACTTGCCGGTGCAGCGGCCGACGAAGTTCCGCTTCGTGGTCAATCTCAAGACCGCCAAGGCGCTCGGCCTTGAAGTACCCCCGACCCTGGTCGCCCCCGCCGACGAGGTAATCGAATGAACCGCCGCAAGGCCATCACGTTGCTCGGCGGCGCGGCCGCGGCCGCGGCCGCATGGCCGTTTGCTGCACGCGCGCAGCAGCCTGAGCGCATCCGGCGCATTGGTGTGCTCGTGGGGGTTCCGCACTCCGAGTGGAGTTAGTATCGTCGTGCGCAATTAATCTGAAGATATGCAGCCAACCCGGGAGGCTCCATGCATAGCCGACGTAAGATTTTCTCTTTTGTCGGGTCCGCCGTTGCCGTCACCGCTCTTTCGCGACGCGCCAATGCGATCGATTACCCTCTGAGATTTGTTCGTATCATAGTGCCCTTTCCCCCGGGAGGGCCGAATGATGTACTGGCGCGGACCATCGGCAAGCGTCTTTCGGAGCTATGGCGCCAAGAAGTCATCGTTGAGAACAAGCCAGGGGCAAACACACAAATCGGAGCTGAGTTGGTCGCCAAGTCAAGTCCTGATGGCTACACCTTGATGGTAACCTCCGACACAACAGCAGTCATCAATCCTCTTCTTTATAAAAAGCTTCGTTATGACCCTGCCCGAGATTTCGTTGCGGTGAGCGGAATCGTGAGCAACTATCCGGGGCTGTTCGCTGCCAAATCGTTACCGGCGACCTCAGTGACCGAGCTCATTGCTTTCGCCAAAGACAAACCTGGCGCGCTAAACTTTGGCTCGTTTGGTCTCGGCTCGAGCGGTCATCTATTCATGGAGATGTTCCAAAAGATGGCCGGAATTAAATTAGCTGTTATTCATTATAGCGGTTCCGGTCCAGCCTTAACGGACCTCATGGCGGGGCACATCCAACTTATGTTTACTAACGTCTCGACGGCTGTCCCCCTTGTGATGGATGGCAAAATTAAGCTTCTCGGCGTGGGTAGTCCGAAGCGATTTCCGCAATTGCCGGACGTTCCGACCATCGCCGAAAGTGGGCTTCCAGCGTTTAACGCACGCACTTGGTTCGCCATTTACGCGCCGGCCAGCGTTCCTCGCGATATCATCGAAAAAATCAATGGCGATGTTCAGCATATTCTTGCGGACACGTCGTTCAAGACAGCTTTTCTTGATCCCTCCATGTTTGAACCGATGCGCGGTTCGCCGGGTGAATTCGCCGCTGTCGCCAAGGCCGACATGCAGAAATGGAGCGACATCATCCGTGACGCCGGCGTTGCGCTGGATTGACTGGTCATCAAGTGCGCCCTTGCTGGCTCGCGCGCGCTAGGCGGGCCGATGGCAGCTTTTGGCACGAAGCTGCCGTGCCGGAGCGCCGACCAATGTCCGAAGTTGGGGGTAGATCCGGACAACGGGATATGCCGCGTGAGCCTCGCAGTTTGACCCCACTGCGATCATAAGCTGGGTCGAAATCCCGCAGTGCAGCAGTCTCCTGCCGTACCGAGGTGTGCTATTCTTTCGGTCGAAAGCACGGGAGAGGCCGGGCAGTGAAACGGCGCGAGTTCATATCGCTGCTCGGCGGCGCGGCGGCGGCGTGGCCGGTCGCGGCGCGGGCGCAACAGCCTGACCGCATACGGCTAATCGGCGTACTGCCGATGCTGCCCGAGAACGACGCGGAAGCGCAGGTGCGGGTCGCAGGATTGCGACAAGGCCTCGAAAAACTCGGATGGGTGCAGGAACGCAATGCTCACATTGACGTGCGCTCGGCCGCCGGGCGAGCAGATCAGTTTCCGGTACTTGCGAAGGAGCTTGTCGCTAAGCAACCCGACGTGATTCTGACCGCCGACAATACCCTCATACCTGCATTGCAGCGGGAGACCCGCACGATCCCGATCGTGTTTGTCGCCGTCTCCGACCCAATGGCCGCGGTTTTGTCGCCAGCTTGGCGCGACCGCGCGGCAATATAACTGGGCTGCTCGTTCGAACAGGGCATCACGGGCAAGTGGCTGGCAATGCTCAAGGAGATCGCGCCGCACCTCGAACGTGTCGCTATCTCTCGACCGGCGACGACCAACTACGACTACCTTCCAGCGGACGGCCGAGGCCGCTGCTCAATCGCTCATGGTGCAGCTGATCCTATTCATTTCCGAACGCCCGCCGACATTGAGGGCGCGATCAACGGTTTCGCGGACGTAGCGAACGGCGGCCTTTTATGCTCCCAGATACGACAGGCGTGCGGAACCGCGACCTCATCATCGCGCTCGCCGATGGGCACGCTTGCCGGCGGTCATCCATTTCGGTTCTATGTCGCCGACGGCGGTCTCGATGTCCTACGGAGTGGACCAAGTCGAGATGTTCCGACAAGCCGCGTCCTACGTCGACCGCATCCTACGCGGCGGCAGTCCGGCAGATTCCGGTGCAAGCACCGACTAAATACACGACGGTCGTCAATCTGAAAACGGCCAAAGCTCTCGGTTTTGAAGTACCATCCTCTTTGATGGTGCGCGCCGACGAGGTGATCGAATGATGGGGCCGCTTCTCTTCATTCCCGCTTCTGATCAGTCACCTTCAGCTAAGCCAAACGCCGGAGCCCCGTGGGGCAACCGTTGTCCGCTATCGCGCGACCTCAACGCAATCGAGCGGGTGAGCGTCGCCCACCGCGTCGCGCCATGGGTCGTCAACTTTCCGCCCGGCAATACCAAGGACGGATGTGACGCCCATCCCGATCACTCGCAGCGTGCCACCAATGGCTACTACGCCTAGGAGGGCGACGAAACTCAGCACCGGCTAGGCAGGCGAACGGAAGCGCAAGCAGGAATAACAGGAGCAGGTTCATGACCACGTCCCAAGGTGCGCCCCCCTCCAAATCCTAGATGCCAACGTACCGGCTAGGCAAACGATTTCGCGTTAATTAAATGCCCACGAGCGACCAACCCGAGCCGCCCCTTCACCCGGCGCCTATACCGGGCATCAGATGATTGAATTGGAATGGAAGGCATTGACGGAGGGATCGACAAAGCTGTCTGACATTGAGAATGACCACTGCAAGCAACTTGGCGTCGCGTTCGGCCTCGAACGTTCTTGGCCTAGTGTTTGTGCATGAGCGTCTAACCCTTCCTCTGCGCCGAACGTTCCAAGTGGGTCATTTCGCCCAGTCCTCCTCTGCTTCGCTCTGACCGTGGACGCGGCCGCTGGATACCCGACCCAAAGATCGCACCCTAAGAGGTCGTTAAGATATCTTGCGGTACAATCACACTGCCGAAGGATATGGGGCATCCATGTTCAGCAATTCGCAGCAGCTCAAGGAAACAAAGGCGGCTCTCATCGCGGCATTGGGTGAGCGCGACGAGTATTTACGGCAGCGGGACATCGCAGTCTCGGAACGGAAACCAGCGGATCAGACAACGATGCCATTGTCGGAAAGCTGACCGCCTGCCCGCAGCCTTCCAATTGGCGCTTGCCGAGCGAACTGCCTATCGCGAGCAACGGGACCAAGCTTTCCGCGAACTCGACGCGGTAACTAGCGAACGGAATCAGCTCAAGGTCGAGATCGAGCTGTCAAGCGCCAGATCGCCATCCTAGCATCGTCTCGATGCACTATGCGCCCTCGATCGGCTCAACGTAGCGCGGCGGAGATTCGAGCTAGAATGCCCCGCCGTGATTTATTCTGCGTAGGGATGAACCGAAATTGCGTTCAGCAGAGCCGATTTTGATGTGTTGCGCCCGCCTCGGCAAGGGCTCGGGATGCATAAGCAAATGAGACAACCGGCTTGCCGTCTTCGGTGGTAACATTGAATCCGTACGGATAGCCCTCAGCGCCCATTACCCGCACGGGCTCTACGTCACTAACTTTCCACATGGTCCGCTCCTTGGAGGAGGCCCCGAGGAGGTGTTCG
>CAVUKP010000009.1:0-289498 GCA_963742135.1 uncultured Thermoleophilia bacterium | reverse complement strand
CGCGCAGGAGCCCGGCGTCCGTCACGCCACCGCGCCGAAGTCGGGCGGCGCCTCGGACATCGCGGCGAGGTACCGCGTGATCAGTCCGTCGACGACGGTCGCGTGAACGAGGAACACGTGCGTCGGCGCCTCGCCGGCCATGCCGGCGATGCCTTCGACGAACCACTCGGACCCGTCGGCGACCGAGGCCGTGATCCGGTGGCGGAACGGCTTCTTGCCGCGCTCGTGGAAGTACCCGAGGACGGCGTCGCGCCCGCGCACCACCTCCAGCCCGCCGGCGTTCGGGGACCCCGGGAGCGCGGGCCGGATGTAGAGCGTGTCCTCGGAGAAGACCGCCGCCGCGCCCTCGGCGTCCCCGTCGTCGAGCGCGCGGTAGTACGTCTCGAGCGGCGACGTCACGGCGCCGCTCACGACGCCAGCTTCGCACGCACGAGCGGGAGCACCTCGCGGCCGATGCGGTGGGCGTTCCGCTCCTCGAGGTCGACGCCGACGGCGCGCGTGCCGATGTAGATCCGCGCGATCCCGAGGTCGGCGATCTCGCGCAGCCGCTCGGCGCAGTACTCGGTCGGGCCGGCAATCGCGAACTGGTCGATCAGCTCGTCGGCCCCCGCCTCACGCGGGTAGAAGTCGATCTCTCCGGGCGCGCCGCCCGCGGTGCGCGCGACGCCGCCGGTGGGCGACCGGTAGACAGCCTCCATCGTCTCGACCGCCCGTCGGTACTTGCCGTGCGCCTGCGACGCGACGCCGACGACCGGCTTCGCCTCGAACCCGGAGAACCGCGCGTGCGTGATCACGAGGCCGCGAATCGCCTCCCGCGCGCTCGTGTCGCTCTCGTCGGTCAGCGCGACTTGGACGTAGCAGCCGAGCTCGAGCTCGTCGGGATCGCGACCGGCGGCCGCGCACGCCTCGTGCGCGCGCTCGATCGAGCTGCGGAGCCGCTCGACGTCGGCGCCGACGGAGAAGCTCACGCCGTCGGCGGTCTCCGCGGCGAGCGCGAGCGTCTTCGGACCGGTCGCCGCGACGTCCACGGGCGGCTTCTCGACCGCGAGCGACGGGTCGATGTCGTCCTGGCGCGTCATCGCGGAGGGAACGCCGTCGATCTCGACCTGCTCGCGCCGCAGGTAGCCCTGGAGCTGTCGAGGTACGCGTCGAAGCGCGCCACGGGCATCGGCTTCTGCTGCAGCACCTTGACCGCGCCGTCGCCACGACCGAGGCAGAACCGCGCGCGCCCGTTCGCGATCGTCTGCACGCTGGCCATCGCACTCGCGGCGAGCAGCGGGTGGCGCAGCGGGACGGCGACCGCGGTCTCGACCTTGAGCGTGGTCGTGGCGGCCGCCGCCACGCCGAGCAGCGCGTACGGGTCGGGCAGGAGCCCGTGCGCCTCGCCGACCGCGAGCCCGTCCCACCCGTCCTCCTCGAACTCGCGCGCGAAGCGCGCGATGTCCGTCGACGGCACCGGCGTCGCGCCCATCCGCCAGAACTCCACCCCGTTCGTCATCCGTTCGCTCGACCTCCTTCGATGGAATTCAGAGCGCAGTCGCGCCGCCGTCGGCGACGAGCATCGCGGCCGTGAAGAAGCTCGCCTCGTCCGAGAGCAGGAAGCACGCCGCGGCGGCGATCTCCTCCGGCTCGCCGAGCCGGGCCTGGATCGCGTGCGGCACCTGCCCGTCGCCGTACACGCCGTCGATCATCGGCGTTCGGATGCTTCCCGGCGCGACGACGTTTACGCGCACGTTGTCGGCCGCGGCGTCGAGCGCGAGCTGCCGTGAGAACGAGATGATCCCGCCCTTCGCCGCCGCGTACGCCGCGAGGTGCGGCCGCGCGAGCAGCGCCGAGGTCGAGGCGAGGTTGACGATCGACCCCCCGCCCGCGGCTCGGAGCACCGGCAGCGTCGCCTTGCACACGAGGAAGGTTCCGGTGAGGTGCACCGCGAGCAGGCGGTTCCACTCCTCCAGCGAGAGCTCCTCGATCGGCGTGAACCTGACGTAGCCCGCGGAGTTGAGCACGCAGTCGATGCGACCGAGCCGTTCGCGAGCCTCGCGCACCGCGTCCTCGACGGCGCGCTCGTCCGACACGTCGCAGGCGATCGCAATCGAGCCGTCGAGCTCCGAGGCGACCGCCTCCGCCCGCGCGAGGTCGAGGTCGACGACCGCGACACACCCTCCCTCGGCGACGAAGCGCCGCGCCGTCGCCGCCGCCAGCCCAGAGCCGCCGCCCGTTGCGAACAGAACCTTCCCCGCGAATCGCCGACTTGTCCGGGTTGACACCCCACCACTATCCACGATTTACTCAACTAAATCAAGTTGGCTCGCCGAGGAGGGTGGATGCCCGAGGAGACGCCTACCCGCACCTCTTCTCGCCCGGGACGATCGGGCGGCTGACGCTCAAGAACCGGATCGTGCAGTCGGCGATGGGGACGGGCCTGATCCAGATGGGCCGCGTCACGGACCGGGAGGTCGCGTTCCAGGAGGAGCGGGCACGCGGGGGCGTCGGCCTGATCGTCAACGGCGGAACGAGCGTGCACGAGACGTCGGGGTTCCCGGTCCGGATCCTGACCGAGCTCTGGCCCGAGGACGCGATCGACGGCCTGCGCCGCCGGGCCGAGGCGGTCCAGCGGCACGGGACGCGCATCTTCGCGCAGCTCATCCACCTCGGCCGCGAGACACCGGGCGGGCTCACAGAGTTCGCGCCCTCGCGCCGTCGCCGGTGCCGTCGCCGCGCAGCGCCGACACCCCCCACGAGCTGACGGCGGCCGAGATCCGGATGATCGTGGAGTCGTACGGCCGCTCCGCCGCCAACGTGCAGGCCGCCGGCTACGACGGCGTCGAGATCCACGGCGCGCACGGTTACCTCGTCGCGCAGTTCCTCTCCCCGGCGTCGAACCGGCGGTTCGACGCGTACCGCGGCGACACGCTCGAGGGGCGGATGCGGATGCTGGTCGAGGTGGTCGAGGAGATCCGGACGCGCTGCGGCGACGACTTCCCGCTCGGCGTCCGGCTCAGCGCGGACGAGCAGAGCCCCGACGGGCTGACGCTGGACGACACGCTCGAGATCGTCGACGCGCTCCAGGAGGCGGCGCCGGTCGATTACCTGTCGATCACGGCCGGGATGCGCGGCGCGTACGTGAAGGACTCGAGCTGGGACGAAGGCTTCGCGCTCCCGCTGGCCGAGGCGGTGAAGCAGGGCGTGGACGTGCCGGTGATCGCGGCCGGACGGGTGCGCCTGCCGGAGCTCGCGGAGCGGGCGGTGGCGAGCGGGCAGGTCGACTTCGTCGCGGTCGGCCGCGCGATGCTCGTGGACCCCAGTCGCCCGAGAAGGCGCGGACGGGCCGGGCGGCGCACATCAGGCCGTGCATCGGCCTCGTCCAGGACTGCCGACGCGCCGAGGGGCTCGTCGCGTGCGCGGTGAGCGCGCGCACCGGGCGTGAGACGGAGCTGCCGCCCCCGGCCCCGGCCGAGACGCCGCGGCGCGTCGTCGTCGCGGGCGGCGGCCCCGCGGGGCTGGAGGCGGCGCGCGTCGCCGCCGAATCGGGCCACGACGTGCTCGTGCTCGAGCGAGCAGACGTTCCCGGCGGCCAGCTGCGGGTCGCCGCGGCGGGGCCGACGCGCGAGGAGCAGATGGACTTCGTCTTCTACCTCGAGCGTGAGCTCGACCGCCTCCAAGTCGAGGTGCGGTACGGGACGGAGGCCACCGCCGAGTCGGTCCTCGCGGAGTCGCCGGACCTCGTCGTCGTCGCGACCGGCGCGGCGCCGCTCCCGCCGCTCTTCCCGATCGCCGGCGACGCGGCGGTCGTGACCGTCTGGGACCTGCTCGGCGGCGCCGTGAAGAGCGTTCCGGCACGGGCCGCGGTGCTCGACGACGCGATCGGCTTCTGGCACGGGGTCAGCGCCGCGGAGTTCCTCGCCGAGCGCGGAGCGGCCGTCGACCTCCTCACGCCGGGTCGCGCCGTCGGGATGGCGATCCCGCACGAGAGCATCGCCTACGTCCACCGGCGGTTGCGCGCGAACGGCGTGCTCTTCCGCGTGCTCGTGAGCGTCGGCGGCGCCGACGGCACCACCGTCTCGCTCGTCGATGCAGTCACGGGAGAACCCGCAGGCCACCTGGAGGCGGACCTCCTCGCGGTGCGGACGCGGATGCGGCCGAACGACCGGCTCGTGGGCGAGCTCGAGGGGAAGGTGCCGGCGCTGGTCGCGATCGGCGACTGCTCGGCGCCGCGGCGCCTCAGCCACGCGGTGCTCGACGCGAACGTCGCGCTGCGCCGGTTCGAGGCGGGACTCTTGGAGTCGGCTGCCGTCGTGCCGTTCTAGCGAGCGATGAACGTCGTCGTCATCGCCAAGCACGTCCCGAACCCGTCCGGCCGGCCGCCGGAGATCGCCGAGGCCGACTTCCGCCTTCGGCGCGAGCAGCCCGATGCCGGCCTCGACCCGAGCGACGAGCCCGGCGTCGAGCTCGCGGTGCGGCTCGCCGAGCAGACCGGCGGGGAGGCGATCGTCGTGTCGATGGGACCGGAGCAGGCGCTCAAGACGGTGTGGCGAGCCCTCGCCGCCGGCGCGCAGCGCGGGGTCCTCGTGACGGACGACGCGCTCCGCGGGGCGGACGCGCTCGCGACGGCGAAGGTGCTCGCGGCGGCGCTCGGGCGCCTCCAGTACGACCTCGTGCTCGCAGGCGTGGAGTCGACCGACGGCGCCACCGGGACGATGCCGGTGACACTCGCCGAGCTCCTGCAGCTTCCGTGCGCGAGCTTCGCGAGGCGCCTCTCGGTCGACGACGGCCGCGTCTCGGTCGAGCGCCAGACGCTGACGGGATACGACGTCGTCGAGTGCGAGCTGCCGGCGCTCGTCACCGTCACGGCGGCCGCCGCCGAGGCTCGCTACCCGTCGCTGCGCGAGACGATGCTGGCGAAGCGCAAGCCGGTGGAGCGGCTGTCGCTCGCCGACCTCGGCCTGGACGCCTCGGAACTGGCGTGGACGCAGATTGTCGCCGCGGTCGAGATCGCGCCGGAGCGGGAGGCCGGGGAGATCGTCGACGACCCCGCCGAAGGGGTCCGGCGGGTCGCGCGGGTCGTTCGGGAGGCGAGCACGGCGTGAGCGTCTGGGTCTACGCCGAGGTGCGCGGGGGCGACCGCGTCGAACCGTCGGCGCTCGAGCTCGCCTCGAAGGCGTGCACGCTCGACGCTGACGTGACGGCCGTGGCGCTCGGCTCGGGCGCCGGCGCCGCGGCCGGCGCGCTCGGGGCGCACGGCGCGACGACCGTGCTCGCGAGCGACGACGCGGTGTACGACGACTACCCGGAAGCGGCCGCGTACGCGCTCGCCGAGCTCGCCCGCGCGCACCGCCCCGACCTCGTCCTCTTCGGGCCGCGCTACGACTCGCGCGACGTCGCGGCGCGCGTGCAGGCGATGCTCGGCTCCACGCTGGTCGCGAACGTCGACGACGTCGTCTCCGTCGATCGGGTGCGCGTGCGGACGGCCCTGAGCCTCTGGCCGGGAAGGCCGGGGAACCTCCGCGGCGGGATCGGCGGGACGAAGGTCGTCGACGTCTCACTCGCCGGCGAGCGCCCGGCGCTCGTCGTCACGCGAGCGAAGGCGTTCCAGGCCCGCCCGGCGGGCGGCACGGCGCGGGTCGTGGCGGTCGAGCTCGCGATCCCGGACGAGCGGAAGCGGGTGCGCGTCGTGTCGCGGCACGACGAGACGGGTGCGGGGTCGCAGCTCGACGGCGCCAAGGTCGTCGTCGCGGGCGGGCGTGGCCTCGGCGAGCCGGCGACCTTCGCGCTCCTCGAGGAGCTCGCGCGCGCGATCGGCGATGCTGCGGTCGGCGCGACGCGGCCGGTCGTCGACGCCGGCTGGGCGCCCTTCACGATGCAGATCGGGCAGACGGGGAAGACGGTCCGGCCCGATGTCTACATCGCCGTGGGCATCAGCGGCGCCGCGCAGCACGTCGTGGGGATGAAGAGGTCGGCCTACGTGATCGCGATCAACAACGACCCCGATGCGCCGATCTTTCGGATCTCCGACCTCGGCGTCGTCGCCGACTCCGTCGAGTTCGTTCGTGCGCTCATCGCCGAGCTAGGAGGATCGACCGCCTCCACGATCTACTGAACTGAAGTAATATCAGTAGGTATCCGGGTTGCTGAACCTCGAGAAGTGGGCAGGCTGGGGGAACAACGGGTCGCCGTCCGCGGCCCCGGCGCCGCCGGTCGGCTGCGCGAGCCGCAATCAAACCGAACGAACCAGAGGAGGAGCGAGATGTTTGCACGAGTCGTGACGTTCGCCGGTGGAGATCCGACGCGAGTCGACGAGGTCATCGCCGCCGTCCGCGACCGGATCGAGGAAGGCGCGCCCGCGCTTGCCGACTCGAAGTCGTTCTGGATGCTCGTCGATCGCCAGAAGGCGTCGATGCTCGGCATCTCGCTCTTCGACGACAAGGAGACGCTGCGGCGCGGGAGCAAGGCGCTCGAGCAGCTGCCGCATCCGGCGCCCGATGCGGGCGGCGCGATCGTGTCCATCGACGTCTTCGAGGTCCCGGTCGTCTACGAGCGGCCGGAGCGCGCCGCCGAGACCGCGGCGGCGGCAGCGGGGTGAGCCTCCCCGACGGCGGCCGCCGTCGGGCGGAGGTGGTTGAATCGTTGGACCGGACGGAAGGATCCGGGTCAGCTGCCCCATGTCGGGGCTCACGATCCAGGAGACAGCCGATGATTGCGAGCGCTCAGTGAGTACGCGGAACGGCAACGCCGCGCACGAGACGACCGTGCACTGCCACGGCTTCGACCTCTACGTCAGAAGGCGAGGCAAGGGCCACCCCCTGCTGATGATCAACGGCCTCGGCAACAACGTCGACATGTGGGGCCACGCGGAGGACAGGCTGTCGAAGGTCGCGCACACGATCGTCTTCGACACGCCGGGGAGCGGCCGCTCACGGGCGCCGCTGTGGCCGATGTCGATCTCGTCGCTGGCGGGCGTCGCCGCCTCGGTCGTGGACGAGCTCGGCCACGAAAGTGCCGACGTGCTCGGCTTCTCGCTCGGCGGGCTGATCGCGCAGCAACTTGCACACGACCACCCGGAGCGCGTCCGGCGTCTCGCGCTCGTCAGCACCGCGTGCGGGTGGGGGAGCATGCCCGGCACGCTCGACGCGCTGGCCCTCCTCACGATCCCGGTCCGGTACTACTCGCGCACGCTGTACGAGCAGACGCAGCACATGCTCGGGCCGGCGGACCGCGAGCTGCTGGCCCGCGTCAAGGGGATCAGCGAAGCGCGGCTCAGCCACCCGCCGTCGCTCCTCGGCTACTCCGCGCAGCTCTGGGCGGGCGCGTTTTGGTCGAGCCTCTCGTGGCTGCCGTCGGTGGCCGCGCCGACGCTCGTCGTGCACGGCGAGGGGGATCACCTCGTGCCCCCGGCGAACGGTTTCCAGCTCGCGCACTTGCTGAGGACGAGCCGTCTCCACGTGCTGCCCAACGAGGGGCACCTTCTCGTCGCCGATCCCGACGGCGGCGCGATTCCGCTGCTCGCCGACTTCTTCGGCGCCGACAATCTCGAATCGTCGGAGGCGTGGACGAGCGGCGAGTCCGTGGTCGACGAGCGCACCGTCGACGCCGCCTTCGCAGAGTCCGTCGGGGCGCAGCCGTACCGCGCCTTGAGCGAGGCATACCGCAAATTAGTCCGCAGCTCGTCGAGGAGACGCGCCGGACTGGGGTGACGAGCGGTCGAAAGCAACTACTCCTGCGCTGCGTCCCGTTGTCCAACGGGAGCCGCGCAGGAGCGCGTTCGCGACCGTCAGCTCGACGCGCGACACGCGACAGCCTTGTTGGCGCCCGAACGAGTTGCAACCTGCAAGCGAAGCCGCTTCACGACGCGACGAACTGGGATAACCCTGTGTCGCGAAGGATCGCAGCTTGAATCTTGCTTCCGCAGCGGCCAGCGGTTCCGGTCACGGTGGCGTGTTCTGCGGTCGGGCAGAGGCGTTGTCCGATACCAGGCGCTCTGTCCTCCGTCCACGATCAACCGTAGTTCCTGTGACGAAATTGGACGCGTTCGACGCCAAGAACACGATGGCGCCTTTGGGATCGTCGTCACCGCCAAGCCGACCGAGCGGTACTCGCTCCACGAGCTTGTCACGATGCGCCTCTAGCAGCGTCTCGGTCATGTCCGACGGAAACCACCCAGGCGCGATCGCATTCACATTGATGTTGTGGCGCGACCACTTGCATGCGAGGTCGCGGGTAAACGCGACAAGCCCTCTCTTGGAGGACTGGTAGGCGACCGCGTTCAGGATCTCGGGGGGCGCACCGCCGAACGCCGCGACGGAGGCGATTTTGACGATCCTGCCGCCGCCGTCGCGCATCAGGTGCGGACCGACCTCGCGAGCGAACAGAAACGCACCGGTGAGGTTGACGTCGATCACTTTTTGCCATCCGGACAACGGGGTGTCCTCGGGGCCACGCAACCCAGGCAGTTCCTGCGTTGTTCACGAGGATGTCGATTCGCCCGAACCCATCGGCAACGGCAGCGAACTGTCGCCTTCACGTCGTCCTCGGAGCGGACGTCGCATCTAAGCGCGAGTGCCTTTCGGTCAAGCCTCGAGCCCCGCCGCGGTCTCCTTGCAGCGGTCGAGCGATCGTGAGCACACCGTGACGTCGGCGCCTGCCTCAGCGAGTGCGGTCGCCATCTGCCGGCCCAGGCCTACTCCTCCGCCGGTGACAAGCGCGCTCCGCCCCGAGAGATCGAAGAGTTCGTGGACGTTCATCGGTAGATCATCTCACCCGCCCCGGCGTCCCGAGGATTGAGGCACGTTGCCTGACTTCCACGTCGAGCTGAGGGAGCGCGGCGCGCGGCGCGTCACGGTTTCTGCCGCATCGGCCGGAGCAGCGTCCCTGCAGGCATTCTTCGAGCGCTACGGGGTGATTCCGGAAATAATCGATTTCGACCCGATACGCGTTGCGGACGACCCAGGTGTCACGGTAGTTCTCATGTCGAGCGGCCCGAGGCAGGTAGTCGCTCGCGTGACCCTGCTGGGCTAAGACTTCTGCGCACGTCGGCTTCATTCGGCTGGCCGCTGTTTTTGAGCAACAGGCTAGGGCGGCGAAATGCTCGAGCTGTCGGCCTTGCGCCGACCTTCCCGCCGCACGCTCGACGTATCGCGATCAGCTCGAGTTTTGTGGGTTTCCCGTGCCTATACCAGACGGGCGCGTCGCTCGACCACGAGACGGGTGACCGGCCGGAAAGACACGAAAGATGATCACGAACGGTACGTCGGGCTTCGCGTAACGCGCCCCCGCCCGCGTGAACGTGCGTGACGCCGTGGTCGGTCGACCGCGTGAAGTACATCGCGTTGGCGCCGTTGCCGTTGAACCGCGAGTACATCGTCAACGCGAACGGCAGCGGCCTGAATGGTGACGACCAGCGGACACGACGATGTCGGACTCAGCGGGTGGTCGCACGACGGTCGGCTGATCCTGTACGTCGATTCGCATGGGGTTTCAACAGTTCGGCCAAGCGACCCGACATCCCGCGCCCATACATGGCGATGATCTTGTCGTCGAAGCCCTCGAAGCGCCGCTGGTGCTTCGGGACGATCTGCGGCTCGAACGAGCCTCTGCGGTCGCGCGGCTGCTCGATCCGGACCGAGCCGTGCCCGGTGTGGATCGTCTTCGCCGTCGTCCCGTTGCGGGCGTTGCCGGTCCCGCCCGGCGGCGCCTGCCCGTGCTCGTAGCCGAGATGCTCGCTCAGCTCGGCCGCCATCGCTCCTCGACCAGCCGCTTTGTCAGCCGCTGCAGCAGTCCCTCGGGCCCGTGATCTCCTCGGGCGTGCGGGCGCCGGCGAGCAGCTCGTCGATCAGCTCGTCCGATAGATCCGGACAATCAAGGTCAGAGGCGACGACTGGCATCGTCTCCTCCGGGTGGCGCTCGGACATCGCGTGGTCTCCTTCCCGAGCCGGCCCGCCGCTCCCGCCCCCAAAGGGCGGGAGCGGAGACACCCGCTCAACACGAGACCACGCCTGCACAGGGAATCGGACAGACCCGCGCTTCCTCGCCGTCGCCGCTAAGCGGCTCACACATTTGTTTCCGCTGCTGCCGCAGCGGCCCGGCTACCACAAGCGGCGGCAGCGGCTGTCGGACACGATCGAGTGGCTGATCGGCGTCTTCGCGCGCGACAGTCCCGGCTTCCACGACGACCTCGTCTTGGTCACTCGACGCCGATCGAGTGCGCCCGCTCGATCGAGACGACCCGGCGCAGCCAGCTCGCTGATGCCGCCGACTACGGCTACAGCGCCGCCCACCGCCGCTACTTCCGGGGCTTCCGCCTGCACGGCCTGTTCGCGCTCGACGGCACCCCGCGCGCGCTCCGGCTGACCGCCCCAAAGGCAAACGAACGCGAGGTCTGCCTGCAACTGCTGGCCAGCATCGAACGCAGCGGCCCACTGACGGTGATCGGCGACAAAGGCTACGCCGGGAGCAAGTTCAGGCACGCGACCGCGCAGCTGAACGCGACGATCATCCGCCCCCGCCGCAAAGACGAACCCGGCAGCGGCCCGCGGCTGGCGCCGATCCGGCAGCGGATCGAGTCGATCTTCCGACCTGCAAGACCTGCTCACCTTCGAACGCCACCGCGCCCGCAGCCTGCACGGCCTCGGCACACGCATCTGCCAACGCTTCCTCGCGCTCGCCGCCGCGATCAGCCTCAACCACCTCCTCCACCGACCAGCACGCGCACTCGCCGCCTACACCGCCTAAGCCCGTGGAACCACTCATCTAGCGGAGGCGGCGGGGGCCGCAGGTTGAGAGGGAAGTACGGCGTCGCGGCGCGCCAGTTGCGCGAGTAGACACCCTCGCGCCGGCGGCTCCCAGCGGAGAACGGCCGCCGCCCCGGGTAGTTGGCAGCCGCGTCTCTCCGGCTCCACGGTCTTGTCATGAGAGCGGCGGCGGCGCGCCCTTGATCCTCGATCTCAGCCGGAGGGGCGCTATCCAGTCAGTCGAGCTCGTGATCCCGTTCGCAGAACTCGGGGCACGTGCACTCGGCAACCTCAGCCGTGCACGGCGCCGGTTCGGAGCGCTCCTCGCATTCGTCCAGCTGCTGCGCCGGTGTCATAAGAACCTCCTTTTGGATCCAAGTCAAGAGACGAGTGTATCAGATCTTGGATCCAAGACTCTACCAATGGCGCCTTGACGAACCCTATCCACGCATTTTAGGATCCTAGAAGTATTCTGGCGACGAGGGAGGCTGTATGGACATCACAGTTCGGATCCAGGAGCAGGCTGAACAGCTGGAAGAGCAGTGGGCCCAGGATGAGCGTTGGGTGGGGATTACGCGCACCTACACGGCCGAGGACGTGGTGCGCCTGCGCGGCTCGATCGTTCCGGAGTGCACGCTCGCGCGGCTGGGAGCGGAGCGGTTGTGGCGGCTCTTGACGAGCGGCGGCTACGTCAGCGCGCTGGGCGCGATGACAGGCGGCCAGGCGGTGCAGATGGTGCGCGCTGGGCTGCACGCGATCTACCTCTCGGGGTGGCAGGTCGCCGCGGACGCGAATCTCGCCGGCGGCACGTACCCGGATCAGAGCCTCTATCCGGCGAACTCTGCGCCCGCGCTTGTCCGGCGGCTGAACGCGGCGCTGCAGCGCGCCGACCAGATCGACTGGAGCGAGGGCCGCAACGGGACCGATTGGCTCGCGCCGATCCTCGCGGACGCCGAGGCGGGCTTCGGCGGCGCGCTGAACGCGTACGAGTTGATGCGCCAGATGATCGAGGCCGGCGCCGCCGGCGTCCACTTCGAGGACCAGCTCGCCGCCGAGAAGAAGTGCGGTCACCTCGGCGGGAAGGTGCTCGTCCCGACGTCGCAGTTCCTGAAGACCCTGAGCGCCGCGCGGCTCGCCGCCGACGTGCTCAACGTGCCGACGGTGCTCGTCGCGCGGACGGACGCGCTCTCGGCGACGCTGCTCACCTCCGACGTCGACGACTACGACGCCGGGTTCGTCACCGGCGAGCGGACGAGCGAGGGCTTCTTCCGCGTCCGGGACGGCCTCGAGGCGGCGATCGCGCGAGGTCTCGCGTACGCGCCGTACGCCGACGTGCTCTGGTGCGAGACCTCGACGCCCGACCTCGGCGAGGCCCGCGAGTTCGCGCAGGCGATCCACGAGCGGCACCCGCGCAAGCTGCTCGCGTACAACTGCTCGCCGTCGTTCAACTGGCGCAAGGCGCTCTCGGCGGACGAGATCGCGAGCTTCCAGGACGAGCTTGGCGAGCTCGGCTACCGCTACCAGTTCATCACGCTTGCGGGCTTCCACTCGCTGAACGCCGGGATGTTCGAGCTGGCGCGCGGCTATCGCGATCGTGGTATGCCTGCGTACGTGGAGCTCCAGCAGGCCGAGTTCGCAATGGAGGACGACGGCTACACCGCCACGAAGCACCAGCGCGAGGTGGGGGCCGGCTACTTCGACCGGGTCCTGCAGGCCGTCTCGAAGGACGCATCGACCCTCGCCCTCACCGGCTCGACGGAGGAGGCGCAGTTTTGAGCGTCGTGTATGAGGTCGACGTCCTGTCGCGGGAGGCGCTCGCGTTCGTCGAGCGTCTTGATCGTGAGCTGCGGGAGGAGCGGCGGCGGGTCCTTGCCCTGCGCGCGGAGCGGCGGCCGGGGACGTTCGTGCGCGCGCCGGAGGAGTTCAGGGTCGCGCCGCCGCCGCGCGACCTGGTCGACCGGCGCGTCGAGATCACAGGCCCGGTGGAGCGGAAGATGATGGTCAATGCGCTCAACTCGGGCGCGCAGGTGTTCATGGCCGATTTCGAGGACGCGTGCTCGCCAACCTGGGAGAACGTGGTCGAGGGGCAACGCAACGTGCACGACGCCGTTCGCCGCACGATCTCGCTCGAGACCGAGGCGAAGAGCTACCGGCTGAACGACGAGATCGCGACGCTGCTGATCCGCCCGCGCGGCTGGCACCTGGTCGAGCGCCACCACGAGGTCGACGGCGAGCCGGTGAGCGCGAGCCTCTTCGACTTCGGGCTGACCGTTTTCCACAACGCGCGCGAGCAGGTGGAGCGGGGGTCGGGGCCGTACTTCTACTTCCCGAAGCTGGAGAGCCACCTGGAGGCGCGGCTCTGGAACGACGCGTGCCGGCTCGCGGAGGAGTGGCTCGAGCTGCCGCCGGGATCGATCCGGGGGACGGTGCTGATCGAGACGATCACGGCGGCGTTCGAGATGGACGCGATCCTGTACGAGCTGCGCGAGCGCTCGATCGGCCTCAACGCCGGCCGCTGGGACTACATCTTCTCCTGCATCAAGAAGACGGGCGCGCTGCTGCCCGACCGGGCGCAGGTGACGATGACGGTGCCGTTCATGCGCGCCTACACGGAGTTGCTCGTCAAGACCTGCCACGCCCGTGGCGCGCACGCGATCGGCGGGATGGCGGCGTTCATCCCGTCGCGGCGCGACCCGACGGTGAACGAGGTCGCGCTCGCGAAGGTGACCGAGGACAAGCGGCGCGAGGCCGGCGACGGCTTCGACGGCACCTGGGTCGCTCACCCCGACCTCGTCCCGGTCGCGCTGGCGCAGTTCGAGCGCAAGCACCAGCTCGACCGGCTGCGCGAGGAGGTCGAGGTGGCGGAGCGGCAGCTACTCGAGTTCGACGTCCCCGGCGGCGGGGTCACCGACGAGGGGCTGCGCACGAACGTCTCGGTCGGCGTCCGCTACCTCGACGCCTGGCTCGGCGGCACCGGCGCCGCCGCGATCGACAACCTGATGGAGGACCTCGCGACCGCCGAGATCTCGCGCGCGCAGGTGTGGTCGTGGGTGCGCGACGGCCGCTTCGGCGAGGCTCGCGTGCGAGAAGAGATCGAGCGCGTAGACGCGGGTGCGGAGGCGAAGGATGTCTTCGCCCAGGTCGCGCTCGGCGACGAGCTGCCGGAATTCACGACACTCGTCGCCTACGACCGCCTGCCGTGAAGCTCGAATCCACCAAGGCCGACGACATCGCAGGACTGATCGAGGAGGCGATCGTCTCCGGCGAGCTGGCGCCGGGGTCGGTGTTGCGGCAGGAGCAGCTATCGGAGCGGTTCGGGGTCTCGCGGACTCCGGTTCGCGAGGCACTGAGGCGGCTAGCCGCGCTGGGCCTCGTCTCGTTCGTGCCGAACCGCGGCGTGCGCGTGCGGACGCTGTCGCGCGACGAGCTGTACGAGGCGTTTCTCGTGCGTGCGGAGCTCGAGGCGCTCGCGACGGAGCTGGCCGCGACCAAGATGACGGACGAAGCGCTCGCCGAGCTCGGAACCGCCGAGCGGCGGTTCGAGCGACTGGTGCGGGAGTTGCGTGCGCGCGAGCCGGGCGGCGACCGGCGCCGGCTGACGAGCGACTGGGTGCGCGCGAACCACGCCTTCCACGACGTCATCTACCGCGTTGCCGACGCGCCGTTCGTCGCACGCGTGGCCAAGTCGGCGCGGCGCACCTTCTCCGGACCCGCCGTCTGGGCCCCGGGCGACGAGTCGGTCGACCGGCTCTACGCGCGCAACGTCGAGGAGCACCGCGCGATCCGGCAGGCGCTCGCCGCCGGCTCGCCCGCAGGCGCGCGCACGCTCGCGCGCGAGCACGTGCTCTCGAGCTACGAGCTGCTGACCACGATCCTGGACCACGTCGCCGCCGACTTCGCCCCCGCCCGCTGATCGGATTCCTTTCCCCGGCGAAATGGGCGCGCTCTCTCGTTGCCCGTCACAGCTTGCTGACCCGGGAGTCTTCGTCCCGCGATCGTGTTCAACTCTCACGCCGCGCGATCGACACCCGAGCCGTTCTGGTGGTAGGCGCGCTGCACGAACCAGCGGAACAGCGCGCTCAGCTCGCGATGCGGCCTCGCGCCGATGGAGCTCGCGAACGCCTCCTCGACAACCGCGTCGTCGTCCACATCGTCGCCCGTCATCCAGGCGCGCTACTCCACGACCGTCGGAGCCGCGAAGAAGTCCTCGAGGAGCGGTGCGGCAGCGCCGTCGGAGTTCGGATCGGTTGGGTCGCCGGAGTACACGATGTTCTGAGATCCGAACGTTCCCGCCAGTTCTTCCCCCGCAAGGCCTACCGCGCCTGAAGCCGTAACACCTCCCGTTCGTCCTTTCGAGCTACGAGGCGCGCGGCGCGGCGCCTTCGGAGCGCAGGGTCGCTTTTGTCGGGGATGGCGTAGACTCGGGCCGGTTTCCGTCGTTTGGTAGCGCCGGGGCCTCTTCGCGGGGCGGTTCGCGCCGCCCCGCCCCTTTGGGGGCTCACTGCGGCGTCTCGCGAGCGGAGACCGTGTGCTTGTCGACGAATGCGTCGACGGCGGAGCGGGGTGTCGGCATGACGGAAACGGAGTGTCGTGTCTTGCCAAGGGCCGTGACCGGCCGTGGCCGCGAGGTAAGGCGGACCTTCCGCGCTGTATGAATCGGTTGTCGGGCGCCGCGCCGCCGGACATTGCTCGAACCGCGTGGCCCGTCGCACGCGGTTTTCGCCGGCGGCGGATTAGCGTGTTTGCGTCCATTGGCCGGTCCAGATGAAGCCCCGGATGCCGCAGGCGTCCTTGCCGGAGGCAGGCGCAAGGGTCAGGGTGTCGCCGGCGACCGACCAGTTGTAGTCGGCGGGCGGGCCGGAGTTGTAGCACCAGGAGCCCCTCTCGGCGAGGTTGTCGCTGTAGGGGTGGAAGATCACCTCGCCGACGACGTGGATCCGCGTCGCATCGGCGGTGCAGTCGTCGAGGAAGACGAGGCCGGCGACGCGTTCTTCGTCGCGTTCCCGACCGCGCCTGGTGCTGTTGCGGCGGCTGCGGAGGCGCAGGCTGCGCTCAAGTCGGGACCGATTCAGGTGCGGATGGGGCTGCACACGGGGACGCCGCTGCTGACGGATGGGGACTCCTGAGCCTCTTCGGCGGTCTGAGCCTCTCGACAACGCGCGGGAGCTTTCCCTCGTGCCGCTGAGGCGCTGCGACCGAGAGGTGGGATTCCGGCTGCTCCCCGGTGCCGGGCGTCCGTGAGCCTGTACGAGGGACCCGGTAGAGGTTTGAAAGCCATGGTCTGTGCTGGTTGACCGGAACAGCCGTTTCGTGGAGGCTGGGGCGACGGTACTGAAGTTCCCGGCGTTTCTGAAAGGGGAGAGGATGAGTCGGTTTACAAGAGCCGTCGCGGTGGCGGCCGCCGTGGTAGCGGTCGCGGCGGCGTCTGCCACTGCAGGCGCGCAGCAGTTGACGCGAACGGTGAACGAGGTCGATCCGGGCGAGAGCGCCGACTGGACTGCCTTCTGCGGGTTCCCGGTGACCGTGACGTACACAGGTGAGTCACGCGTCACACTCGTGTACGACCGGAGCGGCCTGGTTGTCCGGGAGATCGACTCCGGGCCGGTCATGAAGACGTACACCTCAGCGAACGGGTCGTACTCCTTTCACGTTTCTCCCGCGCAGTTCACCTATCCGGGAGGTGCGTCGATCGGCTCGATGGCGGTGGCGACGTTTGTCGGCCTTCAGGGGCACGCGCCCGGGTTCATCTCGTCTAACGCGGGACTGGTGCGAATCGAAGGGACGGTAGTTGCCTTCGACGGCGGCATTCCCGTCGTGGACTTCGATGGGGACGATCCGATTCTCGCCGTTGGACATCATCAGGGACCAGACCTAGTCGGGCCTGCTGTCTGCGCTGCCCTCTCGTAGTCCGTTTAACTGCGGGTGCGCCCACCTGAGGGGCGCACCCGCGCATCCACTACCTCGTTCGGTGTTCGGCGTCGCGGATCTGCTCATTCGCGTGGGCAAGGTCTCCTCGTTCTTGCGTCTCCGGGCGGTTTCGGTGCGGTTCATAGGCCGGCGAATGTTCCCGGGTCGGTGCCTTTTCAACACGCGGGCTGACCTCTGCGAGTGCTCAGCAACGAACTGCATTGGAACTGATCCACCTGCCGCTCAATCCCTATCGACAGGTGCGCGAGAGCGAACGCAGTCGCAACTACAGCCGAACCTCGTCAGGCAGGCGACGATCGGCCCTCGCTGCCGGGTCCGCCGTGTGCCAGGATGGTTCAGCGCGTGTGCGGCGCACCCTCCGGGAGTGAAGAGGAAGGTGGAACGGCTATGGCAAAGGGCACCGGCGCCAAGAAGGCCAACGACAAGACCCCTGCGCAGAAGACGCTGAAAGAGAAGCGGCAGGCAAAGAAGAACAAGGCGAAGTAGCACGGCGGGGCTGCGAGCTGCGCGTCGGCGGCTGGCCCCGCATCTGGCCGATCTCGTGCCCGCTCCCGCGACGGGCGTCCGCGGACAGGCGGCGCGTGCTCTGGGCCCGGGCTGCGGGGAGTCGAACGGGTGTCGCGCTGCACCGGCGCCATTCGCCGGAGCGCTGAGCGAATCGCGTCGGGCCGGCGCTCGCAGATCGGCGGTAGACGCCGAGGGCGTGGCGATCGTTCGAGCGGCGTCACAAGGACGCCTGCGGATGCCGCCGCACGCGGTTTGGCTAATCGCTCCGCCTCTCGACGGCTGTCAGCTGAATGTGTCCGTTTTTGGTGCCGGTCCAGGCTCTGCGGCCGTACCCGTTCACCGACTCCGAGGAGGCTACGACCGCCTCGGAAGGAGTAGGGTCGCGGCGACGTGACAAGAAGCACTTTCCGAGTCGCTGCGCTCGCAATTGCCATTCTCGCGCTCGCCGCCGGCTCCGTCTGGGCGGCGACGATCAACGGCACGGCGCGGAATGACACGCTGCGCGGAGGCGCGCGCGCGGACAAGATCTATGGCAACGGGGGCAACGACAAGCTCTTCGGCGCCGCGGGCAACGACGTTCTCGTCGGTGGACCGGGCGACGACCTGCTCGTCGGCGGCGTCGGCGTGGACACGCTTCGGTGCGGGCCAGGTCGCGACACGGTGACCAGAGACGCACGGGACACGGTCGCCAGAGACTGCGAGGTCGTTCGCGGCCCGAAGCCGGCGCCGCCTCCGCCACCACCTCCACCCCCGCTCCGCCTCCTCCACCCGCTCCCGGCGCTCCTGCGACCTATGTCTTCGGCCCCGAGGTGACGCCGACGCAGCAGGCGCTCGTTCGCCGCGGTCTCGATGCTGGTGCAAGGTATTACCGCGCCACGCTCGGCCGCGAGTTGCCTCCATTCGGGGTGTGGGCGAACGCCGATCTCGAGGCCATGATTCGTGCCTACGCGGAGAGCAGGCCGACGTCAGCGGATGACGCTCGACGACTATGGGAGGGAGGTCAAGTCGGTCACGCGCTGACGCGGAAGGTCTGGCTCGGGCCGCGCTGGTTCTCGAACCCATCCGTGTCAGCCCTGAAGATTGCGGCACACGAGGCCTTCCACCTTGTGCAGTACGAGCTGGTTGGCGAGCGCCCCCTGAGCGTCTCGAGCCTGGACGAAATTCCGCCCGCCGGTCCGTGGTGGCTCGCCGAAGGTGCGGCCGAGTATTTCGCCTACCTCGCCGTCGTAGAAGACGGCGCGGCGCGCTTGGCGGATGTCCGGGCGCAGTGGGTGCGGTCGACCAAGGCGTCGAGCGCGACGTTGCGTGCGCTCGCAACGCTCCGCGGTCAACGCGAGAACCCAGCCCCCTACGACACCTACGCTTTGGCGACAGAGCTGCTGCTCGGCAACCGCGATCCGAAGCTCGTGTTTGCGTACTACGAAGCGATTGGCCGTGGGGTGCCATGGCCGGACGCCTTCGCGGCAACGTTTGGCCGGACGCTCGACGCGTTCGTGGACGAGTTCGAGGCGTACCGCCGCGGGCTCTGACCATGGCTGAACGGCAACCCCTCGACCGCCTTCGGGGTTTCGCGCCGGTCAACTACAAATGTGGTGAACGTTCAGGGACGGGCGCCGGACGCGCCGGGGCGGGCGCTGGACGACGGCAGAATGTCTCCGGCTCCGAGCCGGAGGGGTCGTATCGGGCCGCTGCCTTGGCGAGCGCGCCCTCCATCAGATGCGAATAGACGCGCAGCGTCACCGAAGGGTCGGCGTGCCCGGCGACGCGGGCGACCTCGAGGATGTTCGCGCCCCTGCGCGATCAGCTGCGAGACCGCGAAATGCCTGAGATCGTGGAAGCGGAACGGCCGCACCTTCGCGCGCTTCAGCGCCGGGTAGAACTCCCACAGCCAGCCGTTCGGGCTGCGCGGGCCGCCGCCCTCGCCCGCGAAGACGAAGTCGTCAGGGCTCTTGAAGGGGCTGCGGCCGCGTTCCTCGAGCAGCACCTGTCGGAGCGACCCGAACATCGGCACGAGCCGCTCCCCGGCCTTCGTCTTCGGACGGACGATCTCACCGTCCTGGGCCGAGGAGCTCACGCGGATCAGGCGGCGTTCGAAGTCGATGTCGTTCCAGCGCAACCCGAACACCTCGCCGCGCCGCAACCCCGACGACGCGGCGACGAGGATCGGCCCGCGCGCGTCCGGCGCGGCGACCGCGAGCACGGACTCGACCTGCTCGCGTGTCGGCGGCTCGATCTGCCGCGGCGGCCGCCCAACACGCGGCAGGCGCAGCGCGACGTTCTCGCGCACCAGTCCATCCTCGACCGCGGTCGAGAGCATCGCGCGCAGCGGCGCGAGCGTGTTCCTGACGGTGTTCGCCGACGCGCCCGCCGTGGCGCGACGCGACGCGTACTCTTTGATGTCCGCCCGCGTCAGTGCCGCGAGCCCGGCATTCGACCGAACGCCGGGATCAGGTCGCCTTCGAAGCGACGGCGGTAGGCGGCGAGCGTTCGCGCGCGCAGCGCCGGGCCGCGCTCGACGAGCCACCGCTCGGCGTACTCGGCGACCGTGATCTTCTGCGGCGGCGACCACGCATTCGCTCCGCGCGAGCAGCACCTCCACCTCGGCGACACGGGCGCGCGCGTGCTTCGCGGAGGTGCATTTTTCCCAGACGTCCTTGCCGCGCCCGTCGCGGTAGCGGGCGTACCAACTGACCTTCCCGGTCCGTTTGCTGATCCTCTTGACCGCGCTCGCCACTTTGTTCCTTTTGTTGCTTGTGGTTAAAGTGGAACACGCGAGATGGCTTTCACACAAGATTGATGCCCATCAATCACGTTTCGACCGATGCATCGACGCGCACCTGCCTAGGCGACTGAGAGCGCTTCGCGTACGGCGTCGTGGAGCGCCAGCTCCTGTCCGGCTTCGCGCGCGTGTTCAAAGGCGGGTCCTGCGCAGTGCTGGAGGCGGGCGGCGTAGGGGTTGCGCTCGCGGAGCCATCCGCCGAGGTCGCTCCGCGTTTCTTCTGCCTCGATCGCACCCCATAGCCGCCCTGCTTGTTCCGGTCTGCCATGCAGGCAGGCGGCTCCCGCGAGGATGGCGAGTACGCCGATGGTGTTCGCGCGATCGCCGATGTCGTGGAAGGTCGGCAGCGAGGCACGTGCCCACGTGTCCGCGCTTTCCGCATCGCCCGCAAACAGTGTGGTTCCCGCGAGTTCGGCCAGGGCGATCGCGCGCGCACGTGCAAGGCCTGACCAAGATCACCAGCGTTCGCTCGGCCGCGCACCCGCAATGGTCGCCCGACGGCAGCACGATCGCCTTCGACACCCCCGACAGCATCTACACCACGCGCGCCGACGGCACCGAACAGAAGCTGCTGTTCGCCGGCAAGCGAGGCAACGGCCCCGGCGTCCCGTCCTGGTCGCCCGACGGAACCAGATTGGCGTTCTTCAACACACCCAGACAGGGCAGGCGATTCACCGCCGAGGTCTGGACGATGAACGCCGACGGATCCGACAAGCGTCGCCTCTACCCCTCCGCCTGCTGCGTCGGTATCTGGGCGGCCCCGATCTGGTCACCCGACGGCAGCCAGATCGCATTCGCCACCGACTCAGGAGCTGGCACCTACGTCGTCAACTCCGACGGAACGGCACTCCACCGCCTGACCGCAGCCGCCGCTACCGACCTCGCGTGGCAGCGGAACCCGTGACGCTCGCGCGGACACCGCAGGGCCGCCCGCCGGCACCGATTTGGCCGGGGAGCCCGAAGAACGCCGAGACGCGCAGCCTCGTCTTGCCGCGGCAGCTAAACGTCTTCGGCCGCTCGATCCCGTTGCCACTCAAGAAGGCTGCAGCGTGCCAGGACGCCGTCGCAGACCCACCGATCGGGTGGAAGAGCCATTGCCCCGACAGCAACGGACAGCTCGCACGGCGCGCCGGCGGCAACGCGCTCGCGCAGTTCTGCGCGACAGGCAAGCAACGAGACGGCGAAGGCCACGCTGCGGACCGAGGCGCAGACCAACGCGACCTGGAGAATCCACCCACGGAACTGCGGTCCGGTTCCGCCACGTTGCAGGGAGAACTTGCTGCTCACATCCCAGATACCGAGCTGTGACATGTTGCCGAGAAGCGTCGTCCGGTAGAGGGGTCCCGCGCCCTTGATCGGTCCACCGCCGGCGTCCGTGATCGAGACCGACGCATGGATGAATGCGACTTTGTCCGCCGGCGGCGTCGCCTGCCTGTTGGCGACAGCCGCAATCGCATCGTCGACCTCTGTAGGCGAGACGGCCGGAAGGTCCGACGCCGTAAGCGCGCGGCGTAGCGATGCTTGCAGGCGGCTCGCGAACGCGCCAATCGGTTCGCGCGGGAAGGCGCGCGCCCGGTCCACCTGTTGTGGGCGGTGACTAGTCGCCCGCGTCGTACTTGAACGAGATGCCCAGCCGGACGCGATAGCTCTCGACCTTGCCGTCCTCGATCGTGACGTCGAAGCGGGTCGCTTCCGCCACTCGGAGGTCGCGCACGGTCTTGGCGGCCGTCTCCACCGCGTTGCGGGCCGCCGCCTCCCATGAATCCGGGCTGGACCCGATCACCTCGGTCACCCGATAGACGCTCTCGCTCATATCCAGACTCCTTTCCCGTGATCGTTCGGCGCTGGCGGCCTCAACTTAGTCGTACGCCCTTCGTCGTGGCGTCACCAAGGCGCGACCGTCGTCCCGCCCCACTCCTCGGGCGCGACGTCTCTCACCGTCTGCGTCAGCTCCCATCGATGACCTCCGACGTCCTCGACGACCGCCGACCGCTCGCCGTATTCCCACGTCGTCGGGCCCTCGAGGACGCGCGCGCCTCGATCGCGAGCGCGGGCGAGCACCGCATCCACATCCGAAACGCGCACCTTGACGAGGTGTGTCATGCCGTCGCCCGTCGGCGCGATCCGTTCGCCGCCGACGTCAGCGACCACGACTGCACCGTCCAACCCGACGCGCAACTGAGCGCGGTGTCGAGTTACCGATCCGCACTCGTTCCTCGAAGCCGAACGCTTCCTCCAGCCATGCCACCGCCGCTCGTACATCCGGATAGACCAGCACCGGAGTCACGGTGGCAGGCGGCGCAGACCGATTGGGCAACATACGCGAGACACTAACCGGCAGGAACGTGGCTCGCCTTCCCTGCCAGCGGGAAGCATCCGCGTCGTCCCGCCGGTATGTTGCAGTTGTCGCATCGTGGTCGCTGCCACACGACGAAGTACCCACAGCATTGGCAAGGGGTCGGAAGGAGCGGCACAATGAGCACAAGCGCGGCAGAAGGCAAGACGGCAGGCAAGCGGAGGCGGTCAGCCTCGAGCGCCTCGGCCGGCGCGACATCGGCCTCGCAAGACGGGGCGAAGGCGGGCGGGCTCGTCTGCCCCGAGTGCGGCAAGAGCTTTGGGCGGGCGCAAGCACTCGGCGCGCACCGCAGTCGCGCACACGGCGTGGCCGGCACGTCCAGGGCGAGTCGCACGACTCGTGGCACGAAGCGGCGTCAGGTCAAGGCGGCTCCCGCAACGGCTCGCCGCAGGGCCGCCGCAAATAGCAGAGACGGCGCGACGCGTGCGAATGACGGCGGAAAGTTCGACCGCGACCAGCTGATCTCGGCGGTGTTCCCGAACGGCGTGCCGCCCAAGGCGAACGTGATCGCGGCACTCTCTCCGTGGCTCGACGAGGGCGAGCGTCTATCGCGAATGAGCTGACCGACGAAGCCCAGGCTGCACGCGAACGGCGACTGCCGGTCGCGGCGTGGATGTACGCCGCCGGTCAGGTACCGACGACGGTGATCGTGCGGTTTGCGGCCGAGCCGGCGGCGGTGTTGGCGTCGATCTTCACCGTGTAGGTCTTCCCTTTCGCGACGGTCAGGCCGCTGAGGCGCACCGGGATCGTGCAGTCGATCGCAAGCGGCGTCGACGGCTGCGAGATCTGGACCACCTTTCCGGCGAGGAGCGTGCGCACGTTCGCGCCTACCCGCGTCCCGATGGCGTTGTTCGCGCACAGCTCGCGCAGATAGACGGTGATGGTGGGGCTCTTCGTCCCGCCCTTGAACGAGGCCTTGCCGTTCACCATGTCGACCGGCTTTGCCGCCGAGGACCACTTCGGCTGCGCAGGCTTCGCGGCGCCCGTCTTCCGGTAGACGCCGCTCTGCCACGTGCTGCCGGTCGCGTCGCGGAACACGAACCAGACGAACATCGGCACGCGTGCGTCCTTCTTCGCCGTCGAGATCGCCTGCGGCAGGTACTTCGCCTGCTGCGCTTCGGTCACGCCCGCCGGCTCGCCCGGCTTGGTCTCGTGGCCGTACTCGGTGATCCACACGGGGATGCTCTTGCGTCCGAACGCCTTGTCGAGGTCCTTCTCGAACTGCGGCATCGTCGACAGCATCACGTTCGGGTAGCGCACCTTCTGCGTCGGCGGCAACGACACCGGGTACGGGTACGGGTGGTGTGCCCACGCGTCGAACTTCAGCTTCTTGTTCGCCTTCGCGACGCCCTTCATGAACGTTGCCGGCGCGACCGTGTCAGTCGTGCCGCGCTTCGGCTTGTCGCGTCCGTGCGATGACGTCTCGCCGATTGCGACTAGCGCCTTTGCATTGCCCGCCTTGAGCCCGGAATAGCCCGCGGCAGCGAGCTTCGCATAGTTGGCCGGGCTCACGATCTTTCCCTGCGTGTTGAACTGCGGTGAGAGGAAGTTCCCCAGGTTCGACTCGTTCCAGATCCCGTAGAAACGGACGAACGGGTAGCCGGCGGTGCGGCCCGAGTAGCGCGACGCGAGCGCGCGGCAGAAGTTCTTGAAGTCGGTTGTGTTCTTCGGCAGGAACTGCGCCGGCCTGTTGCCGTTCGCCCACCCCGGCGTCCCCCAGATCGTCATCAGCACCTCGAGGTTGCGCACCTGCGCGTTGCGGACGAACTCGTCGAGGTCGTCGAACCGGTATCCCGCGTCGAACGGGCTCGTCGCGTTGGCCGGCCGCCGCGGCGCGATCGCTCGCCAGTTGACGAGGGTGCGCACGATGGTCGCGTTGTTCCGGCGTACGCGGTCGAGCTCGCCCTGTCGGCCGTCCGCGTAACGGAGCATTGGATCGTCGTGGAAGCCGATCCACATCCGGTCCTTGGCGTGAGCCGAGACCGACAGGAGCGCGGCGGCGGCGACAACCAGTGCGAGGGCGAACTTGCGGATACCGAAAATGGTAGAGGGTCGGTCGGCGGCCGGGCAGGTCGAGCGACATCCGAACGGCGCGGGGCGCGCCCGGGCGTGGGCGCGCCCCGTCTTCCGAGCTCGTTCGTTACCCGTGGAGGAGGCTGCGCCTCACAGCGGTGCTCGTGAACCCCGACTTGTCGCGCGCGCGCAGCGTGACGACGTACCGGCCGGCGCCTCTGAAGCGCGCCGCTGGGCGTCCAGTGCCGCGTGTAGACGCCGCACGGCGGCGGTGACGATCATCCAGACGAACTCGCGGGCGGGCAAGGCGTCCTACACGAGGCGCTTCTGGATACGGCCGCTGACAAGGAGTCCGGCGGTACGCGGTCAAATCTGGGAGACGGCTATCTACAGGCCGGCCGTCGGACAACGGAGGTGGTACCCATGAGCACCGCATCGACAGGCAAGGAGGGAGCCCGGCCAACGCCGAGGTACGACCCGGCGGGCGGCTACGACGACTCGGCCGTCAAGGCCGGGAACTGGCTCAGCTTCGCCGCGCTCCTGCTCACGTTCTCGGGGGTGTTCGGCCTGATCGACGGGATCATGGCGATCGCACGGTCGTCGTTCTACGTCGACAACGCGCGCTACGTGTTCAGCGACGTCCAGGCGTGGGGCTGGATCTTGACGATCGTCAGCGTGCTCGTGCTGCTGGCGGCCTACGGCATCGCAGCGGGCGCGCAGTGGGCGCGCTGGACGGGCATCGCGGCCGCATCCCTTCAGGCGCTCGCGAAGCTGATGATGATCCAGGCCTACCCGTTCTGGGCGCTCGTCGTCTTCACGCTCGACCTGCTCGTGATCTACGCCCTCTGCGTCTACGGAGGCCGGCGAAACCCCGTCTTGTGACGGTCGAGCGACCGTCCGGTTCACCCCCTGCGGGTGATGTCGCGCGCGCCGGGACCCGGTCCAATCGTGATGGGCCGCGTCCTGCGCGCGCCGTGCCGTTCAGCGCACCCTGACAGGGAGGAACACGATGTGCCGTTGGCTCGCATACTCCGGGCAGCCGGTCCTGATCGAGGACCTGCTCTACAAGCCGGATCATTCGCTCATCGACCAGAGCCTCCACTCGACGATGGGTGCGGAGACGACGAACGGCGACGGCTTCGGCATCGGCTGGTACGGGATCGGCGACGAGCCGGGCCTCTTCCACAGCGTCGCGCCGGCCTGGAACGAGCGCAACCTGCGCGAGCTCTCACGGCACGTCGAGACGCCGCTCCTCTTCGCGCACATCCGCGCGTCGACCGGCAGCCCCGTCCAGGAGTCCAACTGCCACCCGTTTCGCTACGGCAACTGGCTCTTCATGCACAACGGCGTGATCCGCGAGTTCGACGAGGTCAAGCGCGACCTCATGCTGGAGGTAGCGCCCGAGCTGTTCCCGCACATCAATGGCTCGACCGACTCCGAGCTCCTGTTCTACCTCGCTCTCACGCACGGGCTCGAGGAGGACCCGCCCGGCGCGATCGAGCGCGCCGTCGGTCTCGTGGAGGAGATCGGCCATGAGCACGGCGTCGAGTTCCCGATCATGATGACGATCGCGACGACCGACGGCGTCCGCACCTGGACCGTCCGCTACTCGAGCGAGGGCGCCTCGCGCACGCTTTTCTACAGCACGGCCCTCGAGACCCTCGAGCTGATGTATCCGGAGAGCGAGCTGCTGCACAAGGTGAGCGCGAAGTCCGGTAAGGAGGGCCGCCTGATCGTGTCGGAGCCGCTCGGCGACAGGCTTCCCGGCGCATGGAACGAGGTGCCGGAGCAGAGCTGGGGCGTGGTGCAGCCGGGCCAGGACGACATCCAGTCGTTCATGCCGCGCCCGCCCGCGCGCCGCGCGGCTGCCCTCGCATAGGCGTCGGCGTCGCCGCCGCGCGCCGCCGCGCCCGCGCGCCGTCAGACGGGCAGAGGCTCGCCGGCGCCCGCGCCCGCGCCCGCGTCGGGCTCGGCTTCGGGTAGCGGCTCACCCTTCTCGAACGCGAGCTGCGTCCGGTAGGTCTTCGTCGCCTCACCGAGGATGATCTGGATCATCGCGGCGAGCGGCACCGCGATCAGCGCACCGATGACGCCCAGGAGGGCGCCGAAGAGCGCAACGGACACGATGATGAAGAACGCCGAGAGCTTGACGGCCTTGCCCTGGATCGTCGGAGTGACCAGGTTGTTCTCCACCTGCTGGTAGATGAGGACGACGGCGAGCATGATCAGCGCGGCCGTCAGCCCCTCCTCTGCGAGGAGGACGACGCAGAGGATGAAGCCCGCGATCGTCGCGCCGATGTTGGGGATCATGTCGAGGAACCCGGCGAACATCCCGAGCGCAAGCGCGTAGCTCGAGCCGAGGAGCCATGCCGTGCCGCCCTGCACCGTTCCGGCGAGGGTCGCGATGATGAGGACGCCGACGGCCCAGCGGGAGACCATGTCGGTGATCCGGTCCCAGAGCGGCAGCCACATCGCCTCGCGGTGCTTCGGGAGCACGCTCGCGAGCGCTCTCTTCAGGTCGTCGACCTCGCACAGGAAGAAGAGGCAGATGAACGTGATCAGGAAGACGTCGACGAAGGCCGCGAACGTGGAGCCGGCGAACCCGACGAGGCCGCCGAGCGCGTCGGGCACGGCGTTCGCGATCGACTCGGCCCCCGACTGCACGCTGCCGGCGGCGCTCGTGTCGCCGACGGAGTCGAGCTCGCTCGACGTGCGGAGCTTCGCGACGAGGTCCGGGAGGTCCTTGAGGAAGTCCTGCAGCGATTGCAGGAGCGGTATCGCCAGGACGAGCAGGAGGAGAACGGCGACGGCGAGCGCGCCGAGGACGGTCACCGTGGCGGCTCCTCCGCGCCCGAGTCGCGTCTTGGCTTGCACGAGTCGCACAGGGCGCTCGAAGACGAGCCCCAGGAAGACGCCGACCGCGACCACGAGCAGCGTCTCGCGGATCGTGATGACGGCCCAGGTGAAGAAGAACAACCCGACGAGCAGGAGCAACGTCCGGAAGTTGACGTTGATCTGCAGTGAGCGTCCGCGCGTCATGGGGTGAACCTACCGCCAGGGCTGGTCCTCGAGTCAATGCCGGCCCGCGAGCGGCTGCGGGCGAGGGAACGGTCTCTCCGCCCATCGCGCACGTGCTCGGGATGACGGCGAGTTGCCAAGACGTCGAGGGTCATCGCGCGATTATCGCGCTCGGAGCGGCCGCCGCCCGGGAGTCGCGGTGCGCGAGCTCGCCTCATCAGCCGAAGCCGAAGAGCGGCGGAAGGATCACGACGACGGCGGCGGCCCAGACGGCGAGGACGGGGAGGTAGCTCGTCTGCCAGCGCTCGAGTCGGTGGAGGGTGCTGCGTCGGGTGAGGAACCGGCTCGAGAGCCACGCTGCGCCGGCGAGGTTGACGAGCAGGACGAGGTTGAGGCCGAGCGCGGCGGTCCGGTTCGGTGTGAACCCGAGGTCGCCGATTCGGGCGATCATCGCGCCGAGCACCATCAGGTCGAGGACGAGCGCGCAGACGACCGCGACGAGCTGGATGGCGTCCATCCATTCCGGCGAGGTGGACGGGTCTCGCGCCGACATCCCGTACAGGACGAGCGCGACGACGACGAGCAGGAGGGCGTCGAAGGAGCCGAGCAGCTCGCGGTCGAATGCGCCGCCGGGCCTGGTGACGGCGTAGACGACGGCGGCGGCGGCGAGCATCACCGCGAACAGCGGCGTGAACAGCATCGTGAGCACCGGCGCCATGTTCTCGACGACCCGCTGCTTCGACTCCACGAGCCACGCTGCCACGATGACCGCGCCCGCCGCGCCCGACGGCAGCACCCACGCGGCGACCCGGTCGACGTCGACGCCGGTCGGGTCGAGGATCACCGACGTCAGCGCCATCAGCACCCCGCCGCCGAGCGCGATCAGCACGTAGTAGATGAACCACTCGCCCGTGAAGCGGACGAAGTCCATCCGGCGCTCGTGCGATCGGAGCGTGCCGTCCATGTACGGGAACGCGACCGCGAACCACAACACGAGAGGCAGATGGAGCGCGACCAGAGCCTCGGTGGCCGAGTCGACACCGTACGGGTACAGGTTGACGACGAGTGCGGCCGCCGCGAACGGCGCGGCCGCGAGCGCCCATCCCCGAGCGTCGAGCTGCCGGCGCCGCGCGAAGTACGCGGCCAGGAACGGCAGCACGAACAGGCCGGCGTTCCGCAGCAGCCAGGTCGGCTGGTCACCGGGGGCGTGTGCGGCGAGACGTGCGATCTGGATCGTGACCGCCGCAGCCACGGCGAACGCGAGCGGCTCGAGCCACGCACCGGATGCGACCGTTCGCTCGTCGTCACGACCGAGGAAGAGCTGCTTCCAGAGGCGGCCGCTGTTCTCGCGCGCAAACTCGCGCGACAGGTCGTCGAGCTCGCCCATCCGCTTCACGGCGACAAGGAACGCCTCGTCCCCCGCCAGCCCGACGCCGTTCAGCTCGGCGATCTGTTGCCGGAGGTGGTCCTCGAGCTCGTCGACGTCGTGGCCGCCGAGCCCCGGGGAGCCCGTGACGTAGGCGCGCCACTCAGCGATCTGCGACTCGACGGTCTCCATCGCTCACGCCTCCCCGCCGGCCAAAAGCAGCGCGCCGGAGCCCGGCCAGACATCGTTCAGCGCCCGCGTGACGGCGAGCCACTGCCGTCGTTGCTCCGCGAGCGCCGACCGCCCGTCATCGGTGATCGCGTAGTACCTGCGACGACGGCCTTCCGGAGGCGCTCGCCACTCGGTGGTCACGTACCCGAGTCGGCCGAGGCGATGGAGCAAAGGGTAGAGCATGCCGTCGGTCCACTCGAGCTCACCCCCGGAGACCTCACGCACCTGCTTGAGGATCGCGTAGCCGTAGCTCTCGCCGTCCGCCAGGATCGCGAGCACGAGTGGCGTCGCCGAGGCCGCGACGAGATCCTTGTCGATGCGCATTACCGCCTCCACGGGTCGGACTCCTATGCATAGAAGCACAAGGTATCCCGACGCGCAAGGCGCATCGCGCGCCTGTAGGCGTCGTCTGGCAACGACGCGACGTGGCCGGCTGACGCGCGGCCGCCGGGGTAGCGGAGCACACCCGACTCCGCCGTGGGCGCCCGGCGTGGTTACACTCCGCGCGGCAAATTGAGCGAGTTAGATGGTGCCGGAGTGCCCCTTCGTGCCCGTTCATGACACGCGAGGGAGGTGACAGATTGGCAACCGGAACTGTCAAGTGGTTCAACGCGGACAAGGGCTTCGGGTTCATCACGCCCGACGAGGGCGGCAAGGACCTGTTCGTCCACTTCAGCGCGATCGAGGGCAGCGGCTACAGGTCGCTCGACGAGGGCGCGAAGGTCGAGTACGAGGCGCAGGAGAGCGACAAGGGCCCGCAGGCTGCGAACGTGCGCCTGCTCGGGGCGTAAGGTGGAGGCGGCGGCCGCGTGCCGCCGCCGAACCGACACGGACGAGGAGGATCGAATAGCGAACAAGGAAGAAAAGGTCGAGATGACCGGTGAGATCGTCGAGGCGCTCCGCAACGGGATGTTCCGGATCCAGCTCGACAACGGCCACGAGACCCTCGGCTACACGGCGGGAAAGATGCGGCGGTTCCGGATCCGGATGAATCCCGGCGACCGCGTTCGCATCGAGCTCTCCGCCTACGACCTGACCCGTGGACGCATCGTCTACCGCCTCCGGCCCGGCGACGAACGATGACCTCGCGCCGGCCTGCCCTCGGCAGGTCCGGGCGCTCCGCCTCGCTGCGCGTCCGGTGACGGAGCGCGGGTGACGCGGGTCGAAGGCGAGCGGACGATCGACGCGCCGCGTGAGCGCGTCTTCGCCGCGCTCACGGATCCCGAGGTCGTCGCGACGTCGATCCCGGTCATCCGGTCGCACCGGGCCCTCGACGACGACCACTGGGAAGCGAAGGTGAAGGCGCCGCTCCCGCTCGCGCCGAAGGTCACGATCCGGTTCGAGATCGTCGAGCGCCGCGAGCCGGAGCACGCGACGATCCGCTCCCACGGCGGCGGCGCGCGCGTGAGCTCGAGCTTCGATCTCGCCGCCGACGGCGACGGGGCGACGCGAGTCACGTGGTGGGCCGAGATCGAGCTCTCGGGGATCCTCGGTGCGTTCGCCGGCCACGGGATCGAGCCGCTCGCGCGGCGGGCCGCCGACCGCGTCCTCGACCGCGTCGCGGTCGCGGCCTCGAGCTCCTAGACGTCGGCGAAGTCGGCGTGGCGCTCGGCGATGCACGTGCGCGCCCAGTGATCCGCGCGCTCGACGAGGCGCTGCTCGAGCGCCCGCCGCTCGTCGTCGTCGCCGGGGATGCGGTCCTGCGCCACTTCGACCCGCACCTGGTGGACGGAGGCTTCGACGGTGCCGTCGATCTCGTGGCGCTCCTCCGCGATGATCGAGACCTCGCCCACCTCGTCGAGGAGCCATTCTGCGAGGCGATCGATCTCGGCGGGAGTCGCGGCGCGACCCGAGAAGATGCCGAAGTTGACGCGGATCTCGAGGCCCGGTGGGTCCTGGCGCGGCGATACGAACGCAATGGTCGGTTCGACCTGCATCCCACTATCAACGGGGAACCCGTCGGGACGGTTTCGGGTGGTCACGCTTCCCGCGGCTCCCAGCGGAAGCGACGCAGCGCCACGATCAGGCCGCCGACACCCCAGGCCACGACCACGCCGAGCGCCCACCGCTGCCTCCAGACGCCCTCGTGGTCCAGGTAGATCCCGGTGATCGCGTCGATCAGGTGCTTGAGCGGCAGGACCTCCGCGATCGCCTGCAGCACCTCCGGGAAATGCCGGGTCGGCCCGAACGCCCCGGAGAGGAACGCCATCGGGAGGATGATCACGTTCACGACCGCCGACGACCCTTCGGCGGACCGGATCAGGGAAGCGACCCCGACGCCGAGCCCGGCGAACGCGAGGGCGCCGACTGCGAGCGCGGCTGCGAGTGACAGCGGCCGCGTGGGCAGGTGCGCCCCGAACGCGACGCGGCCGACGGCGATCAGCAGGATCGCCTGCAGCGCGAAGACCGCGAGCGTCGACGCGAGCACCGCGCCGAGGTAGACCGGAGGCGGCAGCGGCGTCCCGCGGACGCGCTTCAGCACCCCCTGCTCTCGGCGCAGGACGAGGGTGATGGCGAGGCCGCCGAAGGCGGTGTTCGCCGTTCCGTAGCCGAGGAGCCCGGCGACGAGATAGTCCGGGAGCGGGTGGCCCCTGTACGTCCCGCCGTACACCGTCCCGAGCAGGAGGAACAGGAGCAGCGGGAACAGGAAGACGAAGACCGCGGCTTCGCGGCTGCGCCAGAACAGGAGCTGCTCGCTCCGAAACTGGTGGAGGAAGAGCCTCACGGCGGCGGCTCGCGCACGAGGTCGAGGTAGACGTCCTCGAGCGATGCGCGCCGAACCTCGAGCGCCTCGACGTCGCGCCCGAGCGCGACGGCGCGGCCTGTCAGCTCGTGGACGAGCCGCGTCGGCTCGTCCGTCCGCACGACGTGCTCGCCGTCGTCGTCCCGCCAGCGAACCTCGGCCCCGCGCACGCCGCGGACGAGATCCTCGGGCCGGCCGAGGCGGACGATCGCGCCGTCCACGAGCACGGCGACCCGATCGGCGAGGTTCTGCGCCTCGTCGAGGTAGTGCGTGGTGAGAAGGATCGTCTTCCCGAGCTCGCGGAGGCTGCGGATCATGTCCCACGCCAGGCGCCGCGCCTGCGGGTCGAACCCCGTCGTCGGCTCGTCGAGGAAGACGAGGCTCGGGTCGCCGACGAGCGCCAGGCCGAGGTCGACCCGGCGTTTCTGGCCCCCCGAGAGCGTCTTCACGCGCGCGTCGCGCTTGTCCGCCAGGCCCACCAGGTCGATCACCTCGCCGACCGATCGCGGCGCCGCGTAGTAGCCGGCGAACATCGCGAGCGTCTCGCGCACGGTCAGGTTCGGCCAGAGCTGCGAGTGCTGGAGGACGATCCCGATCTGCTCGCGCCACGCGCGGCCGGCGCGGCCCGGATCCTCGCCGAGGACCTCGACCGAGCCGTCGTCGCGGTCCCGGTAGCCCTCGAGGATCTCGACCGTCGTCGTCTTGCCGGCACCGTTCGGGCCGAGAAGGCCGAACACCTCGCCGGTCTCGATCTCGAAGTCGATGCCGGCAACCGCCTCGTGGTCGCCGTACCGCTTGCGCAGGGCGGCGACGCGGACGGCGCTCAGAGCGAGACCTCGGCCGTGCCTCCCGGCGGGAACGCAACGTCCTTCCCCGTCAGCGCGAGCACGACGTCGCCGCAGTCCGGCTGGTGCCCCACCACGACGACGGTGTCGCCGCGCCCTCCGACGGCGGCGCGAACGTCCTCGACGCCGGCGCCGGGTGCGAGCCGGTCGTCGACCTCCGGCTCGACGCCGGAGGCCGCCGCGATCGGCTCGGCGGTCTGCCGGGCGCGCAGAAGCGGGCTCGACAGCACCGCCGCGGGGCGCTCGCGCGCGAGCCGTTCGGCGAGCCCGCGGGCGGTCTCGAGGCCCGCGTCGGTCAGCGGCCGCAGCTCGTCGGGCTCTCCCGGGGCGGCCTCGCCATGGCGGACGAGGATCAGGCGCATGCCGCAGCGACGTCGCCGAGGGCGGCGACCATCTCGACGTCCTCGTGCACGAGGTGCTGGAGCATGACCCGCTCGACTCCCGCCTCCTCGTACGCGCGGAGCCGCTCGACGACCTCCTGGACGGTCCCGACGATCGTGCGGTCGCGGTCGGGGTCCCGCCCCGTGACGTCGCGCAGCCTCTCGAGGCGCTCGTCGAGCTCGCGCGCGTCTCGACCGACGACACAGGTCGTCATGAGCGAGAACCCGAGCGGGTCGCGGCCGGCCTCGCGCGCGGCGGCGTCGACCCGCCCGCGCCGCTCTCGACACTCCTCCGGCGACGCGAACGTCGTGTTGTACTCGTCTGCAAAGCGGACCGCCGCGCGCACCGTCCGCGGCTTGGCGGCGCCGCCGACGATCAGGTGCGGCCGCGGCTCTTGCAGCGCCTTCGGCCACACGTCGTGGGCGTCTGTCCACTGGCGCACGATCTCGGCGATCTGGCGGTCGAGCTCGTCCATCCGCTCGCGCGTCGTCCCGAACCGGAACCCGTAGACGGTGTGCTCGGCCTCCATCCAGCCGCCGCCGATCCCGAGCTCGACCCGCCCGCCCGAGATGTGATCGGCGGTGACCGCCGCCTTCGCGAGCACCGCCGGGTGGCGGAAGGTGACGGGGGAGACGAGCGTCCCGAGGCGGATCCGCTCCGTCCGCGCCGCGAGCGCAGCGAGGAGCGTCCAGGCGTCGAGCGACCCCGCGTCGCCCCCGCGGAGGATCGACAGGTAGTGATCCGACCGGAAGAGCCCTTGGAGCCCGGCGTCCTCGACGGCCCGCGCGAGCGCGAGCCACTGCTCCCACGAGACGCCTTCCTGGCCCTCGATCATCAGGCAGACGCGCACGAGGAGACGATAGGCGAGGAGCCGCCCAGGGCGCGCCGCAACACGCCCCGGGCCCGGACTCCCAAGCTGACTTCCAGTGGTCTTGCCCCTCGAGCGAGACGTCCCGGGAACAGGACGCGCGCGGCCGCGGCCGTCTTCCCTTCCTCGCGTCAGGAGCGCGTGCCGCGTCCCTCGCGCCGGGCTCTCGGGGGGCGGTAGGCTCGCTGTGTGCGCCGCCTGAGGTACGTCGTCGCCGACGTCTTCACCGACACGCCGCTCGCCGGCAACGCCCTCGCCGTCTTCACCGACGCCCGCGACCTCGACCCCGTGACGATGCAGGCGCTCGCGCGCGAGACGTCGCTCAGCGAGACCGTCTTCGTGCTTCCTGCGGAGGCCGAGGATGCCGACGTCCGCATCCGCATCTTCACGCCCGCGAACGAGCTCGCCTTCGCCGGCCATCCGACGCTCGGGACGGCGTTCGTGCTCGCGGGGCCGCTGCAGCGGATCGTGATCAGGCTCGAGATGGGCGTCGGCGTCGTGCCGGTCGAGCTGGAGCGCGAGGGGGCGAGAATCATCTTCGGGCGGATGGACCAGCCGCTTCCGACGTGGAAGCCGTTCGAGCGCGAGGCGGAGCTCTTCGCGGCGCTCGGCATCGAGCGGTCGGGCCTGCCGGTCGAGGTGTACGACCTGGGGCTCTCGCACCTCTACGTCGAGCTCGACTCGCCCGGGTCGGTGGCCGCGCTCCGGCCCGACCTGATCGCGCTCGAGCAGGTGACGAGTGCGGGCGTGAGCTGCTTCGCCCGCGACGGGGGCGGGTGGAAGACGCGCGTCTTCGTGCCCGCCTTCGGCGTTCCGGAGGACCCCGCCACCGGCTCGGCGGCGGGGCCGCTCGCGGTTCACCTCGCGCGCCACGGCCGGATCGCGTTCGGCGAGGAGATCGAGATCGCGCAGGGCGCGGAAGTCGCGCGCCCGTCGACGCTCTACGCGCAGGTGGACGGAACGCCCGAGCGACTCGAGCGCGTCCAGGTCGGCGGGTCCGCGGTCGTCGTCGCCCGCGGCGAGTTCATGGTCCCGTGACGGTCACGGCCGAGATCTCCGGCAGCTCGACCGAGAGAGCGGTCCAGAACCGCCCGCCGTTCCGCGACAGATAGAGCCTGTTCCGCGCCGCGTACACGACGAGGTCGGGATCGTCCGCGGCGACCGCGACCGCGCGGCCGGGCGGCAGCCCGCGCCCCGATTCGTGCCACGTCGTGCCCGCATCGTGCGAGACGAGGAGCGGCGGCCTGGCGTCGACGACCGCGACGACGGTCGATCCCGCCGCGGACGCGGCAACGACGCGCGGGAGGTTGAGGGCCGGCGCCGGGTCCGGCTCGACGGGATCCGCCGGCTCGATCTCCTCCGTCTCGACGTCGACCGCGAACGCGCCGGCCGAGGTGACGACGGTCGCGATCACCGCGCCGAGAGCATTGCCGCGACGACCGCGGTCGCGCGCCGGGCGGCGGCGACCGGCGGGAAGCCGGCGGCGCGGCCGACGACGTAGGCGGTGCTGAACGCGTCGCCGGCCCCGGTCGGGTCGGCGTCGATCCTGCGGGCCGGGACGAACTCGGTGCGGCCGCCCGCATGCACCGTCGACCCGCGCGCCCCGTGCGTGATCACGAGCTCGCGGACGCCGAGCTCCGTCGGATCGCCGATCGCGGCCGCCTCCTCGTCGGCGAGCTTCAGGACCCAGACGTGGCGCAGGAGCTCCGGGTCGAAGTGCGCGTCGAGCCGGAGCGGGCCCTCCTGCGCGACGCGCACGAGTCCCTGGCCGTCGAGCGACAGGCGCCGGTGGCGTGCCAGCGCCGCGAGCGTCTCGGCCGGGAAGTCGGAGCGCGCGAGCGGTGCGACGTGCACCCACCGCACGCGGTCCGGGAGGCTCGGCACGTCCTCCGGCGGCCACGGGTCGGCGAGCGTCGCGATGCTCATGCGGCGGCGGTCGCCGTCGTAGTCGAAGGAGAAGACCGCGGTCGTCGCCGAGGGGACGAATCGCACGGGCGTCCCGAGGCGCACGAGGGGCCGCAGGAGCGCGTCCCGATCGGGCGCGGCACACCGCGCGACGACACGCGCGCGCACGCGGAGCCGGTGCAGCGCTCGTGCGCCGTGGTAGGCGCCTCCGCCGACGCGCGGCGTCTGTCCCGCCGGGAGGTCGCGCGACAGGTTCCCGACGAGCGCGATCACGCGCCCGCGAGTATGAACCCGTCTCGGCCGGCGCGATGGCGCGTCACTCCGACACGAGCTCGACCGACCTCCGGACCGTGACGGTGCGCGCGGCTGCGGCGAGCAAGAACGCCGCCGCGAAGCTCGGCAGGGAAGCGCCGCCCCACGGCAGCGCGTGCGGGCTCGTCCGCTCCACGAGGTCGACCCACCACGACGGGCCGTTGGGGAAGAGCCACTGGTAGATGCAGAACCCCACGAGCCACGCGGCGATCATCCCCGGCCGGAACGCCGGCGCGGCGAAGATGTCGTCGGGCTCGTACCGGCGTCCCGCGAGGAGCCAGTCCGCGACGAGGACGCCGAAGAGCGGGACGAAGAACGACCCGAGCAGGTAGAGGAACGTCTGGTAGTTCCGCAGGTCGATCACGAGCGCGCCGACGGTCGCGATCGCCGCGGTTCCCGCGACGAGCACGCGCTGCGGCGCCCACGGGACGAGGTTCTGAATCGAGACGGCGCCCGAGTAGACGTTCGCGAACGCCTCGTCGCTCTCGTCGACGGTCAGCGCGAGCAGGGCGAGCACGCTCGCGGCGCCGCCGGCGGCGACCGCCGTCAGGAGCGCCGGCGCGTCGCTGATGTGTCGTGACATCGCGATCACGGCGCCGAGCGCGAAGAGCGGGATCGTCGGGACGAAGTAACCTCCGCCCGCTCCCCAGAACGCGTCGCGGCGCCGCCGCGAGAACCGCGTGTAGTCCGCGACGAGCGGCGTCCACGAGATCAGGCTCGCGAGCACGAGGTCGAAGCCGACCCAGAACGCCGACGAGCCCGGCCGGTCCCACAGGCGCCCGACGCCCTGCGAGTGGAGGGACCACCACGCGAGGTACAGGAGCGAGGCGATCACGAACCAGATCGCGAACTTGCGGATGTAGCGGCGGACGAAGCCGACGGGGCCGAGGAGCGCGAGCACCGTCGCGATCACACCCATCGCGATCGTCCAGAGGTCCTTCCCGCCGAACCCGAAGACCTGCTCCGAAAGCGCGCTCGCGCCGGTCGCGATGATGATCAGCTCGAAGATCGACCAGCCGAAGCACTGCAGGACGTTGAGGCCCGTCGGCAGGTACGAGCCGCGGTGGCCGAGCGGCGCGCGGAGCAGCACCATCGTCGGCACGCGCGCGTCGGCGCCGATGAGGCCGCCGAGACCGACCATCAGGTTCCCGACCACGGCGGCGACCACGATCGCCCCGACCGCGGTCGGAAGCGAGAGGCCGAGCCCGAACTGCGACGGCGGCAGCACGAGGAACGCCCCGGCGACGATCACGAGCAGCGAGACCGAGAGGTTCGCCCACAGCAGGAAGTTGTCGAAGAGCCCGAGCACCCGCAGGCGCTCCGGCACCGGCGTGATCCCCCAGTTCGGCGCGTCGCTCATCTCGTCGTCACCGCTCCCTTCGCCGGCATGACCCGGATCAGGTTCTACCGGTGTGATCTCAGCCGCGGCCGCGGCACCCGGGTGGTCCGAAAGCGTAGCCTCGCCGCCTCGCCGAACGCGTCAGAGCGGCACGAGCCGCGTCCCAGCCGCCTTCCACGTCGCGACGAGCGTCTCGCCCTCGCGGACCGCGAGCCGCTCCGCGGAGCCCGCGGTGATCTCGGCGGTCACCGGGCCGATGGTCACGCGGACGCGGTTGGCGACGCGGACGACCGCCTCGACCCGCCCCTGGACGTGGTTCTGCGCCGAGTCGCCCGGCGCCTCTCGCGCCAGCGTCACCTCCCACGGGTACACGACCGCGCCGACATCGCCTTCCGCAGCGTCGGTCGACGTGATCTCCGCCCCGCCGGCGAGCGCGACGCGTGTGACGTCGCCGTCACGTCGGGCTCGGCCGCGCAGGAGCGACGCGCCCGCGAACTCGGCGACGAAGGTGGACGTCGGCTCCGCGATCAGCCGCTCGGGCGTCCCGACCTGCGCCAGCCGGCCGCGGACGAGCACGGCGACGCGGTCGGCCAGCGCCGCTGCGTCGAGGAAGTCGTGCGTGACGACGATCGTCGGCAGGCCGAGCTCGCGCAGCGTCGTGCGCAGCTCTCCGCGGACCGCGTCGCGCGTGTGCGGGTCGAGCGCGGCGAGGGGCTCGTCGAGGAGCAGGACACGCGGACGCCGAGCGAGCGCGCGCGCGAGGGCCACGCGCTGCCGCTCGCCGCCCGAGAGCTCGCGCGGGTGCGCGTCGGCGAGGCTCTCGATCCGCAGCCGCTCGAGGAGGTCGCCGGCCGGCCCGGCGAACTCGACGTTCCGCCGCACCGTCAGGTGCGGGAAGAGCGCGTAGTCCTGGAACACGAGCCCGACCGACCGCCGCTCGGGCGGGAGCTCCGTCCAGTCGTCCCCGTCGACGACGACGCGTGCGCCGGGTACGAGCCCGGCGACAGCGCGCAGCAGCGTCGACTTCCCGGCGCCCGACGGCCCTGCGAGCGCGAGCGTCTCCGCGCCGGTCTCGAGCTCTACGCGGAGCTCGAACTCGCGAAGCCGAACGGCTGCGTCGACGAGGAGCGAAGCCACTTGACCGCCAGGAGGAGGGTGAACGAGAAACCGACGAGGAGCGCGCCGAGCGCCAGCGCGACGTCGAAGTCGCGCGCGAACTCGGCGTAGATCGCGAGCGGGAGCGTCTGCGTCTCGCCCTGGAGCGAGCCGGCGAACATGATCGTCGCGCCGAACTCGCCGAGGCCGCGCGCGAAGGCGAGCACGGCACCGGCGCCGAGGCCCGTCGACGCGAGCGGCAGCGCAACGCGCCGGAAGACTCGCCAGGGCCGGGCGCCGAGCGTCCGCGCTGCGTCCACGAGCGTCGGGTCGACCGCCTCGAACGCGGCGATCGCGGTGCGCACGTAGAACGGCGACGAGACGAACGCGACGGCGAGCACGACGGCCGTCTCGGTGAACGCGACCGACGTCGGCAGCAGGCCGGTGCGGCCGAACGCCGCGAGCAGGCCGATGCCCGCGACGGCCGGCGGAAGCACGAGCGGCAGCTCGATCAACGACAGGGCGACCGAGCGGCCGCGGAACCTTCGTGTCGCGATCGCGTAGGCCGCCGGCGTCCCGATCCCGAGCACGAGCGCCTGCGCGATCGCGTTCGTGCGGAGCGAGACGAAGAGCGCGTCGCGCGCGGCAGGGTCGCCGAGCTGAGCGATCAGCTCCGAGGGCGGGACGCGCAGGAAGATCGCGACCACCGGCAGAGCGAGGAACCCCACGACGACGGCGGCGCAGACGGCGAAGACCGCTCTCACGGAGGGCCGAAACCGGCGGCGCGAAGGCGCGCGCGACCGTCCTTGCCGACGAGGCGCTTCAGCCACCGCTGCGCCGCCGCCTTCTGCTTCGAGGCCGTCGGTACGCACGCCTGGTACTCGACCGTCGGCTGCGCGGCCGGCGGCAGCGCGATCCGCAGCACGCGATTCCCGACCGGTTTGACGTCGGTTCGGTAGGCGAACCCGGCGTCCGCCTCGCCGAGCGCGACCTTGGCGACGACCAGCTTGACGTCGTCCTCCTCGCTCACGACGTTCCGGAGCACCGACGACAGCCCGAGGTTGGCGAGCAGCTTGCGCGTGTAGTCGCCGATCGGGACGCCCTTCGCGCCGACGACGAGCCGGATGCCGTCGCGGCCGAGATCGCGCACGGACCGGATCCGGGCCGGGTTCGCGCGCGGGACGATCAGCACGACCGTGTTCGTCGCGAACGCGACGGGCCTCGAGCACAACCGCGCCGCGAAGAGCTCCTGCGGGTACTTGGGCGACGCGGCGAGGAAGACGTCGGCCGGCGCGCCCTCGCGGACCTGGAACGCGAGCTGATCGGAGCCGCCGAACTGGTACCGCGCCGCGCGGTCGAATCGCGGAAGCACGTCGGCGAGCGAGGCGGCCCCGAAGACGTTCAGGTGCGCCGCCGCGAGCAGCGTGAGCGCAAGCAGCTTCACCGCTCGACCATCACGGATGTCGCCTTCACGACGCCGGTCGCGTCGTCTCCGGGCGCCAGGCCCAGCGCCTCGGCTGCGTCACGCGTGATGACGGCGACGAGGCGTGCCGGCTCCGTGACGTCGATCTCGACCTGTGCCAGGAGACCCTCGACCTGGACAGAGGCCACGACCCCGCGGAAGCGGTTGCGGGCCGACAGCGCGTGCGCGTCGCGGGGCGCGAGGCGCTCGATCTCCGACAGCGGGACGAGGCGGCGGTTCGCCCGGTCGCGCTCCACCTCGATGCGGCCGTCGCGGTCCCAGCGGCGGAGCGTGTCGAGCGAGATTCCGAGCCGGCGGGCGGCCTCTGCTGCGCCGACGTACTGCATAGGCATTGCCTAAGGATACCGTGAGATGCGGCCGGCGCGGCGGCCGGTTTCTCCGCCACCGGCCGCGGAATACCGGAGATCGTGCGCCGGGTGGCGATCCTCGCCTGCGTGACGATGCTCGCAGGCTGCGCGAACGAGCAATCCGCGCTGCACCCGGACAGCGAGGCCTCGCAGTCGATCGTGTCGCTCTGGTGGGTGCTCTTCGCCGTCTCGGCGGTCGTCGTCGCCGTCGTCACGCTGCTCGTCCTCGCCGCTCTCCTCAAGCGCCGCGGGCGGCTCGACCGGTTCGACCGGCGCCACGCGAGCCCCGTCCCGGTGCTGGTGGCGGGGGCGGCGATCCCCGCCGTCGTCCTCGTCGCGCTCTTCGCCTACGCCCTCTCGACCCTCGACGCGACGAGCGAGCCCGCCGCCGGGAAGACGCGGCTGACGGTCGTCGTCACCGGCAAGCAGTGGTTCTGGGACGTCCGCTATCCGCGGGAGCGCATCCGCACCGCGAACGAGATCCACATCCCGGTCGGCGTGCCGGTTCGCGTGGAGGCGAGGACGGACGACGTCATCCACTCGTTCTGGGTGCCGCGGCTGAACCGGAAGATCGACATGATCCCGGGCTACGAGAACTCGATCGTTCTCGAGGCCGACCGCGCGGGCACCTACCGCGGCCAGTGCGCCGAGTACTGCGGGCTCCAGCACGCGAACATGGCCTTCTACGTGATCGCCGAGTCGCAGGCGCGCTTCGCCCGCTGGGTCGCGCGCGAGGGGCGCCGCCCGGCCCGCGGCGGCGCGGGCGCGCAGGTCTTCCGCACTGTCGGCTGTGGCGGCTGCCACCGCATCGCGGGCGTCACGCAGGGCGACGTCGGGCCGGACCTCACGCATCTCGCGAGCCGACGGACGCTCGCCGCGGGGACGGTCCCGAACGCGCGCGGCTGGCTCGCCGGCTGGATCCTCGACCCGCAGCACCTGAAGCCCGGGAACAAGATGCCCGCCCTCGCGATCAGAGGGCCGCAGCTCCAGCGGCTCCTCGACTACCTCGAGTCGCTGAGGTGACCGCCTGATGGCGACGGTGGTCGGACGCGAGGAGCTCGAGCGGCTCGAGTCGACGTGGAGCGAGAAGCCGGGCCTGAAGACGTTCCTCACGACCGTCGACCACAAGAAGATCGGCACGCGCTACCTCGTGACGTCGTTCGCGTTCTTCGTCGCGGCAGGGCTCGAGGCGCTCGCGATGCGCACGCAGCTCGCGGTCCCGGACGCCGGCGTGATCGGGCCGAAGGTCTACAACCAGCTCTTCTCGATGCACGGCGTGACGATGATCTTCTTCTTCATCACGCCGATGCTCAACGGCTTCGGCAACTACATCGTCCCGCTGCAGATCGGCGCGCGTGACATGGCGTTCCCGCGGATGAACGCGCTCTCGTACTGGATCTACCTCGCGAGCGGCATCTTCATGTACTCGAGCTTCCTCGTCGGCGAGGCGCCGAACGACGGCTGGTTCAACTACGTCCCGCTCGCCGAGAAGCTCTTCACCCCCGGGTTGAACATCGACTACTACAACCTCGGGCTGCTCTTCCTGACGATCTCGTCGACGGTCGGCGCGACGAACTTCCTCGTCACGATCTTCAAGCTCCGCGCGCCCGGGATGTCGTTGAACCGGATCCCGCTCTTCTGCTGGGGGATCGTCGCGCAGTCCTTCTCGCTGATCTTCGCGCTCCCGGCGCTGACCGCCGCGAACGTCTTCCTCGAGCTCCAGCGGCGCTTCGGCTTCCACTTCTTCGACAAGGCGCACGGCGGCGACGCGCTCCTGTGGCAGCACCTCTTCTGGATCTTCGGGCATCCCGACGTCTACATCATCTTCCTGCCCGCCGTAGGGATCGTCTCGGCGATCGTCCCCGTGTTCGCCCGCCGGTCGCTGATCGCGCACGACTGGCTCGTGCTGTCGACGGTGGCGACCGCGTTCATCGGCTTCGGCGTGTGGGTGCACCACATGTTCGCGACGGGCCTCTCGAACGTCACGTACGCGTTCTACGCCGCGGCTTCGATGGTCATCGTGATCCCGAGCGGCGTGCAGATCTTCGGCTGGCTCGCGACGATCCTCAAGGGACGGCCGGTGATCAGGAGCCCGTTCCTCTACGTCCTCGGGTTCATCGTCACGTTCGTCGTCGGCGGCGTGACCGGCGTGATGTTCGCGGCGATCCCGTTCGACCAGCAGATCACCGACTCGTTCTTCGTCGTCGCGCACTTCCACTACGTGCTGTTCGGCGGCGCCGTGTTCCCGATCTTCGCGGGGATCCACTACTGGTTCCCGAAGATCACCGGCCGGATGCTCGACGAGCGCCTCGCGACGTGGTCGTTCTGGCTCTTCTTCGTCGGCTTCAACCTGACGTTCTTCCCGATGCACGTGATGGGGCTGCTCGGGATGCCGCGCCGGATCTACACCTACCACCCCGGCCTCGGCTGGGACGTCTCGAACCTGCTCTCCACGATCGGCGCGTTCACGCTCGCCGTCGGGATCCTCGGCACGATCGTGAACGTTCTCGTCTCGCGCCGATCGGGCGCCGCCGCCGGCGACGACCCGTGGGGAGCGAACACGCTCGAGTGGGCGACGAGCTCGCCGCCGCCGGAGTTCAACTTCGCGTCGATCCCGGTCGTCCACAGCGAGGATCCGAACTGGGACCTGGTCGACCGCGCGGAGGACGCACGGCGCGTCGAGCGCGCCGAGCTGACCCTCTCCCGGGGGCACGAGACGATCGGCACCGACTGGCTCGACGGCAACATCGAGGAGATCCACGAGAGCCCGTCGGAGTCGCCGTGGCCGCTCGTGCTCGCCCTGACGCTCACGTGGTTCTTCGTCGCGTGCCTGACGGCGCACTGGACGTTCGCCGGGATCGGGATCGGCCTGACCGGTCTCGCGATCGCGGGCTGGCACCTCAAGGAGCCGGGAGCGGCGTGAGATGAGCGAGCAGCTCGCTGTTCCCGTCGCGCTCCAGCGCGGCCGCCCGCTCGGCTGGTGGGGGATGTTGATGCTCGTCGCGACCGAGGGGGTCCTCTTCGGGTCGATCATCGGCTCGTACTTCTTCATTCGCTTCCGGTCGGTGCACTGGCCGCCCGTGGGCGTCGCGGAGCCGAAGGTGCTCGTGCCGACGCTCCTGACGATCGTGCTCGTCGGCTCGAGCGCGACCGCCGCGATCGCGCAGGCGGCGGCGCGCCGGCAGGTCGCCGGGCGCGCCGCGATCGGCCTGGCCGTCACGGCTGCGCTCGCCGCGGTGTACGCCGCGGGAACGACCGTGCTCGTCCTCCAGGAGTGGCAGGAGTCGCCGGCGACGCGCGACGCCTACGACTCGCTCTTCTTCACGCTCCAGGGCGCGCACGTCCTCCACGTCGCGGCAGGCATCCTCGTCAACCTCTACCTGCTCGCGAAGATCGCGCGCGGGCGCCTCACCCAGTACCGCGTCAACGGGATCTGGGCGATGGCGCTCTACTGGCACTTCGTGAACGCGCTCGCGGTCCTCGTCCTGCTCACCACGATCTCACCCGCGCTGTGACGGAGAGGCGTCAGTCGCTCGTGCTGTGGTTCGGAGTGGCCGCGCCGCCGCTCGCGTGGGTCGTGCAGCTGCTCGCGGGATGGATGGTGGACGAGGCGCGTTGCTCGCAGGGCTCGATCCGGTGGGGGATCGACGACCACCTCTGGCAGGCGGTCATCTCGGGCCTCTGCGTCGTCGTGGCGATCGCAGGCCTCGCGGCCGCGATCGCGACGTGGCGCGCCGTGCAGGCGGGCGCCGGAGACGCCCGTGGCCGCGTCGCCTTCCTCGCGACGACGTCGGTGTCGGCGGCACTCCTGTTCGTGCTGCTGACGGTGATGACCGGAGTCGCCGTCGTGTCGCTGGGGCCGTGCCAGGGATGAGGCGCGTCGCGCTGCTCCTGCTCGCCGTTCCGCTCGCCGGGTGCGGCTCCGAGCGACAGACGGTCGAGATCCCCGGTGCGGACGCGGGCCGCGGAAAGCAGGTGATCCAGGACATCGGCTGCGGCGCGTGCCACGAGATCCCCGGGATTCGCATGGCCGGCGGACGAGCAGGGCCGCCGCTCGAGGACTTCGCACGGCGTCGCACGGTCGCGGGGAAGCTCCCGAACACGCCGGACGCCCTCACTCGTTGGATCCGCGTGCCGCAGTCCGTCGTCCCCGGGAACGACATGCCGAACCTGGGGCTCTCGCGGCGTGAGGCGCGCGACGTGGCGGCATACCTCCTGCAGCGCACATGAGGCGGCGCGCGGTCGTCGCCGTGCTCGCCCTGACCGCGCTCGCCGTGGCGGCGTCCGCGTCCGCCGCGAACGGGAGGCAGCTCTACCTGGAGAACTGCGTCTGGTGCCACGGTAACCGCCTCGAGGGCGTGGCGCCGACGGCGGGCGGGACCGCTCCGGGCGGAGGCGCCGCAGCGGGGCCTCCGCTCCGCGGCGTCGGCGAGATCGCGGCGGACTTCTATCTGCGGACCGGGTACATGCCGATCCGCGATCCCGAGGACCAGCCGAAGCGCAAGGAGTCGCCGTTCTCGGACGACGAGATCCGCGCGCTCGTTCGCTACATCTCCCGCAGCGGCGGCTTCGCCACACCGCGCGTCGACCCGCGCCGGGGGAGGACGAGCACCGGGCTGAAGCTGTTCGTCGAGCACTGCGCCGGGTGCCACCAGGTCGTCGGCGCCGGCGGTCTCGTCACCGGCGGCGAGGCCGTCTCGCTCGAGCACGCGACGCCGGAGCAGATCGCACAGGCGGTGCGCGTCGGTCCGTACCTCATGCCGCGGTTCTCGGAGCACGAGATCTCGGACCGCGAGCTCGACTCGCTCGTCCGCTACGTGCTCTACACCCACAACCCGGACGATCGCGGCGGCTGGTCGCTGGAGCATGTCGGGCCGTTGCCGGAGGGGATCGTCGCGTGGCTCCTCGCCGGGAGTGTGCTGCTGGTCGTCGCGCGCGTGATCGGGGAGCGGATCAGGTGAGGTGGCTGTGGTCGCTGCTCGCGCTCCTGCTGGGCCGCGGCGGGCGAGGCCCTGCGGCGCCCGCGGCGGTCGAGCGGCCGCGGCTCATCCCGCGTCAGGAGCCGTCGCGGGGCGGCGAGAACGCCGTGCTCGCTCTCCTCGTCCTCGCGGCGCTGGCGGCCGTCGCCTTCATCGTTGTCTACGTCCTCGACCGGCTCCCCGCCCAGACCCAGCTCCTCGGGCTCGCGCTCGGGCTCGCGTTCGCGTTCCTCGCCGCGGCGTCGGTCGTCACGTCGCGGGCGCTCGTGCCGGTGGAGCAGATCTCGGAGCCGTACTCCGAGCCCGAGCACCGCGACGAGCAGGAGAAGGTGCTCCAACTCGTCGAGGAGTCCGGCGACCGCATCACCCGCAGGCGCCTGCTGAAGCTCGCCGCCGGGGGAGCGGGCGCGACCCTCGGCGCTGCGCTCATCGTCCCCGCCGCCTCCCTCGGGCCTGTCGCGAATCCCGGCGTGCTGCGGCGATCCCCGTGGCGTCGCGGGCTGAGGCTGATGGACTCGAAGGGCCGTCCCTTGCGCGCCGACCTCATCGAGGAGGACTCGTTCTACACCGCGTTCCCCGAGGGGCGCTCGCACGACGAGCTGGGGTCGCCGCTCGTCGTCGTGCGGGTCGAGCCCGCGGCGCTGGACCTCCCTGCAGGCCGCGATGCGCGCGAGTGGGCCCCGGACGGGATCGTCGCCTACTCCAAGATCTGCACCCACGCCGGCTGCGCGGTCGCGCTCTACCGCGCCCCGCTCTACGAGCCGACCTCGGCGCGGCCGGCGCTCATCTGCCCGTGCCACTACTCGACGTTCGACCCGGCGACGGGCGCCGGCGTCCTCTTCGGCCCCGCCGGCCGCCCGCTCCCGCAGCTCCCACTGGAGCTCGACGGCGACGGCACGCTTCGGGCCGGAGGCGACTTCAGCAGCCCTGTCGGCCCTAGCTGGTGGGGAGTCCGGCGGAAGTGAGAGCCGCCTGCACCCGCCGGCCGCCGAGGACGTTCACGTGATTCGCGGCGGCGTTAGGTTCCTCGACTCGCGGACCGGTGTCGCGCCGTTCGCGAAGAAGGCGCTCCGGTACGTCTTCCCCGACCACTGGTCGTTCCTGCTCGGCGAGATCGCGATGTACTCGTTCCTCGTCCTCGTCGGGACGGGGATCTTCCTGGCGCTCTTCTTCGAGCCGTCGCACGCGAAGACGGTCTACCACGGGACGTACGAGCCTCTCCGGGGCGTCCGAATGACGGACGCGTACAGATCGGGTGTCGACCTGTCGTTCGACGTCAAGGCCGGGCTCCTGTTTCGCCAGACGCACCACTGGGCCGCGAACGTCTTCGTCGTCTCGATCGTCCTCCACGTCTGGCGTGTCTTCTTCACGGGCGCGTTCCGGAAGCCGCGCGAGCTCGTCTACTACGTCGGGATCCTGATGCTCATGCTCGCGTTGCTCGAGGGCTACCTCGGGTACTCGCTGCTCGACGACCTGCTCTCCGGGATGGGGCTCGCAATCGGGAACGCTGTCGCGCTCTCGATCCCGTTCGTCGGCGGGAACCTCGCCGCGCTCGTCTGGGACGGGCAGTTCCCGGGTTCGTCCGCGTTCTGGTCGCGGATGTACATCGCCCACGTCCTCCTGATCCCGGTCGCAATCGGGACGCTGCTCTTCGTGCACCTCGGGCTGATCGTCGCGCGCCACCACACGCAGTTCCGCGGCCGGTCACACACGGAGCGCCGCGTCGCCGGCCTGCCCGCGTTCCCGGGGTACGCGCCGCGGTCGATCGGCCTCGCGTTCGCCGTCGCCGGGGTTCTGTTTCTGCTCGGCGGCCTCGTCCAGATCAACCCGATCTGGCTCTGGGGCCCGTACGAGGTCTCGCAGGCGACGAACGGCGCGCAGCCGGACTGGTACCTCGGCTGGCTGATCGGCGCGCTGCGGCTGATGCCGGGGTTCGACGTGGTGATCGGCGACTACACGCTCGTCCCGAACGCGTTCTGGGGCGGCGCTCTCTTCCCGCTGCTCGTGTTCGGGTTCCTCTTCGCCTGGCCGACGGTCGAGCGGATCGCGACTGGCGACGACCGGTACCACAATCTGCTCGACCGCCCGCGCGACAACCCTTGGCGGACCGCGGTCGGCGCCGCGTTCATGACGTGGGTCGCGGCCGTGTTCTTCGCGGGGGCGGCCGACCGCATCTACCTCACGTTCGGGATCCCGTACGGCGCACAGATCTGGTTCTGGCGCGCGGTCGCGCTCGGCGGTCCGTTCCTCGTCTTCTTCGTCGTCCGGCGGCTCCTGACCGACATACTCGAGGAAGAGCCGGAGGTCGCGGCGCCGACGGGATTCGAGGCGCCGTAGTCGCGCGCCTCACGAGGCATTCACGTGCGACTTCTCCTTCACCACGAGCACCGGGATGTGCGCATGGGCGAGGAGCCACCGCGAGACGCTCCCGAGGAACGCGCTCGAGACCGCCCCGTGCCCTCGCGAGCCGACGACGATCAGGTCGGCGTCGCGGAGCTCGGCGACGTGGAGGATCTCCGACGCCGCGTTCCCCTCGACGACCTCCGTCGTCGCCGTCGCGCCGCCGGCCTCCGCGATCTCGAGCGCGGCGAGCGCGGCCGAGCGCGCCGGCTCCTCGTCGGGGTGTCCCTCGGCGTACTCGAAGAACGGCTCGCCGTACACGGTCACGGCTGCGTACGCGGCGACGAGCACCATCGTGGCGCCGGCGGCAACCGCGATCTCGGTTGCCTCCCGAACGGCCTCGGTCGCCGCGGGTGAACCGTCGACTCCGACGACGATCAACCTCATCCGACGCGAACTCCCTTCGTGACGCTCCGCCTTTCGTGACGCCCGCTCCGATCGTCCACGCGACCTGGCCGACGCGCATCGCGGAAAACCCGCAGTACCGTTCGGGCCGGGCGCGGATGGCGGCCGGAGCCGTCGGGGCGAGACTTCGTGGCGTTCATCACGGTCTTCCCGGAAGTTCGCCGACGACACATACTCCCGTCGGGCGGCCTCCGCGCCGCCGCTACGGATACGAGAGGATGGGTAGAGCGATGACGATGCTTGCCGAACGGCCTGCCGCCCGCGACGTCATCCTCCGCGACGGCCGGACGCTGCGCCTGCGCGCGCCGGACGCCGGCGACCGCGCGGCGATCCTCGCGTTCTTCGAGGCGATGTCGGCGCGGAGCCGCTACCTCCGCTTCCACGGGTTCCCCTCGCTCGACGACCGCCTCGTGGACCGGTTCGTCGACGTCGACTGGAACGAGACCGGTTGCGTGGTCGGCGAGTTCGAGGGCCGGATCGTCGCGTGCGCGAGCTGGGCGCGGCTGCGCGAGCCGCGCGCCGCCGAGGTCGCGTTCGCGGTCGCAGACGAGATGCAGGGGCTCGGCGTCGGCACGCGCCTGCTCGAGCAGCTCGCCGCGCTCGCGGCCGGCGCCGGGATCGAGCGCTTCGTGGCGGAGGTGCTGTCCGAGAACAGGGCGATGCTCGCGGTCTTCGCCGACGCGGGGTTCGCGACCGCGCGCGAGCTGTCCGGCGGCGAGATCGAGGTGCGGTTCGACATCGCCACCACCGAGCACTACCAGGCGCGCGTCGACGAGCGCGATCACGTCGCGGTGCGTGCGTCGCTGCAGCCGTTCTTCGAGCCGAAGACGGTCGCCGTCATCGGCGCCTCGCGCCGCCGGAAGACGATCGGCGGCGAGCTCTTCCGGAACGTGCTGCGCGCGGAGTTCGCAGGGGCCGCGTATCCGGTCAACGTCGGCGCGAAGCCGGTCGCCGGCGTGCCGGCGTACGAGTCGGTGGCCGACATCCCGCAGCCGGTCGACCTCGCCGTGATCTGCGTCCCCGGCGCGGCCGTGATCGACGCGGCGCGGTCGGCGCTGGAAGCCGGGGTGCGTGCGCTTTGCGTCATCTCGGCGGGCTTCGCGGAGACGGGCGCCGAGGGCGCTCGCCGCCAGGAGGAGCTGCTCGCGATGGCGCGTGCGCACGGCGCGCGCCTGATCGGCCCGAACACGCTCGGGATCGCGATCTCCGGCGTCAACCTCAACGCCACCTTCGCGCCGCGCGCGTTCCTCCCGGGCCGGATCGGGTTCTCGTCGCAGTCCGGTGCGCTGGGGCTCGCGCTCCTCGAGGCGGCCTCGGCGCGCGGGCTCGGCCTCTCGAGCTTCATCTCGATCGGCAACAAGGCCGACGTGTCCTCGAACGACCTGATCGAGTGGTGGGAGGACGACGAGCAGACGGATCTCGTGCTGCTCTACCTGGAGTCGTTCGGCAACCCGCGGAAGTTCGCGCGGTTGGCGCGGCGCGTCGCGCGCGCGAAGCCGGTGCTCGCGCTGAAGAGCGGGACCACGAGCTCCGGCCAGAAGGCCGCAAGCTCGCACACCGCCGCGCTCGCCGGATCGGAGGCCGCCGTCAACGCGCTCTTCCGCCAGGCCGGCGTGCTGCGCCTCCAGACGCTCGAGGAGCTGCTCGACGCGGCGACGCTTCTCTCCTCGCAGCCGCCGCTTCTCGGCAACAACGTCGGCGTCGTGACGAACGCCGGCGGACTCGGAATACTCTGCGCCGACGCCTGCGAGTCCGCGGGGCTCGAGCTGCCGTCCCTGTCGCCGGCGACCGAGGACGCGCTCCGCGAGGTGCTCCCGATCGAGGCGAGCGTCGCGAACCCCGTCGACATGCTCGGCTCGGCGACCGGACGCGAGTACGAGGCGGTCCTTCCGGTGCTTCTCGAGGATCCGCGACTCGACGCGCTGATCGTTCTCTTCGTCCCGCCTGTGCAGGCAGGCCCCGAGGAGGTCGCCGACGCGATCCTCCGCGCGATGCCGGAGCGGCGCGACAAGCCCGTGCTCGTCTCCGTGATCAGCGGCGAGGGCACGCCGACGTCGTTGATCGAGAGCGGCGTCGCGACGTTCCCGTTCCCGGAGCCGGCGGCCCGGGCGCTCGGTCACGCGGCCGAGCGTGCCGAGTGGCTGCGGCGGCCGGTCGGCAAGACACCGGAGCTCACGGGGATCGACGCGGCAGCGGCCCATGCGGCCGCCGCGGGGCAGGAGCGGTGGCTGACGCCGGACGAGACGCGCGCCGTCCTGACTGCGTACGGGGTTCCGCTCGTCCCCGAGCGCGTGGTGGAGAGCGCGGACGACGCTGTCGCCGCGGCGGCGGAGTTCGGCTATCCGGTTGTCGTGAAGTCCGCGGCCGCGGGCGCGCACAAGACGGAGACCGGCGGGATCGCGCTGAACCTCCAGGACGAGGAGGCCGTTCGCGGCGCGGTGGAGCGAATCGGCGCGCCGGTCCTCGTCCAGCGGATGCTCTCGGGCGGCGTCGAGCTGCTCGCCGGCGTCGTCCAGGATCCCGTCTTCGGCCCGCTCGTCGCGTTCGGGCCCGGCGGTGTCTTCGCGGAGCTGATCGGCGACGCGGCCTTCCGCCTGGCGCCGCTCACCGACGTCGATGCGAACGAGCTCGTCACGACCGGGAAGGCGGGCAGGCTCGTCGCGGGCTGGCGCGGAGCCCCCGCCGCCGATCGCGCCGCGCTCGTCGATCTTCTCCACCGGCTCTCGCGGCTCGGCGACGACCTCCCCGAGCTGGCGGAGCTCGACCTGAACCCCGTGATCGCAGGCCCGGACGGCTGCGTCGCTGTCGACGCGCGGATCCGCGTGCGGCCGCCCGCCCCCGCGACCAGCGCGAAGACGTGGTAGGCGCGACGTCGCCGGGCGAGGAGGTCTCGCTGTGATCGACAAAGCGTCCGTCGAGGAGGCGCGGCGCCGGCTCGGCGACGGCGGCGGGTACGAGGTCGTTCACCGGTCGCCCGGCCTCGAGATCGGCGTCTATGCGCTGGCCGCGCCGGAGCCCGATCGGCAGCAGCCGCATGACGACGACGAGGTGTACGTCGTCCTCGAGGGAACGGGCGTTCTCGACGTCGAGGGCGAGAGCGTGGCACTGCGCGAGGGCGAGACGGCGTTTGTCCCCGCCGGCGCCGAGCATCGGTTCAGCGCGTACGAGGAGCTCGTCGTGCTGGTGATCTTCGCGCGGCCGCGCTGACGCCGGCCACCGAGCTCTAGGACGCCTCTTCCTGCTCGAGCAGGCCGTGCGCGAGCGCGTACCGGACTAGCTCGGCACGGGAGGAGAGCCCGAGCTTCTGCATGATGTGCGCGCGGTGCGTCTCGGCCGTCCGGACCGAGATGTAGAGCATCTTCGCGATCTCCTGGTTCGTGTGGCCGAGCGCCAGGAGTCGCATGACCTCGCGCTCGCGGTCCGTCAGCGGGTCGGACGCCGCCTCGCGGCGCGCCTCGGCGTCGGCCGCAACCATGCGCGCGCCGAGCTCGGGGTTGACGTAGTGGCGGCCGTCGGCGACCTGGCGCAGCGCCGAGACGAGCTCGCTGTCGGCCGCTTCCTTGAGGACGTAACCCGTTGCGCCCCCGGCGAACGCCTCGCGGACGTACGACGGATCGTCGTGCATCGAGAGCACGAGCACCTTCGTCTCGGGCGCCGCATCCCTGATCCGCGGTAGGGCCTCGATCCCTGTCTCGCCGGGCATCGTCACGTCGAGGAGGACCACGTCCGGCCTGATCGCGCCGACCCGTGCCGCGGCCTCGGTCGCGCTCGCCGCCTCGCCCACGACCTCGAAGTCGTCCTCGCGCGCGAGCAGCAGCTTCAGCCCGCTGCGGACGACAGCATGGTCGTCCACCACGAAGACCCTCGTCCTGTTTTCGGTTATAGGGGCACCTCCGCCACGACCGTCGTCCCAGACCCTTCCGTCGATTCCACCACGAGGCGGCCGTCGACCAGGTCGAGCCGCTCCTTCATTCCTAGCATTCCGATCCCCTCTTCGCCGTCTCCGGCGGATCCCAGCCCGCGCCCGTTGTCCTCGACCACGGCCGCAACCGACCCCGGTTTCCGCACGAGCAGAATGCTGACGCGCGTCGCCTCTGCGTGCTTGACGACGTTCGTGAGCGCCTCCTGCACGATGCGGTAGAGAGTCGTCTCGACCTCGGCCGGCAGTCGCTCCGCCCCCAGTTGCGCCGCGAGGTCGACCTGCAGGTCGCCGTTCCGGATCGTCTCGGTCAACCGCTCGACCGCGGGGACGAGGCCGAAATCGTCAAGAGCCTTCGGGCGGAGCTCGACCGCGAGCCGGCGCACGTCCTGGAGGGTCTCCACGATCCGCTGACGGAGCTCGGCGAAGCCTTCTGCGTCCGGAGCCTCCTCCACCGCGCGGAGGCCGAGCAGGATCGATGTCAGCGCCTGGCCCGTCTCGTCGTGAAGCTCACGCGAGAACCGGCGGCGCTCGATCTCCTGAGCCTGGACGACCCGTCGCAGCGCGTCGCGCTGGACGCGCGCCGAGACGTCTGCCGCCACGGCCGCGCGCGCTGCAAACGTCTCGGCAACGCGCAGGTCGTCGACCCCGAACCGCGGGTCGCGCCCCTGCTTGTCGTGGCACGTGATGACGCCGATCGGGCGGTCGCGGAGCACGAGCGGGATGAAGAGAGCCGCCGAGCCGCCTACGCGCCGCGCCGCCTCCTGGTCGATCTCGGGGTCGTCGACGACGGAGTCGACGCGCTCGCTCCGGCGACGCTCGAGCACGCGTGCGGACTTCGAGTCGCGCGGCACGATCCAGCCCCGCGCGGCGGCCGCGGCGTCGCCGGAGGCGGCCTCGATCCTGAGCGACCCGTCGGGCCGCGGCAGCATGATCGTCACCGTTCGCGCGTCGACCAGCTCGCGGAGCCGGTCGGCGATCAGCTCGAGGAGCCGCGGGAGTTCGATCTCCGTCGCGAGGGCGTTGCCGACCTCCGCCAGCGACTCGAGCTGTCGCGACCAGCGCGTCGCCGCCTCGTAGAGGCGCGCGTTCTCGACTGCGACCGCGGCCTGCGCCGCGAGCAGCTGGACGAGCTCCTCGTCCTCCTGCGTGAACGCGGCGCCGCCCTCCTTCTCGGTCAGGTAGAGGTTGCCCCAGGCGGTTCCGCGGATCAGGATCGGGACGCCGAGAAAGGTCGACATGGGCGGGTGGTGCTCGGGGAAGCCAACCGACCGCACGTCGTCGGCGAGCCGCGCGAGGCGAAGCGGGCGCGCGTCGCCGATCAGCGCGCCGAGGATTCCGCGGCCGTGCGGGAGGTCGCCGATCTTCGCGTACGTCGCGGCGTCGAGCCCCGTCACGACGAACCGCTCGAGCCCCGTGCGCGCCTCGTTGATCACTCCGAGCGCGGCGTATTTCGCGCTCGTGAGCTCCGCGGCGGTCTCGACGAGGTTCTGGAGGACGGCCTCGAGCGAGAGCTCCGACGTCAGCGCGATCCCCGCCTCGACGAGCCGGCGCAGCGGTCCCTCGGTTTGGGACATCGCTCGTATTATCCCGAGGCTCTCGGCGCCGACGCGACGGCCGCCCGAACCTGCGTGGCGAGGTCCTGCCGGTCGACTTCGGCCGTGACGGCGTCGAGCGCGATCAGTTCGCCGGGAAGCTCCAGCGGGTCCCACACCCCCGCCTCGAGCTTGCGCCTGACCTCGTCCGCATCCTCGGGCGAGTCGTCGTGCCCGGGGTGGCGGCTCCCGCTCCCCGACCGCTCGGCGAACCCTTCGACGATCCGGTCGGCGGGGCCGCCGCAGTGCACCTGGACGAGGCGAACCGTGGTGTGCTCCTCGCCGAGCCGCCGGAGCGGCTCGACGTCGCTGTCGGCGTCGAAGTTCGACTCGACGAGCACCGACACGCCGGCGGTGAGCTCGCTGCCGGTGACGGAGAAGAGGATCGCGCGTGCCGCGCGCTCCACTCTCTCCTCGACGGCATCGCCGCTCCCGAAGACCTCGTAGAGGCGCTCCTTGAGCTCGTCCTTCGACAGGAACGGGATCTCGAGATCGGTGGCGAGATCGCGCGCAAGGCGCGACTTCCCGCTCGCGGGCGGGCCTGTGACGACGACGAGGAGGAGGGGCGCTGTCACGCCGTCATTGTCGCGATCCGCTCGGCCAGCGCGGCGACGTCCTGCGGCGAGGACGTGTCGATCCGGAGGGTCTCGCCCCCGAGCGGTAGCGGCCCCCACTCGCCGGCGCGCGCCCGCTCGGCGACCTCGTCGGCCACTTCCGCGTCGTAGTGCACCGGGTGCCGGCCCGCGCGGGCGAGCATCCGCTCGCGCAGGAGCGCCGGCGGCGCGTCGACGTGCACCTGGACGATCAGCGCCGGCGGCAGCGTCGCGAACCCGGCGCCGCTCTTCGCAGCGAAGTTCCCCTCCGCGACGGCCGAGCACCCGGCGCCGAGCAGCTCGCGGAGGACGTGGAACTGGATCTCGAACGTCGCGGCCCCGAGCTGCCGCGAGTCGTGGCGCCCGCGGGTGCCGAGCGCCTCGCCGAGCACCTCCTTGAGATCGTCCTTCGCGACGAGCGGAAGCCCGAGCCGGCGCGCGACAGCGCGCGCGATCGTCGTCTTCCCGGCTCCCGGCGGCCCGGTCACGACGACGAGTCGCGGCAGTTCCGTCACCCTTTCGTCACGCTTCCGTCACGGTGCCTGGCACCGTGGTCCGGCGAGCTCGCGGTTCGGCGAGCAGGTCTTTCACGATTGCGACAAGTATCTCGGCCACACTTCTGTCACCATGCCTGGCACCGGACGGGCCCTCGGAAGCCTCGTCGGGTCGGGCCGCGTCGAAGGCGCCAACGTCTCCTCCGAGGTGCCGTCCCTCGACGTCGGCCGGTCGGCGCCGCGGCCAGGCCCGGGTGTCGCCGCGGCGGCGCGTTTCAGCCCCGCCGCCCTCGCCTGGAGTCTCGATGCGCATTTGGCCCGGGGTGCCGGATGCCGTCCGCGGCGCCCAATCCGCATCAAGCCTCTAGAGAAGACGCCGCAGCACGAACGGGAGGATCCCGCCGTGGCGCAGGTACTCCCGCTCGCGCGGCGTGTCGAGGCGCACGCGCGCGCGGAACTCGCGGTCGTCGGCGCGTACCGTCACCTCGCGTGCGTCGCCATTCTCGACGCCGAGGACCGAGAACGCCTCGCGTCCGGTCAGACCGAGCGAGACACGCGTCTCGCCCTGTGCGAACTGGAGCGGGAGGATGCCCATCATGAGGAGGTTCGAGCGGTGGATCCGCTCGTACGACTCCGCGATGACCGCGCGAACGCCGAGGAGGTTCGGCCCCTTCGCCGCCCAGTCGCGCGACGAGCCCGAGCCGTACTCCTTCCCTGCGAGAACGATCAGCGGCGTGCCTTCGGCGAGGTACCGCTGCGACGCGTCGTAGATCGACATCTCCTCCCCCGACGGCAGGTGCACCGTCCACGTCCCCTCCGCTTCCGGGACGAGCTGGTTGCGGAGGCGGATGTTGGCGAACGTTCCGCGAACCATCACCTCGTGGTTCCCTCGCCGCGCGCCGTACGAGTTGAAGTCGCGCCGCTCGACGCCGTGCTCGACCAGGTACCGACCGGCGGGCGAGTCGGGGCGGATCGAGCCCGCGGGCGAGATGTGGTCGGTCGTGACCGAGTCGCCGAGGATGACAAGGCAGCGCGCACCCTCGACGTCCGCGACGGTGCCCTCTTCGCGCGGCATCCCTTCGAAGTACGGCGGCCGGCGCACGTAGGTCGATGCGGGATCCCATTCGAAGAGCTCCGCGTCCGGCGCGGGCAGCGTACGCCACTCGTCGTCGCCGCTGAAGACGTCCTCGTAGGTCGCAGCGAAGTGCTCGGCGCGGACGGACGTGGCGATCGTGTCGCCGATCTCCCTGGACGAGGGCCACAGGTCGCGGAGGTACACCTCCTCTCCGTCGCGGTCGACGCCGACCGGCTCCGTCTCCCACTCGATGTCCATCCGCCCCGCGAGCGCGTACGCGACGACGAGCGGCGGGGACGCGAGATAGTTCGCCTTCACGTCCGGATGGATCCGCGCCTCGAAGTTGCGGTTCCCCGAGAGGACGGAGCAAGCGACGAGATCGCCCTCGGCGATCGCCGCGGAGATCTCCTCGGCGAGCGGGCCGGAGTTCCCGATGCAGGTCGTGCAGCCGTAGCCGACGGTGTTGAAGCCGAGCTCGTCGAGGTACCGCTGCAGGCCCGCCTGCTCGTAGTAGCGGGTGACGACCTTCGAGCCCGGCGCGAGCGACGACTTGACCCACGGCTTGCGCGCGAGACCCCGCTCGACCGCCTTCTTCGCGAGCAGCCCCGCCGCGACCATCACCTGGGGGTTCGACGTGTTGGTGCACGACGTGATCGCCGCGATCACGACGGATCCGTGCTCGAGCTCGTAGTCGGCGCCGCTCACCGGGACTCTCCGGCGCTCCGGGTCGGCGACCGCCACCGGCACGGGCGCCTGGGGAAGCTCGGCGCCGCCGGGCGCCTGCTCCGTCGTCGGGTCGGACGCCGGGAAGGTGTCGGCGACGGCCTTGTCGGAGGAGCCGTTCGTGTAGTCGACGCCGAACGACTCGAGCTGCGCGAGGAACGACTCCTTCGCCCGCGCGAGCGGGACGCGGTCCTGCGGACGCCGCGGCCCGGCGAGCGACGGCTCGACGTCGCCGAGGTCGAGGTCGACGACCTGCGAGTACGTCGCCGGCTCCGACGGGTCGTGCCACAGCATGTTCTCCTTGCAATACGCCTCCACGAGCGCAATGCGCTCGTCGCTGCGGCCGGTCAGGCGGAGATAGTCGAGCGTGACCCCGTCGACGGGGAAGAACCCGCACGTAGCGCCGTACTCGGGGCTCATGTTCCCGATCGTCGCGCGGTCCGCGAGCGGCAGCGCCGCGAGCCCCTCGCCGAAATACTCGACGAACTTGCCGACGACGCCGGTCCGCCGCAGGATCTCCGTCACCGTGAGGACGAGGTCGGTCGCGGTCGCGCCCTCGCGCAGCGACCCGGTGAGCCGGAAGCCGACGACCTGCGGCACGAGCATCGAGAGCGGCTGCCCGAGAAGCGCCGCCTCGGCCTCGATCCCGCCGACGCCCCAGCCGAGGACGCCGAGCCCGTTGACCATCGTCGTGTGGGAGTCGGTCCCGACCAGCGTGTCGGGGAAGGCAGCCCCGTCGCGGTCCTCGACGACGCGCGCGAGGTACTCGAGGTTCACCTGGTGGCAGATGCCCGTCCCGGGCGGGACGACCTCCAGCCCGTGGAACGACTTCTGCCCCCAGCGCAGGAAGACGTACCGCTCGCGGTTGCGCTCGAACTCGAGCTCGACGTTCCGCCCGAAAGCGATCCGCGACGCGAAGGCGTCGACCTGCACCGAGTGGTCGATGACGAGCTCCGCCGGGATCAGCGGATTGATCAGCGACGGATCGCCGCCGAGGTCGGCCATCGCGTTGCGCATCGCGGCGAGGTCGACGACGGCGGGAACCCCGGTCAGGTCCTGGAGCAGGACGCGCGACGGCGAGAACGAGATCTCCTGCGAGGGCTCCGCGCTCGCGTCCCACGTCGCGACCGCGCGCACGTCGTCCTCGGTTCCGTTCCGAAGGACGTTCTCGAGCAGGACGCGCAGCGTGTACGGGAGCCGCGCGACGTCGTACTCCGCCTGGAGCTCCTCGAGTCGGTGGATCGTGTAGGAGCGGTCTCCGACCGAGAGCGTCGATGCGGCCATGCCCCGATTCAAGCAGAGGGGGCACGGCCGCCGGACGGTACGTCCGTCTACCTGGCCCGAGCGCGCCCGCCGCTCCGCGCCTGGGTGAAGCGGTTCAGCGTGACGAGGCCGATCCCGCCGATCATGTTCCCGGCCGCGGCGAGCGCGAAGTTGCCGAGCACGAACTCGAGCGGGATGTCGGCGCCGAACCGGATCCCCATGATCAGCTCGAGCGTCACGACGATCACGTGGTTCAGTCCGGCGAGGGCGAGGAACGCGCCGACGATCCAGGCGACTGTGACCCGGATCCCCATCGACTTGCTGCCCTCGACGTACCACGTCATCGCGGTGATCAGCGCTCCCGCGAAGACGGCGCTGAAGAAGAGCGCGAGCGCCCCGTTCGCGTGGACCTTCTGGGCCGCTTCCTCGACCGGCGTGCCGGCGCCCGCCGGCAGCACTCCATGCACCGTGACGATCAGGATGACGACGGTCCCGCCGACGATGTTGAAGATCGGGGACACCGCCCACAGCCGCACGAGCCCCGTCCAGTTGCGGCCCTCCCCGTCGTCGTCGAGCCCGGCGATGGGCACCAGGAAGTTCTCGGTGAAGAGCTCGCCGCGGCCGACGACGAGGAACACGAAACCGATTCCGAATGCGAGCGAGCCGGCGAAATGCGCCGCGTCGACGCCGAAGTGGTGAACGAGCAGCGACGACGTCACCGCGAGCGCGGTGACGCCTGCGACGATGTCGAAGCCCGCCGCGAGCGCCGTCGAGAGGAGCTCTGCGAACGGTCGCTCAAGGCGGGTGCGGCCCTCCTCCTTCGTCCGCTCGTACATCTCCTCGGGCTGCTGCGGCTCGCCCGGGTGCTTCTCCTCTGCCTGTCGCTTCGCCTGGCTCTCGGTCTCGCGCGCGCTCACACGAACTGGCTCGCGAACTCGACGAACTCGCGCTGCTCCGGCGAGATGCTGTGAAGCGTCAGGTGGGTGAAGCCCGCCTCGCGCCACTCGTCGATCTTCGCCCGCCACTCGCCCGCGTCGTTGCCGAGGACGAGCGAATCCTCGAGGTCCTCTTCCCGCACCGTCTCCGAGGCCGCCTCGAAGTCGCGCGGGAGCGCGAGGTCCTGCGAGAGCGACCCCCCGAGCGCCATGTTCGGCCACCGCTTGCGCGTCAGCTTCAGCGCCTCCTCACGCGATGCCGCGAAGCAGCCGGTGACCTTGCCGTACAGCGGGCCGCTGCCGCCCGCGGCCCGGTATTCGCGCACGACCTCGTCGTCGGGCGAGGTCGTCATCAGGCCGTCGCCCTTCTTGCCCGCCAGGCGCGCCGCGTTCGGCGCGGCCGCCGCGATCACGAGGGGCGGCGGCTCGGCCGGCACGGTGTACAGCCGCGCCTGCTCGACCGTGTAGTGGTCGCCCCGGTAGGTCTCGACGTCGCCGCCCCACAGCGTGCGGATCACGTCCACGGCCTCCTCGAGCATCTCGAGCCGGACGTCGGGCCGCGGCCACTTGTCGCCGAGGATGTGCTCGTTCAGGAACTCGCCGGTGCCGACGCCGAGGAAGAAGCGGCCGGGCATCATCGCGCCGGACGTCGCCGCGGCCTGGGCGACGATCGCCGGGTGGATCCGCATCAGCGGGCACGTCACGCCGGTGCCCAGCCGGATTCGCGCGGTCGTCGCGGCGATCCCGCCGATCACGCTCCAGACGAAGGGTGCGTTCCCCTGCTCGTCGACCCAGGGATGGAAGTGATCGGAGATCACGAGGTGCTCGAAGCCCGCCTCCTCCGCCGCGCGCGCGTGATCCACGAGGTCGCTCGGCGCGTGCTCCTCGGACGAGAGCCAGTAGCCGATCTCCATGCTGGCGGAGGTACCGGAGCGAGCGACACGTAAACTCGCGCGCGGTGGCGGGAGAGCGGCACATCGTCGCGCTCGGGGGCGGCGCCGCTCCGGAGCAGTGGGCCGAGATGCGGCGCTTCGTCCTCGGGCTGACCGGCAAGGAGCGGGCGCGCCTCCTCTACGTGCCAACGGCGGCCGCCGAGGACGACGGCGCGGTCGCGGCCTTCTTCGAGAGCTACGCGCGCGAGACCGACGCGTCGGTCCTGCGGACGTTCCCGTGGCCGCCGCGCGACCTCCGCGAGGCGATTCTCTCCCAGGACGCGATCTGCGTCAGCGGCGGCAACACCGCGAACATGCTCGCGATCTGGCGGGTCCACGGGATCGACGCCGTCCTCCGCGAGGCGTGGGAGAGCGGCGTCGTCCTGTTCGGCGCGAGCGCCGGGATGATCTGCTGGTTCGAGCACGGCGTCACCGACTCGTTCGGGCCGCAGCTCGAGGGGATGGACTGCCTCGGGTGGCTTCCCGGGAGCGCGTGCCCGCACTACGACGGCGAGGAGCTCCGCCGGCCGCGCTACCGCGAGCTCGTCGACGGCGGCTTCGCCGGCGGGATCGCCGCCGACGACGGCGTAGGCCTGCACTACGTCGGCGCGGAGCTCGCGGAGGTCGTCACGTGCCGCCCCGGCGCCACGGCGTACCGCGTCACCAGTGACGGTGAGGGACGGCTCGACGCGCGCCTCCTCGACCGCAGATGACGCCGCGGCGCGGCTGTTACGGCGAACGCATGACGATGGGGACTCAGGAAGCCCCCGAGCTGCAGGCTGTCCTCGAAGGTGTCCCGCTTCCTGCGGACAGGAAGATGCTCCTCGAGTACGCGCGACGGGAGGACGAGCGCGCGGCCCGGCGGCTCGAGGCGCTCCCGGAGCGCCCGGACGCGATCTCGTAGTGCTCCGTGGCCATTGCCGCTGCGGCGTCTAACCGTCGCGCAGCTCCAACCGCCTCCGCTGCGGGATCACCGTGTACCTCGGGTCCCGAGCGGACTGGAAGCCTGCCTTGTAGACCGACCAACGGAGCGCGAGCTCGCCTGCAAGGACGAGCGCGCTGCCGCCGACGAGCGCTGCGCGGTTGCGCTTGCCCCGCAACGCGAGCAGGCCCGCGCCCGTCGACGTGAGCGCCTTCGCGATCCGGCCGTACCGGTGGGCCTCGCCCTGCTTGTAGACCTCGCCCACGAGTCCGAGCCGCCTCTCCATCACCTTCGTCAACGCCAGCTCGCCGACGACCCCGCCGATCGCCAGCCGCCGGGCCGGCCCCGCTTCGGCGGGGGCGAGGAAAACGGCGGTCGCGGCTCCTGCGCTCGCGCTCGCGCTCGCGCCGAAGAGCCACGGAAGCTCTTTCCGCGCCTCGTGCCAGACCGGGATCGCGGTGTCGGCGAGGAGCGTCCCGGTGTAGGTCGTCAGCGGGGGCCCGAAGAGGAACGACACCGTCTCCGCCGCCCACCTCACCGGCTTCAGGATCCCGAGCAGCTCGAGCAGGGCTGCGGTGGTCGACGCGCCGCCGGACACCGTCAGCACCCAGGACCCGACGTTCATCGGCGAGGTGACCTTGAAGACCCGCAGCATGTTCAGGAACCGCTCCGGCCGCCCGAGGTCGGAGATCAGGAGCAACGGGGAGACGGCGTCGGCGGCAGCGCCGACGTAGAGCGCCGTCTTCGCGAGCCGCTCGTGCCCCGCAACGCGTGAGAGCCCGTGGAGGACGGACGACCCGCCCGCGATACCGCCCGTGAAGAGGTAGCACGGGATCTCCCACGTCCAGGTCGGCTCCTTGACGATCGGCCGTCCGTAGTACGACGTCATCTCCGTGCCGACGGAGGTGATCGATCCGTTGCCGTGCCGGCGCGGGTCGCGGCCGTCCACGTGCACCTTCCCGCGATCGACCTGACGTCTCACCGGCGACCTCCGAGGAACGCGAGGAGCGTCGCAACGACGGTCGCGACGGCCGCCACGGCCGTCGTCGCCCACATCTCCGGCAGATCCTTCGTCGTCACGACCGGATCGGGCGGAAGGCCGTACACCTCCGGCTCGTCGAGCAGCAGGAAGAACGCACCGAACCCGCCGACACCGTCGTCGCGATCGTGGCCGTACAGCCGCGCGCCGTTCCAGCGCTCTGCCTCCAGCTTCGCCAGCCGCTGCTCCGCCCGCTCGCGCAGCTCGTCGAGCTCGCCGAACTGGATCGAGTCCGTCGGGCACGCCTTCGCGCAGGCGGGCTCGTGGCCGCCTTTGAGCCGGTCGTAGCAGAGGGTGCACTTCCAGACGCGCCCGTCCTCCTTCTTCCCGAGGAGCGGCAGGGCGAGCGGCGCGTCCTCGGGGCCGCGCCCGAGATGGCGCTTGTCGAGCACGCCGAAGGGGCACGCGGGGACGCAGTAGCCGCAGCCGTTGCAGATGTCCTCCTGGACGACCACCGTGCCGAACTCGGTACGGAACAGGGAGCCGGTCGGGCACACGTCGAGGCACGCCGCGTGCGTGCAGTGCTTGCAGACGTCGGACTCCATCAGCCAGCGGAGCGGCTCGGCGTCGGCCGGCGCGCCGAGCCGGGCGGTCTCGCCCTCGAGCGTCAGTGCGTCTCCTGCGCCGACACCGGGCGGCCCGGCGGGAGCCGACGCCGGCGGAAGGTGCGTGGGCTTCCGCTGCTCGACGAAGGCGACGTGGCGCCATGTGTTCGCCCCGAGCGAGGAGGTGTTGTCGTAGCTCTCGCCCGTCCACACGAGGCCGTCCTCCGGGATCACGTTCCACTCCTTGCACGCGACCTCGCACGCCTTGCAGCCGATGCACACCGAGGTGTCGGTGAAGAAGCCCATGCGGGGCTTCGCCTCGGCGCCGTAGGTGTCGGGCCAGGCGGCGCGCGCGCCGACCGGCTCCGCGAGCGTCGTCATCTCGTGCTCCGCGTCGTCTCGGGCTCGACCCGCGGCGCCGCGTCGCGCGCCGCGTGCGCGCGCCCGCGCAGCTCGGCGACGAACTGCGGCAACCGCGCCCCGCGCGGCCTCCTGCCCGCGCGCACGTCGCAGGTCAGCGCCTTGACCTCCTGGATGTGCACGTTCGGGTCGAGCGCCATGTGCGTGAGGTCGTTGGCGGATCCGCCGGTCGTGAGGCCGCGCGAGCCCCAGTGGTACGGGAGGCCGACCTGGTGCTGGACCCGGCCGTTGACGCGCACCGGCCGCATCCGATCGGTGACCATCACGCGCGCCTCGATCGCCGAGCGCGCGGTGACGATCGTCGCCCAGTCGCCGTGCCGGAGCCCGCGCTCCCGCGCGAGGTCGGGGTGCACCTCGACGAACATCCCGGGCTGGAGCTCCGACAGATACGGCGTGAAGCGCGTGAAGCCGCCGGCGCAGTGGTGCTCGGTGAGCCGGTACGTCGTCAGCACGTAGGGGTAGAGGTCGGCGCCCCCCTCGTTTCCGACCGGGTTGTACGGGTCCTCGGCAAGATCCTTGAACCGCTGGCGGCGCGGGTTCGCACGCTGCGAGTAGAGAGCGTTGTCGAACGGCGACTCGTGCGGCTCGTAGTGCGTCGGCAGCGGGCCGTCCTCGAGTCCCTGCGGCACGAACAGCCACCCCTGGCCGTCGGCCTGCATGATGAACGGGCGGTCGCCCCGGATCGCCTCGGGGCCCTTCGCATCGTTCGGCGGGACGTAGTCCGGCGGCTTCTCCTCGTCGAAGTCGGGCGTGTCGAGCCCGGTCCACGTCTTCTTCTCGGGATCCCACCAGACAAGCCTCTTGCGCTCCGACCAGGGGTTGCCGTCGGGGTCGGCGGAGGCGCGGTTGTACATCAGGCGCCGGTTCGCCGGCCACGCCCACGCCCACTCGAGAGCGACCGCGCCCTGCTCCCAGTGCGGCTTCCTTCGCGCCGCCTTGTTCTGCCCCTCGGCGAACACGCCGCAGTAGATCCAGCATCCGCACGCGGTTGTACCGTCCGCCTTCAGCAGCTTGTAGGCGGCGAGCGACTGCCCGGTCGTGTCGCGGCCGTTGATCTCCGAGAGCACCGCCTCGGCGCTCGGCTCCTGGATCTGACCCGACGTCGGGTACTCCCACGTGAGGTCGAGGAGCGGCTTGTCCTTCGGGTCCTGCGAGCCCTCGAGCCGCTCGCGGAGCATCTTCCCGATGTGGAAGTAGAACCAGAGCTCGGAGCGGCAGTCGTGCTTCGGCTCCACCGCCTTGAAGTGCCACTGCAACAGGCGCTGCGTGTTCGTGAACGAGCCGTCCTTCTCCACGTGCGCGGCCGCCGGCAGGAAGAAGACCTCGGTCGGGATCTCCTCCGTCTTCAGCTCGCCCGACTCGATCTCGGGGCTGTCGTACCAGAAGGACGCGGTCTCGATCTCGACGAGGTCGCGGACGACGAGCCAGTCGAGCTTCGCGAGCGCCCGGCGGTTCGCGCGGCCGTTCGCCGACCCGACCGCGGGGTTCTCGCCCGCGATCATGTAGCCCTTCACCTTCCCCTTCAGCATCTGCTCGACGGTCCAGTAGTTCGAGTTGTCGTCGTCGATGCGCGGGAGGTAGGAGAAGCAGAACTCGTTCTCGGGCGTCGCCGCAGCGCCCCACCACGCCTTCAGCAGCGACACGATGTACGCGTCCATCTTTCCCCACCACCCGCCGGGTGAGGTGTTCACCGAGATGTAGTTCTCGAGCCCGCCGTAGTGCTCGGTGTGCGGCATCGGCAGGTAGCCCGGAAGGATGTTGTAGAGCGTCGGGATGTCGGTCGACCCCTGGATCGATGCGTGGCCCCGGAGCGCCATGACGCCGCCGCCGGGGCGGCCGACGTTCCCGAGGAGGAGCTGGACGATCGCGGCGGTCCGGATGTACTGCACGCCGACCGTGTGCTGCGTCCAGCCCACTGCGTAGACCATCGCGCCGGTGCGCTCGCGGCCGGAGTTGCGGCACAGCTCCTCGCAGTACCAGAGGAAGTCCTCGACGGAGCACCCGCACGTGTCGGCGACGAACTCCGGCGTGTAGCGCGCGTAGTGCCGCCTCAGGATCTGGAACACGCAGCGCGGGTGCTGCAGCGTCTCGTCCTCCTCCGGCGGCTCGCCGTGCGACAGCCCCGAGCCGCCGCCGCCCTTCCCGACCTGCTCGCCCTTCTGGCCCTTGAACCCCTCCTCGCGCTGGCCGGCCGCGCCGTGCACCTCGGTGCCCGCGTACTGCCACGTCGTGACGTCGTACCGCCCCTTGTCGGGGTCCCATCCCGAGAAGAGCCCGTCGGCCTCCTCGGTGTCGCCGTAGCGCTCGTCGATGATCACGCCGGCGTTGGTGTACGTCTTGACGTACTCCTCGAAGTAGCGGCCGTGCTCGACGATGAAGCGGACGACGCCGCCGAGGAACGCGATGTCCGTCCCGGCGCGGATCCCGATGTGCTTCGTCGACATCGCGCTCGTGCGGGTGAACCGCGGGTCGACATGGACGACGGTCGCGCCACGCTCCCTGGCCTCCATCACCCACTGGAACCCCACCGGGTGGTTCTCGGCCATGTTCGAGCCCATGATCGTGATCACGTCCGCGTTCTGCAGGTCCTGCTGGTAGGTGCTGGCCCCGCCCCGTCCGAACGTGGTGCCCAGACTGGGCACCGTGGAGCTGTGTCATATCCGCGCCTGGTTCTCGACCTGGACGACGCCGAGCGCGGTGAGGAGCTTCTTCATCAGGTAGTTCTCCTCGTTGTCCAGCGTCGCGCCGCCGAGGTTGGCGATCCCGAGCGTCCTCCTCGCCGGATCACCCTCGGGCGTCTCCTCCTCCCAGGTCTCCTCGCGCGTGCGGACGATCCGCTCGACGATCATCTTCATCGCGTCCTCGAGCGGCAGTTCCTCCCAGTGGGTCGAGTACGGTCGCCGGTACTTGACCTTGTACTCGCGCAGGGGGCTCTGCGCGTAGTTCTTGGACGCCGCACCCTTCGGGCACAGACGGCCGCGGGAGATGGGGCTGGCCGGGTCGCCCTCGATCTGCGTGACCTCTCCGTTCTTGACGTAGACGAGTTGGCCGCAGCCGACGGCGCAGAACGGGCAGATCGAGCGTACGACGTGATCGGCGTCGGCGGTGCGCGGCCTCAGCGCCCTCGACCGATCCGACTGGACGGCCTTTCCGAGGCCGAGAGGATCCCCCTCCCGGAGCTGGCGGACGAGCGGCCACGACTCGAGGAGCTTCGTGAATCCCACGCCGGCGCTTCTTCCGCGGCGGGCGACGGCGAAACACATCGCAGAGCGATGTAAGAGCGCTAATCCGTCAGCCGGTCGACGATCTCGCGCAGCTGGTGCCGCTCGGGCCCGAGCTTGCTGTGCACGGCCGCGAGCCGGCGCTCCGCCTCGGGGGTGAGCCGGAGCTCCACGACGCGGCCGTCGACGGGCGACGGCCTGCGCGACACGAGCGCCGCCTCCTCGGCGCGCTGCACGAGCTCGGTCACGGCGCTCTGCGTCAGCTGGAGGCGGTCGACGAGCGCCGAGACCGTGGAGACGGCGCCGTCGGAGCCGGCGATCATCAGGAGCAGCAGGTGCTGCTGCGGCGTGAGCCGCTGCTCGCGCGCGGCCTCCTCGCTCCGCCGCAGGAAGCGGCGCAGCTCCGCGCGGAAGTCGGCGGCGGCCGCGTACTCGCTCGCCATTCGCGCATCCTGACACGTTCTCGCGCGCACTTCGCTGGAACAAGCCGCGGGTGCGCCGGGCGGTGTCGCTACTCGTGTGGTTCGCGGTCCTCGAGGCGCTCTCGCCGCCGCGCTCCTTTATCGCAACCGCCTTGCCGACCGGACGGTCGGGCGGCTCGTGCGTGCGCTGAAGGCCGTGCACAGCGGTCATGTCGGCGACTACGTCGCCTGGCTGACGGTTGGCGTCGCGGTGATCGGAGGGCTCTTCGCCGCTGCGCTCCGCTGATGCGGCCGCCTCGAAAACCGCTCTCGTAAATCCTTAGCTGCGCTTAATCGACGGTTAACCGCGACCCGCGCCGGAACAACGCGGCGGGGATATAACGGACGCGTGCTCCAGCAACGACACCTCGCCTTCGCCGCCGGGCTCGTCGTGGCTGCCGCCGCCGGCGGCCTGCTCGCGCTCGGCGGCGCGGCGGCGTTGGGCAGGCTCGGCGAGAGCACGACGATCCAGCAGGTGACGCCTCTTCCGGGAGGCGGTGTCGGCACCGTCTCGTTCGGCGCCGGCGGGAACGCGCTCTCCGTCGAGGAGATCTACCGCCGGAGCGCGCCCGGCGTCGTGCAGATCACGGCGACCTCGACGACGACCGCCACGTCTACGGACCCGTTCAACACTCTCCCCACGCCCTCCCAACAGCAGCAGCAGATTGCCGAGGGATCCGGCTTCGTGATCGACAAGGAAGGCCACATCGTCACGAATTACCACGTGATCGAGGGCGCGCAGAAGGTTCAGGTGAGCTTCTCCGCGAACGACGAGCTCGACGCGAAGGTCATCGGCGAGGATCCCTCGACCGACACCGCGGTCCTCAAGATCGACGCGCACTCGCGCTCCCTGACGCCGCTCCCCCTCGGCGACTCGGACAAGGTCACGGTCGGCGATCCGGTCGTCGCGATCGGCAACCCGTTCGGCTTCGCGCGCACCGCCACCGCCGGGATCGTCAGCGCGGTCCAGCGCGAGATCCGGGCCCCGAACCGCCGCGGCATCCAGCACGCGATCCAGACCGACGCGGCGATCAACCACGGCAACTCGGGCGGGCCGCTCATCAACGGCTCGGCGCAGGTGATCGGCGTCAACGCCCAGATCTCGACGGGCGGGACGAGCGACGGCAACGTGGGGATCGGGTTCGCGATCCCGGTGAACACCGTCAAGACCGTCGCGGCGCAGCTCATCCGCAGCGGAAAGGTCGAGCACCCCGAGCTGGGCATCGAGGCGGAGCCGATCACCGACCAGCTCGTGAAGCTCTTCAACCTGCCGACGGACCGCGGCCTCCTCGTGGAGGACGTGACGGCGGGGAGCGGCGCGGCGAAGGCGGGCCTGCAGCTCGGAACGACCCCCGTCGTCGTCGAGGGCGAGAGCTACCGGCTCGGCGGCGACATCATCGTCGGCGCCGACGGCAAGCCGGTGTCGACACTCGAGCAGCTCCGCAACATCATCGCGCAGAAGAAGCCCGGCGACACTCTTTCGGTCGAGATCTATCGGGACGGTCAGAAGAAGACCGTCGACGTCGAGCTCGGACGGCAATCTCCCTCCCCAAGCGGATAAGTCCGTCCGGTTCCGGTCGGCCGTCTAGCCAGCGCGGCCACCGGACAAATGGGCCGCGACCCCGCCTGCCTGCCCGGGGTCGCGGCCTCCTTCTCCGGCGTTACCCTGTCGCGCCATGGAGCGCGGGCAGATCGTGGTGGAGGAGACGCGCGTCGAGGAGACGCTCTGGCGCGAGAACGACTCGTCCGATTACGAGGGCTGGTTCTGCGTCCGTACCGACCCGTTCCCGTGCCCGGCCCAGGGCTGCTCGTTCGTCGCCGACTACATGACGGCGGCGCACCTCATCCTCGTCTGGCAGGAGAACGACGACCCGAACCTCCTGAAGCACGCCGCCCGCGCGCGCGACGTCGGCCGCAACCCGCGCGTCGTCGGGTATCGCTCCGAGTACGGCCCGAGCGCGTCGTACTACGCCTGGATCGCGGCCGGCCGCCCCGTCCACGGCGTCCGCAGGTGATCCCGCAGGCCTACGGCGAGCGGCCGCCGTTCACGCTCGGGGTCGAGGAGGAGCTGATGATCCTCGACGCGGACACGCTCGACCAGGTCGCCGCCGTCGACCGCATCGTCACCGGAGTCGCCGAGCACGACCTACCCGGGATCGCCAAGACCGAGTTGTTCGCGTCGGTCTTCGAGCTGAACACGAATCCCGTCGAGTCCGCGGTCGACGTGGACGACGCTCTCGTCGCGCTGCGCCGTGCCGCCGTCGAGGTCGCAGACGCGGAAGGCCTTGCGATCGCCGCCGCGGGCACGCACCCGTTCGCGCGGCCCGAGGCGCAGCCGATCGTCAAGGAGGAGCGGTACGTGAGCTTCGTCGGGTACGGCGGCGTGTCGGCGCGGCGCCAGGGCGTGCAGGGGTTGCACGTCCACATCGGGATGCCTTCGGGCGACGAGTGCTGGCGCGCGCTCGAGGGGATGCTCCCGTGGCTCCCGGTCGTGCTTGCGCTATCGGTCAACTCGCCGTGGCTCGCCGGCGAGCTCACCGGGCTCGCATCGAACCGCGCGCCCGTTCTCGCGGAGCTTCCGCGCGCCGGTGCGCCGCCTGCGGTGGGGTCGTACAGCGGCTGGGAGAGCTGGGTCGAGCGCCTCACGCGGCTCGGCGTGATGCAGGACTACACGCGCATCTGGTGGGACATCAGGCCGCATCCCCGTTTCGGGACGCTCGAGGTGCGGATGCCCGACCAGCCGACGGACGTTCGCCTGTCGGCCGCGTTCGCCGCGCTTCTCCAGGCGCTTGCGCGGACGGTGCTCGACGGCGAGGACGGGGCGGATCCCGACCCCGCGCGGCGCGGCGATTACCTCCAGAATCGCTGGGCGGCCGCACGGTTCGGCCCGACCGCCGAGCTGATCCATCCGGACGGCGACCGCGTGGCGCGCGCGTCCGAGCTCGGCCGTGAGCTCCTCGCGCTGATCGCGCCTGCCGCGCGCGTGCTGGGGTCGGAGGAGCTGCTCGCCAGGCTCGACCCGGAGGCCTGCGAGGCGGACCTGCAGACGCAGGCCGAGTCTCCACACGACGCTGCAGCGGATCTCGTGGCGCGGTCGGTAGCCTGAGCTCGATGGCGACGGTGCACGAGACGATCCAGGTGACCGGCGTCCGCTGCGAGCGGTGCGTCATGCGGCTCGCGTCGACGCTCGAAGGCCACGAGGGCCTCGAGGGGGCGAACGCGAACCTGATGGGCCAGGTGCACGTCGCCTACGACGACGAGCGCACCAGTCGCGGTGCGCTCGTCGAGGCGCTCGCCCGCGGCGGGTTCCGCGAGCTGCAGATCGTCTAGGTCTTCCGTTCAGGTGCGGTTCGCGGTGATGCCCGTCGGATCGAGGGCGTTGCCCGACCGGTCGCGGACCGCGACCGGCTCGTCGGTGGCGGGATCGGCGCCCTCGCGCATCGCCGCGCGCTGCGCGACATTCGAGTCGTCGGCGGGGGTCGCCGGATCCGTCGCGGTCGTGTCGCCGTACCCCTCGGTGTCGGGCTCCGCGATGCTGCCGACGAGCCCGTAGTGGCGCAGCGTCTGCTCGCAGGTCCACTCGTCGGTGACCTTCGGCCCGTCGGCGAACACGTCGCGCGTGACCGTCGCGTGCACGATCCGCTCGGCGTCGTCGACGGAGACGAACTCGCGCGGAATCGCCTGCCTGCTCTTGAAGACGTGCCCGTGCTCCACGATCACGCAGTCGTCGCGCTCGTCCACGACATGGCCGATCTTGCGGTCGTCGCTCGTGACGACGTCATACCCGTGCATTCGACCTCCCCGTTTGCTCGCGTGGGCACTTACCCGTTGAAACTCGAGGGGAAACCGGGAATCGAAGGCGCACGGAGGTCGTTTGACCCGTTGGTAGGGTGGCCGCCGGAAATGAGCGAGAGCACTCCGACGACCTCCGAGACCCGCCGGCTCGCTGCAGAGTCGCGTGACCGTGTCCGCTTCGAGGAGGAGGCGCTCGAACTCAGTGACCAGGTGTACCGCGTCGCCCGCCGCCTCGTCGGCTCGCGTGAGGAGGCAGAGGACCTGATGCAGGAGGCATACGCCCGCGCGTTCCGCTCGTGGCGGCAGTACCAGCCGGGAACGAACCTCCGCGCGTGGTTGCTGCGCATCCTCACGAACCTCAACATCGACCGCGGCCGCCGGCGGCAGCGCGCTCCGGAGATGCAGCCGATGGAGGAGGGCGACTACTTCCTCTACAACCGCCTCGAGGCCGCGGTCCCCGACGAGAACCCGGCGGAGGAGCGTGTCATCGAGCGGCTGTCGCAGGACACCGTCGTCGACGCGCTCTCGGAGGTGCCGCACGACTTCCGGGACGTCGTCGTGCTGGTGGACATCGGCGAGTTCTCGTACGCCGATGCGGCGCAGATCCTCGACATCCCTGTCGGGACGGTCATGTCGCGTCTCCATCGCGGTCGGCGTATCCTCAAGAAGAACCTCGCCGAAAAGGCGGTCACGACGTGATCGACATCTGCGACAAGTGTGAGGAAATGATGCAGCCGTACCTCGACGGCCAACTGTCGGACGACGAGGTGCTGCAGGCGAAGGAGCACCTCGCCCGCTGCTCGTGGTGCGACAAGCGCTACCGGTTCGAGGTCGACCTGCGCCGGTTCGTGCGCGTCGCGGTCCAGGAGCCGATGTCGCCCGAGCTGAAGACGAAGCTCGCGGCGCTCCGCACGCCGCTGCACTGACGGCGGTCAGCCGTCCGGGTAGTCGACGTCGCCCGGCGGGCGGAGATCGTCGCAGGGCACGAGCGTTGCCGCGAGCGCACGGCCGCCCTCGTCCGGGACGCGCCCCCAGACCGGACGCGCCAGGCTGACGGGATGGCCGCGCGCGCCGCCGTACGATGCCGCGACGACCGGCGCGTCTCCCCGTCGCGCGAGGACCCGCTCGACGGCGCGCGGGTCGAGGTCGGGCCCGTCGGCGAGGACGACGATCGCGTGCGTCGTCTCGGGCGCGAGCGCTGCGAGCCCGCAGCGGAGGCTCGCCCCGGTCCCGCGCCGCCAGTCATCGCAGTGGACGACCCGTGCCGGGGCGGCGAGCTCGTAGGCACCGGCGACGACCACGATGTCGTCGACCGCGGTGGCGTCGAGCGCGGCAAGGACGCGCGGCAGGAAGAGGCGCTGCTTCGGCGAGCCGTAGCGCGTCGCCGCGCCTGCGGCGAGCACCACGCCGCCGATCACTTCGTGACGACGACGGTCGCCTTCTCGATCTCGACCGGCTGCGTCGGCTTCTCGGTCGCCGGATCGCCGAGCTTGCCGATGTGATCGACGACGTCGAGCCCCTTCTCGACCTTGCCCACGATCGCGTAGTCGGGCGGAAGGCCCGCATCGTCGCCCGTCACGACGAAGAACTGGCTTCCGGCCGTGCCCGGCGCCTCGAACGAGGTCTTCGCCATCGCAACGACGCCGTGCGTGTACCGCGCGTCCGACGGCGGCTTGTCGACCGTCTGATAGCCCGGGCCGCCGGAGCCCTCCGCGGTGGGGTCGCCGCCCTGGATGACGAAGCCGGGGACGATCCGGTGGAAGACGGTGCGGTCGAAGAACCCCTGCCGGGCGAGCGCGACCAGGGACGCCACGGTGCCCGGCGACTGCTCAGGGTCGAGCCGGATCGTGAACGTGCCGCAATTCGTCTTCAGCACGAGGTCGTACGTCTGCCTCGGGTCGAGCCTCTTGCGCGGGCGCTTGGCCGGCCGCGGCGCCGCGGGTGGAGCCTCGACGCGACGGCAGGCGACGGCCGTCGCCGTCTTCGCGGTCGTCGCGGGGGTTGTCGTGGTGGCTCGGCTTGTCGTTGTCGCGGGCGCGGTCGTCGCCGTTTCGCCGGTGTCCGCCGGGGCGGTGGTCGCCGCGGTCGTCGTCGCGGTCGTGGCCGCGGTCGTGGCCGCGCTCCCTGCCGTCGAATCGGCGCCGCCACCGCCGCACGCCGCGGCCGCAAAGGCGAGCGCCCCGAGAAGCGCGGCGAGGGCCGCGCGCGACGTCGTCACGACGCGAGCGCGGGCGCGGCGACGGCCGCCCGTGCGCGCCCGACGAGGGCGCGCGCGACGTCGACCTTGTACGCGGTCTGCGGGAGCGGCGTCGCGCTGTCGAGGTCGCCGTCGAGGAGCCACGGGATCGGCGCGACGCCGGCGAGCGCGATGCGCGTCGCGCCTCCGACCCGCGCGGCGGCGACGCCGACGATCGGAAACGACCACCGCTTGCGATCCATCGCCTTGAGGTAGACCGACGCGTCGGTCTGCGGGACGTCCAGCTCGAGGATCACCTCGCCGTGGGCGAGCGTCGTCGTCGCGCGGTCGCCGTCGTCGGGGAGGCGGTACAGCTCCGCGATCGGGAGCTCGCGTGTCGTCGTCCGGACCGTCGCGCCGAGCGCGTGGAGCGACGCCGCGACGTCGGACGGATGCGCCGACGCGCAGAAGTCGTTCCCGAAGATCGCGTGCTCCCGATGCTCGCCCTCCCGCGCGTGGCAGCGGTCGCCACCGTGCAGGCGGCACGGGAACTTGAGTCGCCAGTACCAGCAGCGCGTCGCCTGCAGGAGGTTCCCGCCGATCGACCCCATGTTCCGGAGCTGCGGCGACGCCGCGAGGCGGCACGCCTCGCGTAGCGCTTCCGGAATCTCCGGATCGACCTCGAGCTCTGCGAGCGTCGTGCCCGCCCCGATGGTGACCCTTCGGTAATTGTTATCACCTGATAACTGTTGCGTCTCGGCAACCGACTGGACCCCGCGCGGGACGACCGCCCGCACGTCGACGAGCGTGTCGGCAGCGACGAGGCGGTCGCGCAGCAGCGGGACGACCTCGGTGCCGCCGGCGAGGAGCACGTCGCCGGGCGCCGCTGAGCCGAGGTCGGCGAGGCTAGACGGCCGCCGGAGCTCCACGCCGCTCCCGCTCCCGCTCGCGCTGGCGCGCTTCGGCCTCGTGCAGCGCCCGCAGCATCTCCGCCCGTGAGATCGGCAGCGAGCGCACGTCCGCGCCCGTCGCATCCCTGATCGCGTTCGCGATCGCGGCTGCGACCGGGATGATCGGCGGCTCGCCGAGACCCTTCGACCCGAGGTTCGTGAGATGCGCGTCAGGGATGTCCACGAGCTCGCTCACGATCTCGGGGACGTCGGCGATCGTGGGCATCCGGTACGCGTCGAGCGTCCGCGTCAGGATCGTCCCCGTCGCCGGGTCGACGAGCCGTTCCTCCGAGAGCGTGTGGCCGATGCCCTGGATGATCCCGCCCTGGACCTGCGACTCGGCGCCGAGGCTGTTGATCACGCGGCCGACGTCGTGGATCGCGGCGACTCGATCGACGGACACTTCGCCCGTCTCGACGTCCACAGCGACCTCCGCCACCTGCACGCCGAACGTCAGCACCTGCATGCCCGTCGGGTTGGGCCCGCGCGCGCCCTTGCCGAGGATCTGCCCGTCTTCGAGCAGGCCGACGACGTTGTCGAGCGGCCACGAGCCGCCGTCGGCCGACACGACGTGGCCGTTCCGGAGATCGAGGACACGCAGCTCCTTGTCGAACCGCTGCGACGCGATGTCCAGGATCTGGCGCTTCGCGTCGGCGGCGGCGGCGCGCACGGCCGGCCCCATCGACGGGATCGTCGACGACCCGGCCGAGATCGACGCATACGGGCCGCGGGCCGAGTCGCCCAGCGAGACGGATACCCACTCGAGCGGGACCCCGAGCTCCTCCGCGGCGATCTGCGCCATCGCGGTGCGCGAGCCGGTTCCGATGTCCTGCATCGCCGTCACCACCTGCGCGCGCCCGTCGGAGCCGATGCGGATCCACGCGTACGACGGCGGCCCGCCGCCTCCGTACCAGATCTGCGACGCCATCCCGACGCCGCGCTTCACCGTCTCCGTCGAGCGCGCGCGCACCTCGTGCCGCCGCTCCCAGTGCGGCTCGGCGCGCCGGTAGCACTCCATGAGGTTCTTGCTGCTGAACGGCCGTCCGTCGCCGACGTCCGAGTCGGCGTGGTTCCTCCGCCGGAGCTCGAGCGGGTCCAGGTCGAGCTTCGCGGCGAGCTCGTCCATCAGGCACTCGAGACCGAACGTCCCCTCGACGAAGCCGGGCGCGCGGAACGCCTTCATCGGCGGCGTGTTCACCTTCGCGCCGATCGTCGTCGTGCGCACGTTCGGGCACGCGTAGAGGGTCTGCATCGGGCCCTCGGTGGAGGCCGTCCACCCGGACCACCCGACGGCGTTGACGAACTCGCCGCCGAGCGCGGTCAACGTGCCGTCGCTGCGGGCGCCGACCGTCAGGCGCTGGATCGTCGCGTTCCGATTTCCCGCCGCGGTGTGCTCCTCACGGCGCGTGAGGGCGCAGCGCACCGGCCGGCCCGTCCGGGACGCCAGCTCCGCGGCGACGAACGTGTAGTCGCCGGGGTCGTTCTTCGAGCCGAACCCACCGCCCATGTACTCGCAGATCACGCGCACGCGGTCCGGTGGGAGGCGTAGCTGCGACGCGATCGCGTCTCGCACGCCCCAGATGAACTGGGTCGAGATGTAGACCTCGAGGATGTCGCCCTCCCACCGGCACACCGCCTGGTGGGTCTCCATCGAGTTGTGGAGCACCGTCTGCGTGCGGTACGTGGCGCTGACGACCACGTCGGCCTCGGCGAGGCCGCGGTCGAGGTCGCCGCGCTCGCGCTCCCGCCGGTCGAGCACGAGGCCCTTTCCAACGGCCTCGTCGGGGTCGACCACGACGTCGAGCCCCTCCCAGTCGATCTCGATCGCGCGCAGGGCGGCGCGCGCCTGGCCGAACGTCTCGGCGCAGACGGCAGCGACCGCGTGCCCCTGGTAGCCCGGGTGGTCGGTGAGCTGGGGAACGTCGCCGGGACCGATCGCGGCGCGCACTCCCGGCGACTCGAGCGCCCGGGAGAGGTCGATCCGGCGGACGCGCGCGTGCGCGTACGGCGAGCGCAGCACGGCGGCGTGCAGCATCCCCGGGAGGACGACGTCGGCGGTGTAGCGCGCCTCTCCCCGCGCGCGCTGCGGCCCGTCGAGCCGGGCGGCCGGACGTCCGACGATCTCGCGCGGACCGGCAGGCCAACCCTCGAGCGCATCCTCCTCGACGACGAGCCAGACCTCTTCGTACCGCCCCTCGACCTCCTTCTCCGTCCGGATCAGTCTTGCCACGTTCGAATCGCCTCCTCGATTCTCGGATACGCGCCGCAGCGGCAGATGTTGCCCGCCATGCGGTGCCGAATCTCCTCGTCCGACGGCGCCGGCACGGCGTCGACGAGCGCGACCGCCGACACGATCTGGCCGGGCGTGCAGAAGCCGCACTGCAGCGCGTCGGCGCGCACGAACGACTCGACCATCGGGTGGTCGCGCAGGCCCTCGATGGTCGTCACCTCGGCGTCCGCGACCTGGTGGACGAGCGTGATGCACGACAGCGTCGGGACGCCGTCGACGAGAACCGTGCACGCGCCGCAGTGCCCCTCGTAGCAGGCGACCTTGGTGCCCGTGAGGCCGATCTCCTCGCGGAGGGCGTCCGCCAGCGAGGTCCCGAGCGGTGCGTCGACCGAGAAACGGCCGCCGTTGACGACGAGCTCAGGCAGCCGCCGTCACCGCCTCGATGTCGGCGAGGTGGACGAGCCGGAACGTCAGCCGGTTCGCCTGCCAGCGCTCGCGCTCGTCCTCGATCTCCGGGAGGTGCTGCCAGAGCGCGCGCGCCGCCTCGAGCAGCTCGCGGATCCCGTCGACCTCGTTCCGGTAGCCGTTGCGCTCGGCGCACGTGTTGATCGCCAGTCCGAGCAGCCCGACGGTGTCGGGCTGGCGCATCCACAGGAGCGGCGTGCACATCGACAGGTACTGGTGAATGCGCGCGAGCTGCATCGGCTGCGAGAAGGTCTCGCTGCCGAGCGGGCGGGTCGGCTCGGGAAGCTCGTCGCCCGCGGCCAGTCGTAGGGCGTTCCGTCCGAGAATGTCGCGCACCCGCTCGTCGTCGTACCCGGCCGCTCGCGCCGTCTTGATCGCGATGAGGAGCGAGCCGGGCTGCTGCCCGTAGGGGTAGTCGGACGCGAAGACGACCTGCTCGGGCGGGATCTGGCGGTAGAAGTCGAGCAGGTCGACGGGGCTCCACACCGACGTGTCGAAGAAGACGCGCCGGTGGCCGGCGAAGTTCTCCGCCAGCGCCGCGAGGTCCGCGATACCGCAGTGCGCGATGATCAGCGTCGCGTCCGGGTGCCGGTCGACGAGCCGGTGGAGCCCGTCGGCGATTGGTGGCAGGCCGCGGCCGCCGTGGATGAGGATCGGCACCTTCCGCTCCGACGCGAGCGCGAAGATCGGGTCGAGCCGCTCGTCGGCGGCGGTGAAGCGCTGGGCGCGGGGATGGAGCTTGATCCCGCGCGCGCCGCGGTCGAGGCACCTCGTCGCCTCCTCGACCGGGCTCTCGTTCAGGTCGAGCCTGCAGAACGGGATGATCCGTCCGGCGCTTCGCGCGGCGAACGCGAGCGTACGGTCGTTCGCGGCGCGGAAGGCGGGGTGGCGGTCGGGCTCGTCGAGGCAGAACATGAACGTCCTCCCGACCCCGTAGCGATCCATCAGCGAGAGCAGCTGGTCGTAGTCGCCGACCATGCCGTCGATGTCCTGACCGAGGTGGACGTGCACGTCGAAGATCTCGGCGTCGGGAGGGAGGCTGCGGCGCAGCTCGTCGTCCCAGCCGGCCAGCAACCCGTGCGCGCGTGTCAGCGCCTCGTGCACCAGCCGGAGTGTAGTTGCCGCGTTCGCCCGTACCGCGCGTGCTCCGCCGGTTGCACATCGGCTCGTTCCGCGTCCCCGGCCCCTCCGCGTTCGCTCGGCGGCGGCGGCAGGAACGTCCGCGGATCGGGTCACCCGTTACAGTCCCACGCATGTCAGCCGTCGTGATCTACGCCGATACCTTCCGCTCGCCGGAGCTCCGCCACGAGGTGCCGCTCGGCATCCCGGACCCGTTCCTGTACGTCGAGACGAACGGCACGAAGCACGTCCAGATCGGATCGCTCGAGATCCCGCGGCTCGCCGAGCTCGGGACGTTCGAGCTTCACCCGTCCGAGGAGTTCGGGCTCGACGAGCTCCGGGGCGCCGGGCTGTCGTCCCACGAGATCGCGGACGAGCTGCGGCTCCGCGCGCTCCAGGCGTTCGGCGTCGGCGACGCAGTCGTTCCCGCCAACTTCCCGCTCGCCGCCGCGGACCACCTGCGCGCGAACGGGATCGACGTCAGCACCGACCGCGAGCTCTTCGACGGCCGTCGTCGCGTGAAGACCGGGGCCGAGCTCGAGGGGATCCGGCGGGCTCAGGAGGCCGCGGAGGCCGGCATGGCGGCGGCGCGCGACCTGCTCGCCCGCGCACGGCCGGATGGCGAGTACGTCACCGTCGACGGCGACGCGCTCACCTCGGAGCGCCTGAAGGTCGCGATCGCGACGGCGTTCGTCGCCCACGGCGCGACCGCCGACGAGTTCATCGTCTCCCACGGGGGCCAGGCGGCGGTCGGGCACCACATGGGCTCCGGGCCGATCCGGCCGGGCGAGCCGGTCGTCATCGACCTCTGGCCGCGCGACAACGAGTCGTTCTGCTTCGCCGACATGACGCGCACGTTCGTCGTCGGAGCGATACCGGACGAGGTCGCCGAGTGGCACCGGCTGTGCAAGGAGGCGCTCGACCGCGCCGTCTCGGAGATCCGCGCCGGCGTCGTCGGAAAGGTCATCTTCGAGGGCACGTGCGAGATCTTCGAGCGCGCCGGGTACCCGACGCAGCGAACGAAGGAGCCGGGCGTCCCGCTCGCGGACGGCTTCTTCCACGGCCTCGGCCACGGCGTGGGGCTCGAGGTGCACGAGGCGCCGGGGATGGGGATCGTCGGCGACAAGGACCTGCTCGCCGGCGACGTCGTCACGGTCGAGCCCGGCCTGTACCGCCAGGGCTTCGGCGGCTGCCGCCTCGAGGACCTGATCCTGGTGACGGAGGACGGCGCCGAGAACCTCACGGACTTCCCGTACGACCTGGACCCGAGCGCGTAGGCGGCGAAGCGGCGGGCGAGGCCGTCCGAAGGGGCCACGGCGTAGAGTTCGCGCTCGTATCTCCGCGGAAAGGGGCGACAGGTGAGCGAGACCGAGACGCGCGATATCGACACCCTCTTCCTCGAGGAGCGGCGCTACCCGCCGCCGGCGGAGTTCGCTGCGAGGGCGATCGCGAAGCGCGACATCTACGACCTCGATCTCGAGGCGTTCTGGGACCGCGAGGGCCGGGAGCGCGTCACGTGGTACGAGCCGTTCTCGACCCTGCTCGAGTGGGAGCTCCCGTATGCCAAGTGGTATGTCGGCGGCACGCTGAACGTCGCCTACAACTGCGTCGACCGGCACGTCGAGAACGGGCTCGGCGAACGTGTCGCGTACCACTGGGAGGGCGAGCCGGAAGGAGAGACGCGGACGATCACCTACGCCGACCTGCAGCGTGAGGTGACGAAGCTCGCGAACGCCCTCCGCTCGCTCGGCGTTCGCAAGGGGACGCCGGTCGGGATCTACCTCGGCATGGTCCCCGAGGCGCCGATCGCGATGCTCGCGTGCGCGCGTCTCGGCGCGCCGCACACCGTGGTCTTCGGAGGCTTCTCCGCCGACTCGCTCTCCGGCCGCCTGCAGGACATGGAATGCGAGGTCCTCATCACGCAGGACGAGGCGTGGCGGCGCGGGACGACCGTTCCGCTGAAGCGAACGGCCGACGCCGCGCTCGCGGACTCGCCCAGCGTCGAGAAGGTCGTGGTGCTGCGGCGGACCGGCAACGGGGTCCCGATGACCGAGGGTCGCGACGTCTGGTGGCACGAGGTGGCGACCGACGAGTCGGAGTGCCCGCCGGAGCCGATGGGCTCCGAGGACCTCCTGTACCTCCTCTACACCTCGGGCACGACGGCGAAGCCGAAGGGGATCGTCCACACGACGGCCGGCTACCTCGTCGGCGTCGCCTCGACGCACCGCTACGTCTTCGACCTCGATCCGGAGCAAGACGTCTACTGGTGCGCGGCCGACGTCGGCTGGGTCACGGGCCACAGCTACATCGTCTACGGGCCGCTCTGCAACGGGGCGACCTCCGTCCTCTACGAGGGGACGCCCGACTTCCCCGACCGCGACCGCTGGTGGTCGATCGTCGAGCGTTACGGCGTGACGATCCTCTACACCGCACCGACCGCGATCAGGTCGCACATGAAGTGGGGGCAGGAGCATGCCGCGAAGCACGACCTCTCGTCGCTTCGCCTGCTCGGGTCGGTCGGCGAGCCGATCAACCCCGAGGCGTGGGTCTGGTACCACGAGCACATCGGCGGGGGCCGGTGCCCGATCGTCGACACGTGGTGGCAGACCGAGACGGGGATGATCATGATCACGCCGCTTCCGGGCGTGACGACCACGAAGCCCGGGTCGGCGACGCAGCCGTTCCCGGGCGTCGACGCCGCGGTCTACGACACCGCCGGCCGGGAGGTCGGCCCGGGCGGCGGCGGGTACCTCGTGCTCCGCCGGCCGTGGCCGGCGATGCTCCGCGGCCTCTACAAGGAGCACGACCGCTACGTCGAGACCTACTGGTCGCGGTACGGCGACGCCTACTTCGCGGGCGACGGCGCACGCGTCGACGAGGACGGCGACTTCTGGCTCCTCGGGCGCGTCGACGACGTCATGAACATCTCGGGCCACCGGATCTCGACGATCGAGGTCGAGAGCGCGCTCGTCGACCACCGCGAGGTGGCCGAGGCCGCGGTCGCGGCGCGGGCCGACGCGACCACGGGGCAGGCGATCGTCGCGTTCGTGACCCTCAAAGGCGGTGCCGAGGGGTCGATCGAGAAGCTCGAGGAGCTGCGTAACCACGTCGCGCAGAAGATCGGGCCGATCGCCAAGCCGGCGAACATCGTCTTCACGCCGGAGCTTCCGAAGACGCGGAGCGGCAAGATCATGCGCCGCCTGCTCCGCGACGTCGCCGAGCACCGGCCGCTCGGCGACACGACGACGCTCGCGGACCCGGCCGTCGTCGCCGAGCTCCGTCACCGCGCCGACGACGAGGCGTCGCAGGAGGACTGAGGCGAGAGGCTACGGTGGCGCGGGATGCGCGCCACCGCCACCGCAGTCGTCGTCGCGGCGCTCGCACTCGTCGGCGTCGCCGCCGCGGCGGACTCCGACCTGCTCGCGGCGAAGGAGAGGTACCTCCCGCCGGCCCAGCGCGCGTTCGCGAGGGACGCCGACGGCCTGCAGGCGCGCTACGACGCCGGCCGCGGGCTCGAGGAGGCGGTGCGCAGCGTTCGCGTCTCGAGCCGTTGCGAAGCGCTCCGCGCGGCCCTCCTTCGCTTTGCGCGCACGCAGGTCGCGACGGCCGAGGATGGCGACTACCCGGTGCCGCGCACGCGCTCACGACCGCTGCCGTCCGTGCCGCCCGGGTGCGGGGCCGGCGCCCGCGGCGCCGTTCCGTCCGCCGTGGCGACACCGGCGCCCGCGCTTCCGAAGGGAGCCGGGGTGGCCCGGCCCGAGGGCGCGACGGACGCCGCGCTGGCGGCGCGTCTCACGGCAATCGGTCGCGCGTACCCCGGCTGGGCCGGGTTCTGGACGCACGACCTCCGAACCGGCCGGACCGCCGGTTGGAACTCCGACGCGCGATTCGCCGCCGGCTCGACGGTGAAGGTCGGGGCGCTGCTCGCCGCGCTGCCACGGGCGGACCTCGCCTATGACGCGGCGCAGGTCGCGCGCTGGTCGTCGAACCTCGCCGCGAACAGGATCGTCGAGCAGGTCGGCCAGGCGCGGGTGGACGACGCGCTCCGCCGTCTCGGGATGTGGTCGAGCACCTACCCGGGCCTGTACCGCGCGGGAACGAGCGCCGCCGTCGACGCGCCGAAGCCGCCGCCCGCCACGCACATCCGTGTCACGACCGCGCACGATCTCGGCCGCGCCCTCTACCGCCTCCATGCGGCCGCGCTCGGGAACCGGCTCGCGCTCGGGCAGCTCGGTGTGACGCGCCCGCAGGCGCGCCGGGCGCTCGCGCTCCTCCTCCGGTCGGAGCCCGTCGGCGACAACGTCGGGCTCCTCCGCGACCGGCTGCCGCGGGGGACGACGATCGCTCAGAAGAACGGCTGGATCTCCGACCTCCGGACGACGGCCGCGATCGTCTACCGCCCGACGGGGCCGGTCGTCGTCGTCGTCGAGGTCTCGCGGCCCGGGGTGACGCGTCGCGAGGCGCTGGCCGTAGCGGCGGACGTCGTCCGTGCCGCCGGGCTTGATCGAACGTCGAGATAGCACGCGGGGGCAGGCCCGCCTATCGTGGCCGTGATGCGGCTCGCGCTCGTGATCGCGCTCGCCGCGGTCGTCGCCGGCACCGCGGCGGCCGCGGGCCGCGCCCCGCGCGCCACCACCTGCGCGGCCGTTCCGGCCTACCGGCTTCCGCCGAACCGGCCGCAGTACGGGCTCGACGTCACGGTTCCCGCGCACGGCGCGATCACCGGCCGCCAGACGATCCGGTTCCGGGCGGTCAAGCCGACGAGTCGGATCGTCCTGCGCCTGTGGGCGAACTCGTCGGCGACGCGGGTGGCGGGCGCGCGCGAAACGGCGACGGTCGTCTCCACGAGCCCGAGAGCGCGGCGGGTGGCGAGCGGCGCGACGGTCCTCGACCTGCGGCTCACGAAGCCGCTGCGCGTCGGCGAGGTCGCGACCGTCGTCCTCCGGTGGACGCTCCGCAACGCGTCGGCCGGCGTCGGGCTGAGTCGCCTCGCCGCCGCGGACGACTGGGTTCGTCTCGGCTCGTTCTTCCCGCTGCTCGCGCTCGACGACAAGGGGAACTGGGCAGTGGATCCGCCGGCGTCGACAGCCGCCGAGACGTGGGTCTCACCGACCGCCGACTGGGACGTGCGCCTCCGTCTTCCTGCGCGGTGGACCGTCGTCGCGACAGGAACGCGCGTCGCGCCCGGTCACTGGACGGCGCGCGCCGTTCGCGACTTCGCGGTCGTGGCAGGCGTCCTCGCCCGCCGCAGCTTCACCGTCCGCGCGCCCGCGAACGTGGTCGTGACCGCCGTCGCGCCCGACGGCGACACCGCCGGCATCTTCGCGGCCCGCGCGGCGCAGTCGCTCGTCCGGCTGTCGCAGCTCTACGGGCCGTACCCGTGGCCGCGCTTCTCGGTCGCGGTCTTCGACGACCTCGGACGGAGCGGGATCGAGTACCCGAACATCGTCTTCCAGGGGAGCGGCAGCCTCGAGCGCGCGACGGCCCACGAGGCCGCGCACCAATGGTTCTACTCGCTCGTCGGCAACAACCAGGCGCGCGACCCGTGGCTCGACGAGTCGCTCGCGTCGTGGGCGATGACGCGGGTCGACGCCGTGACCGCGCAGATCGCCGCGACGCCGATCCCAGATTCGGTGCGCGGGAAGCTGACCGCGCCGATGACCTACTGGGACACTGTGCCCGGCGACTACTTCGCCGGCGTCTACGCGCAGGGCTACGAGGCGTTCGCCTCGCTCGGCGACGGAGCGCGGACGGATTGCGCGTTGAAGCTCTACGTCGCGCGGAACGCGTACGGCGTCGCGACCGTGCAGGAGCTCGTCGACGCACTCGCCATGAGGCTGCCGGACGACGCGCTGCAGCGGCTCGCCACGTACGGTTGAGCCGTGGGCGATCTTCCTCCGGTCGATCATCGCGGCCTCGGCGTCGCGCTCTTCAACGAGACGTGGCGGCTCATCACCTCCCGCGAAGACGACGAGCTGATGGTGAACGCGGCGCACGCGTCCGCGTATCACTGGAGCCGCGCGCCGGAGAGTCGGCCGGAGAACCGCGCGCGATCGCACTGGCAGCTGTCGCGCGTCTACGCCGTCGTCGGCCGCGCGGAGCCGGCGCTCCACCATGCGCGCGCGTGTCTCGACCTCTGCGAGCGGAACGGCCTGGCCGACTGGGACCTAGCGTTCGCCTACGAGGCCCTTGCGCGCGCGCATCGCGTTGCCGGCGACGACGCGTCTGTCGAGTCGTTCCGCGAGCGCGCTGCGGCGGTCCCGATCGCGGACGCGGAGGACAGAGAGCTCCTGGAACGCGACCTCTCTACCCTGTAACGCGCGTCACGAGTGTCGCTACCCTTCGGCCGTGCAGGCCGCTCGCAGCGACACCCGCCGCCGCGCCGCCGCGCTAGCACGTCACGACGATCCCGCGCTCGCGGCGGCCGGCCGGACGCAACTCGCGCTCCTCGACGCGCTCGAGAGCGGGAGCTCCCCCGACCCCGAGCGCCTCGCGCGGATCCGGCGTCGCGCACGCGAGGCGGCGGCCGGCGACGACCGCGACTTGCGCGCCGCCGCGCGGACCGTCCTCGCGCTCCTCTCGGAGGTCGAGCGTCCGCGCGAGAACGGCGACGTCGCCCCCGCGGCTGCGGCCGCGCCGGCCGCTCCACCGGAGAAGGAGCACGCGCCGCGGGCCGCCCGCCGCGCGCCGCGGCTCACGGTCGGACGCCGCTCGCGCCTCGTGCTCGCGGCGCTCGTGGCCGTCGCCGCGCTCGTGGCCGTGGCGTTCGCGGCGGCCTCGACCGTCCTCGCGCCGTCACTCGAGGCGTCGGGGCCGGCGGGCGACCTCTTCGGCCGGAGCCGCCTCGACCGGATCGCCGTCCGCGTGAGGGGGACGCAGGAGGATCTCGGCGGCCAGCGCTGGACGCTCGACGGCCGTGACGTGACCGGCCTCGTCCGCGCGGAAGGCGACGACCTCGTGCTGCGGCCGCGGCGGCTCTCTGACGGCGCTCATGCGGTCGCCGTCCGCACCGGGCCGAACGTGCTCCGGATGCGCGCGACGCGCAAGTTCGCCTTCACCGTCGACACCACGCCGCCGTCGATTCGCGTCTCGGGACGCGCGGTCGCTCGCGCCTGGGAGCCGCTGGAGCTCCGCGGCACCGCTGCCGGCGCGACCGCCGTCACGGCCGACGGCCGGGCCGTGCGCCTCGACGACGAGCGCTTCCTCGTCCGCCGCGCCGCGCCGGCGCCGGCGGCGATCGTGCTCGCCGCGACCGACGAGGCCGGGAACCGGTCGACCTCGCGGGTCGCGATCTCGGTCGTCCCGCGACGACCCGCCGTGCCGGTCCGCGCGGTGCACGTCACCTTCTACGCGTGGGCCGACCGGACGCTTCACGCCGGCGTCATGCGACTGATCGACGAGAAGCGCGTGAACGCCGTCGAGCTCGACCTGAAGGACGAGTCCGGGATCGTGGGCTTCGCGGCCGGGATCCCCTTCGCCCGCAAGATCGGCTCCGTCAACGCGATCTACGACCTTCCGGCCGCGGTGAGGCAACTCCACGCGCGCGGCATCAGGGTCATCGGGCGGCTCGTCTGCTTCCGCGACCCCATCCACGCCGCGGCCGCCTGGAAGGCGGGGCGGAGGACCGAGGTCATCCAGACGCCAGGCGGCGCGCCCTATTCCGGCTACGGCGGGTTCACGAACTTCGCGAGCCCCGCGGTGCGGAAGTACAACATCGACGTCGCGGTCGCGGCCGCGCGCGCGGGCGTCGACGACATCCTCTACGACTACGTGCGCCGGCCCGACGGGCCGCTTTCGAGCATGCGCTTCCCCGGCCTCGACGGCACGCCCGAGGACGGGATCGTCGAGTTCCTGCGCGAGTCGCGGGCGGCCCTCCGCCCGTACGGCACCTACCTCGGCGCGTCGGTGTTCGGCGTCGCCGCGACGCGTCCGCTCGAGGTCGCGCAACCGGTGCGCAGGATGGCGCGGAGCGTCGACTACGTCGCGCCGATGGTCTACCCCTCGCACTGGGGCCCCGGCGAGTATCGCGTCGCGAGCCCGAACTCCCAGCCGTACGACATCGTGCTCCGCTCGCTGCGCGACTTCTCGCGCGACGTTCGCGGGACCGGCGCGCGCGTCGTGCCGTGGCTGCAGGACTTCACGCTCGGCGTGACGTACGGGCCGAACGAGGTCCGCGCGCAGATCGACGCAGCGCACAAGGACGGGATCGACGACTTCCTGCTGTGGGACCCTGCCGTCACGTACACCTCCGACGCGCTCTCCGCGGACGCGCAGACGTCGCAGAAGGGGCTCGCGCGCGCGTGGCGCGGCCCCGCCCCCGCGCCGAAGAAGGTCGTCGCGACCACGCCGCGCGCGAAGCCGAAGCCGAAGCAGAAGGCGGCCGCGCCGCCGGCGCCGACCGCGCCGCGCGCGACGGACGGACGCATGCCGAACGAGCTCGGCGCGATCCCGGTGCTCATGCATCACGAGATCCGCCCCGACCGCGTCGGCGACTACGACCAGACGCCGGCCGAGTTCCGCGCGGAGCTCGAGCGCCTGTGGCGCGACGGGTACTGGCCGGTGACGGCGGCCCAGCTCGCGACGCGGAGCCTCGGACGGGTGCCCGCGGGCAAGACCCCGGTCGTCCTCACCTTCGACGACTCGACGCAGTACCAGCTGCGATTCCGCGGCGGCTTCGACGGCGGCAAGGGAAAGGTCGACCCGACGACCGCGATCGGCGTGCTCCTCGACTTCGCACGGGCGCACCCCGGCTTCGAGCCGGCGGGGACGTTCTACGTCCTCCGGGACCCGTTCGCCGGCGTGCCCGAGGGCGGCGCGATGCTCCGCTGGCTGGTCGACCACGGGTTCGAGCTGGGGAACCACACCTACGACCACACGCCGCTCCGGACGCTCGACGACGCGAAGGTGCAGAAGGAGCTCGCGATGGGCGCGAAGATCATCACGGACGCCGTCCCGGGCTATCGCATCAGGACGATGGCGCTGCCGCTCGGGTCGCTCCCCCGCGACGAGTCGCTCGCGCGGCACGGCCGCTCGGAGGGCACGTCGTACGGCCCCTACGCCGTCCTCCTCGTCGGCGCGAATCCCGCGCCGTCGCCGTATTCCCGATCGTTCGACGTCAGCGCGATCCCCCGGATCCGAAGCTCGCACGCCGGTTGGAACGGCGATGCGGACATGGCGGCCGCGTACTGGCTCGACCAGCTCTCCCGCCATCCGGAGACGCGGTACGTGTCCGACGGCGATCCGAAGCGGCTCACGTTCCCGCGCTCGAAGGCCGACGACGTCGCGCCGGCGTTCCGGTCGCAGGCGAACCCGTACTGAGCTCGCCTTCCGGCGCTACGCGACCAGCTTCGCGAACCGGTCGTCGTCGTCGAACGGGCCGATCACCGCGACGTGGAGAGCGTCTGCCGCGATCACGTCCTGCGCCACGCGCTGGAGGTCCTCCGCCGTCACGGCGTCGAGCCCGGCGAGGAGCTCCTCCGGCTCGGCGGCGCGGCCCTCGAGGACCTCGCGGCGTAGGCCGAACAGGATGAGCCCCTGCGGGCTCTCCGTCTGGAGGACGAATCGTCCCTTCGCGAGCGAGCGCGCCTTCTCCAGCTCGTCGGCCGGCACCGGCTCCTCCGCGAGTCGCCGGAACTGCTCGACGACGACCTGCACCGCCTCGTCGACGCGTGCGAGGTCGACGCCGGCCTGCGCGAGCAGCGACCCGGCGTCCGTGTAGGAGTGGTTCAGGCCGTACACGTAGTAGGCGAGACCGCGCCGCTCGCGCACCTCGACGAAGAGGCGTGACGACATCCCGCTGCCGAGAACCGTCGCGAGCAGCTGCAGCGCGTAGCGATCCTCGTGCTCGAGCGGGTACGAAGGGACGCCGACGGCGATCTGCGCCTGATCCGACTCCTTGTGGTGGACGCGCACGCGCGTCCCGCCGCGCTCGAGCTGCGCCGGCGCGGGACTGCCCGCGCCGTTCCCGCTCATGTCGCCGAGTAGCGACTCGAGCGTCGGCAGCACGTCGTCGCCGACCTTGCCCGAGATGCCCACGACCATCCGCGACGGCGTGTACCAGCGCTCGAGGTACTCGAGGAACGTCTCGCGCGTCGCGCCGCGGACGGTGTCCTTCGTGCCGAGGGTCTCCCAGCCGAGCGGGTTGTCGCCGAACATCAGCTCCTCGTAGACCGACGAGATGTAGTCGCGGGGCGTGTCGAAGTACATGTTCATCTCCTCGAGAATGACCCCCTTCTCGCGCTCGACCTCCTCCGGGTCGAACTTCGAGTGACGGATCATGTCGACGAGGACGTCGAGCGCGACGTCGCGGTCGGCGCCGGCGCAGCGGACGTAGTAGCCCGTGTACTCCTTGGACGTGAACGCGTTGAACTCGCCGCCGATCCCGTCGACGATCGTCGTCAGGTCGCGCGAGGTCGGGCGCCGCTCGGTGCCCTTGAAGAACATGTGCTCGGCGAAGTGCGCGATCCCGCGGTTGCCGGCCTGCTCGTAGCGCGACCCGGCAGCGAGCATGACGAAGCACGCCACCGACTGCGCGTGCGGCAGCGGCGCGGTCAGGACGCGCAGGCCGTTGGACAGTGTGTGCCGCTCGAACACGCTCATGCAGCCAGTCTCCTCCTCGTCGTCTCGGAGAGCGGGACGCTCTTCCCAGCTTCGTAGTCGTACCCGACGAGCACGCTCTTCGCCTCGGCGACGGTGCGGCCGTCGGTGCTGATCACGTGGTCGAGGTCGAAGCTCGTCGTGCCGATGCGCGAGCACCGCGTGCGGATCTCGACCTCCTCTCCCGCGCGCAGCTCTGCGCGGAAGTCGATCTCGACGCGGGCGAGGATGAACGGCGCCAGGCCTCCGAGGACGCCGATCCGGGCCTGCTCGAGATAGGTGGAGTAGACGGCGTTGTTCACGTGGCCCATCGCGTCGCAATCGCGGAACCGGACGCGCTCGTGGTGCGTGAACGGGAACGCCTCCACCCGCGCGGATGCTATAGACGGGCGTATGCCCGGCGAGACTCTCCGCGCGGTCCGCGCCCAGCCGGAATGGTTGCGGCAAGTCCCGACGCACACCCGTCTCCCGGACGGCGCGCGCGTCGTCTTCACCGGCTGCGGCACGTCGTTTCACGCCGCCCAGACGGGCGGCCGCGCCGTTCAGGCGCTCGAGGCGGTGCTCGCGCCGCCGGACGCCGACCTGATGGTCTGCGTCTCGCACGAGGGCGCGACGCAGGTGACGCTCGAGGCGGCGCAGGCGTTCGCGGGGCGGGTGTGGCTCGTCACGGGAAAGCGGGACGGGCCGCTTGCCGAGCTCGCCGAGGAGGTGATCGTGTGCACGCCGGAGGTCGAGCGGTCGTGGTGCCACACGGCGAGCTACACCTGCGGAGTCGCCGCGCTCGGCGCGCTGCGCGGCGAGGACGTGTCGTGGCTTCCGGCGGCGGTCGAGGAGGCGCTCGCCGAGGGCTTCGGCGAGCTGCCGCAGCAGGACAAGATCCTCGTCGCCGGCGCGGGGCGCGACTGGCCGACGGCGCAGGAGGCGGTGCTCAAGCTGCGCGAGGGGGCGTACATGTCGGCGGGCGCGCACCACGTCGAGCAGCTCCTCCACGGCCATCTCGCCGCCGTCGACTCGTCGGTGCGGGCCTACGTCCTCGAAGGCGACGGCCGCGCCGCCGAGCGCGCGCGCGACGCGGCGCGGGCGCTCGAGACGCTCGGCTGCGAGACGACGCTGCTCCCGACGCGGCACCCGGTCGTCGACATCGTCCGCTTCCAGCTCCTCACGCTCGCGCTCGCCGACGCGCGCGGCGTCGACCCGGACGCGATCCGACGCGAGCCCGGCTCGGCGTGGGCGGCCGCCGCCGGCTCCGCGTACCCGCACTCGGCGTAGCGTCAGCGCCTGTCGGCGAGGCGGTAGACGAACCGCACCGCCTGCCACGCCTCGTCGACCGCCGCGCTCTTGTTGTCGACGAGGCCGGCCGCGAGCCCGATCTCCTGAACGGCTCCGAAGTCGAGGTCGGTCTCGATGCGCGACGCCTTCTTCGGCCACGCGATCCACAGCGCGTCGGCGGGCGCGAGCGTCGCCTTCAACGCGACGAACCGCGTCTCGAGCTCGGCGCGGCTCGTCGTGAAGAGGACGACCACCTCGGTGCCCGGCTTCGCCCCGAGCTTCTTCGAAAGCGGTGTCGACGAGTAGTCGCGGTGAGCCATGCGTGGCTACAGCTCGGCGAGCGCCCCGAGGAGCCGGTCGACCTCCTCGTGGGTGTTGTAGTGGACGATCCCGACCCGGACCGCGCCGTCGGCGAGGCCGAGGCGCTCCATGATCTCGACGGCGTAGTAGTTCCCGTGCCAGACCGAGAAACCGCGGCCCGCGAGGCGCGCCGCGGCGGCCTCCGGCGACAGGCCGTCGCGCGTGATCGCGAAGGTCGGCACACGGTCGTCCGCCGTTTGCGGCCCGTGGAGGCGCCAGGCCTCGGGGAGCCCGTCGAGGAATCGTCCTCCGAGCGAGCGCTCCTGCTCGAGGATCCAGTCCCAGCCGATCGAGCGCAGGTAGTCGACGCAGGCGACGAAGCCGGCGAGCAGCTCGTGTGCGAGCGTCCCGGTCTCGTAGCGGCTCCCGACGGGGAAGAGGTCGGCCGGCCGCACCTTGTACGGCCGCCACCGTTCGAGCAGCTCGCGCCGGCCGAACGCGAGCCCGAGGTGCGGCCCGTAGAACTTGTACGGCGAGCAGATGAGCACGTCGGCGTCGACCGCGGCCACGTCGATCGGCCCGTGCGGGCCATAGTGCACCGCGTCGACCCACGCGAGCGCGCCCGCCTCGTGCGCGAGCGCGGCGACCTCCGCGACCGGGGTCAAGGTCCCGACCGCATTCGAGGCCCACGGGAACGCGACGACGCGCGTCCTGTGGCACAGGATCGACCGGAGGTGGTCGAGGTCGAGCCGGCACTCGTCGTCGACGTCGCAGAACCGTACGACGAGCCCGCGGTCGTGGGCCAGCTCGAGCCACGGCGAGACGTTCGCGTCGTGGTCGAGCCGCGTCACGACGACCTCGTCCCCGGTGGCCCAGTCCCGCGCCGCCGCGCGCGTCAGCGCGAAGTTCAGCGTCGTCATGTTCTGGCCGAAGATCACCTCGTCCGCCGTGGCGCCGAGAAGCTCGGCCGCCGCCTGCCGCGCCCCGGTCACGAGCGCGTCCGACCGCAGCGACGTCTCGAAGGGGCCGCCGAGGTTCGCATTCGCTTCGCGCAGGTAGGTCGCGACGGCGTCGATCACCGAGTCCGGCACCTGCGTCCCGCCAGGGCCGTCGAAGAACGCGAGCGGACGGTCGAGTGCCGAGAAGCGCGCCCGGACCGCCTCGACCCTCAGCGTCGCCGCGCCGCCCGTCACGCGACGCGCCACTCGTACCGCGGCGAGATCGTGAGCGACGCGCCGACGAAGCAGTCGCGCTCGGCCTTCGCCAACAGGTCGTCGACCTCCGTCGTCCGCGGCGAGACCTCGGCGTCGATGGTGCACCCGATGTCGACGAAGGCGTAGCGGCCGTCGCTCTCGCGCCTCGTCACCGTCCCGGACGCGAAGCCGGACGCGCGCACGGTGTGGCCCGCGCGCCGCGCGTGGTAGACGAGGCTCTCGATCGAGCAGCGGACGAGCGCCGCGAGCAGCAGGTGGTCGGCGCTCCAGCCCTCCGGCGGCGCAAGCTGCGCTCCGCCCGGCACCGTCATCCGCCCGGCGCGATCGACCTCGACGGCGTACTCGAGCACCTTGGGTTTGGGTTGCGCCACGCGAGGAACCGTAGCGCCCGCGTGGGCCGTCGGCGGACACCCTCCATCGCACGGCTCGCGCGCGAGCGCCTGGGCCACGACGAGCTCCGGCCCGGCCAGGAGGAGGCGGTCCGCAGCGTCCTCGACGGCCGCGACACGCTCGTCGTGATGCCGACCGGCTCCGGAAAATCGGCGATCTACCAGCTCGCCGCGCTCATCCTCGACGGGCCGACGATCGTCGTCTCGCCGCTCCTCGCGCTGCAGCGCGACCAGGTCGAGGCGATCGGTGAGGACGAGGCCGCCGCTCTCAACTCGCAGCTCTCGGACTCCGCCCGCGAGCAGCTCCTCGCGCGCGTCGCCGACGACGACCTGGAGTACGTGCTGCTGGCGCCGGAGCAGCTCGCCGACGACGAGACCGTCGAGCGGCTCGCCGCCGCGAAGCCGTCGCTCTTCGTGGTCGACGAGGCGCATTGCGTGAGCGAGTGGGGTCACGACTTCCGACCCGATTACCTGCGCCTCGGAGGCGTCCGGGAGCGGCTCGGATCGCCGACGGTGCTCGCGCTGACGGCGACGGCCTCGCCGCCGGTGCGTCGGGAGATCGTCGAGCGCCTGCGGATGGACGACCCGGAGCCCATCGTCCGCGGCTTCGACCGGCCGAACATCCACCTCGCCGTCGAGACCTTCTTCGACGAGAAGGCGAAGGACGACGCGCTCGCCGCGCGTGTCGAGGCGGCGGCGAAGCCGGGCATCGTCTACACGGCGACGCGGGCACGCGCCGAGGAGCTCGCGGAGAGGCTGGGCGGCCGCGCCTACCACGCGGGGCTCGGCCGCCGCGAGCGCGAGGACGTGCAGGCGGCCTTCATGGGCGACGAGCTCGGCGTGATCGTTGCGACGATCGCCTTCGGGATGGGGATCGACAAGCCGAACGTGCGATTCGTCCACCACGCCGAGATCAGCGAGTCGGTCGACTCGTACTACCAGGAGATCGGCCGCGCAGGCAGGGACGGCGAGCCGGCGGACGCCACCCTCTTCTACCGTGCCGAGGACGTCGGCCTCCGGCGCTTCTTCGCAGGGTCCGGACGGCTCGTCGAGGAGCAGGTGGAGGCGGTCGTCGAGGTGCTCGACGACGCCGGCGGGCCGGTGCCGGTCGAGGAGGTGCGCGAGGAGACGGGCCTCACCGACTCCAAGGTGCTGTCGGCCCTGACGCGCCTCGAGGATGCGGGCGCGGTCGAGATCCGGCCCGACGGCCGCGTCGCCCCGACGGGCGACGTGCCGCTCGAGCGGGCCGTCGACCACGCGGTCGAGGCGCAGGACCGCCGGCGCGAGTTCGACCGGTCGCGAGTCGACATGATGCGCGCCTACGCCGAAGCGACGGCGTGCCGGCGCGGCTTCGTCCTGAACTACTTCGGCGAGGCGTTCGACCCGCCGTGCGGCAACTGCGACGTCTGCGACTCCGGCGTCGAGCCGCGCGAGCCGGGCGCGGAGCCGTTCCCGCTCGAGGCGCGGGTCGAGCACGAGGAGTGGGGCGAGGGAACCGTCGTGCGGCACGAGGACGACAAGCTCGTGATCCTGTTCGACGAGGCCGGCTACAAGACGCTGAGCATCGACCTGATCCTCGAGCGCGACCTCCTGCGCCCCGCGTAACCACCGGCGCCACGGGTCCGTCCGGCGGCGGTCCTAGAGTGCCGGTCGTGAGACTCAGGCCGCTGACGGAGGCCGAGTGCTACGCCCGCTGCTACGGCCATCGCGGCGGGCAGCGGATCCACATCCTCCGCCCGTCGCCGGCGCGGCAGGACGCGCTGACGGGCGAGCGGCTGCGCGAGGCGTTCGAGCAGCGGCTCGACGTCCGCGACCCCGATCACGACGCGGAGGCCGCGTGACGCGCACGTGCGTGCCGTGGCGGTCACGTCGCCGGCAGGCGCCGCGCGCACGGGGCCGACCCGCGCCGCCGCTCCCGAGCTCGTGGTCCTGCACGGCGACGTGGACGCAGCGTGTGCCACGCTGCCGCCCGCGTGGCCGCCGCCCCTATTAGCCCTCGGAGCGATGTCCCGGACGTGCTCGCGCCCGGCCTCCGGTGCGTCTTCTGTGGCATCAACCCGGGGCGGGTCTCGGCCGCCGCGGCCGCTCACTTCGCGAACCCGCGGAACGACTTCTGGCGGCTCCTCCACGACGCCGGGTTCACGCCGCGTCCGCTCGAGCCCGCCGAGCAGGACGAGCTTCCCGCCCTCGGTTACGGCATCACGAACGCCGCCTACCGGACGACCCCCGGATCGGGATCGTTGCGCCGCGCGGATTTCGACCGACCGCGCATCGAGCGGGTCGCGCGCGAGCTGCGGCCGTGGGCGATCGCCTTCGTCGGCAAGGAGGCGTATCGCGGCCTCTTCGGCGAGCGCGCCGAGACCGGGCCGCAGAAACGCACGCTCGAAGGCGTCGGTCTCTACGTGCTCCCGTCCACCTCGCCGGCGAACGCGGCGGTCCCGTACCCGGCGCGGCTGCACGCGTTCCGTGGCCTTCGCGCGTGGTTGACGCCGGTGTTGAGGACGTCCGTCCGTGCGGTCGTCCTCGACGCCGCCGACCGGATCCTGCTCCTGCGGTTCGAGGACACGTTCGGGCAGTCGTGGTGGGCGACGCCGGGAGGCGGGGCCGAGCCGGACGAGGACGATGGGGCGACTTTGCGGCGCGAGCTCGTGGAGGAGGTCGGCCTCCACGACCCGCTGATCCGCCCGCTCCTGTGGCACCGCGAGAGCGTGTTCTCGTGGGGCGGGCGGATATACCGGCAGACGGAGCGCGTCTACCTCGTCCGCGTCGAGAGCCACGAGGTGGCCCCGACGATCGACCTGGCGCCCGAGGGCCTCCACGGGCACCGGTGGTGGACGCTCGCCGAGCTCGAGGCGAGCGGCGACACCTTCGCGCCGCGAGCGCTCCCGCAGCACGTCGGCGCGCTCCTCCGAGAGGGGCCGCCGGAGGAGCCGGTGGACGTCTCCGACGTCGCTCGGGCGTGAGCGCGTAGCCTCGCCGCGATGGAGACTCTGCTGGTCGCGGTCCACCTGCTGGCGGCCGCGGTGTGGGTCGGGGGGTCGGTCGCGCTCGTCTTCGTCGGGGTGCCGGCGATCCGGACGCTCGAGGGCGAGCCCCGCGGGCGCGCGATGCGCGAGCTCGGCCTGCGGTGGCGCCCGCTCGGCTACGGGGCGCTGCTCGTTGCCGGCCTGACGGGCGTCGTGCTGGCTGCCCGCGACTGGGACGACGGCCGGTCGCCGTTCCGCGCGGTTCTGGCCGTCAAGGTCGCGCTCGCTCTGGCGCTCCTCGCGGTGTCGTACCTCCACAACTACGTGCTCGGCCCGCGCCTCCAGGCCGAGATCCGCGCGGGTCGCGAGCAGCGGACGCGACCGACGCTCGTCGTCGTCGGCTGGACGAGCCTGACGCTGACGCTCGTGATCCCCGTGCTCGGCACGATCCTCGCCGAGCTCGCGTCGTGACAGGGGCCCTACCCCGGCCAGCGGTTGGTGATCGGCGTGCGGCGGTCGCGGCCGAAGGCCTTCGGGCGGAGCTTCACGCCGGGCGGCGCCTGACGCCGCTTGTACTCGGCGCGATCGATCAGCGCCAGCGCACGCTCCACGACGTCGGGGTCGAAGCCGTCCGCGGTCAGGTCCTCGCGCGTGCGGTCGAGCTCCACGTAGGCCTCGAGCACGCGGTCGAGCTTCGGGTAGGGCGGGAGCGAGTCCTCGTCCAGCTGGTCCGACCGGAGCTCCGCGCTCGGAGCGCGGTCGATGATCGACTGCGGGATCAGGCCGCGGCCGGCGCGCTCGTTCAGCCGGCGCGACAGCCGGAAAACGTCTGTCTTGTAGACGTCCTTCAGGAGCGCGAAGCCACCCGCCATGTCGCCGTAGAGCGTCGCGTAGCCGACCGACAGCTCGGACTTGTTCCCGGTCGCGAGGACGAGCCAGCCGAACTTGTTCGAGAGCGCCATCAGCAGCGTCCCGCGGATCCGCGCCTGGAGGTTCTCTTCGGTGAGGTCCGGCTCGCGACCGTCGAACGACTCGGCGAGGGCGCCGGTGAACGTCTCGACGACCGGCTCGATCGCGATCTCGCGGAAGTCGATCCCGAGGCTCTCCCCGAGCCGCTGCGCGTCGCCGCGCGTGCCCTCCGAGGAGTAGCGCGACGGCATCGAGACGCCGTGGACCCGCTCGGCCCCGAGCGCCTCGACCGCGAGCGCCGCGGTCAGTGCCGAGTCGATGCCGCCCGAGAGCCCGATCACGACGTCGCCGAAGCCGTTCTTGTGGACGTAGTCGCGAAGGCCGAGCTCGAGCGCGAGCCGCATCTGCTCCAGGTCGTCGAGCGGCGCCGCCGGCTCGGGCCGAACCTGCGTCTCCTGCCGCCGGGGCGGCGCGAGCTCGATCTCGTGCAGCTCGACCCGGCCCTCCCGCTCGCGTGCGAGCGAGCGGCGACGCACGTCGCGGAGCCTCCGGCCGACGGCGATCGCCGGATCGACGTCGACGACGAGCAGCGCCTCCTCGAACCCCGGTGCGCGTGCGATCAGCTCGCCCTCGTCGTCGATCACGACGCTGTGGCCGTCGAAGATCAGCTCGTCCTGGCCGCCGACGGCGTTGCACAGCGCGACGAAGCACGAGTTGTCGCGCGCGCGGACGCGGAGCATCTCCTCGCGCTCGCGATCCTTGCCGACGTGGAACGGCGAGGCCGAGATGTTCGCGACGAGCTGCGCGCCGGCGAGCGCGAGGTCGGTCGCGGGCGGCCCCGGCTGCCAGAGGTCCTCGCAGATCGTCGGCCCGACGAGGACGTCGCCGAGGCGGAGGAGGAACAGGTCGCGCCCCGGCGCGAAGTAACGGTCCTCGTCGAAGACGCCGTAGTTCGGGAGGTAGCGCTTGCGGTAGACGCACCGGATCTCGCCGCGCGCGAGGACGTGGCAGGCGTTGTAGAGGTCGGTGTCGAGGTGCGGCGCGCCGACGAGCGCGGCGATCCCGCGCGTCGCCTTCGCGATCGTCTCCACCTCGCGGCGCGCGGCGCGGAGGAAGCCGGGCCGGAGCAGCAGGTCCTCGGGCGGGTACCCCGTGACGACGAGCTCCGGGAACAGCACGAGGTCGGCGTTCGCCTCACGGGCCTCCTCGAGGCGCGCGAGAACCCGCTCGCGGTTTCCTGCGAGGTCGCCGACGACGCTATTGATCTGGGCGAGCGCGAGTCTCATCGGGGGTTTTCGCCTCTCGGTCGAAAACCCTAGCACGCACGGCGCGTCGCCACGCGAAATAGAGGGTGACGCCGGCGAGGAAGACGGCGAACGAGACCCAGCCGAGGAAGGCCGAGTCGCGCTTCTGCGCGAGGACGCTCACCACGGCGGCGGCGACGAGCGTCACGATCAGCCAGATTCGGAGGCGCCGGGCCGACATAGGCTGCGCAGTATGGAGATCGTCGTCGAACACCGCTTTCGAGGCCCCGACGACTCCGGGAACGGCGGCTTCACGTGCGGTCTCGTCGCTCGCGCGGCCGGCGTCGCGCCTGCGGAGGTGACGCTACGGCTGCCGCCGCCGCTCGACGTGCCGCTCCGCGTGGAGGACGGGCGCGTGACGAACGGCCAGGCTGTCGTCGCCGAGTACGCGCCGGCGCAGGTCCAGCTCGACGTGCCGCACCCGCTGTCGTGGGACGAGGCGGTCGCGGCGCAGCGGCCGGACCCCGACTCGCCGTTCCCGAACTGCTTCGTCTGCGGCCCCGCGCGCACTGACCTCGACGGCCTGCACGTCCACGCGGGGCCGGTCGCGGGCACCGACGTCGTGGCGGCGCCGTGGGCTCCGCGCGGCGACACGGCGGCCGAGGAGTTCGTGTGGGCGGCGCTCGACTGCCCCGGCGCATACGCGACAGGAGCGCTCGGTCGCGGCGTCGTCGTCCTCGGCCGGCTCGCCGCGCACGTGCTGCGCGTTCCCGCGCCGGGTGAGCGGTGCGTCGTCGTCGGGTGGCGTCTCGGGAGCGAGGGCCGCAAGCACGGCGCCGGCACCGCGCTGTACGCCGGCTCCGAGCTACTCGGCGTCGCCCGCGCGACGTGGATCGAGCCGCGCTGAGGCGCGGACGCCCTCCGCGACGAGCCACAGCGCGTCTCCGGCGACGACGGCCGAGACCTCCTCGTCCAGGTCGATCGGCCGGCGGTACTCGAGCGTCGCGCGGAGCGACTCGCGCAGCCGCGGCGCGAAGCGCTGCTCGACGGGCGCCCAGTAGGCGGCGTTGTTGACGTGGCCGAGAACGTCGACATCGGTCGCGCGCAGCGGCCACGGCGCCGTCTCCGCGTCGGCCGGTGGGCCGCCGAGCTCGAGCCGCGTCGTCGCGCGCCGCCCCTCCGCCACCGGCGCGTAGACCTCGAGAAACGCCTCCGTGTGCCGCGCCGGCCTGCCGTCGCGGTCGACGTGGATCCAGATCGTCTCGGTGTCGATCGACCCGCCGCGGTCGCCGCGGAGCGAGGTCCGTCGGGCGGCGGCGGACGAGGCGACGCCGCTGCACCAGGTGGCGAGCTCGACCTCGGTGTCGCCGAGAAACGGCATGTCGACGTCCACGACCGTCCGCCGGACGACCCACGCGGTATCGGCGTACTCGACGCCGGCGTCGGCGACGTCGTCGGTCGCGACGTCCTGGAGGTAGCGCGCCACCGCGTCGAGCCGCAGCCGTCCCGTCGCGTCGGCGTCCGCGAGGCGCACGCGTCGGCGCGACTCGAACACGCGCCCGGACGCGGGCCGCGCCGGGAGCGTCACCTCCGGAGGCGGATCGCGTTCAGGTCGTGCTCGCGGACGTCGTCGATTCGCGCGAGCAGTTCGTCGACGTCGTCGTGCTCGGCGTGGAGGTACCGACCGGCGAGGGCGTCGTAGCGGCCGCTCGCGAGCTTGCGCACGAGATCCGGCGCGCACTCCGGCGGCGTCCACGGCGCGTCCTCGGGGAAGTGGCCCTCGGTCATCTCGGTGCGTACGAGGCCCGGGCTGATCGTGAAGACCGGGATGCGGCCGCCGAGCTCGTTGTTGAGGGTCTCGCCGTAGCGGTGGACGGCCGCCTTCGACGCGGGATACCCCGTCGCGGCCGCGCCGGGGAGGTACGACGCGCCGCTCCCGGTGATGACGATCCGACCGGAGCCGCGCTCGAGCATCCGCGGGATGACGGCACGGCAGCAGAGGTGCACGCCGAGGACGTTCACCTCGAAGGTCCGCCACCACACCGCCGGTTCGACCTCCCACGTCGTGGAGCGGTCGCCGGTGCCCGCGTTCGCGAACAGGAGGTCGACGTCGCCCGCCTCGGCGATCGCGCGCTCCACGGCGTCGGCGTCGGTGACGTCGAGCCCGACGGCGCGGCCGCCGATCTCCTCCGCCACCGCCTCGACCTGCCCTCGCGTCCGCGCAGCCACGACGACGTCGAATCCGTCCTCCGCCAGCGCGCGGGCGACGTTCGCGCCGATCCCGCGTCCGCCGCCGGTCACGAATGCGAGGCGCTCAGCCAACCGCCGCCGCGATCGCTTCGAGGGATTCCGGGTTCTCGAGCGACGAGAGGTCGCCCGGGTCGGTGCCGAGCGCCTTCGCGCGCACCGCGCGGCGCACGATCTTCGCGCTGCGTGTCTTCGGAAGCGCGTCGACGAAGATGACCCGGTCGGGCCTGAACGCGCGCCCGAGGTCTGCCGCGACGTGATCCGCGACCTCGTCCTCGGACACGGACGCCCCGGGCAGGAGGCAGCAGAAGATCCACGCCACCTCGCCCTTCACCTCGTGCGGGACGCCGACGGCGGCGGCCTCGCCGACGGCGGGATGGTCGACGGCGGCCGACTCGAGCTCCGCCGGCCCGATCCGCTTGCCGGCGATGTTGAGCGTGTCGTCGGAGCGGCCGTGGAGGAACCAGAAGCCGTCGTCGTCGACCGACGCCCAGTCACCGTGCGTCCAGATCCCGGGGAAGCGGCGCCAGTACGTCTCGACGAACTTCTCGCGGTCGCGCCAGAACCCTCGCGTCATCCCCGGGAACGGGCGGCGGCACACGAGCTCGCCGACCTCGCCCGTGCCGACGAGCGAGCGACCGTCGCCGTCGACGACGTCCATCGCCATGCCGAGCGCGGGACCGCCGAGCGAGCAAGCCTTGATCGGCGTGACCGGCGTCGGGGACAGGAAGCACGCGCCGACCTCCGTCCCGCCCGAGCAGTTGATCACCGGCACGCGCGACCGTCCGACGGTCTCGAACAGCCAGCGGTACGGGCCTGGGTTCCAGGGCTCGCCGGTCGTGACGAACGTTCGCAGCGACGAGAGGTCGCCTTCGGGGCCGCCGTGCGGGATGAGCGCGCGGACGAGGGTCGGCGACAGCCCGAGCGAGGTCACTCGCTCCTGCTCGACGATGCGCCACAGCCGATCGGGCGGCCAGTCCGGCGCGCCCTCGGCGAACACGATCGTCCCGCCGAGCGCGCCGACGCCGACCAGGGTCCACGGCCCCATGATCCAGCCCATGTCGGTGGCGAAGTGCATCACGTCGCCCTCGTGGATGTCCGCCTGGTAGGCCGCCTCGCGCGCGATCGAGACGAGGAACCCGCCCTGGACGTGGACGACGCCCTTGGGCTTCCCGGTCGTGCCCGAGGTGTAGGTCAGGAGGTACGGCGTCTCGGAGTCGACCTCCACCGGCGGGAGCTCGCCCGGCCGCCCGTCGAGCTCGAACGGCGCGAGGACGATGTGCTCGACGCTCCGCGCTTCGCGACGCGCCTCCTCCAGGATCTCGAGCATCGGAACGACGCGGCCGCGGCGCGACGACTCGCGGCGCGTGATCACGATCTTCGCCTCGCTCGCCTGAAGCCGCTGCGCGACCGCGGGCGCGGCGAACCCCGAGAAGATCGGCACCTGGATCGCGCCGACGTGCGCGCAGGCGTGGGAGGCGACGGCGACCTCGGGGGACATCGGGAGGTAGATCGCGACGCGGTCGCCCTGCTGCACGCCGAGCGCGACGAGCTCCTCGGCGAGCCGCGTCACGTCCCGCGAGAGCTCCGCCCACGTCATCGCCCTCCGAATCCCGTCCTCGCCGAGGCCGACTGCGGCGACGGCATCGGGACGGCGTTCGGACCACCGATGAACGCAGTTGCGCGCGATCGAGACGCGCGCGCCGGTGAACCAGGTCGTCCACTCCGGGCCGGCCGAGTCGTCCAGCACGCGGCCCCACGGCGTCGAGAACTCGATTCCGAGGTCCTCGACGACGAGCGGCCAGAACCACTCCGGCTCCTCGGCCGACCGGCGCAGAAGGTCGGGGTAGCCCGCCGCGCCGGCCCGTCGCACGAGCCGCGTCACGTTCGCGCGCTCGACCGTCTCCTCGTCGGGGCGCCAGACGACTTCCGCCACGCTCGGAACACTACTTCTGCGGCGTCGGATGGCCCCGGCAGCAGGAGAGCGCCGGCCGGTAGCCTCGTACGGAATGCGCCGCTTCGTGACCGAGGAGAACAAGAAGTGGTGGACGCTCGGGGCGGTGAGCGTCGGGCTGTTCGTGATCATGCTCGACAACACCATCGTGAACGTCGCGCTGCCGGCGATGCAGCGCAGCCTCGGGCTGACGCTGTCCCAGCTCGAGTGGGTGGTGGCCGGCTACGCCCTGACGTTCGCCGCCTTCATGCTCACGGGCGGGAAGCTCGCCGACCTGCTCGGGCGGCGCCTGATCTTCATGGTCGGCCTTGCCGTCTTCACCGGCGCCTCGCTCGCCTGCGGGCTCGCCCCGAGCGGCAATTTCCTGATCGCGGCGCGCGTCGTCCAGGGCCTCGGCGCGGCCATGATGAACCCGGCCACGCTCTCGATCATCACGGCGACGTTCCCGCCGCGGCAGCGCGGGACCGCGATCGGCATCTGGGCCGGCGTCTCGGCGATGGCGCTCGCGATCGGGCCGCTCGTCGGGGGCGTGCTCACCGAGCACGTGAACTGGAACTGGATCTTCTTCGTCAACGTCCCGATCGGGGTCGCCGGGCTGTTCGCGATCCCGATCCTCATCGACGAGTCGCGCGACACCTCGCTGCACCAGCGGCCGGACGTGCCGGGCCTCATCTCCTCGGGAGTCGGCCTGTTCGCGCTCACCTACGCGTTCATCGAGGCGAACAGCTACGGCTGGACGTCGGCGCGGATCCTGACCGCGTTCGCGATCGCTGCGGCGTCGCTCGTCGCGTTCGTCCTGCTCGAACGGCACCAGCGCGTGCCGATGCTCGACCTGTCCCTCTTCCGCAACAGGACCTTCGCCGGCTCGAACGCCGCGATGCTCTTCGTCGGCCTCGCGATGTTCGGCGTCTTCTTCTACGTCTCGATCTACGTGCAGCGGATCCTCGGGTTCTCGCCGGTCCAGGCCGGAGCGACGTTCCTCCCGATGACGCTGCTCGTGATCATCCTCGCGCCGCAGACGGGACGGCTCGCGGACCGGTTCGGGTCGCGCTGGCTCGTCGGCGGCGGGATGACGCTGCTCTCGCTCTCGCTCCTCTGGTACTCCCAGCTCGGGACGAGCGAGACGTTCTGGACGATCCTGCCGGGCCTGCTGCTCGGCGGCGTCGGCATGGCCGCCACGATGACGCCGACCACGGCCGCAGCGATGTCGTCGGTGCCGATCGACAAGGCGGGGGTCGGTTCCGCCGTGCTGAACTCGATGCGTCAGGTCGGCGGCTCGCTCGGGATCGCCGTGATGGGCGCCGTCGTCGCATCGGTGTCGGCCACGGCTCTCGACAACGGCGACTCGCGCCCCGTCGCATTCGTCGCAGGGTTCCACGACGCGCTCCTGATCGCGGCCGCGATCGCGTTCGCGGGGGCGGTCATCGCGACGGCCTCGATCCGGAAGTCGCCGCACCACGCACGCGAGCCGCAGCCGGCGGCCGAGACGGCGTAAGAGTCCCTAAGAACTCGTTTCGAATGAGGTCTGTGTCGCCGGAACGCGTCCGGCGGCGCGCGGCGGCGTCCTCGGTCGCGCCGATATGCCCGATATCGACGCTCCTGCGTCCTTGCCGCGCACTCACCGGCCGCGCCGCGTCGGCGAGCCGTCATTCTGAAACGAGTTCTAAGCGACGAATTGCCAGGAAGGGCCCCGGCTGCGGCACCCGGGACCCTTCCTGGTCAGGCGGGGCGCCTGGTCGGCGACTCCGGAAGCTTTGGCTCTGCGGCCCAGCCATGCGTTCCGGTTTGAATGTCGCGTCTCGGCGCTCCCCCTGCACGCGGCCTGGCGTCTGGCCGTTGTGCAAGGTGGACTCACTGTACGAACACTTCCGACACCTGTCAAGTAACTCGGTCAAGTGATTCGGAACTCGCGTTAGTTGACGCAAAACGGGCGGAGTCATGCCCCTTCTGGGTGATTACGCATCCGGAGCATTGCTTTTTGGTCAAGTATCGGGAACACTGCGTCGACGTGCAGGCCCGCGCTCTCAGACCCATGCCCGCATCCGGGAGTTCCCGCCTCGGCGAGCGGCTTCGCCAGCTGCGGGTCTCCGCAGGGCTGACGCAGACCGACGTCGCAGGCGATCGGTTCTCGAAGGAGTACATCTCGCAGATCGAGCGCGGGAAGACGCGCCCGACCCGGGAGACCGTGGAATGGCTCGCGGCGCGCCTCGGCGTCGACGCGAGCTTCCTCGCGAGCGGCGTCACCGCCGATCAGCGCGCGCGCGTCGAGGCGGCGCTGGCACGCGCTGAAGCGTCTTCGGAGCAGCGCGAGTACGACGACGCGCTCGAGGAGTACCGCCAGGTCGGGTCCGCCGTCCTCGCGACGGGGGCGGTCGAGCTGCAGGTGCGGGCGCTGTCGGGCGAGGCGTGGGCGCTCGCGCACCGCGGCGAGGTCCGCCGGGCGATCGAGCTTCTCGAGGAGGCGCGTGGGTACGTCGAGCGCCGCGAGTTCGCCGACGTCGACCGCGCCGACGTCCTGTTCCGCCTCGGCGTCTGCCGCACGCTCCTGTCGAGCATCTCCACGGCGATCGCGCTCTTCAACGAGGCGCTTGCGCTCGCGGAGCGGTCGCCGCTCCCGTCCGACCTTCTTCGCTCGAGCATCCTGACCTGGCGCTCGCGGTGCTACCGCCGCCAGCGCGACTACGAGGCGGCCCGCGAGGACGTCGAGCGTGCGCTCGAGCTCGCGGAGGCGCGCCAGGACACGAAGCGGCTCGGCGAGGCGTACACGCAGGCGTCGCTGATCGCCGAGCGCGACGGGCACTGGATCCTCGCCCGCACGTACGCCGAGCGCGCGAAGGCGCAGTACGAGGAGCTCTCGGACCAGCTCGCGGTCGGCCGGCTCCTCAACAATCTCGGCGGCCTCGACTTCCTGCTCGGCAAGCCCGAGCAGGCGCTCGAGCGGCTCAAGCAGTCGATCAAGATCGCATTCGAGCTCGGCGACGAGCAGGAGGCGGCGACCGCCGTCTCGTCCGTCGCCCAGGTGCACCTCCGGACCGGCGAGCCTGCGCTCGCGGAGGAGCACGCGCGGCAAGCGCTCGTGCTGCTCGGCGGCCGCGAGGACCAGATCAACGAGATCGGCAACGCACGTCTCGTGCTCGGGCGCGCGCTCCTCGAGCAGGACCGCCTGGACGAGGCCGAGGTTGCGTTCGCCGAGGCCGAGGACGCGTTCCAGCAGTTCTCCTCGGCCTCGCACAAGGCTGCGGCGTGGGTCGCCCAGGGCGACCTGGCGCGGCGGCGAGCGGACGACGCACGCGCGGCCGCGTTGTACCGCCGCGCCGCCGAGGCGCTGCAAGACTTCAGATTCTGAGAAGGGAGGTGGAGTAGTGGCATCCAAGCTCGCGTGGCTCGCGTCCAAACGCAACGCGATTCTCGTCGCCGCGGCCGTATTCTCGAGTGCGCTCGGCCTGGCGGATGGTGTCATCCCGACGCTCGGCTTCTGGGAAGGGACGTAACGCGGTCGTAGCGTCGGCGCGCTCCTTCTGTGGGAGCTCGAGAGCGCGCTGCCCCGCCGCGAATCTGCGGACAGTGAGGAGAGAGGTGGCCGATCGTCAGTCGGCGGCGCGTCGAGCGGCAAGCGCGTGAAGGTCGTGGACGACGTCCGTCGCCTGCACGTGCGCGTCGTACAGCACCCGCCGGTTTCCGCCGGGGTCGATGAGGACCGTCGCCGCGGCATGGTCCACGAGCTCCTTGTTCGCCGCGACGGCGAAGATCCCGTAGGCGCGCCACACGCGGCTCAGCTCGGCGCGCGTTCCCGTGAGATACCTGAACTCGGGGCGCAGCCCTAGCCGCCGCACGTAGCCGGAGACGGCGGCGGGCGTGTCGCCGGCCGGATCGACGCTCACTGCGAGGACGCGAACCCCGCGCCGTCGCTCGCCGAGCGCCTCCAGCGCCCTGTTCAGGTTCGCCGCGATCAGCGGGCAGACGTCGGGGCAGTGGGTGTACAGGAACGTCACGAGGACGTCGCGGCCGCGTTCGTCGGCGAGGCGAACGCGTTTGCCGTCCTGGTCGCGGAGCGCGAAGTCCGGCGCCTTCCGCGGCGGCTCCAGCTCGGCGCCCCGGAATGCCGACGCCGCCGTCGTCGCCGGCGGGGTCGTGGACGCGCCGCAGCCGGCGGCCGCGAGCGTGACGGCGAGGAGGACGAGCACGCGCACGGCGAGACCGTAGCGGGTCGTCGTCGGCGGTCGGGCACCCGTTTCCAGAACGGGCGACGCGGGCACCATCGCGTGCGTGACCGCGAGGACGAACCGCGTCGCGCGGGCGCTCGAGGTGACGCGCGCCGCGCAGCGGACGCACCTCCTCCGCGTGCTCCGGGAGATCGGCGTCGTCGGCTCGCGCACGCCGACGCGCGAGGGAGCGGTTGGTTTCCGGGAGGCGCTGGAGGAGCTCGGCACGACCTTCGTGAAGCTCGGGCAGCTCCTGTCGTCACGGCCCGACCTGCTCCCCGACGTCTACATCGACGAGCTCGGAACGCTCGTCGACGACGTCCCGGCGGTGCCGTTCGAGCAGCTCCCTCGTCGGCAAGACGCTCTCGCAGGCGGAGGAGATCGCGCGGATCCTCGATCCGCAGCTCCAGCCGCTGCTGCGGATGCCGCGCCGCGTCGCGCAGCTCGTGTCCCGCGTCGAGACAGGGTCGCTGAGGATCGCGATCGCTCCGACCGAGCTCGAGAGCTTCGAGCACCTCCTGCGCTCGACCGCGAACCGCGTCGGCGCCGCCCTCATCGTCACCGGGCTCCTCGTGGCCTCCGCGCTCATGGCGCAGGTCAGCCACGGTGTCGCCCTCGCCGGGTTCCTGGTTGCCGCCGCGCTCGGCCTCTACATGATGTGGCGGATCTTCAGGACCCCCGGCGGGCTGTAGGATCGCCGAAGGGCGAATCACAGGGATAGGAGGGGCTTATGGCATCTGCGGGCTACGTGAAGGACGTCCTCGTGACCACCGATTGGCTGGCGGAGCACCTGAACGACGAGAACGTCGTCGTCGCGGAGGTGGACGAGAACCCTGACCTCTACGACGAGGCGCACGTGCCGGGAGCGATCAGGCTGCACTGGCGGGACGATCTGCAGGATCAGCTCGAGCGCGACCTCATCGAGAAGGAGCCGCTCGAGCAGCTCCTCGGCTCGCGCGGGATCGGAAACGACACGACCGTCGTCCTCTACGGCGACAAGAACAACTGGTTCGCCGCGTTCGCGTACTGGTACCTCAAGGTCTACGGGCACGGCGACGTCCGGATCCTGGACGGCGGCCGGCAGAAGTGGCTCGACGAGGAGCGCGAGACGACGACGGACGTGCCGCAGCCGACCCCGAAGGAGTACCGCGCGTCCGACCGTGACGAGTCGATCCGCGCGCGCCGCGACCAGGTCCTCGAATGGATCGGCGCCTCCGGCCACGCGCTCGTCGACGTCCGGTCGCCGCAGGAGTACGCAGGCGAGCTCCTCGCGCCGCCCGGCTACGAGAACGAGGGCGCCACGCGCGGTGGCCACATCCCGACGGCTCAGTCGATCCCGTGGGCGCAGGCGGTTCGCGACGACGGCACGTTCAAGGCGGCCGACGACCTGCGCACGCTCTACGAGGGAAAGGGCATCACCCCGGACAAGCCGGTGACGGCGTACTGCCGGATCGGCGAGCGCTCGGCCCATACGTGGTTCGTCCTGCACGAGCTGCTCGGCTTCGAGGACGTCCGCAACTACGACGGCTCCTGGACCGAGTGGGGCAACCTCGTCGACGTCCCGATCGAGCGCTAGCGTCTCGTGGTGAGCGGGCGCCGGCCAAGCCGGCACCCGCGGCCGCTCGTCGGGCAGCAGCCGCTCGTGCGAAGTTCTAGCCGACGCCGGATTCGGCGCCGACTCGCTCGACGACTACCTGGGGGATGCGCGCGTGGGGGGAGAGGCGCAGGCACAGGCGGACGACCTCGGCGCAGTCCTCGGGCGTGATCATCTCCTCGGACGGGATGCCGGACCATTCGGCCATCGGCGTGTCGACGAAGCCGGGGCAGATCGCGGTCGCGCGGATGCCGTCGCGCTCGAGCTCGCCGTTGAGCGACCGCGTGAGCGCGATCACGGCGGCCTTCGTCGCGCCGTACGCGGCGAGGGCCGGGGTCGGCGCCGTGCCGGCGATCGAGGCGAGGTTCACGATCAGGCCGCGGCTCTCGCGCAGGAGCGGAATCGCCTCGCGGGTCACGATGAACAGGCCCCGCAGGTTGACGTCGAGCTGTAGGTCGAGGTGCTTCGTCGCCAGCGACTCGACGTTCCCGCCGACGCCGATGCCTGCCGAGTTGACGAGCACGTCCAGGCGGCCGTGGCGCTCCCGGTGCTCGGCGACGAGGCGCACGCAGTCCTCCTCCTTGGAGACGTTCGCCGCGACGGCATGCGCGCCGAGCTCGGCGGCCGCGGCCTCGATCCTCTCGGGCCGCCGCGACGCCAGCGTCAGCTCGTAGCCGTCCTCCCGCAGCATGCGCGCGATCGCGAGGCCTATTCCGGACGAGCCGCCCGTCACGAGCGCAGCCTTCACCCGCGCGACTCTACGGGAAGGGGTGCCGCCCCGCCCGCCGAACGAGGCGGGGTAACACGCTCCTCTCCCCGGCGGCGGCGGCTCCGGAGCCGCCGCCGCTCATTATGGTGAGGCCGTGCAGGCGCCCGTGAAGCTGACGGACCTCGCGACGTCGGGGGGATGTGCGGCGAAGTACTCCGCCGCGCGGCTCCAGGAGCTGCTGCGAGGATTCGTGCCCGCCGCGGAGGACGATCTTCTCGTCGGCCTCGACCCCGCCGACGACGCCGCCGTCTATCGCCTCGACGACGAGCGCGCGCTCGTGTTCACGATCGACTTCTTCCCGCCGATCGTCGACGACCCCGAAGACTTCGGTGCGATTGCCGCGACGAATGCGCTCAACGACGTGTTCGCGATGGGCGGCGCGCCGCTCCTCGCGCTGTCGGTGGCGGCGTTCCCGGAGGAGCTCCCGACGGAGACGGTGCGCGCGGTCTTCGACGGCGCGGAGCGGCAGGTGCGCGCCGCGGGGGCGATCCTCGCCGGCGGCCACACGATCCGCGACGCGGAGCCGAAGTACGGCCTGGCCGTGGTCGGCACCGTCCATCCGCGCGGCATCTGGCCGAAGGCGGGCGCTCGTGCGGGCGACGCCCTGTTCCTGACGAAGCCGCTCGGGACGGCGCTCGTCCTCGGCGGCGCGAAGCGCGGCCTCGGCTCCGCCGACGAGGCCGTGCGGTGGATGCGGACGCTGAACCGTGCCGCCGCGGACGTCCTGCGGCGGGTCGGGCCGAACGCCGTGACCGACGTCACGGGGTTCGGGCTGCTCGGCCACGCCCACGAGATGGCCACGCGCAGCGGCGTCCGGATCCGGCTCGAGGCCGACCGGCTGCCGGCGCTCGAGGGTGCGCTCGAGGCCGCTCGCGCAGGAGTGTCGACGGCGGGAACGCGCGCCAACCGCGCCTATGCCGAGGTCGAGGTCGCGGACGTCGACGCTGCGCTCGTCGAGCTCGCATACGACCCTCAGACCGCCGGCGGGCTCCTGGTCGCGCTGCCCGCGGAGAAGGGGCCGGCGCTCGCGGCGGAGTTCGCGACCCAGAACCTCTTCCTCGCGCGCGTCGGCGCCGTCGAGGCGGGGTCGGGCGTGGCCCTCGTCTGACGGGAGCTCGGCGTCTCTAGAGTGGCCGCGATGGAGACCTCGCTGCCGCACGCGCGGTCGCTTTCCGTCGCGTCGAGCACGTGGCTCCGCCGGACGACGCTCGCGGGCGCCGTGATGCTGCTCGTCGTCGTCGCGACCGGCGCGACGGTGCGCCTGACGGCGTCGGGGCTCGGCTGCGAGTCGTGGCCCGGGTGCCGCGACCGGTACCGGCTCCCGGCGAAGGACTACCACTCGTTCGTCGAGTTCTCGAATCGCATGATCGCCGGCGCGACGATCGTCGCGACCCTGCTCGCGATGATCTTCGCGCTGCGGTCGGCGCTGCCGCGCTGGGCGAAGAGCCTCGGCGTCGCGTGCTTCGTCGGCACGCTCGCCCAGGCCCCGCTCGGCGCGCTGACCGTGCACTACGACCTGAACCCCTGGCTCGTGATGAGCCACTTCGCCCTGTCGCTCGTAGTGCTCGCGCTCGGCGTGGTGCTCGCGCTCGAGGCATGGGACGTTCGCGGCGCGGCGGTCCCGCGCCCGGTTCGGGTCGGCGGCCTGATCGTGGCGCTCGCGTGCGGCGTCCTCGTCGTGACCGGAATGCTCGCGACCGCCGCCGGGCCGCACCCGGGGAGCGTCGCCGTTCGTCGCCTCGGCTCGTTCGAGCCGGCGGTGTGGCTGCACGTCCGCGCCACCGCGGTCTTCGGGATCGCGTTCGCGGCGCTCCTGTTCTGGCTGTATCGCTCGCGGAGCCCGCACCTCCGGCCGGCGCTCGTGCTGCTCGCGCTGCTCGCCGTGCAGATGGCGATCGGCGAGCTGCAGTACCGCAACCGTCTCCCGTGGTGGCTCGTGCTCGGGCACGTCACCACCGCCGCGCTCGTGTGGGCCGCGACGGTCGTCCTCGTCGCCGGGCTCTGGAGAGCCCGGTCGGACCGGCGACCCTCTACCATGGCCGCATGACCGACGAGCTGCGTCTCGAGCGGCGCCCCGAGCTCGAGCGCCCCGTCCTCGTCGCCGCTTTTCGCGGCTGGAACGACGGCGGTCAGGGCGCCTCCCTCGCCGGCGGCTTCCTGGCACGCGCCTGGGACGCCGAGCGCTTCGGCGAGATCGATCCCGAGGGGTTCTACGACTTCCAGGCGACGCGGCCGCACGTCTCGCTCGTCGACGGCATGAGCCGGCGGATCGAGTGGCCGGAGAACGCGTTCTTCCACGCGCGGCCCGAGGGCGCGGAGCGGGACGTCGTGCTCCTGCTCGGCGTCGAGCCGAACGTTCGCTGGCGGTCGTTCACCGAAGTCGTCACGAAGCTCGCGCGAGATCTCCGCGTCGAGCTCGTCGTCACGCTCGGGTCGTTGCTCGCGGACGTGCCGCACACGCGCGCAGCGCCGGTGACCGGCAGCGCGACGGACGAGCAGCTCGTCGAGCAGCTGAACCTGCAGCAGTCGCGTTACGAAGGCCCGACGGGCATCGTCGGAGTCCTCCACGACGCTTGCCACGGCGCGGGCCTTCCGTCGGCGAGCCTGTGGGCGGCGGTTCCGCACTACGTCTCGCTCACGCCGTCGCCGCGGGCGGCGAAGGCGCTCTGCGACCGGCTCTCGGACCTGCTCGACCTGCGGCTGGACACCTCCGAGCTCGAGCAGGCGGGCGACGAGTACGCGCAGCAGGTCAGCGAGGCAGTCGCCGCAGACGCCGACACCGCCGCCTACGTGGAGGAGCTCGAGCGGCGCGTGGACTCCGCCGAGGCCGACGAGGATCTGCCTTCGGGCGACGCGCTCGCCGCCGAGCTGACGCGCTTCCTACGCGAGCGCGAGCAGGACGGCGGCGAGGACGCCGCGCGCGGCGGCCAGCCCTGAACCTTAGCCGAACGTGAACGCGTAGGCCGAGACGCCGGGGGTGGCCTTCAGCTCCATCATGGCGTCGGCGAGCGAGCCGCTCCGGAGGGTGTAGAGCCTGTAGGAGTCGACCGCGACCGTCCGCGTCCTGCGGCCGTTGACGAGGACGTCGACTCGACCGCGCCCGCCGAGAACGAGGTACACGTTGCGCGCGTAGAAGTGGAGGCGGAGCCTCGCGCCCGGGCCTGCGACGATCCGCTCGGCCTCGACGAGCCACCGGCCGCCGTAGGCGAGCGCGTTCTGCGACAGGCTCGACGGGAGGTGGTACGCCGCTGTCCGGTCCGGGATGAGCGTCGACCCCTCGTAGCGGGCGAGCCGCTCGTAGCCGAGGTACGACTCGGGAGTCCTGAGCTCGACCGGCGTCGTATCGGGCACCCGGTCGGCGCGGCCGGCTCCGACGCCGAGCAGGCGGCGGATCAACGCCTCGGTCTTGCCGTACGAGCCCTCGCCGAAGTGCACGAACCGGACGTGGCCCGCCCGGTCGATGAGGTATTTCGCGGGCCAGTACCGGTTCGCGTAGGCCGTCCACGTGCCGAATCCGTTGTCCTGGACGACGGGATACCCGATTCCGAGCCGCTTCACGGCCGCCTCGACGTTTCCCGCGTCGCGCTCGAACGCGAACTCGGGCGTGTGCACGCCGATGATCGTCAGCCCGCGACTGCGGTAGGCCGCGTCCCACGCCTTCACGTGCGGAAGCGTCCGCAGGCAGTTGATGCACGAATACGTCCAGAAGTCGACGAGCACCACGCGGCCGCGGAGCGACCGAAGCGTCAGCGGCCGGGTGTTGAACCAGCGGCCTCCCGGGCGGAGCGCCGGCGCGACGCCGTAGTCCTCGAGCCCGTTCGTCGCCGCGTGCGCCACCTCGAGCCCGCCTCCGCGAAGCGTCTCGAGCTGGCGCTCTGCCCGCGCCGACTTCTCGAGGCGGCCGCCGAGAGCGTCCGTGTAGCCCGGGAGCGCGGTCTGGAACCGCTCGTCGACATGGAGCGCGATCCCGAGCGCGGCGACGGCCACGAGCACGCCGGAGACGAACCGCACGCGCGGCGCGTACGCACGCAGGCGTGCCGCTGCCGAGCGGCCGCCGACGATCACGAGCAGCATCGGGATCGCAGCGCCGACGGCGTAGGCGAAGGTGAGCGCCAGCGCGCGGAGGCCGACGTCGTTCGACGCGGCGATCGCCGTCACCGCGGCGAGCACCGGGCCGGCGCAGGGGACGAAGACGAGCCCGAGCGATGCCCCGAGCAGGAAGCCGCCGCCGCCGGCGCGATGCCGCGTCAGCGGCGCGAGCGGCCGCTCGAGCCACTCCGCGAACCGCGGCACGAGGAGCGCTGCCGCCATGACGAAGAGCAGTGCGAGCGCGATGTTCCGGAGCAGGTCCGCGGGAAGTGCGAGCGCGTCGAGCAGGCGCGCCGCGAACAGTGTGAACACGGTGAACGCCGAGACGATCCCGGCCACGATGCGCAGCGGCTTACGCCCGCTCGCGCCGCCCGCGAGCAGGATCGGCAGCACGGGCAGCACGCACGGTGACAGCGCGGTCACGACGCCTGCGACAAGCCCGATCCCGAGGAGGACGAGCACGCGGCCAAGGTAACGCCGCGACGATTACGACCGTATTAAAGGCGGTACGAGATCCGCGTGCTCGAGCTCTACCAGGCCGAATGGTGCCCCTACTCCCACCGCGTCCGGCAACGGCTGACGGAGCTCGGCGTCGACTTCGTCGCGCGTCAGGTCGAAGCCGACCCCGATGACCGCGAAGCGCTGCGGAAGGCCACCGGCCACACGACGATCCCGGCGCTCGTCGACGACGGCACCGTCGTCACCGACCCCGACCAGATCATCGCGTACCTCGACGAGCGGCACGACTTCCGCCCGGACGCGGCGCGGCACCGCGAGAAGGCGATCGACGAGGTCGAGCTGCTCGCCCAGCCTCCGCCTCCCTGGCCGGGCTAGCCGCTCGCGATTACCCGGCTACGCCGCCGCGTCTGTTTCGGACGCCTCGAGCGGAGGCTCTGCGACCGGCTTCTTGCGGCGGCGCGGCTTCCGCTTCGGCTTCGCGGGCGCCTCGGCGTCGGCCGGCGCAGGGCCTTCGGCGGCGGCTCCGTCGGCGCCTCCGCTCGGCTCTGCGGAGCCCTCGGCCGAGACTTCCGGCTCCGGCGCCGGCGTCGCGGGCTGCGCGACCGGTGCCGGCGACCCCTCCGTCTGCTGCTGCGCGGGCGCTGCCGCGGCGGTCTTCTTCCGCTTGCGGCGACGCCGACGGGACCGCGACGGGCCCGTCTTCGGCTGCGGAAGGTTGTCTGCAAGCGCCGCGGCGATCTCCTCGACCGTCCCCAGCCGCTCGCGGGCGTCGTCGAGCATCTTCGTCGACCGCGGCGTGTAGCCCTCGGCCGAGGCGAGCAGGGCCGCACCCACTTCGCGCGGTGAGGTGAGCGACGCCGCCACGAGGCGAGCGGCGTTCTCCTCGTGCCGGTACCCGCGCGAATTCGCGAGCGCCCCCAGCAGACGCTTCGCCTCCGGGTACTCCTGCGACGCCTTGCGATCGAGGGTCTTGCGGACGGCGCGGGCGAGCCGCCAGGTCCAGCGCGCGAGGATCTGCTCCGGAACGCCCTCGCAGCGTCCGTCGGCGAGCGCGCGCAGGAGCGTCCTGACACCCGCGGCGCGGTCCTTGTCCCACGGCGGCGCCTGCGTCACGAGCGTCACGAGGTCGTCGAAATCCGCGCGCTCGACGCGCATCGACACCCGGTCGGCGAGCGCGATCAGGCGAAGCCGCCGGTTCGGGTTCTGCGCCGCGCACGTCGAGAGGAAGACCTCGAGCGCCCGCTTCGACGCTCCGCGCTCGGTGAGCTTCTCGACAAACGCCTGCCGCTCGTCGAAGCGGAGCTGGCGTCCGGCGATCGTCGCCCACATCTCCTGCTCGTCGCCGTCGAGGAACCGGGGGTCGACGCGCTGCCACTCGCGCTGGATGACGAGCGCGCGCCGGCGGACGTCCGGAGTCACCGGCACGAGCCACGGCGCCGGCGTCAGCTTGCGGCGTGCGCGACGCTGGACGCGCCGGCGCGGCGCCGGCGTGACGCGCGCGCCCTCGCGGTAGAAGTCCGCGTCGAGCAGCGAGTGCAGCGACACGACGCGCTCGTGGTGGGTCGCGCCCTTCGCCGTGAAGTCGACGACGATCCCGGCCTCCTTGCGCGGGTGGATGCGCATGATGCGGCCGATCCGCTGCTGGTAGACGCGCTTCGACGCCGTCGGCGCCAGGTGCATGACGACCGTCGCGCGCGGCGAGTTCCAGCCCTCCGCGAGCAGCATCGCGTTGATCAGCACGTCGATCTCGCCACGCTCGTACGACGCGAGGATCTCCGCGAGCTTCACGGGCGGCGTCCGGCCTGATACCGCCTCGGCCTTGAGACCCGCCGCGCGGAACGCGGTGGCGAGGTGGTAGGCGTGATCGACGCCGGCCGCGTAGACGATCCCGGGCGCGTCGCCGAAGCGCTCGCGGTAGAGCGTCGCGGCGGCCATGTTCAGCGCCTCGTGGTCGAGAGCGTCGGCGAGCGCGCGCTCCTCGAAGTCGCCGCCGATGATCGGCACCGAGTTGATCGCCGCGACCGGCGGCACGCGCAGGCACCGGAGCGGCGCGATCAGACCGCGCCGCGCTGCGTCGGCGAGCGGCAGGTCGTCGACGGAGGCAGGGAACACGTCGGAGACCTGCTTCGCGATCAGCTCCTCCGTCGCCGTCATGCCGACGTAGATCGGCTCGTGCAGCAGGCGGATCGCGGCCGACGTCTTCTCGCCGAGGGCCGTGTGCGCCTCGTCCGCGATCACGAGCTGGTACGCGGACGGGTCGACCTCGGCCACGTGACGGGCGAACCACGCGTAGGTCTGGATCGTCACCGGGCTCGAGACGTGGGGCGCCGAGTGACCGCGCAGGATCGCGTCGGTGAGGCGCGCGCCGTAGCCGTGGTCCCGAAGCTCGCGGCGGAACTGGTCGACGAGGAGGCGCCGGTGGGTGAGGATCAGAACGCCCTCGGTGCGACGCGGCCTCGACGAACCCGGCTGCTGCGATCGTCTTCCCGGACGCCGTCGGGTGACGGAACCGGTACCTGCGAACGGCTCCGGGATCGTCCGCGACGGGCTCGGCGAGCGGCTCCTCGTCCGACTCGGGCGAGAAGGCGACCGGGACCTCGTCCTCGTCCTCCTCGTCGGCCGCGACCTCCTCGAGCACCGTCCCGTGGCCGTTCCCGTTGCCGTTCTCGCCGACCTTCTGGGCGGCGGCGATCAGCTCGGTGAGCATGCCGGCGAGCGCGTCGACCTGGTGCCGGCGCAGCTCGGTGCCGGAGAGAAGTCGTGGCGGGCGCTCCGAGAGGACGCGCTCGAGGCCGAGCATGAGCGCATACCGAACCTTCCAGCCCGGCGTGGGCGCGGCGCGGCCGGCGCCCATCTCGGCGAGCGCGTCGTCGAGCGCGCGGCGGCGGGCCGTCCCCGGCGCGAGAACGGTCGAGGGGTCCTCGTCCGGGCGCAGGAACGGCTCCTCGGCCCAGGCTTCGGCACGGAGAGCCTCGGCCACGATCGGGTCGGGCGTCTCCGCAGGAGTCGGATGCGTCGCTGTCTCTTGCATGGATGCGGCACGGATCGCGCGCCGCCTCGAAAAGGGCGCTTCCGCGGTGAACCCCTGGACGCGGAAGGCGCACACAGGATAGCGCCCGCAGCCGACCTCCGCTAGTGCCGGGCGATCGCGGCGGAGGCCGGTGTCAGAGCCGGAACGAGTGGTCTGTCACCCAGTAGAACCCCTTGCCGCCCGCGTTCGGGTCGAGCGGCTCGAACCAGCCGAGACCGAGCGTGTACCGCCCGCGCGCAAGGGCCCCGCGACCCGCGATCGTCCCGGTCCACGTCGCTCCCGCGGCGATCGACCTCGGGAGCCGCGACGGGATCGCGTCGTAGGAGCGGACGCCGTTCCGGACGAGCGCCGTCTGGCCGCGGTACTGCGTCGGGCTCACCACGGCCGTGTACGGGATGGGCGTCGTCCCCCGGGCAGGCGTCGTCACCCGGAGCGGCGCGTGCGTCCCGTTCCTGATCGCGAGCGTGACCGCCCACGTGCGCGCGCCGACGACGATCTTCGTCACCCGGAAGTCGACCGTGGCGTCGGCGACCTCCTTCCGCTCGCGCCATTCGACCTTGAACGTCTTCGCCGCAGCGCTCGGTGCGAGGAGCACCGCGAGCGCGACCACCGCGATGAGCGCGCGCCGCTTCACAGCCTGAACGAGTGGTCGGTGATCCAGATGACGGAGCTGCCCCCGCTCTCCGGGTTCTGCGGCAGGAAGAGCCCGAGGCCGAGCGAGAACGACTGCCCCGGCTTGAGCTTCGCGCGACCGCCGAGCGTCCCCGTCCAGGACGCGCCCGGGGCGAGCGACCGCGGGAGCGCGGGCCGGAACGTCGTCGCCTTGTGCTCCCACCACTGGTTGTCGTAGCCGCCGATGTTCACGTTGATGACGCGGTGCAGCTCGAGGAGGGCCATTCCGTCGCGCCAGACCGGGTTCGGCGAGGCCGCGCCGTACGTCCGCCCGGCGGGGTCGATCCCGACGCGCGCCTTCGTCGCGTTTCGAATGGCGGCCGTGACGGTCCAGCCGCGCGTCGTCGCGACGATCTTCGTGATCCGGAACTCGATCCGCCCGCCGCCGCTGATTCCGACCGATTCGCGCCAGTCGACCTTGATCATCTTCGCAGCCGCCGTGGGCGCGGAGCAGAGGGCGCAGGCGAGGGCGACGAGGACGATGCGCCGCATCGTCCGCGAGTATAGGCGCGAATATGCGCGAGGGCTAAAAGGGCGTCCCGGCGCCGCCGAGGCCGCCGAAGACGGCGAACGGGTTCCCCGGAGACGTCTCCCACACGAGCTCGCCGCCCGGCTCGACCTCGCCGTGGAGCCGCTGCGCGAGCTCCTGCGCCTCCTCGCGCGTGGACGTTCCCGCGATCACGTACGACCAGCGGCGCACGACGCCGTATCCCTCGCTCTCGAGCCGGTCGGCGAGCTCGCGCGCCGCGTCGTGGCTCCGGCAAGGGATCCGCACCTCCCACGGCGCGTACCCGGCGGCCAGCGTCTCGTCGACGTCCGGCGGCACGGGCTCGTCGTCCCAGCGCCGCTCGTCGGCGAGCCAGTGCTCGCGGACGACCGCCTCCGGCTCGAGCCGGGCCTCGCGGATCTCGGCCTCGATCACCCCGGCTGCCCGCTCGAGGGCGAGCGAGGAGTCGGCGTAGACGAAGACCGTGCCGCGCTCGCGCGTGGCCGCGAAGCGGTGATCCTCGAGCTCGCGCACGAGGTCGCGCGCCTCGCCGCCGAGGATGCCGAGGCGCCCGAGAAACCCGCCCGCGGCGTCCTCGCCGAGCTCGATCCGGAGCCGCCAGTCGTCCTTCGCCACGGCCGCGACTCTACCCCGCGCCTCAGGCGGCCGCGGGGGCGCCCGCTTCGGCGAGCGGGTACCCGAGCAAGCGCTGCGAGATCCCCTTCTGGTCGAGGTGCTTCGTGATCCCGCCGAGCCAGAAGGGGAACCCGGCCCCGAGCAGCAGGCAGGTGTCGACGTCCGCGGCGCTCGCGACGACTCCCTCGTCGAGCAGGTGCGCGATCTCCTCCGCCATCGCCTCGAGCGCCGCCTCGGTGATCTCGTCGACGGCGCGCGGCGCCTCCTCGTCGACGACGATCTCGTCGCTCCCCTCCGCGAAGCTCCGCAGCGTCGGCGAGAGCGGGAACCGGTCGGGATACGCCTCGTGCATCGTCTCGAGGACGTGGTTCGCCACGCGCGGCCCGACCATCTGCATCAACACCGAGGGCGCCATCGGGAACCCGAGACGAAGGATCGCCTCGTCCGTGTCCTCGACGCTGTTCCCGTGCTCGAGCGCGTCCATGAGAACGCGCGTCATCCGCGTCAGCACCCGGTTGACGACGAAGCCCGGTGCGTCGGCCACGAGGACGGCGCGCTTGCGAAGCGCCTTCGTCACCGCGGCCGCCGTCGCGAGCGTGACGTCGTCGGTCGGCTCCGCGCGAACCACCTCGACGAGCGGCATCAGGGCGACGGGGTTGAAGAAATGCATCCCGACGACGCGCTCGGGATGTGCGAGCCCGGACGCCATGTCGGTCACCGAGAGCGAAGACGTGTTCGTCGCGAGCACGCACGCGGGCCCGACGATCTCCTCGAGCGCGGCGAAGACCTCCCTCTTCACGGACAGCTCCTCGAACACCGCTTCGAGCACGAGGTCGCAGTCGTCGAAGCCGTCCCACGAGGTGCCGCCCGACACCAGCGTTGCATGGAACGGCTCCCGCGCGGTGTCGCGCAGCGTCTCCAGCGCGCTCGTCGACGCGCGAAGCGTCGACGTCGCGGATCACGATCGGCACCTCGAGCCGGCGGAGGAACAGCTGGGCGAGCTGGGTCGCCATCAGGCCGGCGCCGACGATGCCGACCTTCCGCACCCGGCGCGCGTCCACCTTCGGGATGCCGGGAGCCTTCTTCGCGCGGAACTCGACGAGCCCGAAGGCGTACACCGACGCCTGCGCCTCGTCGCCGGGGAGGAGCTCGGCGATCGCGTCCTCCTCGGCGCGGTACCCCTCCTCGATCGTCCACCGGCCGGCGCCCTCGATCAGCTCGAGCGCGCGGTACGGCGCGGGCGCCGCGCCGTGCACGGATTCGTCGAGGCGCCGGCGGGCGGCCGCGGCGACGTTCGGGAGCTCGGAGAGGTCGGCCTCGGCCCGGTCGAGCGGCGCGTCGGCCAGTTCGAGCGCGTAGGCGATCGACTCGTCCACGAGCTCGACCGGCTCGAGCAGCCGGTCCGCGAACCCGAGCTCGAATGCCCCGCGCGCGTCGAGCATGCGGTTCTGCCGCATCGCGTTCTCGACGATGAACTTCACGGCGGTCTCCGGCCCGACGAGCCGCGGCACGAGCTGGGTCCCGCCCCAGGCCGGGAAGATGCCGAGGAAGCACTCCGGCGCGGCGAAGTGCCTGACCGCCGTCGAGATCGTGCGCGCGGTGCAGTGGAGGGCCACCTCGACGCCGCCGCCGAGACACGCGCCGTTGATCGCCGCGACGGTCGGGAACGGCAGGGCACGCAGCCGTGCGAAGAGCTCGTGGCCGGCGCGCGAGCCGTCGCGCGCCGCCTCGGCGGTCGCGCGCCGGGAGAACTCGGCGATGTCCGCGCCGGCCGCGAAGACGAACGGCTTACCGGTCACGACGAGCGCGCGCCACTGCTGCGACTCGACCGCGTCGAGGCATCGCTCGAGCGACTCGAGCGCCGACCGCCCGAGAACGGTCGGCTTCGTCCAGTCCTCGCCGTTGTCGATCGTGACGAGCGCGACGTCGTTCCACCGGTTGAGCTTGAACTCGGTCTCGCTCACACGCGCTCCCACACCACGGCCGCGCCCATGCCCATCCCGATGCAGAGGGCGGTCAGGCCGTACCGGACGTCGCGCTCGCGCATCCCGTACGCGAGCTGCGCGATCAGGCGGATGCCCGTCGCGGCGAGGGGATGGCCGCAGGCGATCGCCCCGCCGTACGGGTTCAGGCGCCCGTCCTCCGGGTCGACGCCGAGCTCGCGGCACCACGTCAGCACCTGGACGGCGAACGGCTCGTTCAGCTCGAACAGGCCGATGTCGTCGAGCGTGAGGCCTGTCCGCTCGAGCGCGCGCGTCGTCGCCGGCACCGGCCCGAGCCCCATCAGGTGCGGCTCGACGCCCGCGAAGGCGTAACCGACGAGCCGAAGCCTCGGCTCCAGCCCGAGGTGCTCGACGGCCTCGCCGGAGGCCACGATCGCCGCCGTCGCGCCGTCGGTGAGCCCGGCGCTGTTGCCGGCGGTCACGCGGCCGCCCGCGCGAAACGCCGGCGGCAGCGCGTCGAGGGCGTCGATCGTCGTCTCTGGCCGCAGGAACTCGTCGCGGTCGGCGACGCCCCAGCCGGCATCGGCGAAGACGGCCATCGGCACGACCGTCTCCCGCATGACGCCGTTCTCCCACGCCGCCGCCGCCCGCGCCTGCGAGCGGACGGCGAACGCGTCCGCGTCCTCGCGCGTCAGGTCCGGGAAGACGTCGTGGAGGTTCTCGGCGGTTCGGCCCATCACCGCGGCGCTCTCGTCGATGAGCCGCTCGGCGACGAACCGCGGGTTGAAGTCCACGTCGTCGCCCATGGGGTGGTGGCCCATGTGCTCGACGCCGCCGGCGAGGACGACGTCGGCGGCGCCGGTCGCGATCTCGCCCGCGGCCGCGGTGACCGCGGTGAGGGCTCCTGCGCACATGCGGTCGACGGCGAAGCCGGGGACGCTGTGCGGGAGCCCGGCGAGGAGCGCGACGTCGCGGCCGAGGGTGAGGCCCTGGTCGCCGACCTGTGCGGTCGCCGCCCACGCGACATCGTCGATCCGCTCGGGGTCGAGCCGTGGGTTCCGTCGCAGGAGCTCGCGGACCGCCTTCACGGCCATGTCGTCGGCGCGCGTGCGCCAGAAGGCGCCCTTCGGGCCGGCCCTGCCGAATGCGGTGCGGACGCCGTCGACGAACAGGATCTCGCGCATCGGCGAGGAGCGTACAGAAGTGTTGACTGACGGATCAGTCAGGCCGCGACGGCAAGCTGCTCGAGCCGCGAGCGCAGCCACGGCAACTCGCTCCGCTCCCCCTCGAGCACGGCGCCGCGGAACTGGATGATCGTGCCGCCGCCGTCGCGCAGGTGGTCGGCGGCGCCCGCGAGCAGGCGGCGGTAGTGGTCGAGACCGTCGCCTGTCGAGAACACGGCGGCGGCCGGATCGTCGAAGTCGCCGCCCCCTTCCGGGAGGTAGGGAAGGTTCGCGAGGATCAGGTCGAGGTCGCGCGGCAGGCCCTCGAGGAGGTCGCCGTGGACGCAGTGCACCTGGGCCCCGAGCCTGTCGGCGTTGAGGCGCGCGAGCGTCAGCGCGCGGGCGCACGAGTCGCTGGCCCACACCTCGACCTCAGGCGCGCGGAGCGCCAGGGTGATCGCGATCGCCCCGGCGCCGGTGCCGACGTCCGCGACGCGTGCCGCGCGGCCGTCGAGCCGCTCGAGCGCGGCGTCGACGAGCGGCTCCGTCGTCGAACGCGGCGTGAACACCCGCCCGGGGTCCGTGACGAACGTCAGTCCGTGGAAACGTGTTTCGGCCACCACTCGCTATACAACGTATTGCTATGGATTGGATTCCCGTCGCCGAGCGCGAGCAGGCCCGCTACGCCGACGGCGAGGCCCGCCTCGCCCCGAGCCAGCTCGTCCGAATGGGGAACGCGGCCTACGGCGCCGGCCTCGCGCTCCTGATGGCGGGCGACGTCGACGAGGGCCGCGAATGGCTCGATCGTGCGGCCGAGCGCTGGCGCGAGAGCTGGGACGATGCGCCGCCGGGCTCGTGGGGACGGCCGATCGGCGCGCTGAAGGCGGAGCTGATCGCCGGCCGCGACGTCGAGGTCGAGGAGCTCGCGCGCTGGGCGCTCGAGCTCGGCTCGGCGACCGCCGACTCGCCGATCGGGCGCTACGCCGGCGCCCTCGCGCTGCTCGCGCTCGGGCGGTGGCCGGAGGCGCGGCACGTGGCCGGGACGCTGCGAGGGCGCGACGACTTCCCGCCCGCGGTCGCCGATGCCGTTGCGACGATCGCGGCCGAGGATCCGGTCGGGTACGCCGAGGCCGTGGAGAGCGTCCTCGAGTCGTTCGAGACGCGCGAGGAGTACCTCGAGGACGTGCCGGTCGCGGACACCGTCCTTGCGCTGCACGCACTTGCGGCACGTCGCGGAATCGCCCACGACCTGCCCACGTCGCGCGTGCTGCCCGAGCTGTAGGCGAGGCGGTCACGTCAAGCCCTGGCGCGCGACGAGCCGACCACGTTCCGGAGCTCCTCGCGCGAGTGGATCGCGAGCTTCCGGTAGGCGTTCCTCAGGTGGTACTCGATCGTCTTCGGGCTGAGGAACAGCGCAGCCGCCGCCTCGCGCGTGGTGCGACCCTCCGCCAGCAGGAGCGAGATCTGGAGCTCCTGCGGCGTGAGCTCGTCGATCGTGGTCGGATCGCGTCGCCGCGGGGTCTCGCCCGTGGCGGCGAGCTCGGTGCGTGCGAGCTCCGCCCATGGAGCGGCGCCGAGCTCGTCGAACGCGTCGATTGCGGCGCGTAACCGCTCGCGCGCGTCGACGCGCCGTCCCGCGCGCCGCAACCGCGCCCCGTGGGCGAGCTCCGTCCGGGCCGTCTCGAATCCGTCGGGCGTCCGCTCGTGCAGCGTCCGTGCCTCCTCGAAGCGCGCGTCGAAGGTGTCGTCATCGGCGAGGAGCGCGCGGCCGCGGGCGGCCCGGGCGAGCGCCCACGGCTGGCCTTTCGCGGCCGCGGCGCGGGCGAACCCCTCCGCCACGGCGGCCGCATCTTCGCGCCGCCCGAGCCGGAGGTAGAGCTCGACGCGCTCGGGCGCCGGCAGGATGTCGACGTCGGCGATCCCTACCCGCTCGACCGCGGCCTGCTGCTCCTCGACGACGTCGAGCGCGGCGTCGGCGTTTCCGAGCCCCAGCTCGAGGTCGCCGAGCGCGGCGAGCGCCCAGATCTCGCAGAGTGCGACCCCGTGCTCGCGAGCGATCGAGAGCGCCTCGCCCGCGCGAGCGCGGCACGCCTCCTCGCGCCCCGTCCGCGCGTCGAGCCACGCGAGCCGGGCGAGCGCGCAGGCGAGGACGATCGGCTGCCCCGCCTCGCGGGCCAGGCGGATCGCCTCGTCGAATCCGGACTGCGCCTCGACCCAGCGGTCGGTCGCCGCGTGCTCGATCGCGACATGCGTGAGCAGGTGCGGCAGGACGCCGACGGCCGATCGGGAGCGGGCGAGGTCGAGCGCTTCGTCGACGAGCTCGTGGCCCACGCCGGCCTCGCGGAGCCAGAGCGCGCCCATCGCCGCCCACACGAGCAGTCGCGGATCGGTGTCGGCCGCGTCGGAGCGCTCGAGCATGCGGACGGCGGCGCGGAGCGAGGCCGCGCCGCGGTCGCCCTCGCCCGAGAACACGAGCGCCATGCCGTGGACGAGCTCGGCGAGGAACGCCGTTCTCGGGGAAGGGTCGTGCGCCGCCCGCGCGCGCGCCCGCTCCGCACATTCCCGGAGCCCCGCGGCGTCGGCGGCCAGGAACGCGCCCATGCCCGCTTCGGCGAGAATGACGACCGCGTCGGCGGGGTCGGCCCGGTCTGCCGCCGCGAGGAGCAGGGCGCGGCCCTCGTGCAGCGGGCCGCGCCACAGCGCGATGTGGCCGCGCAGGTGCTGGATCCGCGGCGCCGTCGACCCTTCGCCGACGACGTGCCCGGCCTCGTCGAGGATCGAGAGGGCGCGGTCGGCGAGCCCGCCGAGCCAGGCCGCGTCGGCGGCATCGCACAGGAGGGCGCCGCGGCGCTCGTCCACCGCCGACAACCCCGCCGCCCGCTCGAATGCCTGCGCCGAGACGTCGTACGCGCTCCGATCGAGCGCTCGCGTGCCGGCCTGCTCCAGCGCGAAGGAGGCGGTGTCGTCCGGCCCGGCGGCGGCGAGAGCGAGATGCCACGCGCGGCGGTCGGCGTCGGCGTCGGCGAGGGCGCGGGCGAGGACGCGGTGAACGTCGCGCCTCCGGTCGGCCGACGCGGCGCCGTAGATCGCGGATCGCGCGAGCGGGTGCCGGAACTCGAGGTGGCCGCCGTCGACGGTGACGAGCGACGCCTCCTCGGCCGGAGCGAGGTCGCCGATCTCGAGGCCGAGCGTCGCCGCGGCTCGAGCGAGCAGCCCGAGGTCGCCTCGATCGGTGGCGGCCGCGAGGACGAGCACGTCGCGCGTTCGCGTCGGAAGGGCCGACGCGCGCTGGAGGTAGGCGTGCCCGACGCTCGCGACGACCGGCACCGGCGCGCCCGGCAGCGGGTCGGGCACCCCCTCGCGGGCGAGCTCGAGGAGCGCGAGCGGGTTGCCGCCCGTCTCGCGGTGCAGGCGTGCGGCGGTGCCCGCCGCCGCGCCGGGCTGTTCGTGGCGCAGGAGGAGCTCGGCGGCGTCCGCGTCGATCCCGCCGACGCGCAGGACGGGGAGGCCCGCTCCGTCGATCGGCGATGCCTCGCCTTCGCGCGCCGTGAGCACGACCGCGATCGGCTCCGCGAGCAGACGCCGGGCCGCGAACAGGAGCGCGTCCGCGCTCGAGCCGTCGAGCCAGTGGACGTCGTCCACCAGGACCGCGAGCGGCGCGGCCTCCGCGTGCGCGGCCAGGAGGCTCAACGTTGCCGCGCCGACCGCGAATCGGTTCTCGGGCTGCGCAGGGCGGAGCGCGAGGGCGCTCTCGAGCGCGGACGCCTGGGGCCTCGGGACTCGGTCGATCGACCCGAGCGCGGGCCGGAGCAGCTCGAACAACCCCGCGAAGGGAATCTGGGTCTCCGAGACGACGCCGCGCGCGCGCAGCACGTTCATCCCGGTCGCGCGCGACGCGACCCACTCGAGGAGCGCGGACTTGCCGATCCCCGGCTCGCCGACGAGCGCGAGCACGCCGCTCCAGCCGCCGCGCGCCTCCGCGAGCAGCCGCTCCAGCGCCTGCCGCTCGCGTTCGCGGCCGAGGAGCATCGGTCGATTGTAAGCGGCCCCAGGGTGGCGGACCAGGTGGGGCTCCCGAGGCGATACCTCGCGCGCCGGCCATACCGTCGAGATCCAATCGACCGAGGAGGACAGATGGCCGCCATCGAGGAGCAGGAGCTCGACCTGGAGAAGTTGCAGGAGTTCGTTTTCCGCGCCGTCGACGAGGTCGGCGCCACGCTCAACACCGCACTCGTCGTCATGGGCGACCGGCTCGGGCTCTACCGCGCTCTCGCCGGCGCAGGGCCGATCTCGGCGGCCGAGCTCGCGCGCAAGACCGGGACCGCCGAGCGGTACGTGCGCGAATGGCTGAACGCGCAGGCGGCCGGCGGCTACGTCGAGTACGAGGCCGACAGCGGCCGCTACACGCTCCCTCCGGAGCAGGCCATGGCGCTCACGGATGAGTCGAGCCCTGCCTACCTCCCCGGCTTCTTCCAGATCGCGCTCGGGTCCGTGATCGACTCTCCGCGGATCACCGAGGCGGCGAGGACGGGCGAGGGCGTCGGCTGGCACGACCACGTGGACGACGTGCACGAGGGCTGCGAGCGGTTCTTCCGCCCGAGCTACAACGCGCACCTGGTCGCGGAGTGGCTGCCTTCGCTGGAGGGCGTCGTCGAGAAGCTCCAGCGCGGCGCCGTCGTCGCGGACGTCGGCTGCGGCCACGGCGCGTCGACGATCCTGATGGCCCAGGCGTTCCCGAGCTCGCGCTTCCGCGGCTTCGACTACTACGACGGCTCGATCGAGACTGCGCGGGAGCGCGCGCAGGCAGCGGATCTCAACGGACGCGTCGAGTTCTCGAAGGCGCCGGCGGCGTCATACTCGGGCGACGGCTACGACCTCGTGACGATGTTCGACTGCCTCCACGACATGGGCGACCCCGTGGGCGCGGCGCGCCACGTCCGGGCGTCGCTCGCGCCGGACGGGACGTGGATGATCGTCGAGCCGCGCGCCGGCGACCGGGTCGAGGAGAACCTGAATCCGGTCGGCCGCGCGTACTACGGGTTCTCGACATTCCTCTGCACGCCGTCGTCGCTCGCGCAGGAGGTCGGGCTCGCGCTCGGTGCGCAGGCCGGCGAGGCGCGGATCCGCGAAGTCGTGCTCGCGGGGGGCTTCTCGAGCTTCCGGCGGGTCGCCGAGACGCCTTTCAACATGGTGTTCGAGGCGAGGCCGTGACGGCAGCGGACGTCGAGGTGATGCGGGCGCGCGAGCAATCGCGCGCCCGCTACCCCGACCGCGACGGCTTCGTCGAGCGCGACGGCGTGCGCGTGTTCTACGAGGTCTACGGCGACGGCGAGGCGACGATCCTGCTGCTGCCGACGTGGTCGATCGTCCATTCGCGCTTCTGGAAGGCCCAGATCCCGTATCTCTCGCGGCATGCGCGCGTGGTGACCTTCGACGGCCGCGGAAACGGGCGCTCCGACCGGCCGGAGGGCGCCGAGCAGTACCGCGAGGAGGAGTTCGCCGCGGACGCGCTCGCGGTCATGGACGCGACCGGGAGCGAGCGTGCAACGCTCGTCGGCTGCTCGCGCGGCGCGCTCTGGGCGACGATCCTCGCGGCCGACCACGCGGAGCGCGTCGAGGGCGTGGTGTACATCTCGCCCGCGGTTCCGCTCGGGCCCGAACACGCTGCGCGGCTCGCCCACCCGTTCGACGAGGAGCTCGACACCGACGAGGGCTGGGCGAAGTTCAACAGCCGCTTCTGGTCGCGCGACTACCGCGCGTTCCTCGAGTTCTTCTTCGCGCAGTGCTTCAGCGAGCCGCACTCGACGAAGCAGGTCGAGGACGCGGTCGGGTGGGGCCTCGAGACCGACCCAGACACCTTGGCGGACACGAACCGCGCCGTCTCGCCCGGCGATGCCGACGGCTTCCGCGAGCGCTGCGCGCGCGTGCGCTGCCCCGTCCTGGTGATCCACGGAGACGGTGACCGCATCCGCCCGCACGCGCTCGGCGCCGCGCTTGCGGCCGCGACCGACGGGAGACTCGTGACGCTCGCGGGATCGGGCCACCTCCCGCAGGCGCGCGACCCGGTGAAGGTGAACCTGCTGCTGCGCGACTTCGTCTGCCCGCCGCCGCCCGCAACGGTCTGGACGCGCGCGCGCGGCCGCCGGAAGCGGGCTCTCTTCATCTCCTCGCCGATCGGGCTGGGCCACGCGCGGCGCGACGTCGCGATCGCCGACGAGCTGCGCAAGCTTCATCCCGACCTCGAGATCGACTGGCTCGCGCAGAGCCCCGTCACGTCGGTGCTCGAAGCGGGCGGCGAGCGGATCCATCCGGCGAGCGCGCACCTCGCGAACGAGTCCGCCCACATCGAGTCGGAGTCTGCGGAGCACGACCTCCACTGCTTCCAGGCGTGGCGACGGATGGACGAGATCCTCACCTCCAACTTCATGCTCTTCCACGACGTCGTCCGCGACGCCCCGTATGACCTCTGGATCGGCGACGAGGCGTGGGAGCTGGACTATTTCCTGCACGAGAACCCGGAGCTGAAGACCGCGGCATACGTCTGGCTGACCGATTTCGTCGGCTGGCTGCCGATGCCCGACGGCGGCGAGCGGGAGGCTTTCCTGACGGCGGACTACAACGCGGAGATGATCGAGCACATCGACCGGTACCCGCGGCTGCGCGACCGCGCGCTGTTCGTCGGCGACCCCGACGACGTGGTCGACGACGCGTTCGGGCCCGACCTGCCGCTCATCCGCGACTGGACGGAGCGGCACTTCTCGTTCCCCGGCTACATCACCGGCTTCGACCCCGCCGAGTTCGCCGACCGCGAGCGGCTGCGTGCCGAGCTCGGCTATCGCCCCGGAGAGGCGGTCTGCATCGTCACGGTCGGTGGGTCAGGCGTCGGCGCCGACCTCCTTCGGCGCGTGATCGCGGCGTTCCCGGAGGCGAAAGCGCTCGTCCCGGAGCTGCGCATGATCGTCGTCGCGGGTCCGCGGATCGACCCGCGCTCGCTGCCCGAGCACGCGGGCCTCGAGGTGCGTGCGTACGTCCACGAGCTCTACCGGCATCTTGCGGCGTGCGATCTCGCCGTCGTCCAGGGAGGGCTGACGACGGCGATGGAGCTGACCGCGAACCGCCGCCCGTTCCTCAGCTTCCCGCTGGCGCACCACTTCGAGCAGAACTTCCACGTCCGGCACCGTCTCGAGCGCTACGGCGCCGGCCGCGTGATGGACTTCGAGACCGACGGACCCCCCGAGATCGCACGGGCGATCGCGGAGGAGATCGGGAGGAGCGTCGACTACGCGCCGGTCGACCGGGACGGCGCCGCGCGCGCAGCGGCCGTCATCGCCGAGCTCCTTTAGCTGTCGATCGCGGGCGGGTCGGTATCCCCCTCGGGGATCGCTGGATGGAAGGCGAGCGTCACCGTCTGCTGCGGCTCGGCTTCGTCCTCGAGCGCGGAAAGGCGGTCGATCAGCGCGTTCAGCTCGTCGCGCACCGAATCGGGGGCGAGCTTGACGTGAATCTGCGCGCTCCGGAAGTCGCCGGTCGCCGCGTGCCGTTCGAAGCCTCGGGTCAGCTCCTGCAGCTGCGCGGCCTGGAGCTCGCTCGCGAGGCCCGCGGCGCGAATCTCGGTGCCGACCTTGAGGTGCTTCGCCACCGGGCGGTACGGCTTCTCGCGTCCCGCGCCGGTGCCGGCGAGCTCGATCAGCTCCGCGCGGTGGAGCATCCGGACGTGGAAGTGGAGGTGGCCGGGGTCGACGCTCAGCCGCTGCGCGAGCTCGCGGTTCGTCAGCGGCCGGTCGCTCGCAGAGAGCACCTGCAGCACCTTGAGGCGCAACGGGTGGCCGAGCGCCTTGAGCTGCTCGGGCCGCTCGAGTGTCAGCGTGTCCTGCGTGGTGGGCAGTGGATCGGTCGCCGTCATGCCTCCCGGGTTTCTCTTATAAACGAGTGATCCTGCTGCTGTCGAGCATCGCGGCCGCCGCCGGCTCGTCGAGATAGACCTCGATCGGCGCGCCGGTGGGGCGCAGCAGGCTCGCGGGAGCCTCGTCCGACACCGGGCCGGTGAACACTCGGGCGACCGCTTCGGCCTTCTCCTCGCCCGTCACGAGGAGCACGATCCGGCGTGCGGCGGCGAGCGCCGGGAGCGTCAGCGTCACGCGGTCGACGAACGGCTCGAGCCCGGCGGGCCCGCTCGTGACGATCCTGTTCGTTACGAGGAGCTGCGGCGACCTGGGAAAGAGCGATGCGACGTGCCCGTCGGGGCCGAGCCCGAGGAGCAGGAGGTCGAGCGTCACTCCGTCGAGCGCGCTGTCGTACTCCCCCGCCGCGTCGGCCGGCTGCAGCTCCCCGCGAATCCGGTGGACGTCCGGCTCCTTGTCCAGACGGTCGAGCAGGGTCTCCTTCACGAGCCGGAAGTTCGAGTGCTCGTGCTCGGGAGGGACGCACCGCTCGTCGCCCCACCACAGCTGGACGCGACTCCAGTCGGGCTCGAGCTGCGCGGCGCGCTCGTACGCGCGTGCGGGTGATCGCCCGCCGGTCATGACGATGGAGCCACCGCGTCCCGCGGCCTCCGCGAGCAGCGTCGCGACGGTCTCCGCCGGGTCGGGCGCGACATACAGGACGGCCTCAGCCATGGCCGCGTGCGAGTTCCTTCGACCGCTCCATCGCCGCGGTGATCGCGTTCAGGAACGCGGCGCGGACACCCGCCTGCTCGAGCTCGCGGATCGCGCGCGTCGTCGTCCCGCCCGGCGACGTCACCGCCTCCCGCAGCTCGACCGGGTGCATCTTCTCGTCGCGCAGGAGCTTCGCCGTCCCGAGCATCGTCTGCACGACGAGGTCGGTCGAGGTCTCCCGCGAGAGGCCGAGCAGGATCCCGGCCTCGATCATCGCCTCCGCGAGCAGCGCGAAGTAGGCGGGGCCCGAGCCCGACACGGCGGTCACCGCGTCCATCAACGGCTCCGGGACCTGGACGACGGCGCCGACCGCACGCAGGATCTCGGCCGCGCGGTCGAGATGCTCGGGCCCCGCATGCGCGCCTGCGCAGATCCCCGCGATGCCCTCGTGGACGGTCGAGGGGGCGTTCGGCATCGCGCGGACGACGGGCACCAGCGCGGCGACGTGACGCTCGATCACGCCCGTCGGGATCGCGGCGGCGACCGACAGCACCGTCTGCTCGGGCGAGAGCGCCGAGCCGACCTCGACGAGCAGCGCGTCGATGTCCTGCGGCTTCACCGCGATGACGACGACGTCGGCGCCGCGCACGGCCTCGACGTTCGCCGTCGTCGCCTCGACCCCGTACCGCGCGGCGAGCTCCTCCGCCCGCGCCGGACGGCGCGTCGTGACGACGACGTCGTTCCAGCCCGAGCTATGCAGCCCGGCGAGGAGGGACTCGCCGATCTTGCCGGTGCCGAGGATCGCGATCCGCATGGGGCAAGCGTACGATCCCGGCGCGGTATCCCGCCAGGAGGTAGACGCTCGCGAGCCCGGACCACTCGCCGTAGGGGCGGAGGAGCTCGTCGGTCTCCTCGGCCTCGACCCACCGGCCGCGGAGCGCCGAGAGCAGCTTGACGAGGCCGAGGTCGCGGGCGAGCCCGCGGTCGAAGCGGCCGAGGCCCTCGAGGAACACGACGCCGATCGACCACGGCCCGAGCCCACGCTCGCGCTCGAGCCGGCGCGCGACGGCATCGGACGGGAGGCCGCGGAGCGCCTCGAGGTCGATCGCGCGGCAGACCCGGACGAGCGTTGCCGCCCTCCGTGCGCCGAGACCCGCCTCGCGCAGCTCGGCCGTCGAGAATCGCGCCAGGTCGGCGCAGGTAGGCGCGGCGTGGAGGCCGTCGCGGGCGAGCGTCGCGGCGCGGATGACACGCCGCTCGTGCTCGCGCGCCGTCCGCCCGAGGATGAGCTGCCCTGCGACGGCACGCAGGAGCGCCTGCGCGACCGTGGCGGTCCTCAGCGGCCGCAGGCCGCGGAGGCGCCTCACCGCTTCGCCGAGGAGCGGGTCGCCGGCGAATCGCCGGAGGAACTCGGAGTGGTCGTCGTCGAGCCCGAGAGCGAACCGCACGTGGTCGACGCCGGCCTGGCCGTCCGCGCGAACGAGGATCGACCCGTCGACGCGCTGCCATGCATAGGCGCGCTCGAGCCGCCCCTCGACGGCGATCGTCGTGCGGTAGGTGCCGTCGGAGACGACGCGCGTCGCGTCGCTTCCGAGCCGCCCCGAGAGCCGCAGGGAGTACGGGCCGCGCGGTCTGAGCTCCGCCTCGATCACCCGCCGATCATTACCACGCCGCCGGATCCCGCCCCGCGGCCGGCACCGATCGGTGCGGCCCGATCAGGTCCCTCGGCTCGAAGATGCTCCGGGGATGCGTGTACCACCGGCGGTTGCCGGCGCGGTGACGCGGCGGGCTGCGCGAGCGTTCGACGAGGACACTCCGAAGCCGTCCTCGATCTCGGCTCATACGAGCGCCGCTGCGGCGTAACGCGAACCGCGGCGGCGCGTGGCGTGTACTACGATTCATGGCACCGATGCTCCGGACGCTGGCACTCGCCGTCGTCCTCGCCGCGCTAGCGGGCGGTTCGACCGCGAGCGCGAAGGTCGCCAACCTGTACGCGCTCCGCTACGGCGCCCAGCTGAATCTGCTCGTGCCGTACGATCCCGTTCGACTCGTCCCGTCCGGCCGCGCGATCGACGTCGGCCACTTCGCGCAGGCCTGGAGCCTCAGCCCGGACCGCATGCGGTTCGTCGGCGCGGCCGGATGGCGCAAGACGAGCGGACAGCCGGCCTCGCTTCGCTTCGTCGACCTCGAGAGCGGCCAGATCGAGGGGACGTTGAGGTTGCATGGCGAGCGCGGGCGCGTCGTTGCGACCGCGTGGGTGCGTGGCCGCGTGCTCGCGGTCGTTTCGGGCACGGACGGGACAATGGTCTACTCGATCGATCCGGACACGCGGACGGTGGTCGGTAAGGCCGACGCTCCCGGAAACGTCGTCGCGGGCGTGCGCAGCGAAAACGGCGTCGCGCTCCTCCTCGAAACCGCGGATCGCATCGGGCCGGTCACGCTCGCATTCGCCGACCAGAGGCCGCGGGTGAGGACGGTCGTGCTCGACCGCATCACCGCCGGATTCGTCGTCAGTGGCACCGGCGCCGACCGACGCTCGACCATGCAGCGGCCCGCCCTCACGCTCGCGCCGTCGGGAACCCGTGCCTACGTGTTCGGTGCGAACGAGCCCGCCGCCGCGGTCGACCTGCGCTCGATGGCAGTGGAGTACGCACCGTCCCGCCTGCTCGCAGCGATCGCGAAGAACGGCTCGGGCGCGGTGCGCACGGCGGAGGCGCTGCCGGACGGCCGCATCGTCGTCTCCGGCTACAGCTTCGGTAGCCCGGGAGCAACGTTCCTGCGCGTGGTCGACACGAAGGACTGGTCGAGCCGTCTGCTCGACCGCAGCTCGCCGTGGTTCCGCGTCGGAGGCGGGATGATCTTCACGCGCCGCGCCGGCATGCCTGGGCTTCGGATGTGGAAGCCTTCCGGCACGTTCGTCGACCTGTTCACGACCGGCTCGGTCGGCGACGTCTTCGTCTACGGCCCGCGCGCGTTCGTCACGTTCTTCGGCAAGAACACGAAGGCCGCGGTCGTCGAGCTCGGCACCGGCCGGGTCGTCAGGCACGCGGTTCCGGCGCATCCACTGATCGGAGCGGGGCAGCCGATCACGGGCTAGAGGCTTGATGCGGACGAGGCGCCCGGGACGGCATCCGGCGCCCCGGCTAATGCGCATCAAGCCCGTCGGGGATAGAAGACTCTCTGGTCGCTCCGGCGCTCTGCGGCACCGCGGGTGGGGAATAGTGCTCGGGGATGGCAGCCCGGACGGCGGTGCTTTCCGAGGGGCAGCTCGCGCTGCTCGCGGAGCAACGGCGCGGAGATCAACCGCCTGCAGCGCACGGCGACGTACGTGTCGAACGCACAGCAGACCGCGGCATCCAATGGTGATCGCGACTACGACAGGCGCACCGGTTCGGTGATCTCGACGGTGTCCGGTGGCGGCCTTGCGAGCACGGTCGATCGGTCGACGGTGGTTGCGCTCGCACGGAAGCAGCAGGCGATGGTGGCTGCCGGCGCGTCGTAGCCGACACGCCGTGCGCCGCGCTGCGCGCGAGCCGGCTTCCGGGGGATCGCGAAGCCGGCTACTGCCGTGGTTACGCTCCTGCGAATGCTGCGCCGCGTTGCCTCCCGCGTCTCGTTGCGCAGCCGCGAGCGGAAGCTCCGGCTCTTCATGGAGCTGATGGAGCCGGAGGCCGGGACGACGGTCGTCGACGTGGGCGTGACCGACGCGCCGTTCGGGTCGGGCTCGACGGACAACTTCTTCGAGGCGCTCTACCCGTGGCCCGAGCGCATCACGGCCGTCGGGCCGACCGGCCTCGACCGGTTCGCCGCCGCGTTCCCGCGGGTCCGCGTCGTTCAGGCCGACGGCCGCGCGCTTCCGTTCGGCGACGGCGAGTTCGACCTCGGCTTCTCGAACGCCGTCGTCGAGCACGTCGCCGGCGGTCGCGAGGCGCAGCGCGCGTTCGCCCGCGAGCTGTGCCGCGTCGCGCGGCGCGTGTTCGTCACGACGCCGAACCGGTGGTTCCCGGTCGACCCGCACACGCTGCTGCCGTTCGCGCACTGGCTCCCCGCCGGCGCCGTGCGCGACCGGCTCCTGCGCGCCCGCGGCTTCGACGACGTGCTCGACCCGCTCGGCCCTGCCGACCTCGCCGCGCTCTTCCCCTACCCCGTGCGCGTCGTGAACAGCGGTCTGACGCTCGTCGCCGTCGGGCCGCGCACGTGAGACGAGCTTTGTCACCCTGCGACGTCCGCGCGTCGCTCGGGCGTCGCTCGCGGTGCGGGGCCGGAGGGGACAGTATTGGTCATACGGGCCCGGAGAGCACCGTGCCGCGAGCGACGTCAGGCGCCGCCGGAGCCCGGCTCCGCCGGGCGGGAGGCGGTGCCGGCGAGGGGCGCGCGTGAGACGGCCCGTCTGGGCGCTGTACGTCCTCGTCCCGGGGCTCGCGCTCCACAACCTGGTGATGGCCGAGCTCTGGGAGCTCGGCGTCCGCGGCGTCGCGCTCGACGTGGTCTCGGCGTGGAAGGAGGTCGTCCTTCTGGTCGCGCTCGTGCTCGTCGTGCGCGCGCGCCGCGGGCTGCCGTTCACGGCGACGTGGTGCGATTGGCTCGCGCTTGCGTTCGGCGCTCTGGTCGTCGTCTACGCGCTCGTCCCCCCGGGATGGCTCGGCGGCGGCGCGACCGCGAAGGGTGTCCTCTACGGCGTCCGCCACGACGGCGTGATCGTCGCGGCCTACTTCCTCGGCCGCGGCCTCGCTCTCACGGCAGAGGAGCTCCGCCGCGTCGCGCTCCTCATCGTGGGGACGGCGGCCGCGGTCGCCGGTGCCGGCCTGCTCGACGCCTATGCCGTCCCGCTCCAGTGGTGGCGCGACTCCGGCGCCCCCGGCTGGTACCGCGAGCAGCTCGGGCTCGTCTACCGCGGGCTCTCGGGGCTCCCGGAGAACTTCGTCTACAACACGGGCGACGAGCGGCCGCTGAGGCGTCTCGTTTCGACGTTCCTGTCCCCGCTCGCGTCGTCGTACCTGCTCGTCGTCGCGCTGCTCCTCCTCTGGACGTGGCGCCGCGCGGCAGCCGCTCGCGACCGGGTTGCTCTGGCGTGGGTCGGCGCCTCGGCGCTCCTCGCCGCCGGGCTGCTGTGGACGCACACGCGCTCGGCGCTGCTCGCGCTTGCGGCCGGTCTCCTCGTGCTTGCGTGGGCGTCGCGCAGCGTCGCAACGGTCGCCGCCGCGGTCGCGGTCGTGGTCGTCGGGTCGCTCTTCGTCGCGGTCTACCCGGACATCGGCCCTCGGACGACGTTCACGCCGCGCGAGCTGCAGCTCCAGCGCGCGAACGCCGCGAAGGAGGGCGCCGCCACGAGCGGCGCGACCGACGCGAGCACGGAGAGCCACTGGCGCAACGTCCGCGACGGCGTCGAGACAGTCCTCCGCCACCCGCAGGGATACGGTCCCGGCAACGCGGGCGTCACCGCGTTCAGGACCGACGTCGAGATCAAGGCCGGCGAGTCGACCTACACCGAGCTCGGCGTCGAGATCGGGCTCCTCGGGGCGCTCGTCTTCCTCGCGTGGTCGGTCGCGCTCGTGCTGCGGGTGCTGCCGCGATCGCCGTGGATCGCCGCGTCGCTCGTCGCCGTCCTCGTGCTCGGCCTGCAGACGGACGTGATCGGCGTCCCGTGGCTCGCGTACGTCGTGTGGGCGCTCGCTGGCTCACGCGCCTGACTGCCTATCCTGGGACGCGTGCCGCCGACCGAGCCCACGGAGCGGCCGCGTGTCCGACTGATCTTCGCGGCGCTCATGCTCGTGCTCCTCCTCGCGTCGCTCGACCAGACGATCGTGTCGACGGCGCTGCCAACGATCGTCGGCGACCTCGGCGGGCTCGAGCACCTGTCGTGGGTCGTGACGGCGTACCTGCTCGCCGCGACGGTGGTCGGGCCGCTCTACGGGAAGCTCGGAGACCTCTACGGCCGGAAGAAGGTCCTGCAGACGGCGATCGCGATCTTCCTCGTCGGGTCGGCGCTGTGCGGACTGGCTCAGAACATGGGCGAGCTGATCGCGTTCCGTGCGCTCCAGGGCCTCGGCGCGGGCGGTCTGATGGTCGTGACGCTCGCCGTCGTCGGCGACATCATCCCGCCGCGCGAGCGCGGCCGGTACCAGGGGTACTTCGGCGGCGTGTTCGGCGTCTCGACGGTCATCGGGCCGCTCCTCGGCGGCTTCTTCGTCGACCACCTGACGTGGCGCTGGATCTTCTACATCAACCTGCCGATCGGCATCGCCGCGTTCGCGGTGATTGCCGTCGCTTTCCGCGCGCGCGCCGAGAAGAAGCGGCACGAGATCGACTACCTCGGTGCCGCCCTGCTCGCGGCTTCGCTCTCCTCGATCGTCCTCTTCACGAGCCTGGGCGGGACGACATGGGCGTGGCGGTCGCCGCAGATCGTGGTGCTGATGGTCGCGAGCGTGCTTCTCGTGCCGGCCTTCGTGCTCGCCGAGCGGCGTGCGCGCGAGCCGATCCTGCCGCTCTCGCTCTTCCGCAACCACACGTTCGCAGTCGCGAGCGCGATCGGCTTCATCGTCGGCTTCGCCCTCTTCGGCGCGATCGTCTACCTGCCGCTCTACCTGCAGATCACGAAGGGGTCGTCCCCGACGACGTCCGGGCTGCAGCTGGTCCCGCTGATGGCGGGCGTGCTCCTGACGTCCGTCGCGAGCGGGCATCTGATCTCGCGGCGCGGTCGCTATCGCGTGTTCCCGATCGTGGGCACGGCCGTCACGGCGCTCGGCCTGTTCCTGCTCTCGCTCCTCCAGGCCGACACGAGCACCTGGGTCGCGATGGCGTTCGCGATGGTCGTCGGGCTCGGCCTGGGAATGGTGATGCAGGTGCTCGTGCTCGCCGTGCAGAACGCCGTCGATCCGCGAGACATGGGCGTCGCCACCTCCGGCTCGACGCTGTTCCGCCAGATCGGCGGCTCGATCGGGGTCGCGCTGTTCGGCGCGATCTTCGCGAACCGGCTGACCGTCGAGCTCGCGTCGCGCCTGCCCCGGAACGCGAGGCTTCCCACGAGCAACGAGCCCGCGGCGATCCACGCGCTCCCGGCGCCTGTCCGCTCCGCGTTCGAGGACGGGTTCGCGGCCGCCCTTCGCCCGGTGTTCATCGTCGCCGCCGCCGTGTCCGTCGTCGCCTTCGGCCTCAGCTGGCTCCTCCGTGAGGTTCCGCTTCGCCGGGAGGCTGCGATCGACGTTCCGCCAGGCGTCGAGCCGGAGGTGCCGGAGCCCGTCCGGCCCTTGTGAGGGCGGACGGCCCGGGCGTACAGTGGCGTCGTGGGGGTCGCTCGCCGGATCGCGCTCGTCGCAGCGCTCGCCGTCGCGGCCGCGGCACCGGCCGCGACCGCCGACAGCTCCGCCAAGCGGACGCCGCCGCTCGTCCAGTTCCGCTCGTGCTCCGAGCTCCTCGACTACGCGAAGGCGCGCGCGTCGCCGCTCGTCGGCCCGTGGGGCTTCGCGGGCGCGCCCGTCACGCCGACCGTCACGACGGCGACGGGGTCGGCGACCGCTGTCGCGGCCGCAGCAGGCGCGACCAGCGGTGTCGCCGGCGTCGACTACTCGACCACGAACGTGCAGGAGGAGGGGGTCGACGAGCCGGACCTCGTGAAGACCGACGGCGTCACGCTCTTCGTCGCCTCCGGCGGCACTCTGCGGAGCGTCGACGTCGCGCCGCGACCGCGGCTCCTCGACTCGCTGAAGCTCGACGCGGGGTGGAGCAACGAGCTGCTCCTCCACGGCCGCCGGCTGCTCGTCATCTCGCGCGGCGGTGGGTGGGTCGTGCCGCTCCCGGGGGCGACGGCGTCCGTCGCGGCCGCGTCCGTCGCCGGCTCGAACGTCGCGTCGCCGGGGTCGTCGACGATGACCGAGGTGGACGTGTCGGATCCGTCTGCGCTCCGCGTCGTCCGCACGATGAGCCTCGACGGCTCGTACCTCGCCGCGCGGCTCGTCGGGTCGACGGTTCGGCTCGTCGTCTCCTCCCGGATGCCCGACGCGCTGCCGTTCGACCGCCCGCCGGGCGCCGCGCCGCCCGACGACCTCGCGGCGGCGCGCGAGCGGAACCGGGCCGTCGTCGCGTCGTCGCCACTCTCGAAGTGGCTTCCGACCTATCGTGTCTCGCAGCCCGGCGCCGCGGCGAGCGCTCCGCGGCCGCTCGTCCAGTGCCGCCACGTGCTGAGACCGCGCGCGTTCTCGGGCCTCGGGATGCTGACCGTGCTGACGCTCGACCTCGCGAGGGGGCTCGAGCCGGTCGACTCGCTCGCGACGATGACCGACGGGAAGATCGTGTACGCGTCGCCGAAGAGCCTCTACGTCGCGAGCGAGCGCTGGGTCGCGCGGCCGACCGAGGCCGCTCCGAGGGTGGCGCCGCGGGGGGTCACGACCGAGCTCCACAAGTTCGACATCTCGAGCTCGGCGCACACGCGCTACCGCGGCAGCGGCAGCGTGAGCGGCTACCTCCTCAACCAGTGGTCGCTGTCGGAGTACAAGGGCGTGCTTCGCGTCGTCAGCTCGGACGAGCCCGCATGGTGGGGCGCGTCCGCCGAGGCCGCGTCAGCGGTGCACACGCTGAGATCGGCGGAGGGGTCGCTCGTGCAGGTCGGGTCCGTGGGCGACATCGGCAGGGGAGAGCCGGTCTACGCCGTCCGCTTCGTCGGCGACGTCGGCTTCGTCGTCACGTTCCGCCAGTTCGATCCGCTGCACACACTCGACCTCGCCGACGCCGAGCGCCCGCGCCTGCTCGGCGAGCTGAGGGTCCCCGGCTACTCGTCGTATCTCCACCCGATCGGCGACGGCCTCCTGCTCGGCGTCGGCCGGAACGCGGGGGCGAGTGGTCCGGTGGAGGGGACGCAGCTCTCGCTCTTCGACGTCTCGGATCTCCGCCGGCCGGCGAGGCTCGCGGAGTTCGTGCTCGGCCGCGGCTGGTCCGAGGCCGAGGCCGACCACCACGCGTTCCTCTTCTGGCCGCGGACGGGCCTCGTCGTCGTCCCGTTCGTGCAGGACGCCGCGGCGTTCCGCGTCGGTCGCGGCGTCGGGATCGACCGCGTCGGCTGGATCCATCACGATGCCGTGCAGGCGTACGGCTCGCAGATCACGCGCTCGGTGGTCGTCGGCGACTCGCTCTTGACCATCTCGTACGACGGCGTGAAGGCCAGCAGCCTCGCAACGCTCGCCGACCGCGGGTGGGCGACCTTCCCGCGGCCCGACCCGACGCCGCCGCCGCCCGTCCTGCCCTAACCCGTCACGGCGTCGCGCGCGTCGCGCGCGTGCACCGCGACCTCGTATTCGATCGCGCTGACGACGGCGCCGTCGACCGATCGCGCGGCCTCGCTGCGGAGGCGGCTTGCCGTGACGCGGCTCGCGGCCATCGCCGCGCGCGTCGTCCACACCGTCGTCGCGTTGGCCCGGCCGCTTTCGGGAGAGACCATGAAGTAGCCGTCCTCGAAGCCCTCGAACTGGCTGATCTCTTCCAGCGCTTTCCGGAACCGCTTCACCGCGTCGTCCATCCGCTCCTCCGGAAGCTCGTAGACGCTGACCCTCGCGAACATGCCTGCCTCCCCTGCCTCGTCGTGTGCACCGAAGCCTAGAACGGGGGCTCAGCGGGCGCCGCAGGTCAGGCAGCGTCGAGAAAGAGCGTGTTCCCCGAAGGGTCCCGCACGACGTCCCCACCCACGCGCTCCGCGAGCGCGTCCCGCTCGTCGGCGGACGGCAGCAGGATCGTGGCCTGGCGCAGCGCCGCGAACCCCGCAGGAGGCGGCGGCGCGCCCGCGCTCTCCCAGACGTTCGCGCCGACGTGATGGTGGTAGCCGCCGGCGGCGAGGAAGGCCGCCTGCGCGCCGAGCGACGCCATCACGTCGAAGCCGAGCGTGTCGCGGTAGAACACGACCGTCTCCGGGATCGACGAGACGCGAAGATGGACGTGGCCCATCCGCGTTCCCTCAGGGAGACCGGCGAACGGCTCCGACTCCGGGTGGTCCAGCTCCCCGAGGAGGTTGTCGACGTCGAGCGGCAGTGTCGTCAGCCGCTCGCCGACCTCGCCTTCCCACCGCTCGCGTGGCCGGTCGGCATAGATCTCGATCCCGTGGTGGTCGGGGTCGCGGAGGTAGAGCGCCTCGCTGACGTCGTGATCCGAGAGGCCGGTGAGCTCGACCCGGTCGCGCGCCGCGTGCGCCAGCCAGGCGGCGAGCGCGCGCCGCTCGGGGACGAGCAGCGCGAAGTGGAAGAGCCCCGTATGGCCGTGGGAGGGCCTGGCGCCGGGCTCCTCGTAGAGCACGAGCAGCTCCGTGTCGGCGCCGAGCGACGCGCGGCCGTTCTCGCGCGAGAGCACACGCAGCCCGATGGCGTCGCCGTAGTAGGCGAGCGACCGGTCGAGGTCCGACACGGTCAGGTGGACGGCGCCCATCCGGGTCTCGGGCGGCAGCCTGGTCACGGGACGGATCCTAGACTGGCGCGGTGGCGCGGACGGACGTCTGGGCGGAGTGGCTGCGCGTGCGTCGCACGGGCGGGTCACCGGAGGCGCGGCGGAAGGTGCTCGAGGCGCTTGCGCCGGTGCGCGGCAAACTCCTCGAGGACGCGGCCGTCGGACCGGGCGACGTCGTTCTCGACGTCGGGTGCGGGGACGGCCTCGTCGGCCTCGGCGCCCTGGAGCGCGGGGCCGACGTCGTGTTCAGCGACATCTCCGCGGCCTGCCTCGACGACTGCCGCGCCGTTGCGGGCGACCGAGCGCAGTACCACCTCGCGAGCGCCACCGACCTCGGCGACGTAGAGGCCGACGTCGTGACGCTCCGCTCGGTGCTGATCTACGTCGACGACAAGCGTCGCGCCTTCGAGGAGCTGTTTCGCGTGCTTCGCCCCGGTGGCCGGCTCTCGATCTTCGAGCCGATCAACCGCTTCGGCCTGGACGAGCGGCGTCGGACGATGGGGTTCGCCGACGTCACCGGCGTCGAGGACCTGATCGGGCGGCTGTGGTCGCGGGAGGAGGCCGACGGCGTGAACGCCGCGATGAAGGACTTCGACGAGCGCGACCTGTTCGCGCATGCGGAGGAGGCCGGCTTCCGCGAGGTCCGGATCGAGCTTCACGCACAGTTGAAGACCGAGCCCTTCTGGGGGACTCGCGACTGGGATCTCCTCCTCAGGTCGTCGCCGAACCCACTCCTGCCGACGTTCGGCGAGACGCTGGCGGCGAACCTGACGCCCGAAGAGATCGAGCGGCTGACCGCGAAGCTGCGTCCGCAGGTCGAGCGGGGTGAAGGGATCGCGCGGCGGGCGCACTGCTTCCTGCTCGCGCGCAAGCTCTGAGGCCGATGTCCCGTCGCCGAGCTCCCGCTGTGGTCGCGCTCGCCCTCGCCTCCGTCCTCTGCGTGGCGATGGTCGAGTACCGCATCCGTCACACCGGCGATCCGTTCTACCGGTTCCTCGTCTGGAACCTGATCCTCGCGTGGGTGCCGCTCGCACTCGCCTTCGTCGCGCATGCGCGGGCGCGTCGCGGGGTCGACGTCGCGACGGCGGTGATCCTCGTGCTGTGGCTGCTCTTCTTCCCGAACGCGCCGTACCTCCTGACGGACTTCGTCCACCTCGACGAGGACGCGGTCGCGCCCGTCTGGTACGACGCGCTGATGCTGTCCGCGTTCGCGTGGACGGCGCTCCTCGTCGGGTTCGCGTCGCTCCTGCTCGTGCAGGCCGTCGTCCGTCGCTCCCTCGGGAACGCTGCCGGCTGGCTGTGCGTCGTCGCCGCGCTCGGGCTCGCGAGCCTCGGCGTGTACATCGGCCGCTTCGTCCGCTTCAACAGCTGGGACGCACTGCTCCATCCGCATACCGTCGCTCGCGTCGTGAAGGCGCAGCTCGAGGAGGAGAGCCCGCGCATGGCGGCCGCCCTGCTCGCGCTCACGGGCTTCCTGCTCGTGGGCTACGCCGTCGTCTACACGTTCGCCGGGCTGCGCGTCGGCGTCGAGCGCGAGGAGTCGCGCGCGGTCCCGCGAAGCTAGCCGCGTACCTGTACGCGAGCAGATCCGGGAGGGGTTCGAAGATGCCGAAGGAAAAGGACGCTCCAAAGAAGATCGCAAAGAAGCCGCCGACACCGAGGCGCACGCGCGTGCGCAAGGCCGAGGCCGGCGCCACGCACGAGGTGATCGCAGAGCGCGCGTACTACATCGCGCTCGAGACGGGCGGCGACCCGTTCGAGAACTGGCTGCGCGCAGAGCGCGAGCTCGTCACGGCCTAGGACGGCGACGTCGAGACGTCGAGGCGTGCGCGGCTCGAGCCGCGCACGCCGCGCCCTCGCCGCCGGGCGGCTTGCGCGGACCCGGTGCGCGTGCGAGGGTCGCACGGTGCGGCTCGCTCTCTTCGCGCTCGTCGTCGCCCTGACCGCCGGGTCGGCGTCGGCTGCGCTCCCCCGCTACCCGGCGACGAAGATGACGGCCCGCGGGTTCGGGGCCGTTCTCGCGAGCGCGAACAGACAGGCGCTCTACTACTGGAGCAACGAGAAACCCGGGCAGATCCGGTGCACCGGGGCGTGCGCTGCGGCATGGCCGCCGCTCTACGTGCCGAAGGGCGTTTCCGTCACGGCGCGCGTGCCGGGCCTCAGCGGCCGGTTCGGCGTCGTCCGCCGCCCCGACGGCCGGCGCCAGCTGACGCGCAACGGTCGCGCCGTCTACTCGTACGCGCACGAGGGGCCGGGAGTCGTCCTCTGCGACGACGTCGGCGGCTGGTTCGTCGTGCGGCTCTGACGCGTCCCGCTCGAAAGTCGGGATTTTCCGCACTGCAACACGGGCAGGGTGCGCTATAACGGACCCGGTGGCCAAGCCGGTCGAGCACCTCGACTCCGTTGTCATCCGCTTCGCGGGCGACTCGGGCGACGGCATGCAGCTCACCGGCGGGCGGTTCACCTCGGAGACGGCGCTGAAGGGGAACGACCTCTCGACCTTCCCCGACTTCCCGGCCGAGATCCGCGCGCCCGCCGGCTCACTGCCCGGCGTCTCGGGCTTCCAGCTCCACTTCGCCGACCACGACATCCTCACGCCGGGGGACGCGCCCGACGTGCTCGTCGCGATGAACCCCGCCGCGCTGAAGACGAACCTCCACGATCTGCCGCGCGGCGGCACGATCATCGTCGACACCGACGCGTTCACGCCGCGCAACCTGCAGAAGGCCGCGTACGAGTCGAACCCCCTCGAGGACGGGACGCTCGACGGCTATCAGGTCCACGCGGTGCCGCTGACGGGGATGACCGTCGGCGCGCTGAAGGACTTCGAGGGCGTGACCTCTCGCGAGGCAGAGCGGTCGAAGAACATGTTCGCGCTCGGTCTGATGTCGTGGCTCTACGGGCGCGACACGGAGCCGACGATCGACTACCTGCGCAAGAAGTTCGCCAAGCGGCCGGAGATCGCCGAGGCCAATGTGAAGGCGATCCAGACGGGGTACGCGTTCGGCGAGACCTCCGAGGGGTTCTCCGTGCAGTACGAGGTGCGGCCTGCCGAGCTCAAGCCGGGCCTGTACCGGCAGATCACCGGCAACATGGCGCTCTCGTGGGGCCTGCTCGCCGCCTCGAAGCAATCCGGGCTGCCCTTGTTCCTGGGCGCCTATCCGATCACTCCGGCCTCGTCGATTCTGGAGGAGCTCGCGAAGCACAAGGCATTCGGCGTCCGCACGTTCCAGGCCGAGGACGAGATCGCGGCCGCCGGCGCCGCCCTGGGAGCCGCCTTCGGCGGCTCGCTCGGCGTCACCACCTCGGCCGGCCCCGGCGTCGTGCTGAAGGCGGAGACGATCGGGCTCGCAAACGCGCTCGAGCTCCCGCTCGTTGTCATCGACGTGCAGCGCGCCGGTCCCTCGACCGGGATGCCGACGAAGCCCGAGCAGGGAGACCTGCTGATGGTGATGTTCGGCCGCAACTCCGAGTCGCCCGTGCCGGTGCTCGCGCCCGCGACGCCGGGCGACTGCTTCTACATGGCGCTCGAGGCGGCGCGGATCGCGCTCACCTACCGCACGCCGGTGTACCTGCTCTCGGACGCATACCTCGCGAACGGCGCCGAGCCGTGGCTCGTGCCCGACGTCGAGTCGTTGCCGAGGATCGAGGTCGAGTTCGCGACCGCGGGGGCGAACGGCAACGGCTTCCTGCCCTACGCGCGCGATCCGGAGACGCTCGCGCGGCCATGGGCGATCCCCGGCACGCCGGGCCTCGAGCACCGGATCGGGGGCTCGAGAAGGCGAACGTCACCGGCAACATCTCGTACGACCCCGACAACCACGACCTGATGACACGTCTGCGCGCGCAGAAGGTGGCCGCGATCGCCAAGGCGATCCCCGAGCAAAGCGTCGACCACGACGAGGGCGCGGACCTGCTGATCCTCTCGTGGGGCGGCACGTACGGTCCGGTGCAGGCCGGCGTCCGGCGGGTGCGGAAACGCGGCGCGCGCGTCGCGCACGCGCACCTGCGCTACCTGAACCCGTTTCCGCGCAACCTCGGCGACGTCCTGCGCTCGTACGACCGCGTCCTGATCCCCGAGATGAACCTCGGCCAGCTCCTGCGCCTGGTGCGATCGGAGTTCCTGGTGGACGCGGTCGGCTACAACCGCGTAACGGGCAAGCCCTTCCGCGCGAGCGAGATCGAAGACGCCATCGGAGCGATGTTGTGACGGAGCTGCCCGTCCTCAAGGCGAAGGACTTCAAGTCCGACCAGGAGGTCCGCTGGTGCCCGGGCTGTGGCGACTACGCGATCCTCGCGGCCGTTCAGGGGTTCATGCCGGAGCTCGGGCTGCCGCGCGAGAAGATCGTCTTCATCTCGGGCATCGGCTGCGCGGCGCGTTTCCCGTACTACATGCAGACCTACGGGATGCACTCCATCCACGGCCGCGCGCCGGCGATCGCCACCGGCCTTGCGGTGACGCGGCCCGATCTCTCGGTATGGGTCGTGACGGGCGACGGCGACGCGATGTCGATCGGGGGCAACCATCTGATCCACGCGCTGCGCCGCAACGTGAACATCAAGATCCTGATGTTCAACAACCGGATCTACGGGCTCACGAAGGGGCAGTACTCGCCGACCTCGGAGCAGGGAAAGGTGACGGGGTCGACGCCGATGGGGTCGGTCGACTACCCGTTCAACCCGCTCTCGCTCGCGCTCGGCGCCGAAGCGACCTTCGTCGCCCGCGCGATCGACACCGACAAGCAGGGGCTCACGTCGGTGCTGCGGCGCGCGGCGGCCCACGAGGGAGCCGCGTTCGTCGAGATCCTCCAGAACTGCAACATCTACAACGACGGCGCCTTCGAGTACGTGCGTGACGAGAAGGAGAACCGGCTGTACCTCGAGCACGGGCAGCCCGCCGGCGAGACGGGGATCGTCCACGACGAGACCGATTTCGCGACCGCATTCGCGCTGAGCCGGATCGCGTACGACACGCACGGCGTCGTCCCGCTGGGAGTCTTCCGCGACGTCCCGCGCGACTCGTACGACACGCTCGTGCGGGCGCAGCTCGAGAACGCGAGGGGGATCGGCGACCTCGCCACCCTTCTCGGCTCGGGCGACACCTGGTCGATCTAGAGGCTTGATGCGCATTAGCCGGGCGGCGCCGGATGCCGTCCGGGGCGCCTGATCCGCATCAAGCCTTAGCCTCTCGCGCGTCCTAGGACCAATGTCCGATTGCCGCTCGGACCGGCTCGGGCCGACTCTTCGCCTGCACTTGAGGCCACGGTCAGGGGGGAGAGCCATGAAGTCGTTCGTTGTCGTCGTCGCCGCACTCGCGCTTGCAGCCGCGCTCGCGCCAGCAGCGCTCGCCGCCGCAGGGCCGCTGCGCATCGCCTACTCGGGTCAAGGCAGCACCGCCTGGGGCGCGTGCACGATGAATCCCGACGGTTCGAACAACGTCTGCCTCTCCGACGGGTACCGGCCGATCGCGGCGCCGGGCGGCTCCTACATCTGGTTCCAGGACCTCCGGGACCACGATACGACGAACTACCGCGCGATCTACCGGATGCGCGCCGACGGGAGCGACACGCAGATGGTCGTGTTCAACCCGTTCTCGTTCGGGCCGGTGTCCGTCGACCCGTCGGCCGACGGGACGAAGATCGTCTACGACCGCTACGACGGGAACAGCCTGTTCGCCATTGCGCAGGTCTACGTCGCGAACGCCGACGGGACCGGCGAGCGGCAGCTGACGACCGACGGCGGCGCGCACCCGTCCTTCTCGCCCGACGGCCAGACGATCCTCTTCTTCGGCTGCGCCACTGCTCCCATCAACAACTACGGGAACCTCTGCACGGTGGCCACCGCGGGCGGGACGCCGAAGGCGATCGTCACCAACGCGGAGGATCCGCGCTGGAACGCCAACGGCAAGATCACCTACAAGGACCTCGCCACCGGGCACGTCTTCATCGCGAACGGCGACGGGACCGGAAAGGTGGACACCGGGATCTCGGGAGCGCAGCCGAGCCTCAGCCCGGACGGCCGGCAGCTGACGTTCGTGCGCTACCCGGCGCTGTCGAACGTCTACCGCGTGTGGGTCTCGAACGTCGACGGCTCGAACCAGCGCCAGTTGACCGTCGGCGAGTACCCGCGGTGGTTCAACGGAGACCGCGGCCGCGACAGAGGCGGCGCCGACCGTGACGAGCGTCCGGCCGGAGACGGGGACGATCGTCGGCGGCGCGCCCGTCACGTTCACGTGGAGCGCGACCGGCAACCTCGCGAGCCAGAGCATCGTGCTCCAGGACCGGACGCCGACGCTCCTGAACAGCACCCCCGACGAGTCGTTCGACCCCGACCGCCTCAGTCACGGGTTCACCGTCGTCTCGAACCTGCCGGGCAACGTGCGCTCGTACACGTGGACCCCGCCGGCCTCGATGCAGTGGGCCGACCGGATCGTCCGCATCGCCGCGACCGACACGCAGGGTCAGGTCGCAATCGGCACCGCCGGCCCGGTGACGACGCGCCCCGCGCCGCAGATCCCGCCGCACGTGCGCGTCGCGTACCCGAGCGAGCCGACCGACATCACCTGGTACGGAGGGAGCACCAGCGGGTGGGTGAGCTACGTCATCCGCGACCCCGACGGCCTGAAAGGGATCGAGGTCCGGCTCTCGGCCGACGGCGGCGCGACCTTCCCGTACCTTCTCGCGACGGACGGCGGCACGGGGACGATCTCGGCCTTCACCGTCCCGGACGTCTCGACGAAAGCGGCGATCGTGAAGATCACGGCGACGGACGTCTTCGGCAACTCGAGCTCGGACGTCTCCGACACCCCGTTCACGATCGTCGGCTCCGCGCCGCTGCCGCAGCCGACGGCAACGCTGACGACGCTGTCGCTGCAGCCGTCGGCGGTTGACGGAGGCCAGAGCGTCCAGGCGTACCTCCAGCTCTCGGCCGTGGCGCCGACGGGCGGGGCGGTCGTCACCCTCGCGAGCAGCAACGCCGCCGCGACCGTCCCGTCCACCGTCACGATCCCGGCCGGCTCGCAGAGCAACATCGCGCTCGTGACGACGAAGCCCGTGACGGCCACGACCACCGCGACGGTCACGGCGACCTATGGAGGGGTCAGCCTGCGTTCGACGCTGACGATCAATGCGTCCGCGACGTCCGCGCCGCCGCCTGTGACCGCGGACAAGGTGTCGGTGACGCGAGCCGAGTACGACGCGTCGAAGAAGCAGCTCCGGATCGAGGCCTCGAGCACGAGCGCGAGCGCGACGCTGAAGGCCTACACGACCTCGACCGGCGCGCTTCTCGGGCCGCTGGCGAACAACGGCGGCGGGAAGTACTCCGCGACCCTCTCGGCAACGACGAGCCCCGGAAGCGTCACCGTGAAGAGCAGCCTCGGCGGCTCGGCAACCCGCACCGTCGCGCTCAAGTGACGCGCGGCGGCACGCCGCGGCGCCCGCTCAGGCGGCGGCTTCGCCGGACGCGCGCCGTTCGAGCGCGCTCCCGTCGAAGAGCGAGCGGGCACCCGCGGCGCCGTAGCGGTCCGCGACCAGCTCGTAGGCCCAGTCCAGCTCCGGCGGCCTCGTCTCGGAGTGGGCGTCGCTGGCGACGAGGTCGGCCGCGTCCGCGTCGACGAGCGCCCACGCGGTCGCCTCCGCGGCGGCGCCGTGGCGCCCGTCCAGGCTCATCGCATTGAGCGCGAGAACCCAGCCGCGCCCGCGGAAGGCGGCGACGCTCTGCGGATCCGCAACGACCTCCGCGCACCGCTCCGGATGGGCGAGCACCGGCAGGAGCCCCGCGCGCTCCGCGCGCACGGCCTCGCGCCAGACCGCGCGCAGCGGCTCGGGCTCGCCCGTCCAGTAGCCGGGGAACTCGATGAGGCAGCCTCCGCACCCGGAGAGCTCATAGTCGGCGATGTCGACCGTCGGCGCGAGCGCGCCGGGGTAGAGCTCGAAGCCGCGGCGCAGGTCGAGGCCGAACGTCGCGCAGGCGCGGCGCACGAGCGGGAACGACCGCTCGTAGAGGGCGAGGCGCTGCGACGTCAGCGGGTAGCTGTCCCACCGCTGGTGCACGTGCGGCGTCACGTACAGGACGCGGGTTCCGTGCGCGGCGGCCTGCCGGCAAAGACGTACCGCCTCCGCCACCGTGCGCGATCCGTCGTCTCCGGTGGGGACGAGGTGAGAGTGCACGTCGACGATCCAGGGTTGCCGCATGCTCACCAGGATGCCCGACGCGCCGGACTCGCCGCCGCAGACATCGAGTAGCGTCCACACGTGTGGGTTCTGCGCGAGCTGGCACGTTTGCTCGTGAGGATCGCGATCCCTTTGCAATCGCGTTTGCGTTCGCGCTCATCCAGGCGCCGTTCCGAGGCCACGGCCACTTCGTCGACGGGCTCCGCGTGTCGCTCCTCGTCACCGGCACGCTGCTCCTCCTGATGGCCGCGGTCGGTGGCAACACCGCCCTCGAGCGGCGGATGGACTACGGCATCACCGAGTCGGCCTGGGGTCGCGTGCCGGGCGTGTCGACGCTGCGCCGGCACCCGGAGGATCCGACCCTCTCGCCCGGCGTCGTGTTCGTCGGCTCCGGGCTCGCGCTGCTCCTCGCCGCCTTCGTCATCTAGACGGCCAACCAACGCGTCGGCCGCGACGCAGCGTCTAGGGTTCGCCGCCGTGAGCTGGTGGCGCGAGGGGGTTCTCTACCAGATCTATACGAGGTCGTTCGCCGACTCGAACGGTGACGGGATCGGCGACCTGCGTGGGCTCGTCGACCGGCTCGACCACCTGGAGTGGCTCGGCGTCGACGGCATCTGGCTGAACCCGACGTTCCCGTCGCCGAACGCGGACTGGGGCTACGACGTCTCCGACTACTACGGCGTCCACCCGGACCTCGGCACGACCGACGACCTGCTCGCGGTGATCGAGGAGGCGCGCCGGCGGGACATCCGCGTCCTGCTCGACCTCGTGCCGAACCACACGTCGGATCAGCACGCATGGTTCCGGGAGCGGCCGGAGTACTACCTCTGGGCCGACGAGCAGCCGAACAACTGGCGCTCGATCTTCACCAAGAAGTCGGCCTGGACGCCCGACCCCGAGACCGGGCGGCTGTACCTCGCGCAGTTCTCGCCGGGACAGCCTGACCTCGACTGGTGGAACGACGACGTGCACGCAGAGTTCGAGCGGATTCTCCGCTTCTGGTTCGACCGCGGCGTGGCGGGCTTCCGCGTCGACGTCGCGCACGCGCTCGTGAAGGATCGCGAGCTGCGTGACAACCGCCCGTATCTCCCCGGCGACCCGGAGTGGGTGCAGCGCCTCGGTACCTGGAACGACCGTTCGATGAACCAGGTCGAGACGCACGACATCTTCAAGCGGTGGCAGGAGGTCGCAGGCGAGTACGACACGAAGCCGATCCTGCTCGGCGAGACGTACGTGCGCGACATCCCTACGATGGCCACCTACTACGGGTCGGGGGTCGACGAGCTTGACCTGTGCTTCAACTTCGCGTTCCTCCACGCGCCGTTCGAGGCTCCGGTGCTGCGCGAGGTGGTCGAGCAGACGGAGCGGCTGATTCCCGCCGACGCGTGGCCGGTATGGACGGCCTCGAACCACGACGCCGGGCGGCTCGCGACACGGTGGCTCGGCGACGACCCGAGGAAGGTGCGCGCCGCGCTGCTCCTGCTTCTGACGCTCCGGGGGACGCCGGTCCTCTACTACGGCGACGAGCTCGGCCTCACCGACGGCCAGGTGCCGCCCGACCGCGTGCTCGACCTCGCCGACCCGCCTCGCGACCGGTGTCGCACGCCGATGCCGTGGACACCCGGCGGCGAGGAGTGGCGCGACCCGTGGCTTCCGCTTCTCGATGCGACCGCGAACGTGGATGACCAGCGCGCCGATCCCGAGTCACCGCTCAACTTCGCGCGCGAGGTGATCGCGCACCGGCGCGCCTTCGCGCGCGAGCCGTACGAGACGCTGCCGAGCCACGAGGACGTCTGGGCGTTCCGGCGCGGGCCGACGACCGTCACGCTCAACATGAGTGACGAGGAGTCGGAGCACGACGGGCGGACGCTCGCGCCGTGGGAGGCCGTGCTCGATTGAAACGAGAGGGGCCCGCCAACGGCGGGCCCCTCCGACCGGGGAAGACGAGCGGCTGGCCCGTGGATTCGACCCACCCCGGCACCGCTCAGGGTGCCCGCGCGCCGTTCGGGCGGCGTTCGGGGCGCGCAAGCATTTCGTAAGCGGTTCGAGCCGTCAGGCCGGTCCTGCCGCGAAGATCGCCTCTCGCAGCGTCCCGTTCTCGGGCTCCGTCGCGATTGCGACCACGGCGAGCGGCTTGCCGGCGACCCACGAGACGGATGTGTAGTCGCCGACCATCGCGCCGAGGCCGGTGTCGGCGAGCCAGGCGAAGGGCATCGCCTGGGGCGACAGTCGTCGCGGGACGGACCACACGCCCGCGCGCTGCGTGACGAGCCACGCGTCGGGCCCCGGGCACGCCGCCTGCGCGCAGCCGTCCGGCTGCGGGAGGGTGTAGTAGGCGAGCGCGACGTTCGTCCCGTCGACGGCGACGGCGGGGATCATCGCGTCGGTGCGACGCGGCGAGACGGTTGCCGGGACGAGCTGCGGGGGCGTCCACGTCGTCCCGTTCGACGACGTGGTGAGCGCGAGGTCGTTCGAGCGGCAGTCCTCCTGGAAGCGGCAGTCGGCCCAGACGACGCGGACGGTCCCGCGTGCGTCGACAGCCGCGGTGACGAGCGGCGGCGCGCGCATCCCGAGCACGTCCTCGGCCTCGAGCGACGCGACGCGCGCCGCCGGGGCGAAGGTGGCTCCGCCGTCGATCGAGCGCACGGATGCGACCCAGTCGCCGCCCGCGCCCCCGAACGGCGCGAACACCGTGTGGAGGACCAGCAGGTCGCCGTTCGGGCGCACGATCGAAAGCGCGCCGTTGACGAACGAGCCGTCCACGACGCCGGCGCGCGAGCCGACCGGGGCGCCCCAGGTGCGGCCGCCGTCGCTCGAGGAGCGGGTGACGATCGTCGTGCTGCCCGTGTCGAGGTACGAGACGTAGCAGCGGCCGCGGAACCTGCTCGCGACGCCGTTGTCGCACACGATCCACTCCTTGTCGTAGTCCGCGCTCGGAGACGGCGCGACTGCGACCGCGATCGGCGCCTGCCACACGCGGCCGTCGCGCGAGCGAGAGACGTAGACGTCCACCGACGTGCCCGTGACGGCGACATACGCGATCAGCCAGGTCGTGTGGGCGGCGTCGTAAGCGACGACCGGGTCGCTGACCGCCGGGAACTGCGTCGGTAGCGTGCCGGAGCGCCACGTGCGGCCCGCGTCGGCCGAGGCGGCCCAGCCGATCGCGGCCGCGCCGCCGCCCGCCTGGAACCGCCCGGACTGAAACGCCGCGACGATCGTGCGCCCGACGGCGAGGCTGTGCGGCTCGACCTGCGTCTCGTGCTGTGCCAGGAAGTCGCTCGTCCGGTCGCGCGAGAGCTGTCGCGCGAGCGTCTCGCAATCGGACGCAACCCTGTCGAGGAGCTCGACGAGCGCGAGGTCGAGGCCCTCGCCGCAGCCGATTCGGTCGACCGCGCCGTCGGCCGGCGAGGCGATGCGGTCGTTGCCCCCTCGCGCGGCCACCGTGTCGGCTCCGGGCCGCGGCTTGACGAAGTCGGCCGCTGCCGTCCCCACGATCGTGTCGCGCCCCGCCGTGCCGATGAGCTCCTTCCCCCATGCGGTCCCCGGCGCGAGGAGCGCGGCGACGAGGACGGAACCGACGACTCGGAGCACCGCGCGTCCGACTGTACTACGGCGACGCGCGCACGACGAGCGCCCGAAAGCTCGACCTCAGGTTCGGCTTTAGTCAACGCTGGGGTGCTTTCGGACCCGTTCGGCGGTCGCGCCGGTGGGTGGAAGTCAGCCGATCGGCGGAGCAGCGCAATTCCCGGACCCGGTGAGGGACCGGGAGGAAGAGTGGGAAAGTGAGAGTGAGCAGACTGAAGCGCTCTGTGAGGCTACCCGCCGGCGTCGTGGTGATCTGTACCGTCTACCAGGAAGGCGACTCGATCCCGTAATCGGCTCACCGTCGACAGCTTCTCGCTCGCCTCACACACCTTCAGGATCGAGTGGGACACGACGAAGGCGGGCAAGCACGCCATCGACTACATCGACACGTCAAGCAGAGCGTCGCGAACGCGAACTCGTGTCTGGGCGTCGCCGAAACCGCGCGGGCGTTCTCAGCCGGCGACGAAGCGGATGAGGCGTCTCGCGATCTCCTCGCCGCGGTCTTCCTGCAGGAAGTGGCCCGCGCCCTCGAGCGGATCGGCGAGCTCGGCGTTCGGCAGCAGCGACGCCATTGCCTCCGCGGCCCTGCGCGAGAAGATCGGGTCGGAGTCGGAGAAGAGGACGAGCGCAGGCTGCTCCCAGCGCCGCAACCGCTCGCGCACCTCGAGCATGACCGGCGCCGACGGATGCTCCGACGAGGTCGCGACGAGCTCCGGGAACATCACGACGCCCACCCTCGACTCCGGGACCGGGAACGGCGCGTCGTACGCGGCGATCACCTCGTCGCCCACCGGTTGGACGAGCGAGATCCGGACGAGCTGCCCCGGGACGATCTCGGTGTCGACACGGCGCATGAGCGCCTGGAACCGCAGCCACTCGTCGTTCGGCGCGCGCGCGCCGATCCCCGTGTTCAGGACGACGAGTCGCGCGATCCGCTCCGGATGCTCGACGGCGAGCCGGAACCCGATCGGGCCGCCCCAGTCCTGGACGACGAGCGTGCAGTCGCGGAGATCGAGCCTTTCGGCGAAGACCTCCACGGAGCGGTAGTGCGAGTCGTACGAGTACCAGTCGCGCTCGGTCGGCTTGTCGGACCGGCCGAAGCCGAAGTAGTCGGGCGCGACGCATCGCAGGCCCGCAGACACGAGCGGCGGAATGACCTTCCGGTAGAGGTAGCTCCACGTCGGCTCGCCGTGCAGGAGCAGCACGGGGTCGCCGCGTCCCTCGTCGACGTAGTGCATCCGCAGCCCGTCCTGGTCCACGTAGCGCGGCTCGAACGTCCAACCTGGAAGGTCGCCGAAACGTTCGTCGGGCGTCCGGTAGGCGGTCATCCGTCGTAGGCTATGACAGTGCGCGCGGCGCGGTTGCACCAGATCGGCGGAACGCCGGAGATCGACGAGGTCGAGGCGCCGGCCGGCGGTGCGGTCGCCGAGGTGTCGGTCGCGCCGCTCAACCCGATCGACATCTCGACCGGCACCGGCCGCTTCTACGGCGGGTCGCCGGATCCGCCGTACGTGATCGGGTCGGAGGGCGTCGGCGTCCTCGACGGCAGGCGTGTGTGGTTCCGGGGCAACGCGACAGCAGCCGAGCGCGCCCTCGTCGACGAGGCGCGCGCCGTCGAGGTGCCGCACGGCGTCGACGATGCGACCGCCGCGGCCTGCGGAATCGCAGGCGTCACCGGCTGGCTTGCCGTCTCGTGGCGCGCGCCGGTCCGAGACGACGACGTGGTGCTCGTCCTCGGCGCGAGCGGGACTGTCGGCAGCACCGCGCTCCAGGGCGCGAAGCTGCTCGGTGCGCGGCGCGTGATCGGCGCGGCCCGACGTACGGACGCCGTGCCCGACGCGGCCGACGAGGTCGTCGACGTCGGCGGCGACCTCCCCGAGTCGACGCTGATCGTCGACGCGCTGTGGGGCGAGCCGGTCGCGAGGGCGCTCGCGGCAGCAGCGCGCGGCGTGCGCATCGTCCATCTCGGCCAGTCGGCGGGGCCGACGGCGACGCTCGAGTCGGGGTGGGTTCGCGGGAAGGTCGCGACCGTCCTCGGGCACTCCCTCTTCGCGACGCCGCAGGACGAGGTCGAACGCGGCTATCGCGAGCTGTGCGAGCACGCCCGCGACGGCCGGATCAGCCTGCCGGTCGAGGAGTACCCCCTCGACGAGCTCGCCGCCGCCTGGGCCCGCCAGGCGAGCGGCAGCCCGGCCGCGAAGATCGTCCTCCGCATCTGAACCGAGCGGTCGTCCGCGCAGTCTTTGCGCGGCCGTCGATGCGCCTCCTTAGATCTTCTTCGCCTGCCTCCACTTCGCGTAGATCGAGTTGAACTGCCGTTGCGCGGCCTTCGCCCCGTCCTGCGGGCTCATCTTCTCCTGCGCGACCTGCGCGAACATCTGCGGGATCAGGTACGTGTTGAAGATCTCGGAGACGGCGGCGTTCGAGTAGCCGGGGTACCCGACGTTCGCGGTGTACTTCTGGGCGATCTTCCCGAGGATCGTGTACTTGCCGAGCGGCTTGTGCTTGTCCTGGGCGAGCTGGCGCTGCATGTTCTTGACGGCGCCCGGGAAGGTCGGGAAGTTGTAGAACTTCGAGTTCGTGAAGTGCTGCTGGTAGTTGATCGCCATGTCGGCGAGGTACCGCTTCGCACCGGCCTTGTTCTTCGCGAACTTCCAGATCACGTAGACGCCCATCACGTGCTCGAGGCCGAGGCGGCCGTGCGGCCCCTTCGGGATCGGCCAGATCCAGAGGTCGTTCGCGAACGGGAGCCCGAGGTCCTCCGGCGTCCGTGTCGCCGAGATCGCGTTCATGATCATCGACGCCTTGCCGGAGTAGAGGTAGGTGTTGTTCGACGCCGGGTTCCAGCCGAAGATCTCGTTCGTCATGCCCGGTCTTGTAGAGCGACCGCATGAACTTGAGCGCCTCGACGGTCCCCTTCGAGTTGATCGTGACCTTGCCGGAGCGGTTCTGGATGAAGCCGCCGAAGCACTGCAGGAGCGCGATCAGCGCCATGTCCGAGTCGAGCTCGTTCGACATGCCGATGCCGATCGGCGTCCCGCGCTGCCTGAGCTTCGGCGCCGCCTTCAGGACGTGATCCCACGTCGCGGGCGACTCGCCGACGTCGTTCCAGAGGTCGCGGCGCCAGACAACCGGGTCCGGGACGAAGTTGTCCGAGAACCCGTGCCACTTCTTCGTCTTCGGGTTGTAGGTCGAGAGCCTCCCGAGCTGGCCGATCTTGCCGACCTTCCCCTGAACCTCCTGGACGATGTCGGCGTGGTTCAGGACCTGATCCTCGAGGTCCGCGCGCGGGTTGAGGAACATGAAGAGGTCGTGGCCCGACTGCGCCGCCACCTCGGACGCGGCGCGCGCCGCCAGCTCGGTGTTGTTGATGTGGTCGATCTTGACCTCGGTGTCGTTCTTCTCGCCCCAGTTCTTCGCCCACGTGTTGTCGAGCCACTTGTCGTAGTCCGGGACGAAGTGCACCCACTGGAGGATCGAGAGGTCGTTCTTCAGCCACCGGCCCTTGTACTTCAGCGGTCCGTAGAAGCCGAGTGCCCTGTCGACGCCGGCGGCGCCGCCCAACCCGAGGGCGGCGGCGCCCACGCCCGCCCTCTTGATGAGCTCCCTCCGCGTGACCTTCCGTTGCTCTGTCAATCGGCCCTCCTTTCGGGTCGGGTCAGGGGTTCGTGAACCAGGTGATCAGCGGAATGCGCCGCCCGTGAAGCCGGCGATGAACTTGTCGAGGAAGAGGTTGTAGAGGATCGCGAGCGGGATGCTCGGGATGAGGATCGCCGCCATGATCGAGCCCCAGAGGACGAGGTCGCCGCGGATGAGCTCGGTCGGGACGCCGGCGGAGATCGTGCGGTTGTCGGACGACGAGATGAACGTGATCGCGTAGATGAACTCGTTCACGACGAGCGAGAACGAGAAGATGACGACGGTCAGGATCCCCGGGAGCGAGATCGGGAAGACGATCCGTGTGAGCGCCTTGAGCCGCGACGCGCCGTCGACGAGCGCCGCGTCCTCCAGCTCGCGCGGGATCGTCTTGAAGAACCCCATCAGGAGCCACGTCGAGAACGGCACCGTGAACGACGGGTAGACGAGCATCAGCGACGCGATGCTGTTCGTCAGCCCGAGGTCGCTCGACGACGCGCGAGAGCGGCAGGAAGAGGAGCGTCGGCGGGACCAGGTAGACGAGGAAGATCGCGACGCCCATCGACTGGCCCCAGCGGCCCGAGAGCCGCGCCAGCGCGTACCCGGCCGGCAGCGACAGCACGAGCGTGACGATCACGACGACGACGCCGACGATCGCGCGTGTTCGCGAGCCACGTCGGGTACGGCGTGTGGTGGAAGAGGTTCGACACGTTCTCGCCCGTGAGGCCCGTCGTGCCACCAGAACGGCGCCCGGTCGAGCTGGTAGAGCTCCGTCGTCTTCTTGAAGGTCGTGATGACCATCCAGTAGAACGGGAACGCGAGCACGATCGCGAACGGAGCGACGATCAGCCAGGGAACCGCGTTGCGGCGGAACGAGGCGCGGGCGCTCCGGCGGGGCCGCGGCCGCGGCCGCGGCCGAGGGGCCCGTTCCGCGACCGCGCTCACGCGACCTCCGCCCGTCGTGCCGCGATCAGCATCCCGATCGCGACGACCGCGAGCACCGGCAGCAGGTAGAGCGAGATCGCGGCGCCGGCCCCGAGCCGTCCGGACTCGATGCCGGTCGTGAACGCCCACGTCGTGACCATCTGCGTCGAGTTGAACGGCCCGCCGTGCGTCAGCACGTAGGCGACCGCCATGTCGGTCGCCGTGAAGACGATGCCGAACAGCAGCGCGACGATCGCGATCGGGAGCTGCAGCGGAAGGCTGACGTACCAGAACTTCCGCAGCCCGGTCGCTCCGTCGACCGCGGCGGCGTCGTCGACCTCACGCGGGATCGACGCGATGCCGGCGATGAAGATGACCGTCGCGAACGGGAGGATCCGCCAGGAGTGGACGAAGATGATCGAGATCTTCGCGAGCGTCGGGTCGCCGACCCAGTTCGGCGGGCTCGTCTCGGAGCAGTTCTGGATGTTCGAGAGGTCGCAGAACGCGCCGAGCGTGTGCGTGTGGACGAGCGTCCAGTTCACGATCGAGAAGGTCGGGTCGAGGATCCACTGGAAGGCGATCGTCCCGAGCGCGATCGGCGCCGCCCACGGGAGCAGGATCAGGAAGCGGAGGAACCACTTCCCCGCGGAAGTCGCGGATCAGCGCGTGCGCCAGGATCCCGGCGCCGAGCAGCACGACGACCTGCGAGACGATCGTGAACAGCGCGGTGTTCCAGAGCGGCGCGGCGGAAGATCTCGTTGTTCCACTCGTCGGTGAAGTTCTGGAGGCCGACCCAGTTGCCGCTCAGCGAGCCGGAGGTGGCGTCGGTGAACGCGAGGTAGACCGCGAGCACGAGCGGGATCGCCGACGAGCAGGACGATGAAGACGACGGCCGGCGTGATGAGCGCGCCCGCGAGGAAGCGACGGCTCTCGAGGAGATCCCGCCCCCGACGACGCGACCCGTGCGCCACCGCTCGTGCCTCCACCAGGTGCTGATCGTAACGGATGACGCGGCGTGCGTGCGTTATAAGGTTCCGCTGCCGGATGAGCGGGGATCACGCTCGAGAGCGTCTCGAAGGTGTACGGAGACGGCACGCTCGCCGTCGACGATCTCAACCTGCGCATCGAGGACGGCGAGTTCGTCGTGCTCGTCGGGCCGTCGGGCTGCGGCAAGACGACGGCGCTGCGGATGGTCGCCGGCCTCGAGGAGATCACCGAGGGGTCGATCCACGTCGGCGATACGCTCGTCAACGACCTGCCGCCGAAGGACCGCGACATCGCCATGGTCTTCCAGAACTACGCGCTCTACCCGCACATGACGGCGTTCGACAACATCGGCTTCGGGCTCAAGATGCGCGGCGTCCCCAGCGGCCGAGATCGAGCGCCGCGTCGAGCCGCGCGCGAAGGTGCTCGGGCTCGAGGAGGTGCTGCGGAAGAAGCCGCGCACGCTCTCGGGCGGTCAGCGGCAGCGCGTCGCGATGGGCCGCGCGATCGTGCGCGAGCCGCGCGCGTTCCTGATGGACGAGCCGCTGTCGAACCTCGACGCGAAGCTCCGCGTGCGAGATGCGCGCCGAGATCACGCGCATCCAGCGCGACCTGGAGGTGACGACGATGTACGTGACCCACGACCAGACCGAGGCGATGACGCTCGGCGACCGCGTCGCGGTCATGAGCGACGGCATCCTCCAGCAGCTCGCGTCGCCGCAGGAGCGTCTACGACCGCCCGGTGAACCTCTTCGTGGCAGAGTTCATCGGCTCGCCGGCGATGAACGTGGCCGAGGCGCGAGCTCGTGCGCGTGGACGGGTCGGTTCGCGTGCGGTTCGGAGGCGCCGCCGAGCTGCGCGTGCCGCCGGCGGTGCTCGAGGCGCGGCCCGGCGCTCGGCGCGTACGAGGGCGGCCGTGGTCGTCGGCATCCGCCCGGAGGACATCGACGACGCTGCCTTCGTCCGACGGCGATCTCGAGGGGCGGACGTTCGACGGCGACGCTCGACATCCGCGAGGACATGGGGTCGGAGGTGCTACGGCCACTTCCCGGTCGACGGCGAAGCCCGTGCTGACGGACGGACGTGAAGGAGGCGCTCGGCGACGAGGCGGTCGAGGCGCGAGGCGGAGGCGGCGCGCCGCGGTCGGCGCCGCTTCATCGCGCGGCTCGACCGGACGACGCGCGGCGCGCGAGCGGGAGCACGTCGAGCTCGCCGTCGACACGCGGCGGCTGCACTTCTTCGACGAGGAGACCGGTCGGGCGATCTACGACTGACTCTGGCCCGTCGGCTCCGCCGTCGGCGGCCCTGCGGGCAGAATCGCGCGCGTGTCGGGCCGCTGCGCAAGCTCCTTGACGACGTAGTCGCGCGCGGCCTCCTCGAGTCTCGACCTCCGGCCGGCGCGTCTCCGACAGGAACCACCGGTGCTCCAGCACCTCGTGGAAGATCTCCGCCGGCTCGAGCTTGCCGCGCAGCTCGTGCGGGACGGCCGCGACCGTCGGCTCGAAGATCTCGTGCAGCCACCGGTAGGCCGCGACCGGCTCGGCGGACTTGCGTCCCTCCTTGCGCTCGAGCGCGACCCTGAAGCTCGCGATGTCGTTGAGCAGGCGGCGGGCCTGGTTCTCCTCGCACGTCGAGACCGGTCAGCATGAAGCAGCCGCCGGCGATGGTGCCCCGGCTCGACCACCGTCGGCGCGAGACGTAGCCGGTAGCCGCTCGTCCGTCGACAGCAGCTCGATCTCCTCGACGTCGAACCCGAGCTCGTTGAGGCGTCGGAGGCGCTCGTCGACCTTCCACCGCTCGTCGGCGCCGAAGAGCTCGTCGCGCGTGAGCTCGGTCCACAGCGACTCGTATCGCTCGACGAGCTCCGTGGCGGTCTCCCACGGGATCGAACTCGGAGCGCGATCCCGGTCGCGGCCTCCACGTCGAGCAGCTCGCCGACGACGTTCTCCTCGAGGATCTGGAGGTCGTACAGCCGCTGACCCGGCGGAGAGGTCGGTGTGCAGCTCGCCCGTCTCGGCGTCGACGAGGTAAGCGGCGAGGCCGCCGGCGTCGCGGCGGAAGAGCGTGTTCGACAGAGACGCGTCGCCCCAGAAGAAGCCCGCCGTGTGCAGCCGGACGAGCAGCTCGGCGCCCGCGTTCATGACTCCCTGGCGGAAGTCGCTGATCGCGCGGTTCTCGAAGAGGTGCGGAACGGGAGCGAGAACTCGAGGTGGCGCGTGATCAGGACCGCCTCGAGCTCCGGGCGCGTCACGACGCCCGACGACCTCCACCACGGGCTGGTTCTCGGCGGCCAGCCGGCGCAGGAGCGTCCACTCGCGCTGCGCGAGTCGCGCCGGCAGCTCCTTGAGCGCGTACAGCCGCCCGTCGTACTCGACGAAGCGGACCACGTGACGGTGGATGCCACGGACGACCTCCACGAGGCGGTCCGACGTCCCAGTCCTCGAGCGGCTCGTCCCACGGCAGGTCGAGGAAGCTCGGATGGCCCGTCCGCGCGACGAGCTGAAACCGCGGCGGCATCAGTCGACGTCGAACGTCGAGTCCGACGAGTGCCGCGGCGGCGGCGTTCGTACGATCGTGTTCCGCTCGACGTGGGCGCCCGCGTGGTAGAAGGCGAGGACGGCTGGGCCGCGCCCGCCGACCACGCGGTTGTCCTCGACGTGGCAGACCGAATGGTCGCCGCAGTAGATCGACGCATCGCCCGAGCGGCTCACCTCGTTGCTCCGCACGTGGCCCATCGACATCTCCGTCATCTCGATCCCGTGCCACGCGGCGGACACCACGACGTTGTCCTCGATCGCGCCCATCATCGACGTGCATCGTGATCCCGACGTCGCCGCCGTGGACGACGCAGCCCTCGACGGAGCTCATCCCGTCGTCCATCGCGAACGAAAGGTCGATCCCCTGGGTGCCGGGCGGCGCGTCGACGACGCAGTCGCGTGACTCGGACCTCGCTCTGGCGCGCGTTGATGCCGTCCTCCCGCGCCCCCGACGACGTGCACGCGGTCGAGCCGGACGTCGTGCGCCTCGCGTACCTCGATCGCGTTGTCGCCTCCGATCACGGTCGACGTCCCGCACCGTCACGTCGTCCGCGGTGATCACGATCCCGCCGCGGACGACGCCGCCGACGAGCGTCTGCGCGTGGTCGAGGACGAGCGGGCCCTCGACGACGCCGTGCAGCCGGACGGTCGGCGGCTGCGTGACCCACGCCACCCCGCCTGCCGTCACGAGCACGAGCGCGACGGCGACGCCGAGCGGCGACGTCCGGCGCGGCCGAGCTCGCCGCCGTCCTCGGCGTACTCGAGGCGCGCGAGCGGGAGCGCCGCGTGCCCGAGCACCTGCGCCCACAGCCACGCGAGCACGAAGAACGCGACGGCCGGCTGGAGCGGTGCGGGGATCTCGAGAGCGCGCGCGAGCAGCATCACGACGACGAGCTCCAGCGCGCCGAGCGGCAGCGCAGCCCAGCCCGGCTGGTAGGCGAGGAGGCGGTGGTAGGCGCCGACGTCGAGCGCGAGCCCGACGGCGAGCATGAGCCCGGCGAGCTCGAGCGGCCACCACTCACGCACGACGGCGGACCACGCGACCGCGACCGCGAGCGGCAGGGCGGCCGCCGCGAGCGCGGCTCTCGATCCGTCCTCTCAGCGTGTACGACATCGGCGGAGGAAGCGGTGCGCGACCCAGCGCATGCCGGCGAGGGTATCGGCCGCCGGGAACGCCCACTGCGCGTGGACGCCGGAGAGCGCGAGCGTGCGCGTGTCGTCGGTCAGCGCCGGGAACGGTCGAGTCGTCGTCCGAGGACGATGCGGCCTGCGTCCGTCGCGAGGTCGTGGTCGGCGACGAGCCGCGCGAGCACGGGGTCGTGCTCGTACCCGCGCAGGAACCCGGTCGCGCAGACCACCTGCTCGGCGTCGTCCGGGACCTCGCGCGCGACCGGGACGTCCAGGTGGAGCTCGCGCGGGTAGGACGGCGTCGAGAAGGCCTGCAGGAACGCGGCGCGGTCGCCGCGCCGTGTACTCGTCGAGGCCGCGCTTGGTGAAGAACGCGCGCGGCAGGTTGAGCGGGCGCAGGACAGGCTCGCGGCGGCGCACCGAGATCACCTCCGCACCGTCGGCGCGCGCGTTGCGCCACTCCGTCGCCGCCGCCATCCCGGCGCCGACGACGGCGACGCGGCGCGCGAACGCGTGCGGCTCGTACGCGTGGACGTAGCGCTCATCGCGCGCCGCTCCGGCCACGCGAGCCCCGGGTGCCCGAGCGCGAGCAGCACGTGCCGGAACGAGCCGTGGTCGTCGACCCGGAATCCGTCGTGACGCAGCGTCACGAGCGACGACGCGCCGCGGCACGAAGCTCGCGTCCCACCCCGACCGCTCGCGCGCGCGGTCGACGGCGTCGAGGAACGTCGTCACCGACGGCCGGTAGCGGTCGGCGATCGAGAGGAGGAGCGGCGTCGGGTCGAGCGTGCGCGCGGCCTCGCGCGACCGCGAGCCCCGGGAACGTCCGCGGGAACGGGTGGCCGTCGGACTCGGACCGCATCTGCCGCTGCCGGATCGCCGCGGCGCGCGTGCGCCACGCGGCCGCGGGATCGGCGGTGTCGCCGTACACCACGATCTCGTCGGTGGCGACGCCGCCGGCGCGGAGCGTGGCGTACGCGACGAGGGCCGCGAGCCCGGAGCCGACGACGGCGATGCGGCTCATGTCCGCCGCCACCGACCTCAGCGTCAAGTACATCGCGTGCGACCAGAGCAGCGGCTGCGCCGGCGCGTGCCACTTCTCCGTCCACCGGTCGTAGTGGTCGGGGTGCAGCAGCGGCGGCACCTGCTCCGGGAGCTCCCCGTCGAGGCGTCGCCTGCGCCTCGATCCACGTCGAGCTGCGGCGTCGGATCGCGGCCGTGGACGACGCGCGCCCAGCCGGTGAAGCCCGCGAGGATGATCCACCGCCCGCCGCCGTAGTAGACGTCGTCGGCGTGCCGGTGGTATCCGAGCTCGCGCTCGATCCGGTCGAGGTGCTCCGGCGGACGCCAGCCCGAGCGCGACGAGGAATGCGTGCGAGCCGTCGAGCCGCTCCTCCTTGTAACACCGTCTCGCGAAGGCCCGTGCGGCCTCGTCCCCCGTCGCTGCCCAGATCGAGCCGACGGTCGCCGCGTGCACGCCCTCGCGCTCCTCCCACCAGTCGAAGCACGGCTCGCGCCAGTGCTCGCGCAGGTAGCGCGACGGTCGCGCCGGCGGCGTCCTCCCACCGCGACGCGACGCGCGTGCCGGCCGCAGTGCTCGCGCAGCGCCCACACCCAGAGCCCGAGCCCGTCGAGCTGGTGGTGCGGCCAGTCGGACGTGTCGGGCGTGCCGTCGAGGTTGTAGCGGGCGTCCCACGGCCCCTCCGGCCGCGCGCGGACGACGCCCGCGCACCAGTCGAAGAAGCGCTCGGCGCTCTCGACCTCGCCCGACGCGCGACATCGCGTCCGCGATGAAGGCGCCGTCGCGGAACCAGGAGTAGCGGTACGGCCCGAACGTCGGCGCGGCGACGTAGGCGCCCGACGGGGCCTGCCCGGCGAGGATCACCTCGACCGAGCGCGCCGCCAGTCCATTACTTGACCGAGCCGGCGAGCAGGCCCTGCGACGAAGTAGCGCTGGAAGAGCGCGAAGACCGTCAGCGGGATCATCGCCGAGAAGAACGCCGCCGGCGCGATCACGTCAGGTTCGACGCCGAACTGGCGCAGCTGCCCGGCGAGCGCCGCGGCGATCGGCGCGTTGTCCTGCGCGAGCGTGAACCCGACCAGGAAGTCGTTCCAGACGAAGAGCACCTGGAAGATCGCGAGCGCGGCGATCGCGGGCAGGCCGAGCGGCAGGACGACCTTGAAGAACAGGCCGCCACTCCGACGCGCCGTCGATCCGCGCGGCCTCCATCAGGTCCTTGGGGATCCCGACGAAGAAGTTGCGCAGCAGGAAGATCGAGAACGGCAGCGCGAACGCCGAGTGGAAGAGGATCAGCCCGAGGATCGTGTCGTACAGGTGCAGCTGGTTGTAGAGCGAGAACATCGGGATCAGCGCCATCTGGAGCGGCACGACCATCAGCGCGACGACGAGCAGGAACAGGTAGTCGCGGCCGGGGAAGTCGATCCACGCGAGCGCGTACGCCGGCGAGCGACGCGAACAGGATCGGCAGGATCGTCGCGCCGATCGTCACCAGCGCCGTCACCCACAGCGCGTGGACGAGCGTGCTCGTTGTCGAACATGTCGCGGTAGTTCTCGAGCGTCGTCACGCTCGGGTGCTGAGAAGACGTTCCACCAGCCCTCGGCGTTCGAGATCTCGGCGGGGATGATCGACGTCACGAACAGGCCGGCCGCGGGCAGGATCCAGAGCAGCGCGACGACGGCGAGGACGAGATGGAGAGGCAGCGCTCGCGACGCGCTGCCCGAAGCTCATCCTCGCGGCGTCGGCGCGCAGCGCGGGCTGGCGCACCTCCGCGACGGCCATCAGGCGTTCCTCCTCTGCGACCGCACCTGGTAGATGAGGAAGGGCAGGAACAGGATCATCAGGAAGCGGCGATCGCGGCGCCGAAGCCGAACGCTGTTCTCGCCGCTGAACGACCGCGTCCACATCTCGAAGGCGAGCGTCGTCGCGTCGTTGCTGCACCGAGCCCGGCGCGATCGCGTAGATGATGTCGAAGACCTTCAGCACGCCGATGATCTGCGTCACGAAGACGACCGTCAGGACCGGCATGAGCAGCGGGATCGTCACGCGGCGGAAGATCTGGAGCTCGCTTCGCGCCGTCGGTGCGCGCCGCCTCGAGCACGTCACGCGGGATCGCCGAGAGACCCGCGCCGATGATGACCATCGCGAACCCGACGGCGGTCCAGAGGAACGCGATGATGATCGACGGCGTGATCGAGCTTCGGGCCGAGCCACTCGACGCCGTTCCACGGCTGCCGGAACGTCTCCGGCGCGACCTGCGCGGTGTAGCCGCCTCCGCTGACGTCTTCGAACGCGAACGAGCCGTCGTCGGCGGTCGTGCGCCGAGCCGACCGTCTGTCGCCGTCCTTGAGCAGGTGTGACCGTGACGCCGGGGATCCCGACGCTCGCCGCTTCTCGACGACGCCCGGCTCGCCGCCGCCCGGGCTTGAAGTCGCGCCAGACGACGCCGGTGATCGTCCCCGCCTCGGGCTGTCGGGCTCACCGCCTGCTTGGCGCTCGACGGCACGTCCTCGGACGCGATGCCCGTCAGGCCGAGCTGCGCCATGCCGCCCGCCTCGAGCGGCTTCGTGAGCGCGAACTTCGGCCGACATGCCCTCCGCCGCGGCTGGGCGCCGGGCAGCACGCCCGGCTTGACGAAGATGTCGTGAACGCCTTCGAGCCCGGCGTTCAGCGCGCCCTGGTCCGGGTCCTGCGTGTACACGATCCGCCAGATCACGCCGACGGCGAAGAGCGAGATCGCGAGCGGCATGAAGAGCACGATCTTGAACACGCTCGCCCAGGCGATCCGCTCGGTCAGCACGGCCAGCACGAGCCCGAACGCGGTGACCGCCATCGGCGCGACCAGGATCCAGATCACGTTGTTCTTGATCGCCGTGTGGATCGATCGCGTCGGTGAACATCCGGTCGCAGTTGTCGAACCCGACGAACTTGCTCGCGCTCGGTCGGCGTAGAACGATCGCTGACGACCGTCGCGAGACGCCGGGTAGATCACCCAGACCCCGAGCAGGACGAGCGCGGGCGCGAGGAACGAGAGCGGAATCAGGACGGAGCGGTAGCGCGGAGCGCGCGGCGCGGGCGGAGTCCGGACTCGGTCCGGAAACTCCGCCCCGACGCTCGTGCTCGACATCCCGTTGTCGCTCCGCCGCGCCTTCTCGCTACTTCTTGTAGCCGGCCTTCGCGTGCTTCTCGAGCGTCGCCGCGGTGCCGGTGACGTTCGAGGGGTTCTTGAGGAACGCCTGCAGGTCGGCGAACATCGTCCTTGCTGCCGAACGCGGCCGGCGCGAGGTCCGACAGGTCGAACCGGAACGTCGTCGCCTTCGCGAGCGCCGTCGCCGTCGTGCGCGTGATGTCGTCGGGGTAGACGCTCGGCTTGACGTTCTTGTTCGGCGAGCTGAAGCCGCCGCGCTTGGCCCAGATCTCGCCGGCCTCCGGCGAGGCGAGGTACAGGACGAGCGCGCGGGCCGCGGGCGAGTCCTTGAACATGACGACGACGTTGCCGCCGCCGACGACGTAGTCGCCGCCCCTGCCGTTGACGGCCGGGAACGGGAAGACGTTGTAGTCGGTCTTCGCCTTCGCCTTCGTCTGCCCGGCGACGACGCCCGGCACGAAGTCGCCCTCGAAGATCATCGCGGCCTTCGGGCTCTTCGGCTGGAACACGTTCGTGACCGACTTCGGGAAGTCCGTCTGGAGCGGATTGCCCGCGATGTTGTCCTTGTCGGAGAAGACCTGTCGCCATCAGCGTGAGCGTCGCGATGACAGACGGGTCGGTCCACTTGATCGAGTGCTGCGTGAGCTGGTCGTACTTCGTCGGGTTCGCCGCGCGGATGTAGAGGTTCTCGAACAGGTCGGTGAGCGTCCACCCGTCGGCCCCGCCGATCGAGTACGCCTTCGTCCCGGACGCGCGCAGCGTCTTCGCCGCGGCGGTCAGCGCCTTCCAGTCCTTCGGAGGCTTGATGCCCGCGTTCTTGAACGAGTGGACGTTGTACCAGACGGTCGACTTGTTGGCGCCCTTGAAGAAGACGCCGTAGAGCTTCCCGTTGACCGTCCCGAGCTTCACCCAGTCCTTGGTGTAGTTCTTCGCGACGATGCTCCTCGCGAACGCGATCGGCTTCAGCGCGCCGCGGTTCGCGAAGTCCTTCATCAGTCCCGGGTTCGGGATTGCGGCGAGGTCCGGCGGGTTTCCACCCTGAACGGCGGTGGAGAGCGCGGACGCGATGTCAGTCGAGGGCTTGTACTTCACCGTCACGTCGGGGTACTTCTTCTTGAAGCCGTCGAGGACGGCCTGGAACGACTTTCCCTCTGCGCCGGTCCAGTCGGCGAGGATCGTGACCGTGCCTTTCACCGTCCCGTGATCGGCGCTCGCCGGCTGGTTGGACGTCGCGCCGTGTGCGACGACGGCCAGACCGAGCGTGACGGCGGCGATCAGCGCCAGTCCAACGGTCTTCCTCCTCATGAACGTGCTCCTTTCGTGTTCTCGTAGATCCCGAGCCCGGTGTCCGGGTCGAAGAAGTGCAGCGCTTCCGTGTCGACGGCAATCTCCGTCGACTCTCCCTGTTTCACGCGCGACCTGGGGTTGAAGCGCGCAACGAGAATCGTCTGTCCCTCCTCCAGTCCGACGGACGAGTCGTCGTCTGGAGCACCTGCATCCTGCGCGAGCTCGCGCGTCTCGTCGGTCTCGGCCGCCTGCGCCTCGATGGCCACGTGCGCCATGATCTCCGAGCCGAGTGCCTCGCGCAGCACGACTTCGCCGCGGAGACGGTCGCCTTCCTCGGCGTCGGTCGCAACCGCCGCGTCCTCGAGGTTCTCGGGGCGGATGCCGAGGACGATGTCGCGACCGGCGAACTCCTGCAGCCCCGGCCGGTTGGTCGTGCAGCGGTCGGAGAGCCGGATCCGCTGCTCGCCGACCACAGCCGACAGCGTGCCGTTGTCGCCTTCGAGCCGCGCCTGGAGCATGTTCATCGCGGGGCTGCCGATGAACCCGCCGACGAACAGGTTCACCGGGTGGTCGTAGAGCACCTGCGGGTCGTCGACCTGCTGCAACTCGCCCTTCCGCATCACGGCGACCCGGTCGCCCATCGTCATCGCCTCGGTCTGGTCGTGCGTGACGTAGATCGTCGTCACGCCGAGGTCGTTCTGCAGCCGCGCGATCTCCGCACGCATCTGCACGCGCAGCTTCGCGTCCAGGTTCGACAGCGGCTCGTCCATCAGGAACGCCTGCGGCTGGCGCACGATCGCGCGCCCCATCGCGACGCGCTGCCGCTGGCCGCCCGAGAGCGCCCTCGGCTTGCGCTTCAGGTGATCCGTGAGGCCGAGCAGTCGCGCGGCGTCGTTCACGCGCCGCTCGACCTCGTCCTTCGGCGTCTTCTTCAGCTTCAGCCCGAACGCGATGTTCTCGTACACCGACAGGTGCGGGTAGAGCGCGTAGCTCTGGAAGACCATCGCGATGTCGCGGTCGCGCGAGGGCACATGGTTGACCACGCGCTCCGCCGATTCGCAGCTGACCCTCGGAGATGTCCTCGAGCCCGGCGACCATCCGGAGCGCGGTGGTCTTCCCGCATCCCGACGGCCCGACGAGCACCATGAACTCGCCGTCGCGGATGTCGAGGTTGACGTCGCTGACTGCACGGTAGCCGTCGGGGTAGACCTTGCTGACGCGATCAAAAGTGACCTCCGCCATCTCGACGCCTCCAACGTGTCCGTTGAGGGAGCGCTCCAAACCGGAGCGAGAAGATCGTAGGCGTTTGCGGCCGGCGGCGACGCCGGAACCGGCGGCGCGCCGTCAGGCCGCGACGCGCTCCGCGGCCTCGGCCTGGAGTCGCGGCGGTCGCTCACGCCCGGGGCGCCTCACGACGAAGGCGCCGGCGGCCGTGACGCCGAGCGCGCACGCCCCGGCGAACGAGAACGCGAGCGTCGTGCCGCCGACCGCGCAGAGCCAGCCGACGAGCAGCGCGCCGAGCGGCGCCAGGCCGTTCCACGAGTAGTAGTAGAGGCCGAGCACGCGCCCGCGAATGTAGTCCGGGCTGTCGAGCTGGATCGCCGCGTTCGAGGTCGCGGTGTAGGTCGTGAAGAAGATGCCGCAGACGAAAAGCAGGACGCCTACGAGCGCGACGCTCCGCAGCGGGGCGATCAGAAGCTCGCAGAGCCCGAAGCCGGCTGCGCCGACGAACATCACCCGCCAGCTCGTCCGCGCGATCGCAGCGGAGGCCAGCGCGCCGATGAGCGCGCCCGCGCCGAAGCAGGCGGACAGGATCCCGAACGTGCGCGGCCCGGCCTCGAGCGTCTGCTTCGCCAGGATCGGGAGCAGGATGTTGAAGTTGAAGCAGACGGACGCGAAGACGACCATCATCGCGAGGACGACCTTCACGGTCTTCGACCGCCGCGCGAACGAGAACCCCTCCCGGGTGCCCTTCCAGACCGTCGGCCGCTCGCGGCGCTCGAGCGGGTGGAGCTCGGCGACGCGCATCGCGACGAGACTCGCGAGGACGGCGGTGAAGCTGAGGCCGTTGACGAAGAAGCACCAGCCCGAGCCGACGGCCGCGATCACCACGCCCGCGAGCGCGGGGCCGAAGATCCGGGCTGTGTTGAAGAGGCTCGAGTTCAGCGCGACCGCGTTCGGAAGCTCCTCGCGCCCGACCATCTGGAACGTGAGGCTCTGCCGCGACGGCGCGTCGAGGACGAGGGCTGAGCCTCCCGCGAACGCGATCGCGTAGACGTGCCACGCCTGGACGTGGCCGGCGAGCGTGATCCCGGCGAGGACGAACGACAGCACCATCTGGACGGACTGCGTGACCATCACCGTCCGTCGGTTGTCGAGGCGATCGGCGATCGTTCCGGCGACGAGGCCGAACAGCGTGAACGGCCCGAAGCGCGCGAGCGACAGGAACCCGACCGCGAGCGGCGAGCGCGTCAGCGAGAGCACGAGCCAGTACATCGCGATGTTCTGCATCCACGTGCCCGAGACGGACGCGAGCTGACCTGCGAAGAAGAGCCGGTAGTTTCGGTGGCGGCGAAGGCTCAGGAACGTCCTGCGCCCGGCCATGCGGAGGAGCGTCACTCGGTGTCGCCGTCCAGCAGCCGCTCGAGCGCCGGGAGGGCGCGCTCGACCGCCGCGCGCTCGTCGTCGGAGAGCCCTTCGAGGCGCGCGGCGAGCCACGCCGTCCGCTTCTTCTGCACCGACCGCAGCACGCGGTCGCCGTCCGCGGTGATGAAGAGCCCGATCCGCCGGCGATCCGCGGCGCGCTCGCGCCGGATCAACTGCGCGGCCTCGAGCCTCACCAGATGCCCGGACATGCCGGGGGCCGATATCCGCTCGCGGTCAGCGAGGTCGCGCGCGGTGATCCCCGGGTCCTTCTTGATCGCGACGAGCAGCGAGACCTGCCCTCCGGTGACGCCGATCGAGTGGATCTCGCGTCGAAGGTGACGCGCGAGCCGCAGCACCGCGGGACGGAGGCGGTTCGCAATCGTCAGGGAATCGTTAACCGAGCGAATCATTAACGAGCTTAACGGTAGCGGACCCGCATCGCGCCGCGGGCGGTTCTAGCCGAGCGGGATCTCGGCCGCCACCCGCGTGCCGCCGCCGGCCGGGCTCGTCAGCGTGAGCCGTCCGCCGAGCGCCTCGACGCGATCGGCGAGGCCGCGTACGCCGGTGCCGGAGTCGTCCGCGCCTCCGACGCCGTCGTCGGTGACCTCGACCGAGAGGCGGTCGTCGTGGCTCGCCGCTCTCACGACGACGTTTCGCGCCCCGGCGTGCTTCTGGACGTTCGCGAGCGCCTCGGCGACGACGTAGTACGCGGCCACCTCGACCTGCTCCGGCAGGCGACGATCCGGCCGCGACGCGAGCTCGACGTGCATCGGCGACCGCAGGGCGAGCGACTCGAGCGCCGGCCCGAGCCCGCGCTCCGCCAGCAGCGCCGGGTGGAGGCCGTTCGCCAGCTCGCGAAGCTCCTTCAGCCCGCCGGCGAGCTCCTCGATCGCGCGGTCGAGCTGGCCCCGGTCGTCCCCGGAGCGGTCGCGCACGATGCCGAGCATCAGCAGCACGGCGGTGAGCCGCTGCTGGGCGCCGTCGTGGAGGTTCCTCTGGATCCGCCTCCGCTCGGCGTCGGCGACCTCGACGAGGCGCGCCCGCGCCGCGCGCCGCTCCTCCTCCGCCGCCTTCCGGTCGCTGATGTCGCGCAGGTACGCGGTGAACGTCGCCGGGCCGGGCAGCCCGATCCGCGTGATCGTGAGCTCGATCGGGAACTCGGGGCCGTCTCTATGCAGGCCCCGCAGCTCGAGCCGTCGGTCGAGGACGGTCGAGACGCCTGTTTCCAGAAAGCGCGCGAGACCCTTCCGGTGCACCGGCCGCAGGTCGGCGGGCACGATCAGGTCCGCCATGTCCCGGCCGACGGCCTCGTCGGGCGAGTAACCGAAGATCCGCTCGGCGGCGTGGTTCCAGCCGATGACGCGCCCGCGGTCGTCCATCGTGACGACGGCGTCGAGAGCCGCCTCGAGCATCGCGCGCAGGCGCGACTCGCTCGCGTGAACCTCCTCCTCGGCCTGCCGGCGGACGACGAACTGCCCGACCTGGCTGCCGAGCACGACCACCGTCCGCATGAGCGCCTCGTCTGGTGGCCGCCGGTCGCGCGAGAAGAACTCCATCACGCCCACCGTCCCGCGCGGGCTGTGGAGCGGGAAGCCGAACGCGGCCCGGAGGCCGCTTCGCCGCGCGATCTCGGCGCGCGGGAAGTTCCCGTCGGCGGGCGCGTCCATGATCCACGCAGGCTCTCCGGACATCATCACGCGGCCCGGCAACCCCTCCCCGAGCGACATCGTGATCTGCTCGCTCAGCGCCTCGAACGCGGGCGCGCCGTCCGCGTCGTCGTGCCACGTGCGGATGCAGTGCAGGCGCCCGTCGCCGCGCCCGGCCTCCCAGACCGCGCCGACCGCCCAGCCCATCCACCCGCCGATCGCCTCGAGGACGGCGTCGTAGACCTCGACAGGTCGGTCTCTTTCCGCGAGGATGCGCGCGACCCTGTACTCCAAGTGCTGGAGGTCTCGTTCGGCAGTGACCTGTGCGCCACGAGGCCGGTTGTCCGCCATCGCAACACGCGACGCTACACCCATCGAGGCAGTGTGACGACGGATCGCCTGCGGATCGTCGTCGCCGACGACAACGCCCTTCTTCGAGACGGCGTCGCGTCGCTGCTCGAGGACGCGGGTCACGAGGTCGTCGGTCGCTGCGGCGACGCCGACGACCTCCTGCTGAAGGTGCGGTCCTACAGCCCGGACATTGCGATCGTCGACGTCCGGATGCCGCCCCGTAACGTCGACGACGGGCTCGTCGCCGCCGCCGAGATCCGGAGGTCGCACCCCGGCGTTGCGGTGCTCGTCCTGTCGCAGCACGTCGAGCCGACGTACATGCTCGAGCTCGTCGGCGACGCGCCGTCAGGCGTCGGTTACCTCCTGAAGGACCGTGTCCGCGACGCGCACGAGTTCGTCGACGCGGTCGAGCGGGTGGCGCGCGGTGGTAGCGCATTCGACCCGGAGGTCGTGAAGACCCTCGTCGGCGGACGTCGCAGCTCTTCGCTCGACGACCTGACGAGCCGCGAGCGAAGCGTGCTCGAGCTGGTCGCGGAAGGGCGCTCGAATCGTGCGATCGCGCAGCAGCTCTTCCTCAGCCCGCGCGCCGTGGAGCGGCACGTGCAGGCGATCTTCCAGAAGCTCCGTCTCCCCGACAGCGGCGACGACAACCGCCGCGTGCTGGCGGTGCTCGCGCTCCTCGGGGTCTGACGGCCCCGGAAGCGCGAAAGGCCGGGTGGTCCCGGCCTTTCGCGCGTTCCGCCCCCCGGCGAGTCGCGTTAGCGGTCGCCGCCGGCCTTGCGCATCGCGAGGCGCGCGTCCGGGTGCTTCAGCACACCGATGATCCGCGGGCTCGCGGCGTCCGGGTGCTTCAGGACGGCGATGATCCGCGGGCTCTTCGCGTCCGGGTGCTTCAGCACGCCGATGATCCGCGGGCTCGTCGCGTCAGGGTGCTTGTTGCTCTGCGGCATCCCGAGTCCGTGCGGGCGCTTGTCGCTCTGCGGCACCCCGAGTCCGTCGGGCACCCTGATCCCCTGCGGCATCCCGAGCCCGTCGGGCACCCTGATTCCCTGCGGCGCTGCCGTCCCGGCCTGCGCGGCTGCGGTTGCGCCGAGCGCGGCGACGGCCACAGCGGAGGCGACGAGCTTCTTCGACACTGCGAACACGATGTTCTCCTTTCGTCTCCCGCCTTCCCGGCGGGGGTTCGTAACGTGTGGTGAGATCGTGCTGGATCGGAACCCGATGTGATAGGAGGTCGCCCGCCGACGTGGTGGCGGTTTTCCGCCAGGTCGCCTGCGGCCTACGCTTCCGCGATGCGCGCGATGGTGCTCGATTCCGCCGGCTCGCCTCTTCGCGCCGCCGACGCCCGAGCGCCCGAGCCCGCCTCGGGCCAGATCTTGCTCCGGGTGCTCGCGTGCGGCGTCTGCCGGACCGACCTCCACGTCGTCGACGGCGAGCTCGAGCATCCGAAGCTGCCGCTCGTCCCCGGCCACCAGATCGTCGGCGAGGCAGTCGGACGGCCGCCGCCTCGGCGTCCCGTGGCTCGGCTGGACGTGCGGCGAGTGCCGCTACTGCACGGGCGGCCGCGAGAACCTCTGCGACCGCGCGCGCTTCACCGGGTACGACCTCGACGGCGGCTATGCCGAGTACGCGGTCGCCGACGAGCGGTTCTGCTTCGAGCTCCCCGACGGCTTGGACGACCTCGACGTCGCGCCGCTCCTCTGCGCCGGCCTGATCGGCTACCGGTCGCTGCGGATGTGCGGCGACGCCGAGCGGGTCGGCCTCTACGGGTTCGGCGCGGCCGCGCACATCCTGGCGCAGGTCGCACGCTGGGAAGGCCGGCGCGTCTTCGCGATCACGCGCGCCGGCGACGTAGAGGCGCAGGCGTTCGCGCGCTCGCTGGGCGCCGAGTGGGCGGGCGCCGAACGCGTGCCGGAGGAGCTCGACGCCGCGATCATCTTCGCGCCGGCCGGCGAGCTGGTGCCTCGTGCGCTCGCGGAGGTCGCGAAGGGCGGCGTCGTCGTCTGCGCCGGGATCCACATGTCCGACATCCCGTCGTTTCCGTACGAGCTCCTGTGGGGCGAGCGCGCCGTTCGGTCGGTCGCGAACCTCACGCGCCGCGACGGCGAGGAGTTCCTCGCGCTCGCCCCGCGCGTTCCGGTCCGGACGGAGGTCGAGGCGTTCCCGCTCGACGCCGCGAACAAGGCGCTCGCGAGGCTGCGCGCGGGCGACGTCCGGGGCGCGCTCGTCCTCGTGCCGTAGCGGCGAGCGTGGATAACCGCTTCAGATCTGCCAGAGGCCGTCGCGGACGAGCGACACGCGCCGGCCGGTCTCCGTCACGCCGGTCGCCTCGAGGTCGTCGGTCCCGATCATCACGTCGATGTGCGTCCGCGAGCGGTTGACGCCGTGGCGCGCGCGGCCGACGGGGACGGTGCGCGTCTTCGCGAACCCGTTGCCGAACGCGATGTGCGCCGCGGCGTTCTCGTCGAGGAGCGCGTGGTGGTAGACGCGGCCCGTCTGCCCGATGCGCGACGTGGAGTCGACGAGCGCCACCTCGCCCAGGCGCTCCGCGTTCGGGATCGACGCGAGGTACCGGGCGAGCCAGTCGCGGTCCGCCTCCCGCTTCGCCTCCAGCCGGACGAGGCGGCCGTTCCGGAACTCGCCGGCGAGCTCCTCGATCACTCGGCCGCCGAAATGGCGCGGCCGCGAGCAGCGGAACCGCCCCTCCGTCGCGGCGGCGTCGGGCGAGACGAAGCACTCCTCCGTCGGCACGTTCATCGCGATCCGCCGCCCCCAGTGAGTCTGCTCGCCGCCGCCGCGCCACATCGAGCTCGGCACGATGCGGAGCCGGAGATCGGTGCCGCTGTCGCGGACGTGCAGCTCGCGGAGCTCGAGCCGCGTGAGCTTCGCCGCCCGCCGCCGGACCTGCGCGAGGTGGCTCGTCCACCCGGCGTGCCCGGGCGGGTCTTCGGGGCCGAGGCGGCAGAAGGAGAGCAGCTCCCGCGCGAGCCGCCGTTGTGCCCGCGCCGCGTCCGTGCCCGGAAAGACGCGAGCGGCCCAGTCGGCAGTCGGCCACGCGCAGATCGTTCCGCGGGAGCGCCCCTCACGGCTCGCCTTCATGAGGAAGGGAGTCGCCGCCTGCGCGCGCTTCGCATCCTCGGCGACCCGCTCGGGCGGCAGGTCTGCGAGCACCGCCTGCTCGAACTCCCCCATCACCCGAACGACGGCCGTCCGCTCGTCGGTGAGGCCTCGGGCGAGCGCGACCGCCCACGGAGGGCGATACCCGAGCGCTGCCTCGGAGCCGCGCGAGATCCGGGCGGCCGCGACACGCGCATCGTCGACGACGGAGTCGACCGCGCGTGCGCCCGCGTCGTAGGCCGTCTCGGCAAGCGCGACGACGAGCTCGCGGTGCGCTGCGTTCGCCAGGACCACGAGCGTGTCGCCGCGCCGGAACGCGACGCACCCCTTCACGATCATCTGCGCGTACCGCGCGAGCTCGTCCCGGGTCATCGGCGGCATCGCGCCGCACGCTAACGGGTACCGTGAACGCCCGATGCCGCAGAACCCTCTCGAGTCGCTCCGCAACCTGGGCGAGCAGCTCCGCGCCACGGTCGGCGAAGAGCTCGAGATCGACCGGCTCCGCAAGCAGGAGCCGGCGCGGCCGCTCGAGGAGCTGCTCGCGGAGCTCGACTCGCTGCCGGGCCTCGAGACGGTGAAGGAGCAGGTGCGGGCGCTCGTCGCGTTCCTGCGCGTGCAGGCGCGCCGTCAGGAGGCGGGCCTGTCGGAGGCGGCGACGACGCAGCACCTCGTGTTCCTCGGGAACCCGGGCACTGGGAAGACGACCGTGGCGCGCCTCCTGGCGGAGATGTACCGGTCGATGGGCCTGCTCCGGCGCGGCCACCTCGTGGAGGTCGATCGCGCGGGGCTCGTGGGGCAGTACGTCGGCCTGACCGCGCTCAAGACGGAGCGCGTCATCCGCCGCGCGCTCGACGGCGTGCTCTTCGTCGACGAGGCGTACTCGCTCGCGCGTGAGGGCGAGCGGCTGGACTTCGGCGACGAGGCGATCGAGACGCTTCTCAAGCGGATGGAGGACCACCGTCACCGGCTCGTCGTGATCGTCGCCGGCTACCCGCGGCTGATGCGCCGGTTCCTCGAGTCGAACCCCGGCCTCCGGTCGCGCTTCTCGCGCGAGATCGTCTTCCCGGACTACACCGAGGACGAGCTCGTGGCGATCTTCCGGCGGTTTGCGGCCGAGGCCGAGTACATCCTTGGCGAGGGTGCGGAGGAGACGCTCCGGGCGACGTTCGAGAACACCGAGCGCGGCGAGTCCTACGGGAACGCGCGCTTCGCCCGGACGCTCTTCGAGCAGTCCCTCAACGCGCAGGCGCTGCGGCTCGCGGAGACCGGCGCGATGGAGACCCTCTCCACCGCCGACCTGATGCGCCTCACGCCGGAAGACCTGCAGGTCGGCGCTCTGGCGCTCGGCGAGAACCCGCGCCCGCAGCCGCGGGCGACCTGGTGGGGCGGGAAGCGCCGTTAGCTCCTCCCGCTTGACCTAGGCCGCGCCGACGCGAGAGCATCGGCGCGTCCATCGGGTCGATCGAAGGGGAGCCATGAGATTCAGAGTCAGCGGAGCCGCGGCGGCGCTTGCCGGCGCGGCCGCGGTTTGCCTACCCGCGGCCGCGGCCGCAGGGCCGCCGGCGGGGATTCACGACGCGCTCGCGTTGCGCGTCGTGTCGAGCCCGCCGCAGTACGTTTCGGGTGACGACGCGCGCGTCGAGGTCGTCGTCCCCGACGCGACACCGCTCTCGGCCGTTCGCGTGACGCTGAACGGAAGCGACGTCACCTCGTCGTTCGCGCAGGATCCCGAGGGGAACCACCAGCTCGAGGGAGTCGTGACCGGGCTGCCGCTCGGGCCGGCGACGCTCGCGGCGACCGTTCCCGGACCGGGCAACGCCAGGCCGAACCGGGTCGAGCTCCAGCTCGTCAACCACGCCCTGAACGCGCAGCCCGCGATGTTCTCGGGGTCGTGGCAGGCCGTCTTCAAGTGCGCGGCCGCGAGCCGGCTCGCGAGCGCCGACCTGACGACGCCGGGAACCGAGCCGTCGTGCGCGATCCCGACGCAGGTCAAATGGCTGTACCGCACGACCGGCATCCCAGCCGTGTGGAGCACCTATACGCCCGGGATGCCGCGGCCGGCCAACATGGCGACGACGACGACGATGGACGGCCGGACGGTCGACTTCATCGTCCGCTGGGAGCGCGGGACGATCAACCGCTTCGTCTACTCGATCGCGGTCCTCTCGCCGGCGACGCAAGCCGCGACCCCCGACCTCTCCGCGTGGAACGGCGTCCTCCTCGACAAGTTCGAGGGCGGCGTCGCGATCGGCCACTACCAGGGAAACCCGCAGCGCGACTCGATGCTGTACCTGAACGGGCTCAAGCTCGGGTATGCGATCGCCTACTCGACCGGCACCGTCACGGGGACGCACTACAACCTCCAGCTCGGCGGCGAGACCGCGATCATGGTCAAGGATCGCTTCGTCTCCGCCTACGGCGAGCCGCGGTACACGGTCGCCGTCGGCGGGTCGGGCGGCGCGATCCAGCAGTACGTCTACGGCCAGAACCACCCGGGCCTGCTCGACGCCGCGATCCCGCAGTACTCCTACCCGGACATGGTGACGCAGACGATCCACGTCGGCGACTGCGAGCTCCTCGAGCGGTGGGCGGACGCGGACGTGCTCACGCTGGGGCCGCTCTCGATGTGGCGGAACTGGGTCAACCGCTCGCTCATCGAAGGGCTGAACGCGAGTGCGGCGGTCCCGAACCCGTTCGCCGCAGTGATGCCGTACATGCCGACGCCCGGCTCGACAGAGTGCATCAACGGCTGGCGTGGGCTCTCGCCGCTCGCGCTCAACCCGTGGTACGGGACCGCTCCCGGCGTCACCGCCGCGGAGCAGGCAGGGACCGAGTGGACGCACTGGGCCGACCTCGTGAACATCTACGGGACGGACGCGTCGGGCTACGCGCGTTCGCCGTGGGACAACGTGGGCGTCCAGTACGGGCTGCAGGCGCTGCGCGACGGCAAGATCACGCCTGCGCAGTTCCTCGACCTGAACGCGAAGGTCGGCTCCTGGAAGGAGCCGAAGGACATGGTGCAGGAGGTTTGTCCGTTCGTCGGCGCGTGCACGCCGGGGAACATCGACGTCTGGAGCGCGCGGAACATGAGGCTGTCGCCCGACGGCGGCGCGACCCCTGCGCCGCGTCGCGAGGGCGACCTCCAGGCGATGCGGGCCGCGTACCTCAGCGGGATGGTCTTCCACGGCGACATCGAGATCCCCGTCATCGACTGGCGGAACTACCTGGAGCCGTTCCTGAACATGCACAACGCGCACCAGTCGTTCGCGGCGCGCCAGCGGATGCTGAACTGGGACGGCGACGCGTCGAACCAGTTGATCTGGTTCACCGACGTGACGAACCCGTCGGCGCCGTTCGACCAGACGCCGCAGGCTCTGCAGGTGATGGACGCGTGGATGCGGAACATCGCCGCGCATCCGGAGCGGAGCGTGGCGGAGAACAAGCCGGCCGCCGCCGCCGACGCCTGCTTCAAGGCCGACGGGACGCTCCTCGCGAGCGGCGACGGCGTGTGGACGGGCATCCTCGACTCGAGCCCGGCGGGCGCGTGCACGCAGGCGTTCCCGATCCACTCGACGTCGCGGATCGTGGCCGGAGGCCCGATCGAGGGCGGCGTGTTCAAGTGCGCGTTGCAGTCCGTCGCCGATGCGATCGACCGAGGCCTGTACGGGTCGTGGCAGCCGGACGCGGCCGACGTCGCCCGGCTCGAGCAGATCTTCCCGACGGGCGTCTGCGACTACCGCAAGCGCGACCTCGGGCTGCCGCCCGAGATGCACGCGCACTCCCGGTAACGCGACGATGCGGGCGGCCCCGGGGCGACCCGGGGCCGCCCGCGCGCGTGCTGCGTAGGCTCCGCGACGTGGAACCTCTCAACGTCGCCGATTACGAGGCGCTCGCAGCGGAGCGGCTCGATCCAGGCGCCTACGGCTACTACGCGGGCGGCGCCGGCGACGAGGTGACGCTGCGGGACAACGTGGAGGCGTACCGCCGCTGGCAGCTCCGCCCTCGCGTGCTCGTCGACGTCGCGGAGCTTTCGACCGCGACGACGGTGCTCGGCGCCGAGATCTCGATGCCGCTGCTCGTCGCCCCCGTCGCATTCCAGCGCGTGGCACATCCGGACGGCGAGGTCGGGATGGCTCGGGCAGCGGGCGGCGCCGGAACCGTCTTCTGCCTCTCGACGCTCGCCACGTCGTCGGCGGCCGAGATCGCCGAGACGGGCGCACAGCGGTGGTTCCAGCTGTACGTCTTCCGTGACGCGGGCGTGACGCGTCACCTCGTCGACTCGGCGCGCGAGCACGGCTTCTCGGCGCTCGTCCTCACCGTCGACACGCCGGTGGTCGGCCGGCGCGAGCGAGACCATCGCACGGGCTTCACGATCCCGCCATCGGTGACCATCGTCGCGCTCGGCCGCGGCGGAGTCACACCGCTCGAGGCGTTCGGGCTGATGTCGGCGTCGGTCTCGTGGCGCGACGTCGAGGCGCTTGCGGAGGCGTCCCGGCTGCCGGTGATCGTGAAGGGCGTGTTGACGGCCGAGGACGCGCGGCTCGCGTGCGAGCACGGCGCCGCCGCCGTCGTCGTCTCAAATCACGGCGGCAGGCAGCTCGACGGCGTCGCCGCGACGGTCGACGCCCTGCCGGAGGTGGTGGAGGCCGTCGACGGTCGCCTCGAGGTGCTCGTCGACGGCGGGATCCGCCGCGGCGGCGACGTCGTCAAGGCGCTGGCTCTCGGCGCGCGTGCCGTGCTCGCGGGCCGGGCGCCGCTTTGGGGACTCGTCGCGGACGGCGAGGCGGGCGCACGGAGCGTCCTCGAGCTGCTCCGCGCCGAAATCCGGCTCGCGCTCCAGCTCGTCGGCGCGCGAACGCCGCACGACGTCGGGCGGGCGCACGTCGGCCGCCGCCCGCCGGTCTGAGCCGCCCCAGTCCAAGCGCCGGTCGGGTCCGTATCCTGGAGAGGCGTGAAAGGGGTCATCATCGTCGCCGCGGCCGCGCTCGCCGCTCTCGCGTGCGGCGTCGGCTCCGCGCAAGCCGCCGCGTGCGGCATTCCCGACTCTCACCCGTACTGGGTCGACTATGCGGGGCACGACGCGCCGGTCCCGGAGCGTCCGGGGATGATCCTCGCCGTGTCGTCCGGGACGGTGACGCCCGCGCGGATGCGCGCCGCGGGAGCCGCGACCGTGTTCTTCGACCTCAACTTCAACAACCGCGTCGGGACGCCGACGGCGCCGACCGACCCCGCGACGATCCCGGACCGCGCGAAGCGCCTGTTCGACTTCGCCGTCTCGGTCACCGGGTGCAGCACGCCGGTGATCGCCCTGAACGAGCTCTTCGGCGCGCAGACGCCGGCGCCGTGGTCAGCCGGCAACGCGCAGTACCGGGGGAACACGCTCACGCTCCTGCAGGAGCTGAAGCGCCTTGGCGCACGCCCCGCGATCACGATCGCGAACCCGCCGTACACCGGCGGCGAGGCCGCCGATTGGTGGCGCGCGGCCGCCAACGCCGCCCTGCTCATTCGCCAGGTCTACTTCACGTCGCCGAACGCGCGGGGGCTCTCGGCGATGGGTCCCGTGCGCGCGAACCGGACGATGAGGCAGGGGATGCGCGGCCTCGTTCGCCGCTTCACCGACATCGGGATCAAGCCGAGCCGGATCGCGCTCGAGCTCCAGTTCCAGTCGGTGATCGGCCAGGGCGGGCGTGAGGGCCTGAAGCCGCGCGAGGCGTGGTTCCGCGTCGTGAAGTGGGAGGCGCTCGCGGCGCGCCAGGTCGCGCAGGAGACGAAGATCGACTCCGTCTGGTCGTGGGGCTGGGCGACCTTCAGCAAGGCCGGCGAGGATGCGGACAAGCAGGCGGCGGTCTGCGTCTACGTCTGGGCGAGGGACCCCACCCTGTGCGACGGGCCGAAGCACGGAGGCCCCGCGTTCGTCACGTCGCGGACAGAGGGCCAGCTGATCCTCCCGCGGGGCGCGCGGTGCACGTTCGACGGCGAAGACACGATCGGGCGCGACGAGACCGCGCGGCTCGCCGCCGTCACCGGCGATGTCGACCTCGCGTCGAGCGCGCTCCTCGAGCGGATCGCGCTCCGCCGGGAGGTGCAGAGCAACCCGGTGGACGTGCTCGCCGCCGAGCGCGGAGTCGTGAAGGGCCGGTTCGGCGGAAGCCGGGCGCGGTATCTCGCCGGCCTGCGGAGATCGCGCCTGACGGTGCTCGACGCGCGCGCGCTGATCGCCGACCGGCTCGCGCGCGACGCGGTCGAGGCGCGGTTCAAGCCGCGGCGGCCGGCGGCGGGGGAGATCGCCGACTTCGTCTCGACGTACGGCACGCAGACAGTGCGGCTGGTCGAGGCCGAGCCCGCCGCGCCGTGGCTCGGCGACGCCCGACGCGGGTGGGCGATCGCATCGCTCGCGCCGGACGCGCTCTTCACGATCGCGACCGGCCGGAACGTGCGGATCGACACGCCGGACGGGCGCTTCACCGTGCGCGCCGTCGGCCCCGCGATGCCCCTCGAGCTGCTCTCGGGCGCGAAGGCTGCGGCCGCCGCCCGCGCAGCGCTCGAACGGCTCGCGAAGGGCGACGTCTACGCCAGCTGGCTCAAAGGAGCGGAGCAGTCGGTCCTGCGCGACGCCGTCTGCGTCCGCGACACGCTGCCGACGCCGGGCGCCGTCGACCTGAGCCCGTTCGTCCCGTTCCTCGCCGAGTAACGCGCTCGCCGGCGGCGCCGCGTCCGGAACACGACCCGAGTAGCGGAAGCTACGTCAGCGCTTGGCGCTGGCGGACAGCGTCGGCAGCAGCGTCGGGAGGAGCGGGAGCGAGGAGAGGTGCGTGACGCGCGCCTGCTGCCCCGTCCCTGCGGCCGGGGTGGGCGCCGGCGGCGTCTCGGTCTCGCTCGGCGGCTCGCCGCCGGATCCGTCCGCGGGTGGCTCCTCGGGCTCGACCGGGGGCGGCGGCGGGGGCGGAGCGGGCGGCGCGGCGATCGTGAACGGACGGCTGTAGCGCACGACCGCCGTCCCGGCTCGGCCGGCCGACGCCGCGCGGAACGCGTACTGGTAGCTCCCGGGCGTGAGCTCGTCGGCGGGGAGGACGACCGACGCCTCGCCCGGCGCGACGGCGCCGGCGGTCGTCGCGGCGACCTCGCCCGTGTCCGTGTTGAGGACGCGTGCCGAGTACTTGCAGATCTTCGTGCACGCGAAGTCGACTCCGAGCTCCGTCGGCGGCTCGGCCGTCGGCTCGCGGAAGGCGACGTACGCGAGGCTCGACGTGACCTTCGGCCGGCCGCAGCGGACGAGCGCCCCCTCCTGCGCGCGCAGCGCGGCGCTGCGCACGGCCGGGAGGCTCGTCTTCGGTGTGTTGTCGGCGTAATAGACGCCCGACTGCCACGCCCGCGCGTCCGGCTCGTCGGCGACGTGGAAGATCAGCATCCCGGCGACGTTCGGCTGGCACTGCGCGATCGCGAACGCCTGCCGGTACTGCGCCGCCTGCTTCGACTCGGAGATCGCGTCCTTCGCCGCCGGCGAGGCGAGGTTCGTGTACGCCGACCGCTTCGCGGCCGGGATCACCGACTGGTACCCGAACTCGTCGTAGACGATCGGAAGCGTCAGCGACGGCTGCCTCGTCCCTGCGAAGGCGCGCACGAGGAGCGCCATCAGCTTGTCGTAGTCCGAGATCCCGACAGTGCTGTTGCGCGGGTTGGTGAACGTCGGCGGGAGCTTCGACGGGATGAGGTACGGGTGGAACGCGAACATGTCCATGATCGGCTTCTTGCGGCCGGTCTGGCGGTACGCGGCGCCGAGATCCGGGATGAACGTCACCGGCGAGTGCGTTGGCCGCGCCGCCTTCGGCCGGTCCTGCCCGCGCGGCGAGACCGCGCCGCCGATCACGTTGATCTCCGGCGAGACGGCCTTCAGCGCGTCGTAGGAGGTGGCGAGCAGGCGCTCGTACGCGATCGCGGCCGCGTTCCCGCCCTTGGCGGTGAACTGCGGCATCCAGAAGAGGTTCAGGTTGGGCTCGTTGCCGATGATGAAGTCCTGGATCCACGGCACCTTCCGCGCGAGCGACGCCACGTATGCCGCGAAATCGGATCGCGCCCTCGCCGTCAGCGGCGTCGAGCGCTGGTCGCGCTGGTACACGGAAACGAGGAGCCGGATCCCGTCGAGCTGCGCCGCGGTGGCGGCGTTCTCGAGGACCGCGAGGTCTTCGCCGGTGATCTCCCTCCGGCCCGGCGACCAGATCGTCGTCATCCGGACGGCGTCGAACCCGGCGAGCGCCGCGAGGTCCATCCGCGTCTTCGCCTTGACCGGATCGACGTCCCGCGAGTGGTCTTCGGCGGCCCCGATGAACATCACGCCGCCCGCAGACGCCGCGGGTGCGATCGCGAGTGCGAGGACGGCGACGACGAGAAGACGATGGAGCTTCATGATCAGGACCGACGAGCCGCAGGAGCCCGGGGCGGCGGACTGACGGTAGTCACGATCGGCCCGTTTGGGAAGGTCCCTTACCGTTCTCTAACGGTCCGCCTACCGCTCGGAGCGGCGGTCAGCTCGCGAGCATGAGCCGCTCCGCCACGCGTGCGTGCTCGGGCGAGGCCGGGTCGAGCAGGGCCAGCGCCTGCGACCAGCAGCGGTGCGCCGCGTCGTCACGGCCGGCGCGGTGGTGGAGCGCTCCGAGATTCGTCAGGACCTGTCCCTCGGCGGTCGAGTCCCCGACCTCGTGGAGAAGCGCCGCCGCCGCCTCGCACGTCCCCACGGCCGTCTCCGCGTCGAGCCGCGCCTCTGCGAGCGCGAGGTTCGCGAGGGAAAGCCCCTCGCGCTTGCGGTCGGCGGCCTCGCGATAGATCTCGAGCGCCCGCCGGTGGGCGACCGCGGCGTCGCGCCAGCGTCCCTCGCGCCGCGCGGCGGCGCCGCGGCGGTTGAGTGCCTGGGCCTGGCGGAGGCGCCAGTCGCCACGAAGCCCCGTCACCGACTTCGGGGCCGCAGGAGCAGGAGGAAGCAGGCGGGGAAGCTCCTCGGCGACCTCGGCCGCGCGGCGGCGGCCGTTCGCGAGCGAGCGGCGTGCCGCCTTCGTCGCGCGCGCGGCGCTCGCCGCCACGGCCGCCGCGGCGGCGCGCAGCCGTGCCGCCGTCGCCCCGCCGTCACCGGTCGGCGCCAGGCCCGCCGCCGCCACGCGAAGGCGCGTCGCGGCGCGTTTCGCCGTCTCCTTCTGCGGCGTGCCGGCAGCGACCGGAGCGCCGTCGCGAACGCGGGAGACGGTGAGCGCCGCCGTCGCGACGGCGGCGACGGCCGCAGCCGCGAAGATCGCGATCCGGCCGACCGCGAGGCCGAGCCCGAGGAGGTATGCGCACAGCGCGGCCGTCGCGAGCGCGCGGCGCGATGCGCCGCGGAAGAAGCCCTGGACCCGCTCGACGTGCACGCGAGCCCTTTCGCCGCCGCCGGCGGGCTCTCCTGCCGGGCCCCTCCGTGCGAGAATCGCCCATCGCCGCCGAGCCTCTGCGGATCCCCGGCCTCCTCGTCCGCGAGCACGACCTCGCGGTACCGCTCGACCACGGCCGCCCCGCCGGCGAGACGATCGCCGTCTTCGCCCGGGAGGTCGCCGATCCCGACGGCCTCGACCGGCCCTTTCTCGTCTTCTTCCAGGGCGGCCCCGGAAGCGAGGCGCCGCGACCGACGCGGAACCCGACGTCGCCGGGGTGGCTCGACCGCGCGCTCGAGGACTTCCGGGTTCTCCTCCTCGATCAGCGCGGCACCGGCCGCTCGACGCCGGTGGGGACGCTGCCGGGGCTGACGCCGCAAGAGCAGGCCGCGTACCTCACGCACTTCCGGGCCGACTCGATCGTCCGCGACGCGGAGCTGTTCCGTCGCGCGCTCGGGGTCGACCGCTGGAGCGTTCTCGGCCAGAGCTTCGGCGGTTTCTGCGCGCTGAGCTATCTCTCGCTCGCGCCGGAGGGCCTCAGGGAGGCGCTCTTCACCGGCGGCCTGCCGCCCGTCGGGCGACACATCGACGACGTCTACCGCGCGACGTACGACCGCGTCCTCGAGCGGAACCGCCGTTATTACGCGCGCTACCCGGACGACCGCGAGCGCGTCCGCGCGCTGGTCGCACAACTCGCCGACGAGGACGTGCGCCTGCCGTCGGGCGACCGGCTGACCCCGCGGCGGCTGCGCCAGCTCGGGAGCCTCCTCGGCATGAGCGATGGGGCCGAGCGTCTTCACTACGTGCTCGAGCTCCCTTTGCGGTCGCCGGCGTTCCTGCACGACGTCGACGGCCACACGTCGTTCGCTCGGAACCCGCTGTACGCGGTCGTGCACGAGGCCTGCTACGCCGACGGGTGCGTGACGCGCTGGTCCGCGGGACGCGTTCTTCCGGACGCTTACGAGGAGCCGGAGCAGCTGACCGGCGAGCATGTCTACCCATGGATGTTCGAGGAGCACGGCTCCCTCGGGCCGTTCCGCGAGGCGGCGGAGCTCATCGCCGCGCACGAGTGGCCGCGCCTCTACGACGCGGCGCAGCTCGCGGCCAACGAGGTACCGGCCGCCGCCGCGATCTACGCCGAGGACATGTACGTCGAGCGCGCGTTCTCGGAGGAGACTGCGGCGCTCACGCGCGGCCTCCGCCCGTGGGTGACGAGCGAGTACGAGCACAACGGCCTCCGCGCCGACGGCGCGCGCATCCTCGGCCGCCTCCTCGACCTGACGCGCGGCCGCGTCTGAGGCTCGGCGCCTCCGGGCCGCTCAGAACCCGCTCTTTGCGGACGGGAACGCTGCGATCGGCCGTACCGGTGAAGTGCCCGGGGTCGTTGCCCCTAGGGACGGCAGAAGCCGAACCGTGATGCCGTGGGCGCCTTCAGGCGCTCTGGCACAGAGAGGAGGAGACATGGCAACGACCGACATGTGGACATACCGCGAGACGTCGTGGACGCAGGGGGACCTGACGGGGTTCTCGGTCGAGGCGATCGACGGCTCGATCGGCAAGGTCGACGAGGCCTCGAACGACGTCGGCGGGAGCTACCTGGTCGTCGATACCGGCCCGTGGATCTTCGGTAAGAAGGTGATGATCCCGGCGGGCGTCATCCAGGACGTCGATCTCGACGCCGAGCAGGTGTTCGTGAACCGCACGAAGGACGAGATCAAGAACGCGCCGGAGTTCGACGCGGAGTCGTTCCGCGACGACAGCTACCGCGGCAATCTCGCGGGCTACTACGGCACCGGCGGCGCCGGCTACCGGGACTTCGACGCCGACCGCCTCGGTCGCGACGAGCCCGTCTAGCCCCGGCAGTCACTCGACGCAACGCGGGAGGCCCCGTCAAACCGGGGCCTCCCGTCGTCTAAAGGAACGTGAAGCGTGTCGCCGACATCCACTGCGGGAAGGGCGGAGCGGTGAGGTGGACCCTCCTCGCCGCGACCGTCGTCCTATTCGCCGTGGCCGCCGGTGCCGGCGGCTCGACCGCCCGGTCCGGCGGCGTCGACCCGAGCGCGTTCCTCCTCCAGTACGCGCCTGTCCTGTACTTCCACGGCGACGAGGACTGGGCGCCCGAGCGGGTCGAGTCGTTTCTCTCGCGCGCCCGGACCGAGCGCCAGATCGCGCGTGGGAGCTGGGCCGCCGTCGCAGGCCCGCTGCCGACGACGACCAACGGCTGCGCGTTCACTCCCTGCTATCGCTTCAACCTCCCGTGCGCGCTGAAGGGCGGAGATGCGTGCTACCAGCGCACCGCGAAGCTCACGGACTGGCAGAGGCCGGTGATCTACGGCCGCGTTGTCGACGTTCCGCCCGGCACGTCGCCGCCGGCGGGGTTCAAGGAGCCGCCCAGGTACCTCGTCCGCTACTGGCTCTTCTACGAGTTCGACAACTGGCGCTCCGCGCGCGAACGTCTCTGGCAGGCGCACGAGGGCGACTGGGAGAGCATCTCGATCGGCATCTCGGCAACGGGGACGCCGCAGTTCGCGGCGTACAGTCAGCACTGCTCGGGCACCGTCCGCGCGTGGCCCGCCGTCACGCGGCGTGGGACGCACCCCGTCGCCTACGTCGCGCTCGGCTCGCACGCGAACTACTTCACGAAGGCGACGCCGTCGACGAAGTTCGCCGAGTGCATGCGGAAGTACCTCGACCGGCCGGAGTTGGCGCGCGCGACGCGGCTGATCCAGCTCGCGCAGGAACGCGTCGTCGACCGCACCGGCACATCGCACCCGCTCGGTCCCGACGACGTCGCGGCCGTCACGCCGTTCGAGCTCGTCGAGGTCGCGCCGCCGCTTCCGGCGTGGGCGAAGTTCCCGGGGCGCTGGAGCGAGGGCCAGTTGCTGTGGGTCGGCCGCGTCCCGCGGTCGTTCACGAGCTGGCGCGAGGGCCTCGGTCCGGCGACGCCGAAGTGGAACGGCGCCTCGATCTCGTCGCTCTGGCACGTCGAGTCGAGCTGACGCCCACCACGCGCGGGCCGCTCGCGCCGAGCGGCTGGAGATTTCTCTAGGCGGCTGCGCCGTCGTCGACGTACGTGGGGGCCACCCCGTCGTCGATCCACGACCAGCCGGCCTCCGGCGTCGCCTTGTGCCACTTCCAGCCGGCGCCGACGGCGGCGGCGAGGAGGACGATCGCAACGATGAGCGCGATTCTGAGCGCGAGACCATGTTGTGCGGACATCACATTCCTTCCGTTTCGGTTGCCGGGACCCGGACGGTGAAGACCGAGCCGCGCCCCGAGGGATTGTCGTCGACGGCGATCGTGCCGCCCATCTGCCCGACGAGCTCCCGGCAGATGTACAGGCCGAGGCCGGTCCCGCCGATCCCGCGGCCCATCTGCGGGTCGAGGCGGGAGAACTTGCCGAAGATCGCGTCGCGCTGGTCAGCGGGAACGCCGATTCCTTCGTCCGCGACGCCGACCTCGACCATGCCGTCCGCCGCCGGAGCGCAGCTGACGACGACCTCGCCGCCGTCGGGCGAGTACTTGATCGCGTTGTCCACGAGGTTCTGCACGACGCGCCGGAGCTGGTCAGCGTCGACGGCGGCGAACGCCTCCGCGGCGTGAACCGCCGACACGGGCGTCGTCGCGGGCGCCGACGCCGCGGCTGCCGCGACGACCTCGTCGACGATTGCCGCGGCGTCGCAGCGGCCGACGGCCGGCTCCTGTGCGGGAGTCCGGAGCCGGCTCACCCAGAGGACGTCGTCGACGAGCCGGGCAAGGCGCGCCCCTTCGGTGCGGACGACGCCGAGGACCGCCGCGCGCTGCGCCGCGGTCAAGTCCTCGCGCCGGAGCGTCTCGACGCCGCCGTAGACGGAGGCAAGCGGCGTTCGCAGCTCGTGGGACACGACGGCGACGAACTCGTCCTTGAGCCGGTCGAGCTCGCGCTGTCGCTCGAGCGAGGCGTGCAGGCGCCGCTGGTAGAGGACGATCGTCACGAGCGGCGGCACCAGGAAGACCGTCGCGACCGCCGACTCCTCCCACACGAACACCAGCACCGCCGTTGTCGTCGCCATCGTGACGAACGGGGCGAACGTCGAACGCGCGAGGTCGTAGAGGACGCGGAGGAAGCCGCCGCGCCGGGAGGCCGCGATGACGACGGCCAGGAACCCGACGTCGACGGCGTAGAACGCCGCCGAGCCGAACACGGCCGCAACGCCGAGCGCGACGTCGTTCGACGACGTAATAAGGGAGATCGCCACCCCGGCCGCGGCCGCGCTGCACGCGTAGAGGCTGACGTTGTAGGCGGCCCGCACGAGCGCGCGCGGCGCCGCAACCTCACCGGCGAGCATCGCCGCGACTGCGACGACGACGCCTGCCTGCCACGAGTAGATCGCGACGGCCGAGACGATGAAGATGTTCGCAAGCGATGTGGCGCCCGCCGCGACGCCGCCCACGGGAACCGGCAGAGCCTCGGAGAGCGCTGCCGCAGCGGTGAGCGCGACGACGCCGACGATCGCCGTCCCGGCGATGTCCGCCGTCAGCACGGCCGTTGCGGTGACGACAACGCCGACCGCGCAGACCGCGCCGACTACGACCGAGAGCGCCACGTTCGCGCGAACGCGCTCGAAGAAGACCCAGATCGGTGAAACGGTGGACAGTGTCGGCGTCACGCTGCCTCGGCACGCATGCGGCGGGTGCGAGGCTTCCATCTTTCCATTGCCGCTCGTCGAGCGTATCCCCCTTTTGGGGGGCGTGCGACCCGTGAGAGGGTGCGTTTGGCCCGAGCGCGCGGGAATCCGTCTGTCCCACGGCGGCGTACTGCACCGCACACACGCCGAAAGGAGAACCACCGTGCTCAGATGGATCACAGGCGCCGGCGCGATCGTCACCGTCGCCGCTCTACTGGCAGCCGGGGCCTTCGCGCAGCCGAGCGCCACGACGCTCAAGGGAACCGTCGGTCCGGGTTTCACGATCTCGCTGACGATGGGCGGGAAGAAGGTGAAGTCGCTCAAGGCCGGCACGTACAAGATCGTCGTCTCGGACAAGGCGTCGGTCCACAACTTCGTGCTCGAGCGGGAGTCCGGCGCGAAGTTCGAGAAGGACATCACCTCGGTGCCGTTCGTCGGAACGAAGACGTTCACCGTGAAGCTCGCCGCCGGCCAGTGGAAGTACTACTGCGCCCCGCACGAGTCGGGGATGTTCGGCAAGTTCACCGTCAAGTGATCGTCGATGCGTACGCCGGCGCCGCAGCGGACGGCGCCGGCGTACGTCGCCCACCTCGCGCTAGGCTCGCGACATGGGGGGTTGCTGCGATCCGCGCGGCTGCGACGGTGTCTTCGGAGCGCGCTTCGCGCGGCGCGCGGCGGCCCGGTATCGCAAGCGCGGCCTCGACCGCACGGAGCGCGAGATGGTCGCGTTCCTCGAGCGTCGTGGGCTCGATGGGGCAACCGTCCTCGAGGTCGGCGGCGGCGTCGGCGAGATTCACATCGAGCTGCTGAAGCGCGGCGCCGCGCGGGCGGTGAGCCTCGAGCTCTCGGACGCCTACGACGGCGAGGCCGTGCGACTCCTGCGCGAGGCAGGGCTCGAGGACCGGGTCGAGCGGCTGCGCCACGACATCGCGGCCGCGCCGGAGGCCGTCGAGCCCGCGGACGTCGTCGTCCTCCACCGCGTCGTCTGCTGCTATCCGGACTACGAGCGCCTGCTGACGGCCGTAGCCGGGCACGCGCGGTCGGCGGTGGTGCTCAGCTACCCGCCGCGGAACGCCGCGTCTCGGCTCATCGTCTCGGCGCAGAACCTCCTCCTGCGGCTGCTCCGGAAGGACTTCAGGACGTTCGCGCATCCCCCGTCGAGGATGCTCGAGGTGCTCGGCGAGCACGGCCTTCGCGCCACCTTCGCCCACCGCGGTCTCGTGTGGCGGGTGGCGGCGCTCGAGCGGTAGTCGTCCGTCAGGACGACGGCAGGATCGGCCGAGCGGTGGCCGCGAGATCGTCCGCCCGATCGATGTCGGGCCGCGGTCGGAGACCTACGGTGAGAGCGCCACTCGACCAGAAGGAGCTCCCCCGGATGACCTTCCTCTACTACCTCCTGCTCGTCCCGGCGTGGGCCGCGTCGGCCCTTCGCGCGGCGTTCGCCCGACCCGCGCCGGCCTTCTAGCGCCGCGGTCTCACCGCGCGCTGCGCCGGCCCGCCGCTCGGCGCAGCGCGAGCCGCGCGCCGGCGTTGAAGCCGCGCACAAACTGCCGGACGAGCGATGTCCGAAACGGCCACGTCCGGTGCCAGGCACCGTGACAAACCATCCACGGGGAGGACATGTCCTCGGGCCGAGCGGGCACGTGCCGGACCCGCCGACGGCGCCGTTACGGACAGGTGCCTGTGGAGAACGCACAACGGTGAGCGGCGGTTCCGCGCTGTCACGAACGGCGGCGGGAGGGTGCCGCGCGTAGCCGTCCTCCCACGCGGCGGCGGGCCACTAGGATGCGCGACGTGGAAGGATCGCAGACCGCCGTCGCCGCCGGGGTCGCCGACCTCGAGCAGTACCGTCGCGAGCTGACCGGCTACTGCTACCGGATGCTCGGCTCGCCGTTCGAGGCCGAGGACGCCGTGCAGGACACGTTCGTCCGCGCGTGGCGCGCGCTCGACCGGTTCGAAGGACGCGCAGCGCTCCGGTCGTGGCTCTACCGGATCGCCACCAACGTGTGCCTCGACATGCTGAAGGGCCGGGAGCGGCGGGCGCGGCCGATGGATCTCGGGCCGGCGCGCGAGCCCGAAATCTCGAACCTGAACATGCTCCCCGAGGTGACCTGGATCGAGCCGGTGCCCGACGGCGCCGTCGTGCCCGACGGCGATCCGGCCGAGGTCGCCGTCGCCCGCGAGACGGTTCGTCTCGCATTCGTCGCCGCGCTCCAGCACCTGCCGCCGCGCCAGCGGGCGGTCCTGATCCTCTGCGAGGTCCTGCGCTGGAAGGCATCGGAGGTCGCCGAGCTGCTCGAGACGAGCGTCGCGTCGGTGAACAGCGCGCTTCAGCGCGCGCGGGCGACGCTCGACGCGAGCGACCTCAGCGCGACCGACACGGCGGCGAGTCTCGACGAGGCGAATCGCGAGCTGCTCGCCCGGTACGTCGAGGCGTTCGAGCGCTACGACATCGACGCGCTGACCTCGCTCATCCACGAGGACGCGACGCAGTCGATGCCGCCGTACGACCTGTGGCTCCGCGGCCGCGACGACATCTTCGAGTGGTGGTTCGGGCCGGGAGCGGGTTGCGCAGGGTCCCGCGTGCTGCCGACGACGGCGGCCAACGGGTCGCCTGCGTTCGGCCAGTACAAGCCGAGCGAGACCGGCCACGGCTACGACCCGTGGGCGCTCCAGGTGATCGAGGTCGCCGACGGGAAGATCGTCGAGCTGACGTTCTTTCTCGGCACCGAGACGCTCTTCCCGCTCTTCGGGCTGCCGGCGCGCCTCGACGCGTAGTCGCGTCACTCCGGGAGCACGTCGGCCAGGCCCATGAACGCGACGAGCGCGCGCAGCTCGACCGAGGCGCCGCGCAGCCTGATCCGGCAGCCCTGCCGCCGCGCGGCGAGCTGAAGCCGTGCGAGCGCGTCGACGGTGACGGCGTCGACGCCGACGTCTTCCACGTCGCACACCGCGACCGGCGCGCCGCCGCTCCGCGCGAGCAGCCGGCAGACGCGGTCGCAGAGGCCGGGCAGGTCGGAGCGCGCGATCGGGCCGCGGACGGCGAAGCAGAGCACCTGCGGTGCCGGGGCCTCCATCGGTAGCAAGGACCGCCCGCAGGCGCGAAACTCATCGCACACGAAGAAGGGGGTGTGCGTGTGGCAGAGGTGAACGCGTACGAGACCGGGCAGCCGTGCTGGGCCGACGTGACGAGCCCGGACGTCGGCGGGGCCGCTGCTTTCTACTCGGCGCTCTTCGGCTGGGAGGCGGCGACGGACCAGCGGGAGGAGGCCGGCGGCTACACGATGCTCTCGCTCCGCGGGAAGCCCGTTGCGGCGGCGTCGCCGCCACCGCAGGAGAACATTCCGCCGCACTGGACGGTCTACCTCGCAGCGGACGACGTCGACGCCGTCGCGGCGCGCGTGCGGGACGCGGGCGGGAACGTGCTGATGGAGCCCTTCGACGTCCTCGACGCGGGTCGGATGACGATGGCGGCCGACCCGGGCGGAGCCGTCTTCGGCGTCTGGCAGGCCGGCTCCCATCATGGGTCGGCGCTCGCCGGCGAGCCCGGGACGATGAACTGGGCCGAGGTGCAGACGCGGGACCCGGCTGCGGTGCGGGCGTTCTACGAGCGCGTCTTCGGCTTCGGCTCCGAGACGATGGACATGGGCGGCGCCGGCGACTACGTGCTCCTGAAGGTCGGCGAGCGACCGGTCGCGGGCGTGATCGAGATCGGAGCGGAGTGGGGCGACGTCCCGAGCAACTGGTCGGTCGTCTTCCAGGTCGAGGACTGCGACGCCGCCGTCGACACCGTGCGCGAGCTCGGCGGGGGAGTGCTCGTCGAGCCGCGCGAGATCGAGGGAGTCGGCCGCTTCGCGGTCGTCTCGGACCGCTTCGGGGCGGTCTTCCAGGTCATCAAGTAGTGCCGCGGAACGAGAAGGGGCGCCGCAGGTGCGGCGCCCCTTCGTCCGTTGGTTGCGGCTCGGCCTAGCTTCGAACGGCCAGGTTGCCGCCGCCGAGCAGCTGCTCGACCGTGCTCTTGCCGTTCCAGTTGCTCGAGAACCACACGCCCCCGTTCTTGTCGAGGACCTGCACCGCGAGCGTGTCGAGGAAGCCTGGGTCTCCGCCGTCGGTCATCCACAGCTGGAGGGTCGCGTTGCCGTCGACCGACACCGCGTTACCCGGATCGGTGACGTCCTGGATGCTCGCCTTCCCGGTGAGGTTGGCGGCGCTCCCGCTGACGCCCATCGACGAGATCGCGTTGCCCTTGATCTGGTAGACGCGCCCGCCGTTGCGGACGATGACCCGCACGTTCCCCTGGAGGTTCGTGCCTGCCTTGTTGTACTTGACGCTGAAGCCGAAGTTGCTCTTGCTGTCGGCCGCGCCCGGCACGAGGCCGGCCGAGCTCGACAGCACGAGGTGGCCACCGCCGGTCACGAAGTTGGACGGGATCGGCTGCGCGATGCTGACGACGGTGTCGTCGGCGGCGTCGTTCCGCGTGTACCAGCCGGTGACGACGATGCCGACGGAGAACTGCTCGCCGCCGGTCTGGTTGCCGTTCGGGATCGTGAGCGAGGTGGTGCAGGTCGCGACGCCCGTCTTCGAGTCGTCGGCGTTCACGAGGCCGACCGGCAGGTTCGAGCAGCCCGCGAAGGGCGTGCCGGTCTCGCGGTCGACGAAGGTGACCTTGGCGTTCCGGACGTCGCCGGCGTTCGCGTCGGTGGCGGGATCGTCCGCCGCGGCCGTGATGTCGAGGACGGCCGCCGACAGCGTCACCGTCGCCGTGTTGCTGTTCACGCCCGACGTCCAGAACAGGCTGTTGCCGTTGTAGGCCGCGCGCGCGTCCTCGGCGGTCACGGTCAGCGTGCCGGACCCGTAGGCGAACGTGTAGTTCGGGTCGTCGCCGCCCGAGCACGTCACGGGGTAGCTCCCCGGCGCGGAGGTCGTCGACGCGGTCGACGAGCACGTCGGGGCCGTCGCGAGCGACGCGGGCGTGTCAGGCGAGACGAAGCCCGTGTACTGCGGGACGAACGTCGGGTTCGGGTCGCTGTACTGCCGCGTCCCGTTGGCCACCACCGTCAGCGTCGCCTTCCCGATCGCGAACGTCCGCGTGACGTCGGCGGCGGGCAGGTACTGGACGTTGCCGCCCTGCTTGGCCGTCACGTCGCACGACCCGGCGCCTGTGATGTGCACGTTGCCGGCGACGATCGTGCAGGGGCCGGTCGTGACGTACGAGACGGCCAGTCCCGAGGACGCCGTGGCGCCCGGCGCGAAGTCGGCCGCACCGTACGTCCTGGCGGCGATCGCGGGGAACGTGATCGTCTGCGCCAGCCGGTTGGCCGCGTCGAGCGGCCCCAGCGGGAGCTGCCAGACGTAGGCGCCGCGGCTCCGCGTCCACACGGACAGCGTCGTCGCGCCGCGGTCGATCTGCATGTCCCAGATCATCGTGCTCGGGATCCCGTTCACGAACTTGAACCACGTCGGCGAGGCCGCCGAGACGTTGTCCGTGAAGTAGAGCCCGAAGTCCGTCCCCGCGAACACCTGGTTCGGGAAGTTCGGGTTGACGATGATCGAGTCGACCGGGACGTCCGGCAGGTTGCCGGTCTTGTCCTGCCACGTGAAGCTCGCGCAGTTGACGTCGCACGAGACGCGGAAGACGTGGCCCGGGTTGCTCGGCGTGTTGGCGTTGAAGCCGCCGACGGCCGCGTAGCCGATCGCCGGCGCGTCGGCCGTGTTCATGCTCTTCGGGTCGAACGCGACGTCGAGGATCGGGCGGTTCGGGAGCGTCTGGTTCGAGCCCGTGACGTTCACCCAGGTCGCCGAGCTCGCGGTGCCCGCGCCGAGGTTGCGGCCGATCTGGACGTTCCCGTCGTTCGTGCCGACGATCCCGAGCGTCCAGGTCGCCGGCGAGTACGCCAGCTGGTTGATGTACGAGCGGTTGCCGAGCGACTGCTTCGTCAGGTTCGCGCTGTTGGCGTACCAGCTCGCGCTCGTGCCGTTGTAGGAGTTGACCGTCTCCCACACGCGGATCGTGCCCGCGATCATGTGGTTGCAGGTCGGCGTGCCCGTCGTAACGCAGTCGGTGTCGGGTCGGCCGCCCGGGTTCCCCGGGTTCCCCTTGAAGATCTCGTAGGGGAGGATGAACGACTGCTGGTCGTTGTGCATCCCGCTGGCGCTGAAGACGCTCCACCCCGAACCGCTGTTCGTGCAGTTCGCGGCAGTGCAGCGGTTGATGCGTCCGCTGTTGTTGCCCTGGAACATCCGGTTGCTCAACGGGTCGATGCGGCCGAAGAAGCCGTCGCCGCCGGCGCCCATCTGCCACTGAGCAGGGCCCTTCGGGTAGCCGCTGAACGTGACCGACATCGAGCCGTTGTCCTGTGCGCCGCCGTTTGCCTGCGGGGCGGCGGAGGTGGCGAAGTTGCCGCTGATGTCGCCCGAGTAGAACTCGATCGTGTTGAAGCCGCTGTCCATGTTGGCCCACGTCGGCCGCGTGGTCGACGTGACGGCGTTCGCGTTCGCCGTCCTGTGGACGCCGCCGTCGTTACCCGCGAGGAGCGTGCTGGACGACCCCGGCACGAACGCGAGCGCGTGCTGGTCGACGTGGACGACGTGGTTCGCGGAGCTCGTGCCGTTGTAGCCGCACGAGAGGTCGTAGAACGAGGTCCCGGTGCGCGTCGCGAACCAGATGTCGAACGTGCTGATGAAGACGCGGTCCGGGTTGTTCGGATCGACAGCGACGGCCTGGTCGTACCAGTTCTGCGGGTAGTCGCCGGAGGCGTTCCCGCAGTTGCGGAGCGAGCCGCCGGCCGAGCCGGTCATGAACGACCACGTGTCGCCGCCGTTCGTCGTCGCGAAGACGCCCAGCTGGCAGCCGTTGGCGTTGCCGCAGCCGCTGTTCGAGTTCTGCGCGATCGACTGCACCTGCGCGTAGATCGTGTTGGGGTCGCTCGGAGCGACGGCGAGGTCGATCCGGCCGACCTGGTTGCCGGCGGTCGGATTGACGTACGGGCTCCCGCTCGTGGCGTTGAGGCTCGCGCCTGTCGCGTACGGGCTTCCGGTGACCTGCGTCCCGAACACGAACCCGTTGGCGTTGCTCGTGATCGGCGAGAAGTCCGGGCATCCGCTCGCGGTCATCGTCCCGCGGTAAATGCCGTTCGCGCCGTTGTTGCCGAGGTCGTACTGCACCGGCGTCGCGTATCCGCGGACGCCGACGGCGGCGATGATCCGGGTAACGCCGGCGCCCATGTTGGTCAGCGCGAGCGCCGTGATGTCCTGCCGCTGGCCGGAGTACGAGTTCGTCGTGCAGGGGCCGGTCCAGTTGGCGCCGGCGTCGTACGAGAAGAAGAGGCCCTTCTTCGTGCCTGCGACGACGATGTTGCTGTTGTTCGGGTCGACTCGCACCTTGCCGACGGCGTCGTATTGCGGGAACTGACCGGCGGGCTCGTTGTACGCGGGGCCGAAGACGTCGGCGCCAAGGACGGACCACGTGGCGCCGCCGTCGGTCGACTTGAGGACGCCCTGGCTGCCCATCGAGAACGACCCGTAGTTCAGGTCACCGGTGCCGGCGTAGATCGTGTTGTGGTCGTTCGGGTCGAGCGTGAGCGTGTCGACGGTCGTGCTGTTGATGAGCGCGTCGTCGGTCACTGGCGCCCACTCGGTCGCGTCGCTGCAGCAGTTGACCGTCCTCCACACGCCGCCGCCGACGCTCGCTGCGAACGCGACGCTCGGCGTGACGGGGTCGATGACGATGTCGTTGATGCGGCCCGAGGTGAGGCCGTAGTCGTAACAACCCGAGCACCCCGTCATCCGGAGCGGCTTCGGGCCGAGGGCGATGAACTTGTTGACGGCGTCCGCGCTCGGGTTCGCGCCCGAGACGACGCTCGGCGTGAGGTCATCGGGCGACTCGCCGGTGATCGTCGCGTCGCCGGCGGTCGTGCCGCCGGTGCCGGACTCGCCCTGCGTCGTTGCCGCGCCCTTCGTCTGTCCGCGCTTCTTGCCGGCGGGGACGGCGCGCTTGATCTTCGCGTCCTGGGCGGCTGCCTTGCGAATCCAGGCCGGGTTGAACCGACCTGTGGGGTACGTGACGCGGTCGTTCCAGTAGGCCTCGTACGCGTCGAGGTTCTCTGCCCCCTCGGCGCCCGGAATCGCGGTGTAGCGCGCAAGGCCGGCTTCGCCGGCGGCCTTCGAATGATGCTCGAGCGCCGCCGGAACGACCAGCAGCGCGAGAATGGCAGCGAGCGCGCCCGCCGCGGACAGCAAAGACCCCTTCGTTGGCAATTTCCCCCCCGGAAAGTGATGAGCGTCGACCCCTGCCCGCGATATCACTCGCGGAGAGGCCGTCTGGAGCGCGCAGAGTATCCGCGTTTCGAGCAGTGTCAAGCAGGTTTTGACGAGATATCAGCGGCGCCGTCCTGGGCGAACCTGCATCAGCTTGACGTGCAGCAGGAACAGCCGTCGCTGCTCGTCGAAGAGCCGGGCCGAGGTCCATATAGATCTCGCCATCATCTCGGGGCGAAGATGAAGGACGTTCACCGATCCTCACGCGCCGCCCCTTGACCGGCAGCAGCTCCGCCGCCAGAGTCGAGGGCCACGTACGAACCGGGAGGAGAGGAATCGTGATGACGAGGAAGCTGTGGAGCGTCGTCGCCGTCTTGGCGCTCGCGCTTGCCGTGCCGGTCGCAGGACCGGCGAGGACGACGCCGCGGGACGACGTGGAGTCGCTCGAGGCGGCCGAGGCGCCCGCGGAGGCGACCGTCGCGACGCTCGACGGCATCGCCGGGCCGAGCGCGCTGCTCGCGACCCTCGCCGCGTGCTCGCCGGGGTCGCGCACGCTCGCGCTGCCGGGATCGCGCGTGTACCCGGATCAGGGGAACGGCGGCTACACGAGCGTCCACAGCGACGTCTACCTCGCGTACGACACGACGGCGAACCTCTTCCTGCCGGGAACCCACGTCGACCTCACCGAGCGGGCGACTCAGTGCCTCACCGACTTCAGCCTCGACTTCGAGCGCACGAACCCCGTCCCCGCAGGCCCGAACCTGACCGTCGGCTCGGTCCTCGTGGACGGCCAGCCGGTTGCGTTCGCCTTCAAGCAGCCGACCTACGCGGGCGACCCGAACGGCCCGGACGACCCGGATCCCGCGGCTCACGCGATCTCGAACCAGAATCCCGTCAGCGCGGCGAACCCGAACCCGCCGGCCTGCTCGCCGGGCGTGAGCGGCAACACGCAGAACGGCGCGCAGTGTCCTGCGAACAAGCTCGTGATCACGCCGCCCGCGCCGATCGCGGCAGGCACGACTTTCACGGTCACCGTCAACTACACCGGCCGTCCGGGCGTCCACGTCGACGGCGACGGCTCGACCGAAGGCTGGTTCCGCGTCAATACGACTGCGGCGCCGAACGACGGCAGCTTCGTCACGACCGAGCCGATCGGCACGTTCGCGTGGATGCCGCTGAACAACCACCCGACGGCGAAGCCGACCTACGACTTCTACGACACGGTCCCCGTCGGCAAGCGGGCGATCGCGAACGGCGAGATCGTCGGCTCGACACCGCCCGTCGCGCCGGTCGGCGGCGAGGCCGCGGTTCCGCCCACGTCGGTCAATGCGCCGGACGCGAACTTCCCGGCGGGCTCCTGGACGTGGCACTGGCGCTCGCCCGAGCCGGTCGCGAACTACCTCGTCGAGAACAGCATCGGCTCTTACGACCTGATCGCCCGCACGAGCCCGGCCACCGGCATCCAGTACTACCAGGCCCAGGGCAGCGGGATCACGCCCGCGCGGAAGGCGACGAACAAGATCGCGATCGACAACCAGGAGGACATCACGACCTTCCAGACGATCTTCAACGGCTCGTACCCGTTCACGACCGCCGGCGTCGTCGTCGGCATCCCGTCCGCGAGCTTCGAGGAGGAGATGCAGACGAAGATCACCTTCGCCGGCGGGACGATCGGCGGCGGGGCGGGCACGACGCTCGGGACGCTCAACCACGAGAACATGCACCAGTGGTTCGGCGACAACGTCGCCGAGGAGCGGTTCGAGCTGACGTTCTGGAAGGAGGGGTTCGCGCGTGTCGGCGAGTACCTCACCGCAGCGCGGGCGGCCGCCGGCGGCGCTTCGAGCGGGCCGGCGTTCGAGACCAGCCTCGTCAACCAGTTCAACGCGAACTACGGGACGACGAGCACGACCTTCTGGACGTCGGCTCCGAACAACCCGACGGTCGGCACCCTCTTCACGACGAACTTCACCTACAACCGGCCCGGCACGGCCTACGTCGGGCTCTGGCAGGCGCTCGGCCGCGACCGGATGATCTCGGCGATGAAGGACATCCAGAGCACGTACGGCGGCCGGAACATCAACGAGTCGCAGTTGAAGGAGGTCTTCCGCACGTGGCTGCCGTCGCCGACCGCCTCATGCGGCGCCAGGCTCGACCAGTACTTCACCGAGTGGTTCGACACCTCGTATCCGACAGGCGGCGCGAACACGACGAACAAGCCGAAGCTGAGCGGTCCGGGGCTGAACGGCACCGGCTTCGTGTGTGCCGCAGTCTCGCCGGCAAGCCCCGACGGCAAGAACGGCTGGTACACGGGCCCGGTGTCGGTCACGTGGCAGGGCTTCGCCGTGCCGCCGGTGACGAAGACGGGCTGCGAGGACGGCGCTGTCGGCGAGGGTGAGATCACGCGGTCGTGCTCGGTGACGACGACGGCGGCGCCCATCCTCTCGTCGGGCGCGGTCTCCGAGACGGTCAAGCACGACTCGGTGAAGCCGCTCGTGACGTACACCGGAAATGCAGGCGCGTACACCGTCGATGGGACGGTGTCGATCCACTGTGCGGCCACCGATCCGGCACCCGGATCCGGCGTCGCCTCTGACACCTGTGCGGACCTGAACGTGCCGGCCTACACGCTCGCGCTCGGCAGCCACACGCTGTCGGCGACCGCCGAGGACGTCGCGGGGAACGTCGGCTCAGGCTCGACGACGTTCACCGTCGGCGTGACCTATGCCTCGCTCCAGGCGCTCGTCGCACAGTTCAGCACGGACCCCGACGTGACGAGCGGGCTCAACGACAAGCTGACGGCAGCGTCGAAGGCGAAGACCGCCCAGGCGCGCACGGGCCAGCTTCAGGCGTTCGCGAACCAGGTGCGCGCGCAGACGGGGAAGGCGCTCACGGCCGAGCAGGCGGCGATCCTGCTCGCGCTCGCACAGGCGCTCTAGCGTCTGCCGGCAGGGAGGGGCGGCGCGCCGGCGCCGTCCCTCCCCCGCCGCGGCCCAGGGCAGGGCAGGGCTCCGTCAACACCCACCACTACGCTGGCCGGGTGCACGAGGCGCGGTTCGAAGGGACGGACGAGGGCGTCGTTCCCGCCGACGACGGATGGTTCATCCTGAATCTCGAGCAGATCGCGTGGGAGACGGTGCCGCGCGGCGGGACCTGGTGCGTCTTCGAGTCGCCGGGCTCGCCGTCGCCGCTCCTCGGGATCGGCGTGCACGTGCTCGCGCCCGGCGAGGCGTCGGGCCTCTACCACGCCGAGAGCAACCAGGAGGGTTTCCTCGTCCTCTCCGGCGAATGCGTCGCGATCGTCGAGGGCCAGGAGCGGCGTCTGCGCCAGTGGGACTACCTGCACTGCCCGCCCGGGACGGCGCACATCACGATCGGCGCGGGCGACGCCCCGTGCGCGATCCTGATGGTCGGTACGCGCTCGCCGGACCGGACGATCGAATATCCCGTCGAGCCTGCCGCCGCGCGCTACGGCGCCGCGGTCGAGCGTGCGACGGACTCGCCGCGCGAGGCGTATGCGGGCTGGCCGCCGTTCGTGCGGACCCGCTCGCCGTGGCCGCTCGCCGCGGAGGAAAGGCGCTGACCCCGCGCGTCAACGCACCGGCGGCGACTCGGCCTCGTGAACGACCTCGCGAACGCGGCGGAGGAGCGCCGCGAATAGCGCGATCGCCGCCGCCGAGCCGGCGACCGCGAGCAGGGTCGGGTGGAAGACGCCCCGCGCGAGGAGGACGAACGCGGCGACCACGGCGGCGATCGCGGCGCAACGGCTCACGAACGCCGCCGCGTGCGCGCGGATCGTGGCCGCGTCTGCGGGCGCTTCGACGAGTGTCCTCGACCAGGCGCGAAGCTCGGACGCGACGAGAAGCGCGAGACCGGCGAGCGCGGCTGCAGCCTCGACCGCGCGTGGCTGCGTGCTCCAGACGTGCTCGAGCTGGACGAACACGAGCCCGGCAGCGGCCGCGCCGACCATCGCGTCGCTGCGGTCGGCGTAGACGAGGGCGGCGAGCGCCGCGATCGCGAGCAGGATCGTCCCCGGCGTCGTCAGCGCGACGACCGGGGCCCCCACGACCGCGACGACGACCGCCGCCGCGACCAGGGTCAGAGCGCTGCGCGTCCGGGCCGCCGTCGAGATGCCCGCACCTCCGCGAGCGCTGCGTCGAGCTCGGTCGTCGGGCTCCAGCGGACGACGGGGACGCCGGCGAGCAGGAACCGCGCACGGAGCGCCTCGCGCACCACGCGCCAGAAGCGGGCCGCCGACTCCTCGTCGGCCGAAAGCTGGAGCTGGAGCTGCGCGTCCGGCACGACCTCGACGACGAGGAGGTCGTGCCCCTGGCCCCGCAGCGCGAGCAGGATCTCGACGCTGCGCTCGTCGAGGAGCGAGGTGACACGAGCGCACCGGATGAAGGGATAGAGGGCGGACGCTGCGCGCTTCCCGCCGCCCGACTCAGTCAGGAGAGCGCGGGGATCCAGTCGCCGTGCGCCTCGAGCAGGTCGTCGACGAGCGCGTGGATCTCCTCCATCGAGAGCTCCGCCGCCGTGTGCGGGTCGAGCATCGCGGCGTGGTAGACGTGCTCGCGCGACCGGGCGAGCAGCGCCTCGACCGTCAGCCGCTGGACGTTGACGTTCGTCGAGATCAGCGCCGCGAGCTGCGGCGGGAGCGCGCCGACCGGCTGCGCGTGGATCCCGTCGGCGTGGGCGACGCACGGCACTTCCACGCAGCAATCGAGCGGCAAGTTGTCGACCAGCGGCCGGCCGCCGGCGGCTGCGTTCGGGACGTTGCCGTTGAAGCTGAACGGGCGGCCCGTCTCGCGCGCGAGGACGATTCGCGCGCCGTACTCGTCGCTCTGCCGCACGTCGATCGCCTGGCCGCGCTCGAGCTCGGCCCGCAGCTCGTCCCACTCGGCGAGCTGCTGCTCGCAGCGGCGCGGGTACTCGTCGAGCGGCACGTTGAAGCGTTCGATCAGGTCGGCGCGGTCGCGCTTCAGGAACCACGGCACGTACTCCGCGAAGTGCTCCGACGACTCGGTCACGAAGTAGCCAAGGTGCCGGAACGCCTCGAAGCGCACGCGGTCCCGTTCCGGCGCGCCCCCCGTGTCCGCGAGCTCGCGCAGCCGCGGGTAGAGATCCTCGCCGTTTCGCTCGAGCCGGAGGTAGAAGGCCATGTGGTTGATCCCCGCGCAGAGGTAGTCGACCTCGTCGAACGGCACGTCGAGCCGGCGCGCGAGGTGCATCGCCGTGCCCTGGACGGAGTGGCAGAGCCCGACTGTCCGGATCGACGACGCGCGCGCGATCGCCCAGCAATTCATCGCCATCGGGTTCACGTACTGGAGGAGCCACGCGTCGGGGCAGAGCTCCTCCATGTCGCGGCAGAGCTCGAGCAGTACGGGAATGGTCCGGAGCCCGCGCATGATCCCGCCGATCCCGAGCGTGTCGCCGATCGTCTGCCGTAGCCCGAACCGCTTCGGCACGTCGAAGTCGACGACTGTGCTGGGGCGGTAGCCGCCGATCTGGAACATCGTGATCACGTGGTCGGCGCCGTCGAGCGCCGTGCGCCGGTCGGTCGTCGCCGTGATCGCCGGCGAGGCGCCGAGCGCGGTCGCGACACGGCGCGCGACGATCTCCGACGTCCCGAGCCGGGCCTCGTCCACGTCCATCAGCGCGAGCTCCGTCTCGGAGAGCTCCGGGAAGGACAGGATGTCGCCGATCAGGTTCCGCGCGAAGACGGCCGATCCGGCGCCGATGAGCGCGACCTTCGCCACGGGCGCCGAGTGTACGGCCGCCCATGCGGTCCGTGAGCGTCTTCGGCGGGATCGACGGCGGCGGATGGAAGCGGCCCGGGGCGGCAGAGCGGAGACGCGAGGGGCGGCTGGTCGCCGCCCCTCGCGCTCGGACTCGTGCGCCCGGAGCTTCACGCTCCGTCGACGCAGACCACGTACCCGATGCCGCTGCCGGGAAGCAGGCCGGCGCCTCCGTGGATCTCCCAGCCGCGGCCGACCGGGATGTGCGTGTAGATGCTGTGGATGGCGTCGATCGGGACGCTCTTGTCGACGTCGATGTTCGTGACCGAGAAGCCGCCGGCGACGGCCATCTTGCCCGCCGGGCACTCCAGGTCGATGAGGATCGTTCCGCCCGGCCCGGTCGCATGGTCGTCACTCGAGATGATCTCGTACCCCGAGATCCCGCTCGGCCCAGGTGGGCCCGAGGGCCCCTGTGCCCCGGCAGGCCCGGCGGGGCCGGCAGGTCCCGTCCCGCCCTCCCTTGCGGGCCGGTCGACCCACGGGCGCCGGGATCGCCCTGCGGGCCCTGCAACCCGGTGTCACCGGCCGGCCCCTGAGGCCCCGCGTCGCCCTTCGGCCCCGGATCGCCCTTCGGCCCCGTCGGACCCGCCGGGCCCTGGGGCCCCGCCTGGTTCCACTCGAGGGTCTGCTCGGACGACCCGCACCTGGTCGTGGCCGTGTCGATCACGCGCAGGGCGCCCCCCGACTTGCCGAAGCACGCGTGGATGACGCCGTCACTCCCGGGCACCGTTGCGAGGGCGACGCTGCCGCCGACGACGAGGACGCCGACCGCCGCCGCGAGGGCGACGAACGTCCTGCGCTCCCACCGCCGCTTCCTGTTTCTGCTCTCTCCGTGCATCTCGCGTCTCCTTTCCGTCGATTTCGTTGCGAGCACCGCGAGCCTGCGGCGGAGCGCTTACGAATCGCTTACGCCGCCCGTCGCGGCTCCCGCGACGAGCGGCGACGGAGGAGTCGGCGCTACTTCACGAGGTCGAGCGCGGAGAACGAGCTCGGGATGACGCCGAACTCGGCGTATGCATCGATCCACGGCTGCGCCATCACGGGTCGTAGCCGCGTCGCGAACGCGGTGCGCGTCGTCTTGCGGATGACGCCAACGTCCACGCCCGAGTACTTCGACAGGATCGCCGCGCTCGCCGCGCTCGTCCGCTTTCTGTTCGCCCACACCGACGCCGCCTGGATCGCGTTCCGGAACCGCGCGGCGACGTCGCGATCGACGTCCTTGCGCGCGATCCACGCGGTGCTCATGCAGTCGCGCGGGCACACGGCGGTGATGACCGGGTAGATCACCTTCGCGCCGCGCTCGACCGCCTGCGTCAGGAACGGCTCGGGGATCACGACGGCGTCGAAGTCCCCGTGCTGCAGCGGCCCGAGCATCTGGCTGAAGGGGATGCCGTAGGTCAGGGAGACGTCGGAGGCCGAGACCCCCTTCAGCTTCAGCCACTTGAGGAGCCCGATGTGCGCGAGCTGGTTCTCGGCGTCCAGCCCGATGTGCTTCCCGACGAGGCCGCGCGCGGTCGTGATCCGCTTTCCGGGAGCGGCGACGAGTGCCGACGTCGGCGCCTTCGGCACGTGCAGCGAGCCGCCTGCGATCACCCGGATCGGAGCGTTCCGCAGCTTCAGGAGCGCGAGGCCGCCCACGCTCGTCGACGAGAACTGGGCATCCCCGGAGAGAATCGACGTCACGGTCTGTCCCGGCTCGGCGACGACGACGATCTTGACGTCGAGGCCCTGGCGACGGAAGAACCCCTCGTCCTTGGCGTAGAACGCCTGCGCGGTCGGCTCTATCGGGAGCGCGACGACCGTCACGGGCGTCAGCGCACGCGCCCGCTTCGCCGCGGGAGCCGCCGCGCCCGCGGAGCCGGCGGCCGCGACGAGCAGCGCGACGCACCCGGCGAGCAGGACCTTCGTGATCGCGTTCATTCTCGTCCGCCTCCTCGGCGCAGGGCCTGTTGGTCGGTGATGACCCCGTGGATCTCGTTCCTGAGCGCGAGGAACCGCTCGGTGCTGCGGGTCGCGGTCTGCGCGCGCGGCCGCGCGAGCGCGACGTCCACCACTGCGACGACTCGTCCCGGCGCGGGGCCGAGGACGAGGACGCGGTCCGCGAGGTAGACGGCCTCGTCGATGTCGTGGGTGACGTGCACGATCGTCACGCGCCGGTGGTCGCCGTGGACGCGCAGCAGGACGTCCTGGAGCTCGGAACGCGCGAGCGCGTCGACCGACGCGAACGGCTCGTCCAGCAGCAGGAGCTCCGGCTGCGAGACCAGCGCGCGCGCGATCGCGACGCGCTGCTGCATGCCGCCCGAGAGCTGCCACGGGTACTTCGCGGCGGCGCCGGCCAGGCCGAGCTCCGCGAGGATCGCCTCCGCCCTCGCGGCACGCTCCGCGCGCGATGCACGAGAGCGGCGGAGCGGGAACATGACGTTCCGCCCGACGGTCAGCCACGGGAAGAGCGACCGGACGTAGTCCTGGAACACGACGGCGACCTCCCGCGGCGGCCGCACGACGGGCCGGCCGTCGAGGAGCACGACGCCGGCGGTCGGCGGCGTCAGGCCGCACAGGATCCGGAGCAGCGTCGTCTTGCCGCAGCCGGAAGGCCCGACGACCGCGAGCAGCTCGCCACGGCGGACCTCGAACGTCACCTCGTCGAGCGCGGGGGGACCGTCGTCCGCGTAGCGCTTCGACAGCCTCTCGACCTGCAGCACCACGTCCGCGTGCGCGGCCGGCTCCGCCGGGTGCGGGACGCGATCAGCGACCGTGCTCACCGACGGCTCCGCGGTGCCACGCGAGGACCTGCCGCTCGACGGCCAGGAAGAGTCGGTTCAGGACGTACCCGAGCAGGCCGAGGAAGAGGATCCCGCCGTAGACCTCGGGCACGTTGAACTGCGACTGCTGGAAGCTGACGTAGTGCCCGACGCCGTCGCCGGAGCCGACGAACTCCGCGACGACGAGCAGGACGATGGCGCCGGAGAGCGCGATGCGGAGCCCGGCGAAGATCTGCGGGAGGGCAGCCGGGAGCTCGATCGCAAGCGCTCGCTCGACCGGGCCGACGTGCAGCATCGCAGCGGTGTCGCGGACCTCCGGTGCGACCGCGCGCACGCCCTCGGCCGTGTTCACGAGCACCGGGAAGCAGACGGCGAACGCGATCACTGCGACGTGCATCGCCTCGCCGAGGCCGAGGACGACGATCGTCGCCGGCACGATCGCGATCGCGGGCGTTGCGCGCAGGAGCTCGGTCAGCGGCTCGAGGATTGTGCGCAGCCGTCGCGACGATCCCATCGCGAGACCGAGCGTGACCCCGATCGCCGCACCGAGCGCGTAGCCCGCCGCGAGACGCCGGAGGCTCGCGGCCACGTCGCCGGCGAAGTCGCCCGTCGGCCACACGTGCCATGCGCGCCCCAGCACGTCGGTGGCGGCGGGGAAGAGGAACGACGGCCGCGCCTCGCGCCGCCGCCTGCCAGAGGCCGAAGACCGCGACGAAGACTGCTGCGCCCAGAAGCGGGCGTGCTGCGGTGCGTGCGACAGACGGCGCCGTCATCGCGCGTCCGACCGTTGCGTGCCGACCCAGAAGAGCGCACGGCGCTCGACCGCTCGGAGCGCGAGGTGGACGCCGTAGCCGAGGAGCGCCGTCAGCACGATCGCGCCGTACAGCTCGGGGAGGTGGTAGGCGTACTGCTGCCGCTGCATGTACCCGCCCACGCCGCCGCCGCCCTCGAGGAACTCGACCGTGACGGCGACCTGGAGCGCGATCGCCGCGCTGAGTCGGACGCCTGCCGCGATGCTCGGAACCGCTGCGGGCAGCGTCGACCCGAACCATTCTCCCGAGTCGCGACGCACCGGCTGTCCGCGCGACGTCGTGCAGGAGGCGGTCGACGCCGCGCACGCCGTACAGCGTGGCGATCAGGACCGGCCAGACCGCCGCCCAGGCCACGACGAACCGCCGCATAGGGAGCCCGAGGCCGAACCAGAACACCGCGAGCGGAATGAGCGCGACCGCCGGAGTCGCGCGCAGGAACTCGAGCACGACCGACGAGGCGTCGAGGAGGACGCGCGAGCTACCAAGGGCTAGGCCGACCAGAACGCCGAGGACGATCGCGAGCGCGAGCCCTTCGGCGTACGCCTCGAGCGTCGTCGCGACGGGACGCGCGAGACGGCCGTCCCGAAGCTCCGTTCCGAGCGCACGGAGTGCGGACGTCGGCGTGGCGACGCTGTCCTCGAGGCTCCCGGCGCGCACGGCCACCTCGGCGGCCGCAGCGACGAGCACGACGAGGAGCCACCCGGCGAGATTCCCGTGCTTCACGACGTTTGCTCCAGTGGTCACTATGTCGCCCGGGCGGACTCCCGACAAGGGTCGCCGTCCGGCCGGCCGGGTCGGGAACGACGCCGACGTCACGCGTCCGTCACCACGGGCGAGATCCGGTCGAACGCGATCCCGGCAGTCTCGTACGCCTCGCGCACGAGCTCCTCCGACGCCGCCTCGAGCAGGCAGAGGAGCGACTCGTCGCCGGGCACGACGGTCGAGCGCAGAAACCGGACCGCCTTTCCCTCCTGCTCGAGCCTGCTCGCGCTCTCGCGCACGTCGCGTGCCGTGCCGAGCAGCGCGTCGACGGCCAGGCCCGGCCGGTACTGCTCGACGAGAAACGTCTCTCGGAGGTCGCCGGTTCCGTCCGCCACGACCGGGAAGGTACGTCTCCCGGCTCTCGACGTAATCGGGCGTTCGCCTACTTTTGTGCGATCCGGGCGCCGAGCTCCGCGCGCGAGCGGATCCCGAGCTTGCGGTAGACCCGCGCCAGGTTGGCCTCGACCGTCTTCGGGCTCATGAAGGCGACCGCCGCCACCTCGCGGTTCGTCATGCCCCGCGCGGCGAGCTCGGCGACGCGGCGCTCGGTCGCGGTCAGCTCCTCCGGCGCGCGGCGAAGGCCGACGCGGTCGAGCTCCGAGCGCGCCTGCTCGACCCACCTCGGCGCACCGAGCCGCTCGAAGATCTCGACGGCCTCCCCGAGCGCGTCGGCCGCCGCTCGCTTTCGCTTCGCGCGCCGGTAGAGGCGTCCCTGGACGAGCCGGTTCCAGGCGAGGTCGAACGGTAGCGCCGCCGCCTTCTCGGCGTCGACCCGCTCGAGCTCGGCGATCGCCGTCTCGACGTCGCCCTCGGCAGACAGCACGAGCGCGCGCGCCCGCGGCAGCGTGACGTCGATCCAGAGCCGCGGCCAGACTCGTCCACGGTTCTCGAGGCGCACGAGGACGTCGTGCGCGCGGTCGAGCTCGCCGAGCGCGACCAGCGCCTCGACGTGATACGGCTCGCTCTGGGCGGCTGGGACATCCTCCATTCGGATCGTCGCGACCCGCTCGTGCATCCGTGTCAGCGCCCCGTCGGCCGCGGCGTGGTCGCCCGCGGCGAACTCGACGAAACCGACCGACGCGAGGACGAGCGCCTCCCACCACGGGTGCCCACCGTGCGACCCGGCGACGAGCGGCAGCAGCGTCTCGCGGGCGCGGTCGATCCGGCCCCTGTAGGCATCGACGTGCGACCGGAAGCGCATCGGCGCCGCCCACGGCCCGACCTTCTGCACGTGCGCGATGGCGGCGCACCCGTCTTCGAGGTAGCGCTCGGCGACATCGACGTTCCCTGCGCGAAGCTCCGCGTTCGCGAGGTGCGTCAGTCGCTCCGCGCGCCAGAGGTCCTCGCCGCGATCCGCGTACCAGCGGTCCTCCACCGCGTGTCGCGCGCGTGCCGCTTCGACGTCGTCGACGCAGTGGAAGTAGATGAGCGGGATCCGGCTCTTCGGCGCCTCCGGGCCTGCCTGCTCCTCGAGCTCGCGCCACCGCTCGTACAGCTCGAGATCCCACCCCTGGCCGAGCGTCGAGGCCGCCCAGAGGCGCTCGAACACGATCGAGGCGAGCGCGGCCGGGTACTGCTCCGCGCTCAGTACGCGCAGCGCCGCGTCCGCGTGGTCGACCGCGCGCCGCGGGAACGGGATCGTGACGGTCACGAGCTTCGGATACACCCGCGCGGCAAGTGCGCCGTCCCCGGGCGCGGCTGCGAGCGCTTGCTCGAAGTACGCGCCGGACGCGCCGCCGCCGCTGACCCACGCGATGTCGCCGAGCAGCGCCAGCGCCTCGGCGCGGAGCGCTCCGACCTCGCGACCCGGCCGCGTCCTCGGCGCAGCGACTGTGCGCCGCCGCGGCGTCGCCCGCCGACAACAACGCGGACGCCTCGCCGAGCACGCGGCGCGTCTGCTCCTCGTCCTGCGCCGCCGGTGTCAGGCGGCCGGACGCCGCGTACAGCTCGGCCGCCGCGTGCGGCGCGCCGCGCCGCGCCGCCCGTGCCGCCGCCCGCTCGAGCTCGTCCGCCGTCGCTCGCGTCCGGCTCCGTCGCGCTCAGCGCTAGGTGCCGAGCCCGCTCCTCGGGGTCCGGACGACCACGTCTGCGAGGCGCTCGTGCAACCGGCGCCGCCGCTCGGGCGACGCCGAGCGCGTAGAGCGCGGACGCGAGCAGTGGGTGCGAGAACCTGATCCGGCCCCGCTCGGAGACGAGCACGCCGGCCTCCTCGGCCTCGAGCAGCGCGCTCGCGGCCGCCCTCGACCGAAGCGCCGACGACGGCCGCCGACGGGCGGGAAAGGGCGGCCGTCGCAAGCGCCGCCTCGCGCGCCGCCGGCGACAGCGCGCCGGCAGCCGGTCGCCGACGAGCTCTTCGAGCGTCGGCGGCACCGCGTAGCGGCTCGCCGCCCGTGCTCGCGCCGGAGTCGCGGGCGGCCGCCCGCGCGAGCTCGAGCGCGAAGAACGGGTTACCGTCCCGAGGCCTCCGCGACGCGCACGAGCAGCGGGCGCGGCAGCGGCGACCCGAGCCGGCTGCGCGATCAGGTGGTGGAGCCCAGCAAGGGAAAGCGGTCCGAGGACGACGTGCTCGAGGCGATCCTCGGGCAGCGCGCGCGCAAGCCCGAGCGGAGGATCCGCCGCCGCCGGCGACCGCCGCGCGACGAGCACGCCGACCCGCGGCGGCAGCCGTCGCACGGCGAACGCGACCGCTTCCTCCGACGCGCGGTCGAGCCACTGCACGTCGTCGACCGCGAGCAGCACCGGCTCACGCTCGGCGAGGACGGCGAGGACGCCGACGAGCGCCGTCGCCGTCGTCCGCGGCGCCGCCGCCCCGTCCGCCTCCTCGCGCAGGAGCGACGCGCCGAGCGCCCGCTCCTGGACGACGGGAAGCCGCGAGCGCGTGCCGTCGAAGACGTCGCCGACGAGGTCGGCGAGCGCAGCGTACGAGAGGTCGGCCTCGCTCTCCGCCGGCTGCGCCTGGAGCACGCGGAACCCGCGACCGCGCGCCAGGCCGACGCCCGCCGCCCAGAGGGTCGTCTTCCCGATCCCGGCCGCTCCGTCGACGGCGACGGCGCGCGGCGCATCCGCCACCCCGTCGAGGAGGCGCCCGACCGCTGCAAGCTCGGCCTCGCGGCCGAGAACCTCGTTCTCCACTGCCGCTCGGATCCTACGGCGCACGCGCGCGCCGCGGCCGGCGATCTGGAGGCGGTGGATGGACGGCCTGCGCCGCGCCCATCCACCGCAGGACAGCTACTGGACGATCCGGAGCACCTCGCCCGTGCCGGGGAACACGCTCCGGTTCGAGACGTAGAGGGCGTGGTCCCGGCCGATCGCGAGCCCGATCGGCTGCGTCAGGGCGCCGCCGGTGTCGATCGTCGTCCGCGTCCCGTCGGGCGCGACGCGGATCAGCTGCCCAGGCCCGCCGACAAGCGCGGGGCTCGAGGCGTGCTGGAGCACGTACAGCGTCCCCTCATCGCCCCAGGCGAGGTCGGCGATCATCTTGAACCCCGTCAGGAACGGCGTAACGGTGCCGTCCGCGACGCGCCAGATCGTCGCTGCGCCCGCGCAGAACGGGAACCCGCCGAGACCCGAGACGTACAGCGCGCCGTCGGGGCCACGGGCGGCAGCCGTCGGCACCGGCTCGGAGAAGCGCGGCGCCGGGAAGCCGGGCGGCGGGGCCGGCACGAAGCACCCCGTCGGGTTCGCGATCGGCGGGAACACGGCGGCCGCCGAGACGTCGCCGCGGCGGTCGAGCGCGAGGAGCGCGTTCGCCCCCGCATCGGCAATGTACGTCAGGCCGTGCTCGGCGAGCAGGCCGAACGGATTCGAGTCGAGCGGACCGCCGGCGGGATTCGCCGTCCCCTCGTACGCCGAGACATCGACGACGTGCTTGACCTTCCCGTTCGGATTCAGCCGGAGCAGCGACCCGAACGACTGCCCGCCTGCGGCGGCGGCGCTTCGGGCCGACGGTGTGCCGCCCCACCCGACGGTGACGGCGAGCCGGCCGTTGCCGCGGACGACGACGTCGCTCGGCCCGATGATCTCCGGGAACGGCACCGTCACCTTGTTCGCCCACGACGGAAGCCCGGTCGCGATCCGCTCCTGCCGGCCGTGGCGGAGCCGGGAGACCGCGCCCGTGCTCCCGACGCACACCGTGACGTTCCGCGGCGGCAGCACGAGCTCGTTCGACCCGGCGCAGGGCGCGCCCTGGCCGGCCTCCGCGACGTACAGGTCGCCGTTCGCGCCGACGGCGAGGCCGCGTGGTGCGTCGAGGCCGCTCATGACGACGCTGATCGTGCTGTGGCTTGCCGCGCCGGCGGTCGTACCGGCCGCGACGGCGACCGTGCACGCCGCGAAACTCGCGATGACGAGCCTGAGCATGATCACAGCCCGCACCGGTAGTAGCCGTTCAGCGGGTTGAAGACGTAGTCGCCGCCGGTTTGCTCACACGGCTGCCCGTGGTAGAGGTCGGCGCGGATCATGTGGATCGTGCCGCGGAGCTCGCCGGTGGCGCGACCGAAGAACAGGAAGCTGTACGACGCGCGCCCGTCAGGGTCGGGTGGAACCGGGGGCAGCCCGTGCGCCGGGTTCCCGCACACGACGGTGTCCGGGAACGGCGGCGGCACGAAGCACGACCAGCCGTGCGCCTGCAGCTGAGCCGGGCTGACCGCGTCGCCGGCAGCCGCCGCGACGAGGAGCGCCGTGCCCGCGCCGAGCACGGCGACGCAAGCGATGACAGACCGAAGCAAGAGAGACCTCCTTGTGGGTGGTTGACCTTCGAGAGCAGGCGCGCCGGGCTACAGGCGGGGCGCGGCGTAGAGAGAGGCGAAGTCGAAGTCCGGCGTGATCGCGGGGTCGTAGCCGTAGGACTTCGCGATCCGCTCGAACCAGCGCGGGTACGACGCGTACAGCGACGCGAAGTCGAAGCTCGGCGTGACCCTCGGGCTGTCACCGTAGGACTTCGCGATCGGCGCGAACCAGTCGGGGACGGGGCGCGCGGTCGGGGCGGCGCTACCGAACGGCCACGAAGCCGCGACCGCGACGACGACCGCCGCCGCCGCGGCGGCCAGCGCGACGACGACCGGGAGGAGGCTGGAGCGCCGGCTGAGAACGGCGGTGGTCATGTCGATCCTTTCGTCGATTGCCGTGAACCGACGGTAGGAGCGGCGCGCCGCCGAGGAATCGGGCGTCCCCCTAGGTTTGCGCCCCGCGTTCCCTACGTTCGCCGGCCATGCGGGCGCCCAGCTCCGCACGCGACGCGATCCCGAGCTTGCGGTACACGCGCGCGAGGTTCGCCTCGACGGTCTTCGGGCTCATGAACGCCGAGGCCGCGACCTCGCGGTTCGTCATCCCCTGCGCCGCGAGCTCTGCGACGCGACGTTCCGTCGGCGTCAGCTCTGCAGGCGCCCGACGCAGGCCGACCCGGGCGAGCTCGCCCCGCGCCTGCTCGAGCCACGCCGGCGCGCCGAGGCGCTCGAACACGCCGGCTGCCTCCGTGAGCGCGTCCGCGGCGGCGCGCTTCTGCTTGGCGCGCCGATGCAGGCGACCCTGCACGAGCCGGTTCCACGCGTGCTCGAACGGCAGTCTCGCCGCCTGCTCCGCGTCGACGCGGTCTAAGGCGTGGAGCGCCTGCTCGAGGTCCCCCTCGGCGGCGAGCACGAGCGCGTGCGTCCGCGGGAGCGTGACGTCGATCCAGAGCCGCGGGAAGATCCGGCCGCGCTCCTCGAGGCGCTCGACCTCGGCGCGCGCGCGGCCGACGTCGCCGAGCGCGAGCAGCGACTCGACGTGAAACGGCGCGCACCGGTCCGGGAGGTACTCCCGGGTCCCGATCCGGTCGAGCGTCTCGCCCAATCGCGTTGTCACTTGGTCGACCGCGGCGTGGTCGCCGTCGGCGAACTCGACCAGCGCAAGCAAGTTGAGGCCCCCCGCCTCCCAGAATGCGAGACCGTCCCTCGCGGCGCGATCGATGAGCGGGGTCAGCGTCTCGCGCGCTCGCGCGGTCCTGCCGCGGTGCGCGTCGACGAACGAGCGGGTTCTCAGCGCCACCGCCAACGGCCCTGCGTTCTCGACCTGCGCCAGCTCGTCGCAGGCGCGATCGGCGTATTGCTCGGCGACGTCCCATCGTCCCGCGCGCAGCTCGGCCTGCGCGGCGAAGACAAGTCGCTCGGCGCACCACAGCTCCTCGCCGCGGTCCCGGAACCAACGATCCTCGGCCGCATGGCGCGCCCGCACGCCCTCGACGTCGTCGATGTTCGTGAGGTAGATCAGCGCGATCATCGTCTTCGGGGCGTCCGGCCCGGCCCTCGCCTCGAGCTCCCGCCAGCGCTCGTGGAGGTTCGCGTCCCAGGCGTGCCCGAGCGCGGCGGCGCACCACAGCCGGCCGAAGATCACCGACGAAAGCGGCCCGGGGTCACGCTCCGGGCTCAGGACGCCGATCGCCGCGTCGGCGTGCGCGAGCGCGCGCGCGGGATCGTGGGGCGCCACAAAGCCGACCAGCTTCGGGTAGACGCGCGCAGCGACTGCTCGATCGTCCGGGGCCGCCGCGAGCGCAGCCTCGAAGTGCTCGGTCGGAATCCCGTCGCCGCTCACCCACACGATGTCCCCGAGGAGCGCGAACGCACGAGCGCGGAGAGAGGCCGTGGGTGACGCCGCGGCCCGCTCGGCTAACGATCGCGCGGCCCCGGCGTCGCCCGCCGTGAGCAGGGCGGCCGCCTCCCCGAGCCCGCGCCGCGTCGCGGCGTCGACGTCGTCGGCCGGTGTCAGCCGGCGCGCGGCCTCGTACAGCTCGGCCGCCGCGTCCTGGGCGCCTCGCGTCGACGCGCGCTCCGCCGCCCGCTCGAGCTCGGCCGCGACGCCTTCGTCAGGCCCCTTCGCCGCCAGCGCGTGGTGCCGCGCCCGTTCCTCGTCGTCGTTGGCGACCGCCGCCAGGCGCTCGTGCAGGCGGCGGCGTCGCTCCGGACCCGCCGAGGCGTAGACCGCGGACGCGAGCAGCGGATGCGTGAAGTGGATCCTGTCGCGACCGGCCGTGAGCACGCCCGCTTCCTCGGCCTCGAGGAGTGCCGCGCTCCAGTCGCCGTCGAGCGCCGCCGGCGACGGTGGCGGGCGTGGGACGGGAGAGGGCGGCTGCGGCGAGCGCGGCCGCACGCGCGCGGTCCGAGAGCGCCGCGATCCGCCCGGCGACGACCTCGTCGAGGCTCGGCGGCACGGGGAGCGGCTCGCCTGCCGCACGGTCGGCGCTCGCGAGCCCTCGCGCGATCTCGAGGGCGAAGAACGGGTTCCCGCCCGAGGCCGAGGCGACCCGGAGCAGGAGCGGGCGAGGCAGCGTGGCCCCCAGCCGGCTGCGGACGAGATGGTGGATGCCGGCGAGCGACAGCGGGCGGAGCCTGACGCGCTCGGCGTGGCGGTCGTCCGGCGGGTTTGCGAGCGAGGGTAGGAGCGCGCCGACGCCGGCCGGGGCCGGTCGTGTCGCGATGAGAAGGCCGATCCGGGCCGGAAGCCGCCGCCCGGCGAATGCGAGCGCCTGTTCGGAAGCCGGGTCCAGCCACTGGACGTCGTCGATCGCGACCACGACGGGGGCGTCCTCCGCGAGCGCCGCCAGCACGTTCGCCAGCGCGGTTCCCGTCGTGCGGGCGGTCGCCCCCTCGTCCGGATCGGCGCGGAGCAGCGCCGCCGCGAGCGCGCGCTCCTGAACGGCCGGGAGCGCAGCCGCCGTCTCGTCGAAGACGTCGCCGACGAGGTCGGCGAGCGCGGCGTACGACAGCTTCGCCTCGCTCTCCGCGGGCCGCGCGTCGAGGACGCGGTAGCCGAGCCCGCGCGCGCGCCGCACGCCGTCGAGTCCAAACGGTCGTCTTTCCGATCCCGGGCTCGCCCTCGATCACGAGCGCCGCCGGCGCGGAGGCGACACCGGCGAGGAAGCGCTCCACCGCCGCGAGCTCGGCCTCGCGCCCCACGATCGCGTCCACTATCAGGCGATCGTACGAGGCATCGGGCCGCCGTTCCACCGGCGAGCCCGGAACGGGCTCACGACGGCACGCGGATCCTCCGGACGACGTTCGTCTCGTTGCCGACGGCGTCGGAGGCGGAGGCCGCGACCCTCAGCGTCCGCCCACCGGCTGCGCGCAGCGAGATCGGGACAGACGCGGCCCCGGACGGAGACGTGCCGGTGCGCATCGCCACGCGCTCGCCGTTCGGCGTCGTCACGACGACGTCGTACGAGACGGCGTTCCTGCCGTCACGTGCGGAGAGTGCGAACTCGACGCGGTACGTGCTGCGCTTCACCTTCCGGATCGTGGGCCGCGAGAGGGACAGCGTCGGCGCGGCAGCGTCGAAGTCGACGACGCCGGTCCAGGTCACCCGGAAGGTGACGGATGCGAAGTCGAGAATCGAGCCGCCCGTCTCGACGCCGGTGAACGTCCCCTGGCCGCGAAGCTCGGCGTAGGCGCCCGTTCCGTCGAGGATCCGCCACGACCCGATGCCGGAGCCGTCGCCGTGCTCGGCGAGCTCCGTGTCGATGCGGGCCGTGAAGGTGCCGCTGCCGTCGTCGCAGATGTAACGACGGATCATGGCCGGCGCGTCCCACCTGACGTCGGCCACGCGGCCCGTGGCGCAGGCCGGCGCCGACGCCGTGAACGTGCCTGCATGCTCGAGCCCGCTCGGCGTCGAGATCGTCGCCGGAACGTGCGAGCCCTCGAGGACGAGCTCGAACGGCGTCGGCGCCGCCCCGCTCGAGGCGACCGCCGTCGCGGCGACGGCGGCTCCGACCGCTGCGACCGCCGAGGCGACCAGGGTTCGTAGGCCTTTGCGAAGCATCGTGCGCCCCCTTCCGTCCGAGCGCCGATCCCGCGATCGGCGCCACTTCCAAGATGCGGTCGACGGTAGAACGAGGCGGACCCCCCGGAATCGGGGGTCCGCCTACGTTTGTGGGGCGCCTACCCGCCGCCGAACAGGGCCGCCGGCGGCGGCGGGAGGATTGCGACGTTCGTCGCGGCGAACGCCGCCGGCGTTCCGGCGAACACGAGGCGGTTCCCCTTGCCGAAGGTGCTCGGCGAGGATGGGCCCCAGACGTTCGCGTACTCGTTCGACCGCTCGCCGCTGCCCGAGGAGCCCGCGGCGTCGACGCTCAGCGTGTTGCGGTCGCCGGGGCTGAACTCGCCGGCGAAGCCGCGAAGGCGGAAGCCCGACTCGGCGCCGGCGAGCCAGAGGTCGGCGCCGCCCTCGACGGTGCTCACCGCCAGGCCGCGGAGGGTGAGGTCGGCGGTGTTGTCCGAGCTCGGGACGTCGAGGTCGCCAATGCGCCGGCCCCCGAACGCGTAGATGCCGACGAAGGCGCCGTCGATGCGGTCGTTCGTCGAGGCGATGCGGACGTGGTTCGACGACGCGCCGAGCGTCGGCGTCTGGAGCGGGGCCGAGCTGCCCCCGCCGAGCTGCCAGCCGAGCGGCGACGCCGAACCGGGCCGGTACCGGTTCGAGCTCGAGTCGATCGCGACGGTCGCGTTGCGCACGGCGTCTGGCCGCGCGATCCCGGCGATCGCCTCGAGCGTCCCGCCGACGACGTTGCTCGAGAGCGTGACGCTCACGCGGCCGCCCGTCGCGAAGTTCATCGCGAACAGCGAGCGGAACTCGCCGGCGACGATCGAGTGCGCGAGCTGCAGGGCGACTGCGGCGCCCGTGTGCGGCGGCGGATCGGCCGCGAACTCGGGGTTCCGCGTGAGGACGACGAGAGCTGCGCCGGCGGGCCCGTCGCCGAGCGGCTGCTCGAACCCGTTCGGGTTCACGACCTCGCAGTCGACGATCGACGCCGAGAGCACGTCGTTCGCAGCGCGCGAGACCACGCCAACGACGTTGCCCTGACGGTCGAGTGCGTCCTCGACCCGGAGGTTGCGGAGCGACGAGCCGTTCCCGAGCCGGAGCACGTCTCCGGTGAAGACGGCGGACGCGACGATCCGCGTCACCGAGCCCGGCGTGAACCCGGCCGGCAGCCCCCCGGCGTCGGCCATCACGCCCTCTCCCTCGAGCGACGCCCCGTCCGGAACGGTCAACGTCCCCGAGACGGAGTACGTCCCCTTCTTGAGGAGAATGCGCCGGCCGGCGTTCTCCGGCACGAGCGCCTTCGCCAGCCCGTCGGAGGTCGCGACGACGATCGTCTGGCTCGGCTTCGGGCCCGCCGCTGCGCCCGACATCGGCAGCCCGGCCGCGACGATCGCGAGCGCCGCCGCGCACCATAGTCCCTTTCTCATCTCCTTCTCCCTTCCCGTCACTGGATGTGCCATGGAGCGACGGTAGGGAGGCGCCGCCGGGCGCGAATCGGGCGTTCGGCTACGTTTGCGGGCCGCCGCGCCGCAGCTCGTCCGCCATGCGGGCGCCGAGCTCCGCACGCGACGCGATGCCGAGCTTCCGGTACACGCGCGCGAGGTTCGCCTGCACCGTCTTCGGGCTCATGAACGCCCTGCTCGCGACCTCGCGATTCGTGAGGCCGGTGGCCGCAAGCTCGGCGACGAGCAGCTCCGTCGGCGTGAGCTCCGCCGGCGCCCGCCGGAGCCCCACCCGACCGAGCTCGTCGCGCGCCTCCGCCGCGAACCGAGGGGCGCCGATCCGCTCGAAGAGCTCCGCCGCGCGGCGGAGCGACTCGGCGGCCGCCCGCCGCCGTTTCGCGCGCCGCTCCAGCTTCCCCCGAACGAGCAGCGCCCAGGCACGCTCGAACGGCACCGTCGGAGCGTCCGAATCCAGGTCATCGCAAGCCGCGAGCGCCGCGGCGACCTCGCCGCCGGCGGCGAGGACGAGAGCTCTCGCGGCCGGCAGCGTCGCCGCCGTCCACAGGCGGGGGAACGAGCGGTGACGCTGCTCGAGCCGAACGAGCTCGGCCCGCGCACGGTCGACCTCGCCGAGCGCGAGCAGCGACTCGACGTGGAACGGCTCGCTCCGGTCCGGCGTGAGCTCGCCCACTCCGAGCGCGTCCATCCGCTCGCGCATCCGCGTCACCGCCTCGTCTGCAGCGCGATACTCACCCGCGGCGTACTCGACGAACGCGAGCGTCGAGAGGAGCAGCACGTTCCAGAACGGCCGGGGTGCCCGCTCGTGCGTCGCCAGCAGGGGCACGAGCGTCTCGCGCGCCTGGTCGATCCTCCCGCGGTGTGCGTCGACGAGCGCCCGCAGGCGGAACGGCATCGCCCACGGGCCGACCTTTCCAACCTCGGCCATTCCGGCGCACCCCTCCTCGACGTAGCGCTCGGCGAGCTCCCAGTTGCCGCCCCGCAGCTCGGCGTAGCCGCGGTGCGCGAGCCGCTCTGCGCGCTGCACGTCCTCGCCGCGGTCTCGATACCAGGCATCCTCGAGCTCGTGCCGCGCCCGGGCGGCCTCCACCTCGTCGACCGAGTGGAAGTAGATGAGCGCGAGCGGCGTCTTCGGTGCCTCAGGGCCGGCCTTGGCCTCGAGCTCGCGCCAGAGCGCGAGCCGTTCGGGCTGTGCCCCCTCGCCGAGTGCCAGTCCCGCCCACAGGCGGTCGAAGACGACCGCGGCGAGCGCGCCGGCGTGGCGCTCGGGATCGAGCGCGCGCAGCGCCGCGTCCGCGTGCTCGACGGCGCGCGCGGCGCGGTGACCCGTGTTGTAGCTCACGAGCTTTGGATAGACGCGGGCGGCGAACGCATCGTCGTCTCCGGCCGCGGCGAGCGCCTGCGTGAAGGACTCGTCGTAGTCCGTGCTTCCGCCGATCCAGCCGATCTCCCCGAGCACATACAGCGCCTCCGCGCGGAGACGCCCGACGGGTGAGCGGGCGCCCTGCTCTGCGAGCTCCCGCGCGCCGGCGACGTCGCCAGCGGCGAGCCTCGCCGCCGCCTCGCGGACGGCGCGCCGCGTGAGCGCCGCCTCCTCCTGCGCAGGCGTGAGCCGCCGCGCCTCCGCGAAGAGCTCGAGCGCCGCGCTTTGCGCCCCTCGCGCCGCCGCGAGCACGGCAACCTGCTCGAGCTCGGCCGCGGTTGCCTCGTCGGCCTCGGTCGCGGCGAGCGCGAGATGGCGCGCGCGCTCCTCTCGGTCGTCGACGACGCCCGCCAGCCGCTCGTGGAGCCGGCGGCGCCGCTCGTGCGAGGCCCCCGAGTAGATCGCGGCCGCGACGAGCGGGTGCGAGAACCGGATGCCGTCCCGCTCGGTGAAGAGGACCCCCGCCTCCTCCGCCTCGACCACGCCGCTCCGTGCCGCATCGCCGAGCGCCGCGACGATCGCAGCCATCGTCGGCCGCGACAGACACGCGGCGGCGAGCGCGGCCTCGCGCGCCGCGGCTGGGAGCGCGCCGACCCGCGCGGCGAGGAGCTCCTCGACCGTCCGCGGCACCGGGAGCGGCTCGTCGCCGCCACGTCTTGCCGGGTCGCCGAGCGCCCGCGCGATCTCCACGGCGAAGAACGGATTACCGCCCGAGGCCTGTGTGAGCCGCGCGAGGAGCGGCCGCCGCGGCGCGCTGCCGAGGCGCCGCTCGAGCACGTGGTGCAGGGCGCCGAGCGACAGCGGGCCGAGGACGACGCGCTCGAGCCGGCTGGCGGCCAGCGCTCGCTCGAGCGCGGGCGGCGTCTCGTCGCCGCCGGTCGTCCGCCGCGAGACGACCAGTCCGACGCGGGTCGGCAGCCGCCGCGCGGCGAAGGCAAGCGCGTCCGTCGATGCGGAATCCACCCACTGGACGTCCTCGACCGCGACGACCACCGGCGTCATGGTCGCGAGCGTCGAGAGAATGCCGACGAACGCGGTCGCGGTCGTCCGCGCCCCTGCCGAAGGATCCGTCTCCTCGAGGAGCAAAGCGGCGGCGAGCGCGCGCTGCTGGACGGACGGGAGCGCAGCGCGCGTCTCCTCGAACACTGGGCCGACGAGGTCGGCGAGGACGCCGAACGACAGCCGCACCTCGCTCTCCGTCGCGCGCGCCTGGACGACGCGGTGGCCGCGCGCTTCGGCCGCCCGCACGGTCTCCTCCCAGATCGTCGTCTTGCCGATCCCCGCCTCGCCCTCGATCGCGAGCGCGGCGGGATCCGTCCCGAGGCTGTCGAGGAAGCGCTCGACGGTTGCGAGCTCGCGCTCGCGGCCGACGATCCAGTTCGTCACCCCTACCGATCGTAGGGCGCGCGAGGAGCGCACTCAAGGCTGCCGCTCTCGCGGCTGCCGGCGCGTAAGCTCACGCCTCGGCCGGTACGACTCGAGGAGGAGCAGCGATGGCATGGGCGCACGTCCAGCGGGCGGAGCAGGCGACGTGGGAGGACTACGAGCGCGTTGCTCGGGCCCTCGGCGACGAGCCGATCGAGGGGCTGCTCACGCATGCAGCCGGCGAGATCGACGGCCGTTGGATCGCCGTGAGCACGTGGGAGTCGAAGGAGGCGTGCGAGGGCTTCCGGGCGACGCGGCTCATGCCGGCGGTCGTGAGCGTGCTCGGCGAGGAGTTCGCCACCGCCGGGCCGCCGCCCGAGGAGTGGTTCGAGGTCAAGCACTCGCTCGCGTCGTGACAGACGGTTGAAGATCTTCAACCTCCACGGCGACGAGTGGGACGAGACGCGTGACCGCGACGGATGGCGCATCAAGGAGGCGTTCGTCGGCCATCACATCGGCGGCGGGTTGATCGGCGCGAGCATGGCCCGATCGCCGAGTACTGGGAAGGCGAGGAGTAGTCGCGGCGCGGCAGACGTCTCGCGCGTCAGCTTGAAGAGAGCTCGTCCAGGCGTGCCCGAGCGACGTTCGCCTCGGCGCTTGCGCCCCGTCGCTCAGCGGTCGCAATCGCCTCGCGGAGCGCCGCCGCGGCGTCGGCCTCTCGCCCCGCGGCCAGGAGCACCTCGGCCTGATGGCGGAGCGCAGGCGGGCGGGTCAGCAGCTCCTGCGTGCCCCTGAGAATGGCGATGCCTTCGTCTGCAAGCGCCGCGGCCTCGTCCGGCGACCCGCGCCGGGAGAGCAGCCTCGCAGCCGCCAGCAAGATCGCCGCGTGGCCCCCCGCGTCGCCGGTGTGCACCGCCTGACGAGCCACCTCGAGGCACTGCTCGGCAGGGGCGAGCCGGTTCTGGTCGATCAGCACGTCCGCGAGCAGCGCCGAGAGGCTCCCGACGCGAGCCCGGTCGCCGATCTCGTGCGTCAGCTCGAGCGCTGCTCTCAGCTCGTGCTCGGCCGCAGCGAGATCCCCGTCCAGGATTGCGAGCGGCGCAGCCGAGAACGCCATCACGGCCAGGCCCTGCTTGTTGTCGAGGTCCGCGAACGTCGTTCGAGCGTCGGCGAACAACGCGCGCGCCTCGACGGAGCGGCCGTCGAGCGCCGCCATCGTGCCGATCGTGCGCTTCGCCCACGCCCGTAGCTCGCGGCTCTCCGTCACCTCGGCGAGAACCCGCCGGCCGCGCTCGATCCCGGCGTCGACCGTCGTGCTGCCGAACATCGTCGCCGCGAGGACGAAGCGCAGCGCCTCGAGCTCTATGCTCCTTCGCCCGGAGCGCCGGGCATACTCGATCGAGCGCTCGAGCGGCTCCAACATGTCGTCCCAACGAGCCTCCGCCCAGAGTGGCATGGCGGCGAGGTACCAGGCGCGCCCGACTCCTTCGTCGTCTCCCTCGTGCGCGAGCAGCAGGATGGCCTCGCCGCTGAGTGCCTTCATCGCGTCGAGTTGCGGCTCCGGCTCGGTAAGTATCCCGACGTACAGCCGCTCGAGCCGAGCCCAGAGCTCGAGGTCGTGCCGGCCGGCGGCGACGGCCTCCTCGATCGCGTCGTCGAGCGCGCGCCGTCCGCGGTCGACGTCGTCGAGCGCCTCCGCGAGGCAACGGCCGAGGTCGATGAGGGTCCGGACGCGGAGCGGGCTCATGGGCAGAAGCCGGCGGGCGCGGTCGAGCAGGGCTGCCGCGGCGCGCCGGTCGCCGCGGTCGAAGGCCCGACGGCCCGCGCGCGTCAGCAGCTCGCCGGCGCGACCGCCGAGGGCGTTATCCGCGTCGCCGACCCGCCCGAGCTCCTCGCGGTAGCGGAACGCCTGCTCGAGGTGGTAACCGACGATCTCGTCGTGCTCGACGAGGTCGCCGCCCCGCGCGTCCAGCCAGCCGGCGAACCGCTCGTGCAGGTCGGCGCGCGACGCCTTCGGCAACGCCGCGTAAGTGGCGTCCCGGATCAGCAGGTGCCTGAAGCGGTAGCCCTCCTCGCCGGAGCCTGCGGCCGCTCGGGGCGGAGAAGATCCTTGCGGACGAGCGCCGTGAGCCGGCTGTCGAGCTGCGGCTCCTCCTCGCCGAGCGCCGCGACGCCGCCGCGGTGGAACACCTCGCCTTCCACCGAGCCGCGCTCGAGGACGCTTCGCTCGGGCAGCGCGAGCTGGTCGAGACGCGCGGCGAGGAGCGCCTGGATCGTCGGCGGCACGGCGACCTCGTCGCCGTCGTCGGTCAGTCCGACCAGCGCGAGCATCTCCTCGACGAAGAGCGGGTTCCCGCCCGCGGCGCGCCGGATCCGCGCCTGCAGGCCCGCCGAGATCGTGGAGCCCGCGAGGAGGCCGCCGATGAGCTCGTCGGTCTCGCTCTCGGACAGCGGCTCGAGCAAAACGGTCGTCGCGTTCAGCTTCCCGCCCGCCCAGGTCGAGTGCCGGTCGAGGAGCTCCGGCCGCGCCATGCAGACGAGCAGGATGGGCGCGCCGCGGGAGAGGTCGGCCACGTGCTCGACGAGCTCGAGGAACGTCGCCTCACCCCATTGCAGGTCGTCGACGAGGCAGACGACGGGGCGCTCTGCCGCCTTTGCCTCGACGAGCTTCCGGAACGCCCACGCGATCTCGGCGGGGGTTGCGACGACCTCGGCGTCACCGACCAGCGCGTCGAGCGTCGCACGCACGGTGTCGTCCTCGGCGGCTCCCGCGCCGTTCGCCTGCTTGACGATCTCGACCGCGGGCCAGTACGTGATGCCCTCGCCGTAAGAGAGGCAGCGGCCGCTGAGGACCGTCACGTCGCCGAGCGTCTGCAGGAACTCCCGGACGAGCCGCGACTTCCCGACGCCGGCGGGGCCGAGGACGGTGAAGAGGTGGCACGAGCGGTCGCTCACGACCTGGTCGAACGCGTCCGCGAGGAGCCGAAGCTGGCGGTGCCGCCCGACCATCGGCACGTCGCGCCGGCGGGCGTACGCGGGTGCGTCGGGAGCGACCGCGACGAGGCGGTGGGCCGGGATGCGCTCGCTCTTCCCCTTCAGCTCGAGCGGGTCGACCGGCTGCACGGACACCGCGTCGCGGACGAGGCGCAGCGTGTCGCCCCCGAGCAGGATCTCGCCGGGCTGCGCCGCCTGCTCGAGCCGCGCTGCGACGTTGACGGCGTCGCCGGTCGCGAGGCGCTCCTCCGTGCCGGTCACGACCTCGCCCGTGTTGACGCCGATTCGCAGCTCGAGCTTCGTTGCGTAGTCCCGCTCGAGCGTCTCGTTGAGGGCGACGAGGCCGTCGCGAAGCTCCGTTGCTGCACGGACGGCACGGAGCGCGTCGTCTTCGTGGATGCGCGGCACGCCGAAGACCGCCATGACCGCGTCGCCGATGAACTTCTCGACCGTCCCGCCGTGCCGCCCGACGGTCGCACGGGCCAGGTCGAAGTAGCGGGCGAGGACGTGGCGCAGGCTCTCGGGGTCGAGTCGCTCGCCGAGCGCCGTCGAGCCGGTGACGTCGGCGAAGAGGATCGTCACCGTCTTTCGCTGCTCGCGTTGCGTGGAAGCGGCCGCGCCGAGCGCGGAGCCACAGACGTTGCAGAAGGCCGATCCGGCCGGGTTCTCGTGACCGCAGTTGGCGCACGTCGCCACACGAGGAGGCTATTTGGGCCGGCCGCGACTGACAACAGCGGCTCTGCGGCGTGGGCGACCCCGTCGGGCTCGTCGGGCGCCTGCCGCCGTTGCGTGTATCCGTGTGCGAGCCGATAATTTCTGGAGTGGCGGGGGAGGCGATTGTCGGGCGCGAGCACGAGCTCGAGGCGATCTTCTCTTTCCTCGATCCCGGTCGAGCCGGCGGGAGGGGGCTCGTTCTCGAGGGCGAGGCCGGGATCGGCAAGACCGCGCTGTGGAGCGCCGGCAAGGAGGCCGGCGCCGCGCGCGGCTACCGCGTGCTCGCATGCGCCGCGGCAGAGCTCGAGACGCAGCTCGCCTTCACGACGTTGCGCGACCTCCTCGGCGATGCCTTCGACGAGGTCGCCGGTGAGCTACCTGCCCCGCAACGCCGCGCGCTCGCAGCCGTGCTGTTGCGCGAGGAGCCGACGGCGCGCGCCGCCGAGCCCCCGACGGTCGCGGTCGCATTCCTGACGGCGCTGCGGCTGCTCGCCTCGCGTGGTCCGACGCTGCTTGCCGTCGACGACGTTCAGTGGGTCGACGCCGCCTCCGCGGACGCGCTGCGGTACGTGCTGAGGCGGCTCGACGCAGCCCGCGTCGACGTGCTGCTCGCGCGCCGCACAGGCGAAGCCCCGGCGCGGCTCCCGGCCGACCTGCCGGTGCTCGAGGTCGGGCCGGTCTCCGTCGGAGCTCTCGGACGGATCCTCCACGACCGGCTCGGGCTCGCATACCCGAGGCGGATGCTCCAGCGCGTGCACGCGGTGGCCGGGGGCAACGCGTTCTACGCGCTCGAGATCGCGCGCGCGATCGGAAGCCCGGCCGGGCCGCCGCGCGCCGCAGAGCCGCTTCCTGTCCCGAACAGCTTGCTGCAGCTCGTACGAGGGCGTCTCGCCTCATTGCCCCCCGCGACGGTCGAGGCGCTCGCGGTCGCCGCTGCGCTCTCGCGGCCGACGCTGCGGTCGATCGGCGCCGCGCTGAGCTCCGACCCGTGCCGGTCCTCGAGCCTGCAATCGCCGCGGAGATCGTCGAGACCGACGGTACGGCGGTGTGGTTCGCGCATCCGCTCTTCACGGCCTCGGTCTATGCCCTGGCCGCGCCTCGACGCGCCGAGCTCCACGCCAGGCTCGCGTCGCTCGCCGGCGATGTCGAGGAGCGCGCGCGGCACCTCGTCCGCGCGGGGACGGGGCCGGGCTCCGCGGTCGCGGGCGCGATCGACGCGGGCGCGGCGGCCGCCGCCGCTCGCGGCGCGCCGGGTGCTGCGGCGGAGCTCGCCGAGGTCGCGGCGCGCCTGACTCCGCCGCAGTTCCCTCGGGACTCGGTACGCCGGCGGCTCGGGGCGGCCGAGTGGTACCTGCTGGCCGGTGACGTCGCGGCGGCGCGCTCCCTGCTCGAGCCGCTCGTCGACGACGCCCCGCCGGGGCCGGAGCGGGCGCGAGTGCTCGTGCGGCTCGCGGAGACGAAGGAGCCGGGCGCCGCCGTGCGGGTGCTCGAATGGGCGCTGGAAGACGCCGCCGGCGACGTCGACCTGCAGGCCGAGGTACAGCTCGCGCTCGCCTCGCTGACGATGAACACGGACGGCGCGAGCGCGTCGCTCGCGGCGGCGATCCGGGCGACGGAGCTTGCCGAGCTCGCCGGGCACAGCGATCGCATCGCGGCCGCAAAGGGGATGCGCCTGCTGTGCGAGACGCTCGCCGGCCGCGCGGTCGATCCACACGTTGTCGCGCCACTGATCGACCGGTACGACGCTCACGCCGGGGTCTATCCACCCGCGCTCGCGGCCGGCCTCTGGCTGATGTACCGGGACCGGCTCGACGAGTCGCGCGGCGTGCTCGAGAAGCTCGTGCGGCACGCGGCGGCGCGAGGCGACGAGGTCACCGCGGCGTCCGTGTCCTTTCATCTCGCCGAGGTCGAGTGCCGCGCGGGCCGCTACGAGATCGCCGCCGAGCGCGCCGAGGAGGCGTGCGCAGCGCAGATCGCGGGGCTCGACCACCCGCTCAGCGCGGCCCTCTACGCCGCGGCGCTCGTAGACAGCTACCGCGGGCGCGTCGGGGAGGCCCGTGCCGGCGCCGAGCGCGGCCTCGAGCTGGCGCGCAGTTCGGGCGACACGATCTTCGACATCCAGAACGAGGGCGTGCTCGGGTTCCTCGACCTCTCGGTCGGCGACGCCCGCGCCGCCGCCGACCGGCTCGCGCCGCTCTGGCCGCGGCTCGTCGAGCTGGGGTACGGCGAGCCGAGCGTGTTCCCGGTCCTGCCGAACGCGATCCACGCGCTGCTCGAGGTCGGCCGTCGCGCGGAGGCGGAGCCGCTGCTCGAGCAGCTGGAGGAGCGCGGGCGTGCGGTCGACAGCCCGTGGGCGCTGTCTCAGGCGGCGCGGCTCCGTGCCCTGCTCGCCGCCGACGCCGGTGATACCGACGACGCGCTGGCGCTTCTCGAAAGCGCAGTCGCGCTGCACGAGCGCATGCCGGGGCCGTTCGAGCTCGGGCGGACGCTGCTGGCGCGCGGCGCGGTCCTCCGCCGGACGCGGCGCAAGCGGGAAGCGCGGGAAGCGCTCAAGCGGGCGCTTGCGATCTTCGACGAGCTCGCGACGCCGCTGTGGGCCGCGCAGGCCCGTGCCGAGCTGGCCCGGATCGGCGGCCGCACGGCGGCGGGCGGCTTGACGGCGACCGAGCGCCAGGTCGCCGAGCTCGTCGCTCAGGGTCGCTCGAACAAGGACGTCGCGGCCCAGCTCTTCATCACGCCGCGCACCGTCGAGGGGCATCTGACGCGCATTTACGACAAGCTCGACGTCCACTCGCGCGCCGAGCTGGCGCACCGGTTGCCGACCGCCGCGGGCTGAGCAAAGACAGGGGGTTTCCGGGATTTCTCCCGGAAGCGGGCGCGCCTACCTTCGAGTCCAAGCAAGCAACTCGGACAAGGAGGAATCATGAAGCGTCTCGTCCTGCTGCTCGTCATCGCAGCGCTGACGATCGCCGGCGGTGCCGCGGCTGCGGTCCCCTCGAACGAGCCGGTGCGGCTCGAGTTCCACAAGGCGATCAGCGACCCCGTCGGATTCGTCTGGACAGGGTCGGTCTCGGGCGATGTCTCCGGTGGGCTGACGACCCGTCTCACTGGCCTGCGGGTCTCCGGTCCCGTCTGGCACGTTCGCTTCGACTGGATCATCGACGCAGGGGAGCGGTCGTTCGTCGCCGACCTCGTCGGCACGCTCAATACCGACACGGGCCGCGTCGTGATGAACGGCACGGTCGTCGAGGGCCGGCTCCTCGGTGCGCAGGTGCACGAGGAGGGTCAGCTCGTCGACCCGGCGACGCTCGGCTTCGTCGGCACGATCCGGGTCATGCCGGCGAGCGCGTGAGCTGCCGTGCCCAGCTACGTCGTCGAGTCGTACGCCGCCGGCAGGGTCGTCCCGGAGCAACGCGAGCGCGCGCGTCGCGCGGCCGAGCTCGGAACCGGGATCCGCTACGTCCGCACGACCTTCCTGCCCCAGGACGAGACGCTCCTGCACGTGTTCGAGGCGACGTCGGCCGACGCGCTCCGCGCGGCCGCGTCCCACGCAGCGCTCGCGTACGAACGGATCGTCGAGGCGGTGGAAGGGTCGGCCGAGCCCCAGGAGGACATTCGCCGGGACAGAGAACGAAGAACCAGAGGGTAGATCGAGTTCGCCCACTCCGCCTGCGTCGCCCGCCGCATCGGCGATGATCATCGGCGCGCCACGCCGGGCGTCGGCGAGGGCGACCCAGCGACTCGGGATCGTTCCCCCGCTCGGGCGCTCGCCCTCGCTAACCGCTCGCGGCGGGCGCGCGACGTCGTTTGCGCCCGGATGGCTCGGCCACGGCTCTCCGTCGCTCTATCTGACGTGAATCGGGGCGCTTGACCCCCTTCGCGAGGCCGATCTTCTCCATGCCACGGATCACGAGCGCGGAGATGTCGATCTGGCCGCGGTCGAGGCCGTGGACTGCCGAAGCCGGGAACGCGTGGTGCCCGTTGTGCCACGACTCGCCGAACGACGGGATCGCCAGCAGCCAGACGTTGCGGCTCTCGTCGCGCGTGCGGAACGGCTGCTCGCCGAAGAAGTGGCAGATCGAGTTGATCGAGAAGGTCACGTGCTGGAACAGGAAGATCCGAACGAGGCCCGCCCAGACCATCGCCTCCAGTCCGCGCCTGCCAGCTTCCGCCGACGAGGTACCCGGCGAGGAACGGCAGCCCGAGTGTCAGCGCGACCCACAGCAGGTAGAGACGATCGATCCCCCGCACGAGCCGGTCCTCGTACAGGTCGCGCCCGTACTCGACCCCGCGCTCGAGGCCCTTCGTCGAGAAGAGCCACCCGACGTGCGAGTGCCACAGACCGAGCACGTGCTCGGCCAGCGAGTCGCCGTGCCCCGCGTGCGGCGAGTGCGGGTCGCCCGGCCGGTCGGAGAGCGCGTGGTGCTTGCGGTGGTCGGTGACCCACTGGGTCACCGGCCCCTGCATCGCCATGCTGCCGAGAATCGCCCACAGGGCCCGGAGCGGCGCGCTGGTCTCGAAGCTCTTGTGCGTGAAGAGCCGGTGGAAGCCGACGGTGATCCCCAGCCCGCAGGCCACGTAGAACACCGCGAGCAGCACGAGGTCGACCGGCCGTACTCCGCGGTCCCAGAGCAGCCAGACCGCTGCGACGAGCCCGAGCGGCGGCACGACGACGGCCACGATCCCGGCGAGTTGGCTCGGGACGCTCGTCCGCTCCCGGACGGTCATGATCCTCGTCATGCGGGCTCCTCGAACGCGCGGCCGAGGACAAGTTGCATGTCGCGGATCGCGCGCGTCCTGAACAACGCCTCGCACGAGGCGAGGTAGAAGTCCCAGATCCGGACGAAGCGGTCGTCGAAGCCGAGGGCGCGCACCTCGGGAAGGCTTCCCAAGAACCGCTCGCGCCACGCTCTCAGCGTGTCCGCGTAGTGCGGGCCGATTTCCTCGAGCCCGATCACCATCAGGCCCGAGGCGCGGCTCATCGCGGTCTGCAACGCCTCGAGCGACGGCAGCAGCGAGCCCGGGAAGATGTAGCGCTGGATCCAGTCCTCCCTGCGCCGGTAGCGCTCGAAGCGCTGGTCGGGCATCCCGATCACCTGGATGGCAGCCACGCCGCCGGGAGCGAGCAGCCGGTCACACGCCGCGAAGAATCTCGGGTACTGCGCGTAGCCGATCGCCTCGAGCATCTCGATCGACGCGATCTTCGAGAACTGCCCCTCGAGCGTGCGGTAGTCCTGGAGCCGGATCTCGACCCTTTCGGCGAGCCCGGCCGCCGCGACGCGCGCGCGGGCGAGCTCGAGCTGCTGCGAGGAGAGTGTGACGCCGGTGACCCTCGCCCCGTACTCGCCGGCCGCGATCAACGCGAAGCTGCCCCAGCCGCAGCCGATCTCGAGCACGTGGTCGCCGGGGCTCAAGTGGAGCTTGTCGCAAATCGCCCGCAGCTTCCGCTCCTGCGCCTGCTCGAGCGTGTCGCCCTCCTCCCAGAGCGCGCAGGAGTACGTCATCGAGTCGTCGAGGAAGAGCCGGTAGAGGTCGTTGCCGAGGTCGTAGTGGTACCGGATGTTCGCGCGGGCGCTGCGCAGGCCCTGTCGCGGGGTGACGTGGGGGCGGTGGCGGTCGAGCCGCGCGAGGCGCGAGCCGGCGCGCCACGTCTCGAGGTTGCGGACGACGAGCGCGATCAGGCCGGGCAGGTCGTCGGTGTGCCATTCGCCGGCGGCGTACGACTCGCCCAGGCCGAGGCCGGGAGAGCGCGCCAGGCGGCGGAAGAGGCCGTTCGAGATGACGGTGACGACAACGGGGTTGCCCGTGCCGGCCCGGTGCACCCGTCCGCCCGGCAGCCGCAGCTCGAGCGCGCCGTGCTCGATCCTTTCGAGCGCGCGGATCGCGACCGTCTCGGCGAGGCGGGCCCCGACCCGGCGGCCGGCGGGGAGCTCGCGCAGCACCTCCGTCACATCTTCACGGATCCCTCGCCGGGAACGAACGGCGGCTTGTGGATGAACGGCACGCGCTTCACCCAGAGCCGCGCGGCCTGGAGGTGGATCAGGACGGTCACCTGCAGCGGCATCAGCGGGTAGCGGAGCAGCGTGCGCGCGAGCGTCGCGTCGCTCAGCGGCCGCCGGCGCCCGGTCAGCGTGGCGAAGAACGGCCGGGCCCCGCGCTCGCCGAGGTCGATCCGCACGTCGAGCTGCTCACCGGGCTCGGAGAACCACCACTGGTAGGTCTGGTCGAGGCCGAAGAACGGCGAGACGTGCAGCTTCTTGTCGTGACGGTAGGAGAGCCGGCGCTCGTCGCGCTCCTGGTTCGCCGGCGAGAGCAGGTACGGGAACCGTTCGCCGAAGGTGTTGCCGACCTCGGCGACGATGGACGCAAGCTCGCCGTCCTGGTAGCAGTAGAAGAAGCTCACCGGGTTGAACACGTAGCCGAGCACGCGCAGGTTGGTCAGGAGCAGGATCCGGTCGGCCTCGATCCCGTGCTCGGCCAGGTACGCGCGCACGTCCATGTGGTCGCGGTCGTGGAGGCTGACGAGGCCGCGGCGGTTCCAGCCGAAGAGCCGCATGCGCCGGTCGAGCTCGGGTAGCTCGTCGAGGTCGAGCAGGTAGAAGCAGACGCGGTAGCGGAAGACGTTCTCCTTCGGCGTCTTGCGCGCGTGCATCACGGTCCCGGTGTAGAGCGCGGACCTCACCAGCTCGCTCCGAACGCGGCTGCGGCGGCCACGCCCGAGCGCAGTCCGTCCTCGTGGAAGCAGTAGCCCTGCCAGGCGCCCGCGAAGGCGGTGCGGCGCACCCCGTTCAGCCGCGGCAGCTCGGGCTGGGCTCGCATCGACTCGAGCGTCACGAGCGGGTGACGGTACGAGAATCGGCGGATGATTCGCGCCGGGTCGATCTCGGCCGTGCGGTTCAGGGTGACGCAGTAGTGCTCGTCCTCATCGAGGCGCTGGAGCTTGTTCAGGTAGTACGTCATGGTCGGGCGGCCGTCGTCGCAGCCGCAGTCGCGGAGCTGGTAGTTCCACGAGCCGCGGTTCGAGGCACGGCGGGGCAGGAAGCGCTCGTCGCTGTGGAGGACGGTGTCGTTCTCGTTCGTCCCGAAGACGCCGAGCAGGCGACGCTCGTCCTCGCTCGGATCCTCGAGCAGGCGCAGCGCCTGGTCGGCATGCGTCGCGACGACGGCTCCGTCGAAGCGCCGCAGCTCGTCGCCGCCGATCCGCAGCTCCACGCCGTCGTCGACGCGGCGGATCGAGCGGACATCCGTCGAGAGGTTGATGCGCAGCCGCTCCTCCAGGGCACGGACGTAGGACCGGCTGCCCCCGGCGACCGTCTTCCAGCGGAGGCGCCGGAAGCCGAGGATGCCGTGGTTTACGAAGAAGCGGACCGCGTAGACGAGCGGGAAGTCGAGCGTCCGGCCCGGGGCGGTCGACCAGAGGGCGGCGCAGAGCGGGACCAGGAAGTGATCCCGGAACCGCGGCGAGTAGCCCTCCTCGGCGACGTAGCGGGAGAGGCTCCACTCCGCGCAGCGGGGGTCGTCGAGAGCCCGGCTCCCGAGGCGCAGGAAGCGTGCGATCTCAAGCGTCAGCCGCGTGAACGGTGGGCGGCCGCCCGAGTACTCGAGGCCGTGCCGGTCGCAGGCGACCGAGAAGCTCATCTCGGACCGCTGGGTCCGGACGCCGAGCTCGCGGAAGAGGCGTACGAGGTTCGGGTAGGTGTCCTCGTTGTGGACGATGAAGCCGGTGTCGAGGCGGAGCGTCCGCCCGTCCACCATCTGCTCGACCGTGTTCGAGTGGCCGCCGGCGCGGTCGTCGCGCTCGAACAGCTCGACGTCGTGGGCTTTCGAGAGCGCGTACGCCGCTCCAAGGCCCGAGATTCCTGTGCCGATCACTGCGATCTTCATCGTCATGTTAGACAATACCTCAACAAACCTTGCTACGCTTTCGGCCGATGGCCCGGTACCTCACGCGGATCGAGTCCGCGCTTCCGCAGGCCGACGCGTTCGCGTACATGGCGGACTTCACCAATGCCCGCGTCTGGGACCCGAGCGTGAGCGAGGCCCGCCGGGTCGGGGAGGGCCCGATCGGGATCGGCTCGGCGTTCGACCTCGTCGCACGCTTCGGAGGCCGCGACGTTCGGCTGCGCTACGAGATCGCCGCGTACGACTCGCCGCGTCGCGTCGTGCTCGAGGCGCACCGTCCGGGATTCGTCTCCAGGGACACGATCACCGTCGAGCCCGCCGGCGAGGGGTCTCTCGTGAGCTACGACGCGACGCTTGCATTCGCGGGACTGGCGCGGCTGTTCGATCCGATCATGCAGCTCATCTTCAATCGAGTCGGGGCTCGCGCGACGGCCGGCATGCAGACCGCGCTGAACGCGTGACGGCCTCGCTTGCCGCGAGACTCGTCGACTCGACGCTCGAGACCAGCGTCGTCGGGAGCTTCACCCGGATCGGCTACCACGCGCGGCGACGCGTCTTCGGGTGGACGCCGCTGCAATCGCTCAGTCTCGACGGCAAGGTCGCAATCGTGACCGGGGCGACCTCGGGCCTCGGACGAGCGGCCGCCGAGGCGATCGCGACCCTGGGCGGGCACGTTTGCATCGTCGGCCGCGACCCCGCGCGCACCGAACGCGCCCGCAACGAGATCTCCGCCGCGGCAGGCTCCGCGGTCGAGGCCGACCTCGCAGATCTCTCGTCTCTCGCGGAGACCGCGGCTTTCGCAGCACGTTTCGCCGAGGGTCACGACCGCCTCGACGTGCTCGTTCTGAACGCCGGTGCGATGACCCATCGGTACACCGCGACGGCAGAGGGCAACGAGCTGACGCTCGCGACTCACGTCCTGTCGCCGTTCCTCCTCATCCGCGCGCTACGGCCTCTGCTCGACGCATCGGCACCGTCGCGCGTGGTCCTGGTGGCATCCGGGGGCATGTACACGGAGCCGCTCGAAGTCGACTCACTCGCCCCGGAGCCCGCCGCCTACGACGGGACGAAGGCGTACGCGCGCTGCAAGCGAGCACAGGTCGTGCTGGCCGAGGACTGGACGCGAGAGCTGCTCGACTCCGGCATCACGGTCAACGCAATGCATCCCGGCTGGGCCGACACCCCCGGGCTTCGGACGTCGCTTCCAGGCTTCAGCCGCCTCGTCGGGCCGCTGCTGCGGACGCCGGAGGAAGGAGCGGACACGATCGTCTGGCTGGCCGCCGCCCAGGACGCCGCGGGTCTCAGCGGCCTGTTCTTCCTCGACCGGCGACCGCGGGCGAAGCACCGTCTGGGCCGCACGCGCCGTCCGGACGAGGCCCGTGAGGCGGCGCGACTCTGGCGGCTCTGCGTGGAGCGCACGGCTCCGTTCGCGGCCGAGGATCGCGGACCCGCCGCCTGACCCGGCAGCCGCGGCCGTTCTGCGCGGCCGCGCCGAGCCCGAGGAAGGCGGGCGTTGACAATCTCTCGAGACCAGAGGAAGGTTGCGCGATGGTCTCGCCCGCTCGACGCCGCGTCGCCTCGTGGCGGGAAGCGCGCGTGCGGCTCTCCCTATGAACGCGGTTGCGACGCTTCCGGGTCTCGCCCCGGTGTACGAGGCGACGACGGCGGCAGAGCTTGAGCAACTGTGGGACTTCCGTCACCGCGTCTACGTAGAGGAGTTGGGCCGCAAGCTCGGCCGCGACGTCGACGGCGGCAAGGCGTGGGTGCACGACGCGGAGGACGACCGGCCCTACACGCTGCACCTCTTCACCCGCGACGACGACGGCGTGACGGGCGTGCTTCGCATCCGGCACTGGCGGCCGGGCGAGGTGCCGGCGAAGGACTTCGACCTCTTCACGATGGAGCGGTTCCCGGAGATCGACCGGCTGACGACGGCCGAGCTCGGGCGGCTGATGGTCAGGCGGAGCGAACGGGGCACGCTGCTGCTCGGAGCGCTGCTGAGCGCCGCGTTCGAGCTCGGGTGCGACCGGCTCGGCGTCGACCTCGCGTTCCTCAATTGCGCAAGCGGGCTCGTGCGGCACTACCGCCGTCTCGGCGCCCGCCCGTACAACGGACGTCTCGTCGCGACGCCCGACGGGATCGAGGTCCCGATGGTCATCGTCCTCTCCGATCTCGCCGCACTCGACCAGGTCGGCTCGTTCCTCCTGTCGATCGCGGAGCGCTTCTTTCGGTCGAACGAGCGGGCGACGCTCGACGTGTCACGGTTCGCGCACCTGTTCGAGGCCAAGGACATGGCGTTCGAGCTCGATCCCGCGGAGGCATGGAAGAGCTTCGAGGAGCGTCTCCTGGCCGGGCGCACGGACAGCTTCATCCAGGCGCTGAGTCGGGACACGAGGGAGCGCCTGTCGGCGCAGGGGATGCTGCTCTCGGTGCCGGCGGGCGAGCTCCTGACCGAGAAGGGGCTCACGCAGCGCGAGCTGTTCGTGATCGTCGACGGGGTGTTCGAGGTCGTCGACGGTGACCGCCGCCTGCGGCTCCTCGACGAGGGCGACGTGATCGGCGAGACGGCGTTCTTCTCGACCGAGGGACGGCGGACGGCGTCGGTGCGCGCTGCGTCCGACGGTCGCGTCGTCGTGCTGCGCCGCGCGGACATCGACAGGATGAGACAGACGGATCCTGCATCCGCCGCGGAGCTGCTGTTCGAGCTTGCGCGCGTCCAGGCGGATCGAACGGGGACGTGGCTGTGAGCTCGCACGGGGGGCGCTCTGTTCGGCGCCCGCACCGTCGGATGACTCACGACGCGGCGCGGTCCGCGCGCTCGACAGCGCGGGCGAGCTCGACGCGCGACGCGACGTCGAGCTTGCGGAAGATGTTGCGCAGGTGCGTCTCGACCGTCTTCTGGCTGAGGAACAGCTCGGCGGCGATCTGGGGGTTCGTCTTGCGGTCGACGACGAGGCGCGCGACCTGGTCCTCGCGTTCGGTCAGCGACTCGATGCCGGTTCCGTTCGCGTTGCCCGGGCGCGTGCGACGGTGGATGCGATGCCCGAGCTTTCGCAGCTCGCGCTCGGCCTCGTTCCGGTGGCGCAGCGCGCCGCACGTCTCGAAATCGCTCGCGGCGCGCTGTAGCTCGGCGGCGGCGCGGTCGACGTCGCCGGCCTGCGCGAGGGCGCGGCCCGCGAGCGTGCGCGACAGCGCCGCCTCGATCGGGGCCCCGACGGCGTCGGCGGCAGCGGCCGACGCGAGCGCCCGCTCGGCCGCGCGGGACGCATCGCCGAGCGCCAGCTCGACCTCGGCGGCGGTTCGATCAGCCCAGGCGGCGGCCATCGGAAGCTGCACGGTGGAGGCCCACGCCTCCGCGGCGACGGCTGCGCGCTTCGCCTCGGCGTGCCGGTCGAGCGCGAGCCAGCTGCGCGTGAGCACCTCGAGGTAACGGCCCCGCGGACTGCCGGCGATGAGCGTCAGCTCCTCGCCGCCGCCGCAACCGACGAGCAGCTCGACGGCCTCATCCGGTCGCCCCGTCTCGAGCAGTGCGGCGGCGAGGTCAGCGGCGGCCTCGGCCGAGTGGAAGTCGCTCGTCGGCCTCGCGGCTGAGATCGACGCTCTCCCGCGCCGTGGCGAGGGCGAGGTCGACCTCGCCGCTGCGGAGCGCCGCGGACGAGCGGCCCATGAGCATCCAGACGAGTGCGTGCGTGTTGCCCAGCACGCGCGCCGCCTCGATCCCGCCGTCGAGCAGCTCTCCGGCCTCGGCCAGCTTGCCCCGCTGGCGCCAGAGCCCGCCGAGGGTCGCGACCAGGACGAGGAAGAGCTCACCCTGGCCGGTGGCGCGCGCGACGGCCAGTGCGCGGTCGGCGTGCGCGTCGCCCTCCGCGTACCGGTCGAGGTAGAGCTCGACGCCGGCGAGCCAGGCCGCGGCCTCGATGTAGCCGGCGAGCTCGTCGTCCGACAGGGAGTCGACGAGCGCGGCCGCCTCTGCACGCTCCGATTCGGCTCGCGCGGCTGCGCCCGTCATCGAATCGGCCAGCGCGAGCTCGGCGAGAGCCGCCGCGGTCAGAGGCGTGTCGCCGAGTCGTCTTGCCGCGTTCGACCGCGCGCTCGGCCCACTCGTGCATCGCGTCGTACCGCGCACGCCAGACGCGCGTTCACGCGCGAGCTCGATCATCAGCGTCACCGCCTCCGGCGAGCCCTGGTCGGGCAGGCCCTCGAGGGCGCCTTCGAGGCGCCGATGCGCCGTCCTCCTGTCGCCCGAGCAGGCTCTCGACCGCGGCACACGCGCGCGCGACGCCGGGCGCTGCAGCGCGGGCGATCGTCGGGCACGATCGCGAGCGGCGTCGAGCAGCGCGGTGTGGCTGTCGTTGAAACGGCCGGCCGCGGTCAGCGCGCCGGCGCGGGCGAGGAGCAGCTCGACGCGCTCCTCCGCCGGCGCGGTCGCCGGCAGCAGGCGCAGCGCGTCTGCGAACCAGTGCGCGGCGCTCGCCGGCGCGAGGCGGACCGCCTCCTCCGCCGGCCTCGCGCAGGACGGCGGCGGCGCGGACGTCGCCCTCGCGCGCCGAGCGCTCGACGTGATGGGCGCGGGCCGCTGCCGTGGCGCCCCGCGTCTGCGAGCGCCTCGGCGCACCGCTCGTGAGCGCCCAGCCGCCAGCCGCCGGCGGTCGCCTCGTAGACCGCGCGGCGCACGAGCGGATGCCGGAAGCGGAAGCGCCGTGGCACGTCGGTCGGGCGGAGGAGATCGAGCTGCAGGAGCTCGTCGACCGCCTCCATCACCGAGCTCTCGGGCAGCCGCGCCGCGGCCGCCGCCAGCTCGGGCTCGAAGGGATCGCCTGCCACCGACGCGCCTTCCAGGACGAGGCGTGCGGAGCCCGACAGCAGCGCGAGCTCCTCGCTGAGCGCCGCGGCGACGGTCGACGGGACGCCGATCGACGCCAGCGACGTCTCGTCGTGAACGGCCGCGACCCCGCCGGCGCGGTCGAGCGACCGCGCGAGCTGCTCGAGGTAGAAGGGGTTGCCGCCGCTCTCCTCGTAGAGGACGCGCGCGTCGGCGCGCTCGACCGCGTCGCCGAGTAGCTCGTCGCGCCTCCTCGGGGCTGAGCGCGCCGAGCTCGATGCGCGTCAGCGTCGTCCGCGCGGTGCGCCCGCTCGAGCGCGGCCGACAGACGCTCCGGCACCTGGCGCGGACGTACGGCCAGCGCGAGGAGCACCGCCGCCGCCGGCGGCCGGCGCAGGAGCGCTCCGACCAGCTCGACGGACGCCGAGTCGGCCCAGTGGAGGTCGTCGAGCACGAGCACGAGCGGCTGCGTCGACGCGAGTTGCTCGAGCAGCGCGCGCACCGCGCGGTGGCTGCGGTAGCGCTCGTGCTGGAGCGCCACGTCGCCGCTCGGTCGCGAGCGCCGTCAGCGAGGGGAAGACGTGCGCGAGCTCCGTCCGCACGTCGTCGTCGAGGCCGCCGAGCCGGCTGCGCTCGAGCCCTCGCACGTACTCGTCGAGCGCATCCACGAAGACCGAGAACGGCAGGTCGCGCTCGAGCTCGGACGCGGAGCCCGAGAGGACGAGCTGCCCCCGCGCGTCCGCGCGAGCGGCGAGCTCGGCCAGCAGACGCGTCTTGCCGATGCCCGGCTCGCCGACCAGCTCGAGCGCCGCGGCACGGCCCCCGATCGAGCTCCGCCAGGACCTCGTCGAGCGAACTCATCTCGTCGGCGCGCCCGACGAGGTGCTCGGTATGCAGGGCCACGTTCCTCCTCCGGCCCAGGATAGATCAGGGTCGCGGCACGACAAAGATCAGGGTGCGGGATCAGGGTGGCGCCCTGATGTCGGCGCGGGCGGGCAGCGCCAAGCTCGGCCCATGTCCCGTTACCTGCTCCACCACCGCCACGAGCCGCACGAGTGCGGCGTCGTCTTCGCCTCCTTCAGAGGGCACCGAAGCCCGCTTCGCCACCAGCCGACGCTCGCGTCGTGCCGCTCCGGCGGGCACGCGATCTGGTGGACGGTCGACGCGGCAACCGAGGAGGACGCGCTCGCGCTGCTGCCCGCCTACGTCGCCGAGCGCACCACCGCAACGAGCGTGAGCGAGGTCGAGATCCCGTGACCCCCCTCGCCCTCGACGCCTTCTACCACCCGTTCGCCTACGCCGCCTAAGGAGGAACGAGCATGTCCCGCAAGGAGCAATCAGCCAGTCGCGCAACCTGGCGGCCCGCATGGGCCGCTGGAGCGCCGCCCACTGGAAGACCGCGACGTTCGGCTGGCTCGCTCTCGTCGTCGTCGCCTTCGCGCTCGGCGGCATCGTCGGCGTGAAGAACATCGACCCGAAAACGCGCCGGGCCCGGCGAGTCGGGCCGCATGGACAAGATCCTCGACGCAGGGTTCAAGCAGCCCGCCGGCGAGAACGTCCTGATCCAGAGCCGGTCGCTGCGCGCGGGCGATCCGGCGTTCAAGGCTGCGGTCGAGGACGTCGTCACCGGCGTCTCCAAGCTCGCCGCCGTCCAGCACGTCCGCAACGGGCGAGATCGCGAAGGACGGGCACGCCGCGCTCGTCGAGTTCGAGATCCGCGGCGACAAGGACAAGGCCGTCGACAAGATCGAGCCGGTCGTCGAGAAGCGTCGCCGCCGTGCAGCGCGCCCATCCGGGCTTCGTCATCGGCGAGTTCGGCGACGCGAGCGCGCAGAAGGGCGTCGAGACGGCGTTCGGAGACGACCTCGGAAAGGCCGGGACGCTCTCGCTCCCGATCACGCTGATCATCCTCGTGCTCACGTTCGGCGCGCTCGTCGCCGCGGGCATCCCGCTGCTGCTCGCGCTGACCGCCGTCTTCGCGACGTTCGGGCTGGTCGCGCTTCTCGAGCCACCTCGCTGCCGGTAGCAATGGAGGCCCCCGCGATGGTGCTCCTGATCGGGCTCGCGGTCGGCGTCGACTACTCGATGTTCTACTTGAGGCGCGAGCGCCAGGAGCGCGCCGCCGGGCGCAGCGAGCGGGCGGCGCTCGAAGCCGCCGCCGCCACGTCCGGCCGCTCGGTGCTCATCTCCGGCCTGACCGTCATCGTCGCGATGGCCGGCATGTTCCTGACCGGCGACTCGACCTTCGCCTCGCTCGGCCTCGCGACGATCCTGGTGGTCGCGGTCGCGGTGCTCGGCTCGCTGACCGTGCTTCCCGCCTTGCTCTCGAGGCTCGGCGACAACGTCGACCGGCTGCGCGTCCCGCTCGTCGGCCGGCTCCGCCGCGACGACGGCGAAGGGCGGTTCTGGGGCGCGATCGTCGACCGCGTCCTGCGCCGGCCCGTGCTGTCGGCGCTGCTCGCCGGCGGGTTGCTGCTCGCGCTCGCTGCGCCGGCGCTCCAGCTGCGCCTCGCGCCCCAGGGGACGGAGTCGTTCCCGAAGTCGCTCGAGGTCATCAAGACCTACGACCGGATGCAGGAGGCGTTCCCGGGCACGGCGCTGCCGGCCAACGTCGTCGTCAAGGCCCCGAACGTGAACGCGCCCGCGATCCGAGCCGCGATCGGCCGGCTCGAGCGGCGGGCGCTTGCCAGCGGCCGCGCCTTCGAGCCGATCACCGTCGACGTCAACAAGAACGCGACCGTCGCGAACATCACCGTCCCGATCGCCGGGAACGGGACCGACGCCGCGTCGAAAGCGTCGTTCCGCGTGCTGCGCAAGACGATCGTGCCGGAGACCGTCGGCGCCGTCCCGGACACCGAGGCCGGCGTCACCGGGCAGACGGCCGAATGGAAGGACGAGTCCGACGCGCTGAAGTCGAACCTGCTGCCCGTCGTCGCGTTCGTCCTCCTCTTCGCGTTCGCGCTGATGCTGGTCGCGTTCCGCTCGATCGTGATCGCGGTCAAGGCGATCCTGCTCAACCTGCTCTCGGTCGCCGCCGCCTACGGCGTGCTCGTGCTCGTCTTCCAGCACGGCGTCGGCAAGGGCCTTCTCGGCGTCGGGGCCGCGGACGGGATCGAGGCGGTCGTTCCGCTGCTCCTGTTCGTGATCCTGTTCGGCCTCTCGATGGACTACCACGTCTTCATCATCAGCCGGATCCGGGAGCGGTTCGATCGGGGCGCGACCATGGACGAGGCGATCGCGCACGGGATCAAGTCCACTGCCGGCGTCGTCACGAGCGCCGCGATCGTCATGGTCTGCGTCTTCGCGGTCTTCGGCACGCTTTCGATGCCGTTCTTCAAGCAGTTCGGCGTCGGGCTCGCGGCCGCGGTCCTGCTCGACGCGACGATCGTCCGCGCGGTGCTCCTGCCGGCGACGATGAAGCTGCTCGGCGAGTCGAACTGGTACCTGCCGCGCTGGCTCGAGTGGCTCCCCAGGCTCGAGCAGTACGAGCCGGAGCCCGTGGCCGGAGCCGACGCCCGAGCCCCCTCCGGAGGGGCCGCGCACGCGGAAGCCGAAGCGCCGGATCGGCTTCGCGCGGATGACGGGGCTCGTGCTGATCGCGCTTCTGGTCGCCGGGCCTCGCGTACCTGAAGTTCGCGCCGAGCAGCGCCGCGGTCTCCGTGCCCGCCGGCGCGAAGGCCGGGCAGCTCATCCTGCACCCCTGTCACTACGCCACCGAGAAGGGCAGCTACGCCGCCGACTGCGGGACCCTCGTCGTCCCCGAGAACCGGGCACAGCCCGGATCGCGGCTGATCGCGCTGCCGGTCACGCGCATCCATGCCCGCTCGGCCCACCCCGGTACCCCGATCTTCCGGCTCGAGGGCGGCCCGGGGATCAGCAACATGCACTTCAAGAACGCGAGCCGGTTCGCGGACAATCGCGACGTCGTCCTCGTCGGCTACCGCGGCGTCGACGGCTCCGTTCGGCTCGACTGCCCCGAGGTCGAGTCGCGCGCTGAAGCGCTCGGTCGACTTCCTCGGCCAGAAGTCGTTTCGCGCGTACGCCGACGGCTTGCGGTCGTGCGCCGCGCGGCTCACAGCCGACGGCGATCGACCTCGCCGGCTACGGAATGCCGCAGCAGGTCGACGATCTCGAGGCGGCGCGCAAGGCGCTCGGCTACCGCAAGATCGACCTCCTGAGCGAGAGCGCCGGAACGCGCGACGGCGATGATCTACGCGTGGCGCCACCCGAGGAGCATCCACCGCTCGGTGATGATCGGCGTCAACCCGCCCGGCCACTTCCTCTGGTATCCGAAGACGACGGACGAGCAGATCCGCCGCTACGCGCGCCTGTGTGCGCAGGACGCGTCGTGCAGCAAGCGCACTGACGACCTCGCCGCGACGCTGAAGCGGACCGACGCCAACCTGCCGGCCCGTTTCTGGGGCCTGCCGATCCGGAAGAGCAGCGCGCGGATCGCGTTGTTCTACGGGCTGATGGAGTCGTCGCCGGAGGCAGCGCCGCTCTCCGGGCCGATGTCGATCGATGCGTGGATCGCGGCCGCCGACGGCGATGCGAGCGGGCTCTGGTTCGAGGCGTTCCTCGCGCGGTTCGCGCTGCCGGAGTCGTTCGTCTGGGGCGAGCTGGCAGCCGTCGGCCGCGCCGACGCCGCCGCTTCGCAGCGCTACTACTCCTCCGGCGCCGACCGCGCCCGTTCGATCATCGGCAACCCCGGCGGGGACTTCATCATGGGCGGCGGCGCGCTGATGCGCGCGTGGCCGGCGAAGCCGACGGACGACGAGTACAACCGCGTGCGCACGTCGCGGGTCGAGACGCTGCTCGTGGGCGGCGCGCTCGACTTCGCGACGCCGCCGCAGATCGCGAGGCGCGAGCTGCTGCCGCACCTCCCGAACGGACACCAGGTCGTGCTTCCCGGGCTCGGACACACGATCTCCTTCTGGGCCTACGAGCCGGAGGCGAGCGCGCGGCTCGTGAACGCGTTCCTCGACCGCGGGAAGGTCGACACGTCGCTGTACACGCCCGCGAAGGTCGACTTCACTCCCGAGGTGACGCAGACCGCGCTCGGCAAGGGCTTCGTCGGCGCGATGCTGGGGCTTCCGGCCCTCGTTGCGCTCTCGCTCCTGCTGATGTGGCGGCGCGTGCGCAGACGCGACCGCTTCGGCCGCAAGGCCAGCGTCCTGCTGCGCTCGCTCTACACGCTGGTCCTCGGGCTCGGCGGCTGGTTCGCGGGCCTCGTCGTCGCACAGTTCGCCTTCCCGGCGCTGCCGCTCGACAGCGCCCTCCTCGCCGTCGTGTCCATCGGCGTGCCGATCGGGCTCGGGATCTACTTCGCGTGGCTCGACCGCGCCCGGCCATCGAGGGCGCGTCGGAGCGGGCTCTCGGGAGCGCTTGCAGGCGCGCTCCTCGGCGCCTTCCTCGGGTTCCACGCCGGCACCGGGCTCCTCGCGGTGGTTTCCACGATCGTCGGAGCGGCCGTCGGCTCCAACCTCGTCCTGCTCATCCTCGACATCTCGTCGGACCGGCAGGTTCGCGATCCCGCCTTCGAAGCGGCCGTGACCGAGAGGCTCGAGCTGCGTCCTTCGACCGGCTGATACGGGACACCGCTGTCGCGCCGGGCCCTGCTGAGCTTCGGGCCTGCAGGGCCCGGCGTTGTGATGCGGTCGAGGATCGGCCAAGATGACGATCGGACCACCTGACAGAGGACAGGCAGTTTTAGGGGAGGAGGTTGACCAACGGCCGGGCTGGCTCAACCGTTGGTTGCGGCGCCCGAGCGCGCTGCGCACAGGCTCCGGCGCGACGTCGGGCTCGTCGGGCTCCTCTTCGCCTCGTTCGGCTCGATCATCGGGGCGGGCTGGCTCTTTGCGGCGCTCTTCGCCTCGTCGCTCGCGGGGCCGGCGGCAATCATCTCGTGGCTGATCGGCGGCGGCGCGATGATGTTGCTCGCCCTCACCTACGCCGAGCTCGGCGGCATGTACCCCGTCGCCGGCGGCAGCGCTCGGTTCCCGCAGTACGCCTTCGGGAGCCTGATCGGCTTCACGAGCGGCTGGGTCGCATTCCTGGGCGCAGTGACCGTGGCGCCGATCATGGTCGAGGCCACGCTTCTGTACACGTCGAACTACGTCTCCTCGCTGATCACGATCTCGGGCGGACGTCCGGTGCTGACCGTGCAGGGCTACGTCGTCGCGGCGGCGCTGCTACTCCTCTTCTGCACGATCAACGTCCTCGGCGTGCGCTGGCTCGCCGAGACGAACAAGCTCCTGGTGTGCTGGAAGATCTTCGTTCCGGTGGTGACCGTGGTCGCGCTCCTCCTCACCTCGGCGCACAGCGAGAACTTCACCGCCGCCGGCGGCTTCATGCCGTTCGGGTGGAAGGGCGTCTTCCTCGCCCTCGCCTCCGGTGGCGTCATCTTCGCGTGCCTCGGCTTCGAGCAGGCCGTCCAACTCGGCGGCGAGAGCCGCAACCCGCGGCGGAACATCCCGCTCGCGATCATCCTCGCGATGCTCGTCGCCGTCGGCCTGTACATCGCGCTCCAGGTGGCGTTCATCGCCGCGCTCGACCCGTCGAGCCTCTCCAACGGATGGGGCGCGATCTCTTTCTCCGGCAGGGCGGAGCTGTTCGGGCCGTTCGCAGGGCTCGCGACCGCGCTCGGCCTGGGCTGGCTCGCCGTGCTGCTCTACACGGACGCGATCGTCTCACCCGGCGGCACCGGTCTCCTCTACACCGGAGCCAGCGCCCGCCTGACGTTCGCGCTCTCTCGCAACGGCCAGATTCCCGGAGCGTTCGGCGTGCTCACGCGACGAGGGACGCCGCTCTTCGCCATCGCGTTCTCCTTCGTCTGCGGCCTCGTGATCCTGTTGCCGTTCCCGGGCTGGCAGCAGCTCGTCGGCTTCATCTCCGCGGCGGCGGTCCTCACCTACGCGATGGGGCCGCTCGCGCTCGGAGCGCTCAGGCGTCAAGACCCCGGGCGGCCGCGGCTCTTCCGACTGCCAATCGCTTCCCTCGTCGCGCCGGCCGCGTTCATCGTCGCGAGCGAGATCCTGCTCTTCGCGGGCTGGGCCGTCGTCTGGAAGCTGATCGTGGCGATCCTGATCGGCTTCGCGCTCATGACGGTCTCGACCGTCACCGACGCGAGCGAGACGAAGCTGTCGCTGGAATGGAGCAGCGCCTTCTGGCTCTGGCCGTATCTCCTCGGAATGGGCACGATCTCGTACTTCAGCTCGTTCGACACCGGCACTCCGAGCTCCATTCCGCTGCTCGGCCTCGACGGCCCGCGCAACGAGCTCGGGTTCGGCTGGGACATCCTCGCCGTCGCCGTCCTCGGTGTCTTCATCTACGTGCTCGCAATCCGGATCCGCCTCCCCGCGGAGCGCACGCTCGAATACGTCGACGACGCCACGTCGGAGGCAGAGCCCGAGGACGGTGAAGGCTGATCCAGTCGGCGATCACGTCGGAAGCGCGCGCCGCGGCTTCGCCCCGGTCGAGCACGGCCGCGCCCGACGTTCGGACGCGGCCGTGGCACGAGGTGGGCGGCTAGCCCGAGAAGTCGACGGCGACGAGCCGCCGTGTCGAGACGCCGGCGAGGAGCCCGTCCTTCTCGCCCGGCTTGGTCGCGCGGATGAAGAGCGTGAGCTGCCCCTGCTGGCTGCTCGCGGGGAAGTTCGCGTCGCGCTGGAAGACCAGCGTCGCGGTGCCTTCGTCCCCCGTCAGCTCTTCCGCCGGGATGCTGAACTGGTTGTACGGCACCGCGGTCACGTAGACGCTCGCGCCTTTGACGTTGACGCTGCAGGTGCTCCCGACGCGTACCTTCAGCGTGAACGTCTGCGTCTGCTTGTTGATGTCTCCGGACAGCACGTCGAACGCCTCGATCTGGAGCCGCGCGGGCGGCGCGATGTCGCCGATCGGTGCGGTTTTCGCGCTCTTGTTGGTCGGGCAGCCGTTCGGGCCAGGAGCCCACGTCGCGGCCATGCCCACGGCGGCCAGGACTGCCAGCGCAACCGCGGTGACGGCGGCGAGCAGCAGTGGTCTCGCGATCACGGCGCGCCGCAACCGCGGACGCCGAGTAAACCGTTGCATTTGTGTCCCCCCGATCTCAGTTGACTAGACCCCTTGGTGTTCGCGGCTCGGCGAGCAACGCCTGCCCGCGGTGTGGGAGTGGACGTCTACCCGAGTGGGCGGCGGGCGCGCCACTGGACGAGGGCCCGCGCTCGTCCTCGCTCTGGCGGGGTAGGCCGCGGCCGTGCCGGTGCTCGATTCTCGTCAGCCCGGCCCCGCCATTCGCCAATCGACGTAGCTGTGCGATCTGCGCACTGTTCGAGGCTCGGGCAGCTCGTCGCGAGCACTACCTCACTTCTTGAAGAGCGGAAGGCTGTTTGGCCCCCGACCCATCGAACTCGATCGACCATTTGCCGTCGTGCTTGACGTTGATCCAATTCGAAAGCCCGACAGGATTGTTCGCACAGAGCAATTCGTCGGCCACACCCATGTCGTGCGTTGCGTGGGCAGGCGATTTGGCACTGAACACTTGCAAATAGAACTGTTTCGCTTCTTCTCTCCCTCCTTCGCGATTCGGCCATTGCGGCCTCGCCGATCCCGCTCGCCCGGTGATCCACGCGACCCTATGCCTCCGTCTGGGCGAGAGTCAAGGCTCGCGATTGCCGACGGCGGCGAGGGTGGCGCCCACGACCGCTGGGTCGCCGTCGGGCCGACGCGTCACTCTTCCGGCATCGGAAGGCGGACGAAGAACGGCTCGCCGCGCTGCGACAGCGACTTCGCGCCGGCGGCGAACTCGCCCTTGTCCGGGTACTCGATGATGTCGGGAGACGCGTGTGCCGCGATCATCACGTAGCGCATCGGGCGATCGCTCAGATTCATCACCGTATGCGCCCCCACGGGCCCGGGCGAGAAGTGCGCGACCGACCCCTCGGGCAACTCGCGCTCGCCCTCGGGCGTTCGCAGCGTTGCCATTCCGCGTAGCACGATCAAGAGCTCTTCGGTGCCGTGATGGAAGTGGTAGTCGACTCCGCGCGAGCCGGGCGGCAACTCCCAGACCGCACCGGAGAGTGGTCGTCCTTCCTCGCGGATCAGCCGTCGGCCGCGAATTCCCTCCCATACCTCGGGAAGCTCCGCCTCGTACACGTCGGTGCCCCAGTCGTCAGCCATACGTGAACGCTAACCCTCCGCGAGCGCCGCTGCGTCATCCGCGCACCGGCGCAAGCGGTTGGGATCGCCGAGATGAACGTCTTGCTGAGGCCGGTCGAGGACCGGGATCTCGAGGCGATCTATGGGCAAGTGACGGATCCCGAGTCGATCCGAATGGCCGCCTTCACAGCCGCGGATCAGACCGATCGCAGCGCGTTCCTCAACCGGACGTCGCGCCTGCGGGCCGACGCGAGCGTCTCGCACCGAGTGATCGATGTCGACGGAGTGGTCGCTGGAACAATCGGGTCCTTCCGAATCGACGATCAGCTCGAGGTGACCTATTGGGTAGACCGGACGCAGTGGGGGAGGGCATTGCGAGCGCGGCACAACGGATTCTTGTTGCCGAGACCGCAGAACGTCCGGTTTACGCACGAGCGGCCTCGGACAACGCCGGTTCGCTTCGAGTACTGGAGAAAGTCGGGTTCCGACGCGTCGGCGTCAATCGCGGCTTCGCCTTCGGTCGCGGTGAGGAGATCGAAGAAACGATCCTGCGCCTCGATTGAGGTGGTGCCGCCTCAGTCTCGGGTCGGATACGCGAAGGCGGCGACGGCTTTTAGCGCCGCGCCTGGTCGACCGTCACCACCGGCCGATCCGGGCGGCGGCGCAGGAACCCGCCCGGGTCGATCGCGCGAGCACGGGGGCGCTAATCAGCCCACCAACCGCGCCGGCCATCGACGTCTCCGCGCGGATTCTCGCCGAGATTGGGCGCGCCGACGACGAGGATCTCGAGGCCCTCCGGCCCCGCCTCGTAGCCTCGCCACGCGCCGGGCGGGACGCGCACCGCGTCCCATTCCTCGAGGTCCACGATCTCGTCGTCGACCTTCATCCGCCCGCTCCCGCGCACGACCACGTACACCTCCTCTTGCGTCTCGTGTGTGTGGCCGTACGGAAAGCGATAGCCCGGCGGGACGCGCTGGTAGCTCAGGGCGGCTTTCTCGAGCTCGAGCGCCTTGGTCGCCGCGCGGAACTCGAGATCCGGCGCGCCGTCGAACCTACCGCCGATGTCCTCCAGATCCTTCCTGATGTTCGTGAGCGTGAACGGCACGGCGCGATCCTATGACGAGCTTGCTTCGAGGGTCGGGGTAAACAGCTTCCAGTGCCCCTCGGAGACGATCTCGACGGTGCCGTCGACCACCTGAATGGCGGTCTGGTCGTCGATCGCGTACGCCGGCACGGACAACCCGGCGGCCCATCGTTCGATGTTGGCCAGGGAAGTGTCGGGCATCCCCTCGCGCTCGAGGTGCGGAAACACCGAGAAACCGACCAATCCCAGCGCTGTATCGCTGCCGGTGAGCGGCTCACTGTCGTCGTAGGTCTCGCCTCCGAAGTCGGGGGTCGCGACCATCGCCCCGCCGCTCGTCCCGACGTACACCGTGGCAGGGCGCAGGGACGGCAAGAGGTCGGCCAGCCCCGACTCGCGCATCCAGTAGCACAGATACAAGGGACTGCCGCCCCAGACCAGCAGAGCGTCGACGTCCTGGACAGCAGGGGCCCAATACTCCTTGCGGACGCTGGGCAGCGCGGTCAGCTCCAGCACCCCCAGCGACTTCCAGCCCAATCCACACATCGGGTTCTCGGTCGATCCGCTGATGAATCGGTAGACGTGTGAAGGCCCGCCCGGGAAGGGCTGCACTCCGGTTGGTATGCAGAGCGCGCTGGACTCCGCAATCGGTTTGCCCAACAGCTCGACCAGCGAGTCGTGGATGCTCGCGTTGCTGATGCCGCTGGACGTGAGAAGAAACCTCATGCTGGCCTCCCGGAGTCGTGCTGCAGGCGAGAGCCTGTAGGCGCTTACGGATCCGTCGTAGAGACTGGCGGACGACCAAGAACTCATCGGCGGCCAGATCCAGCCTCGCGGGTGCCGCGACGGCTCATGCGGCGATCATCGGAGAGGACGTAGAGGACTGGGCGAGGTAGTCGATGAAGAGGGAGGCAGATGGCGAAGTTCGTCACGATCGGGTACGGAGACGAGGCCGGCTACGACCGTACGGAGCCGGCTATCCGAGACGCCGCGCACGAGCATGATGCCGGGCTGAAAGCCGGCGGCGCATTGCTGGGGCGCGCTGGGGAACCTGTTCAGGTCCGCAACCCTGACGGCCACGGCCTGCAGACGCTCAGGGCGGCGTACATGCGATCCGAGCTACCGCTCGCCGGCTTCGCGGTGATCGACGCCGCGGACATCGACGAGGCGATCGCGCTCGTCTCGAAATCACCGTGCGCCGTCGCTCACGGCGTCGTGGAAGTGTGGCCTCTCGAAGAGGCTCCTTAAGCCTCAGGTCATGTTCGCGGCGCGCGAGCTCGTCCGCTCATCGAGGGCGACGTCCGGCTCGCTAGTGCTCGCGGACGAGTTCGTAGGTGAGGTAGGCGAGGCCGTTGCCGACGGTGCGCGTGTCGAGGAGGCGCAAGGGCTTGCTGTCGCTGGTCTCGTCGAAGAGGCGCTTGCCGGCGCCGAGCACGACTGGGAAGACGACGAGCCGCAGCTCGTCGACCAGGTCGTGCTCCAGCAGCGTGCGTGCGAGCTGATAGCTGGCGTAGACGAGTATCTCTCCGTTCAGCTCGTGTTTGAGCTTCGAGACTTCGCCCACGACATCGTCCCTCAGTACGGTCGCGTTGCTCCAGCGGGGTTCTTCGAGGGTCGAGGAGACGACGTACTTTGGCAGGCTGTTGAGCCTGTCGGCCCACTCGCCGCTCCGGGACGACCAGCGAGAGGCGAACCACTCGTCGCTGCGACGACCGAGGAGCAGCGCGGCCGCGCCGAGGGCTTCGTCAGTCTCGAGCGTGGCCCAGGCTTCGAGATCGTCGCTCCCGAACCGGCTGAACCAGCCGCCGCGCGCGAAGCCCTCCTGACCGTCGGGGTCCTGGACGGCTCCGTCGAGCGAGGCGTTCGTGGTGATCACGATTCTTCCCATCTTGTTCTCCCTTTCCGTCGGGGCGGGACGTGCTGTGTTTGTTGAGGCGGCCGCCGCGGCGAGAACTGACCGGCGAATTTCGCGCCGCTTCGACGTCATTAGCTGTGATGCGTTCGAGAGGCGGAGCCTGTGCGAGGGTTCGAGCGTGACCACGTAATGGCTCGCTCGTGCGCGTTCAGGCGACGAGGACGCGTTCCGCGAGCTGACCGGCCCCTACCGGCGTGAGCTCGAGCTGCACATCTATCGGATCGTCGGTTCGGTGCAGGAGGCGGAGGACGTCCTGCAGGAGACGCTGCTAGCCGCGTGGCGGGGCCTCGAACGGTTCCAGGGACGCGCAACGGTGCGTGCCTGGCTGTACCGGATCGCCACCAACCGCGCGCTGGATGCCCTCCGTGCGAGCCGGCGACGCCCTGGAGACGAGCGGATGCGCCAGATGCCCCAGCCGACACGCTGGGCCGAGCCGGTCTGGGTCGAGCCCTATCCCGACGTCCTCCTCGAGGGGATCGCGGACGAGGCGCCTGGACCGGAGGCGCGCTTCGAGACGAAGGAAGCGATCGCGCTTGCGTTCGTCGTGGGTCTTCAGCATCTCCCTGCGCAGCAACGCGCGGTGCTCGTGCTGCGCGACGTGCTCGGCTTCCGCGCCGCGGAGGTCGCCGAGATGCTCGAGATCACCGCGGCGTCGGTCAACGGCCTGCTGCGTCGCGCGCGTGGGGCGTTCGAATCCCGCTTGCCGGCCGGCGGCCGCGAACGGGCACCGCTGGCGAGCTCAAAACTCGAGCGCGAGGTCGTCGGCCGTTTCGCCGAAGCGGTCGAAAGCGGCGACGTCGACGGAATGGTCGCTCTGCTGTCCGAGGACGCGTGGCTGACGATGCCGCCGCTGCCGCACGCCTACCAGGGTCGCACCGCGATCGGCGTGTTCCTACGCGGCCGCGAGGTTGCGCGCGGTGCGATGCGGCTGGTCCCGACTCGCGCGAACGGCCAGCCCGCCTTCGCCTGCTACCTGCCGTCTGAGGACGCGGAGATCGGTCGGCCGTACGCGTTGTTCGTGCTTGCGCTGGAGGGTGATCAGATCTCCGCGGTCACCTGGTTCGCGGACAGCGGCGTCTTCGCGCCTTTCGGACTGCCGCGGATGCTGCGCTAGGGAAGGTTCGGCCGCCCGGTCGTCCTGCGACCCGGATCAGACCTTGGAATCGGTCGCTGCGAGACTCGTATGTGTCGGGACGACTCGTCACCGCGCCGGCTGGAACAGTTCGATCGGGTTCCCGGATGGGTCGTCGAGCAGGATCTGCTTGCCGCCGGGGCCGCTGATGACGTCGTTGCGGAAGCTGACGCCGGCCGTCCGGAGGCGCTCGACCTCTGCGGCGATGTCCGCGACGACGAAGTGGATCCGATTCCAGCCGCCCGGCTCGGGCGTTCGTCCGTCCGGCATCGGGCGCCCGGCAGAGCTGGTCGGCCCGGCGAGCAGGAGCCGCAGGTTGCCGCGCAGGACCTCGGCGAAGGCCGGTGTTGCGTTGTGGCCGAGCGTGAACCCGAAGTGGCCGGTATAGAAGTCGATCGCCTCTTCTACGTCGTCGACCATGTAGCGGACGCTGACGGTTTCATCGGTCACGGTCTCTCCCCTCCATCGGCTCATGGATACCAGGTTCGGGCGGAATGGGGGCCGCTCAGTGCGCGGACCGTTCCTGTATCTCTGCGGCGGCCCGCGCGCGGGCCGCCTGGCGGACCAGGTGGTTGCGCTCGGCGACGTTCGTGGCGCGGCGGGCGGCCTCGGCATACGCCGCGGCGGCGGCGGGGAGGTCGCCGCCCAGCTCGTGCAGGTGGCCGCGGGCGGCGTGCCAGCGGTGGCGCTCGCCGATCACGCCGCGGAGCCGATCGGTCTCGCGCAGCCCGGCGGCGGCGCCGAGGACGTGGCCGACGGCGACGGCACGGCCGAGCACGGCGGCCGGGTCCTGGCGCACCGGGTCGTCGCTGAGCGCGACCAGATCGTCGTACCAGGCGAGGATCTGCGGCCAGTCGGTCTCCTCGGCATTTGCCGCGTCGTCGGACAGGGCGGCGATCGCGGCCTCCACCTGGTAGCGGCCCGGGCGCTGAACGGCCAGCGCCGACTGGAGTACGCGCACGCCCTCCGCGATCTCGCGGGCATCCCACAGGCCGCGGTCCTGCCGGTCGAGCGTGACGATGCGACCCTCGGGATCGAGTCGCGCCGGGAGGCGGGCGTGGTTGAGGAGCATCAGCGCGAGCAGCCCGCGCGCCTCCGGCTCGGCAGTCGCGAGGGTGAGTTGGCGGGCGAGCCGGATCGCCTCGCCGGCCAGATCCACCCGGCCCGTATGGCCGGCCGTGTAGATGAGGTAGAGCACGCGCAGCACGACGGCGAGGTCGCCGGGGCGGTCGAGGCGGCGCCCCTGCAGGGCGCGCTTCGCACGACTGATCCGCTGCGCCATCGTCGCCTCCGGCACGTAGAAGGCGTCTGCGATCTCGCGAGTGGTGAGGCCGCCGACGGCGCGCAGGGTCAGCGCCACCTGCGACGCGGGCGCGAGGTCGGGGTGGCAACAGCAGAAGAGCAGGAAGAGCGTGTCATCGCCTTCCTCGGTCGACGCGGGCCGCGGCTCGGCGTACGTCACCTCCTCGCGGCGGTAACGGGCGGCCTCGCTGCGGCGGGCGTCGACGAGCCGCCGCGTCGCGACGGTCGCCAGCCACGCGCGCGGGTCGCGAGGCGGATGCTCGGGCCACACCCGCAGCGCCTCCAGGAGCGCCTCCTGCAGCGCGTCCTCCGCAGCGTCGAAGTCCTCGCCACGCCGGACCAGGTCGGCGAGCACGCGGGGGACGAGGGCGCGCAGCGCGCCCTCGTCCCGCCGCCGTCTCGGCTCGTCGATCACTCCGGGTCAGGCGTCCGCGGGCGCCCCGGACATGACCTCCCGGACGTCGATCCACTCGTACAGCGGCTTCCCGCCCGGGCCGGGTTCGGACGACACGTAAGCCGCGAGTTCGACCGCGCGCTCCCGCGACTCGACGTCGATCATGTACCAGCCCGCCACGAGATCGCTCGTCTCGGGCAGCGGGCCGTCGGTGGTGACCGGCGCCGCGTCCGGGCCGCCGTAGCGCACCCAGGTGCGCGCCGGCGTGAGCGCCTGCGCGTCGACGTACTCGCCGTTCTCCTCGAGCAGCTCGCTGACGTGCCTGAGGAACGCCATGTGCGCCTCCACGTCCTCGGTCGCCCACTCGTCGATCGGGGGCACGGGAAGGTGCGGCTCCGGGCCGCCACGGTAGTGCTTGAGGAGCAGGTACTTCGGCATGGTCGCCTCCTAGCGTCGTGGGCCGCGCCTGCCGCGGCCCTTCACCTGGTGAGCGGAGCCGGTGACAGCTTTTCGACATCAAATCTCACCCATGCAGCTCCGAGAGCCCGAGGAGTCAACCGTCGCTCACCGCGAAGACCAGCGCGACCTTCCCTTCGTGCGGCCGACCGTCCGGTCGGCGATGATCTCCTCGATAACACGCCGCGGCGTCAGTCGCCAGCCGAACCTGCGCGCCGCCGTCTCGCCCTCGGTACCGTCCGCTCTCAGTGCGTTGACGAGCGTGATGAGCGCCTTCCAGAGTGCCCAGCCGCGGCCGCGCGCCCAGGTCGCGTCGTCGAGCGGGAGCCGGTTGCGGAACGCGTCGTGGCTGTCGCCGTCGAAGAAGGTCCAGAAAATGGCGGCGTCGCATGCCGGGTCGCCGATCGCCGAGCAACCGAAGTCGATGACGGCGCTCAGGCGCCCGTTGGAGACGAGGAGGTTGGATGCGGTCATGTCTCCGTGCACCCACAGCGGCGGGCCGTGCCACGGCGCCGCGAGCGCTGCCTCCCAGACCTCGGTCGCGGCGCTCGTATCGACTTCGCCGTCGAGGGCCGCGATCGCGTCTCTCGTCTCGCGGTCGTAGATCGTCAGCGGCGCGCCGCGGAAGGCGCTGTGTTCTCCGGCGGCAGGGCCGCCGCTGGGGTCGATCGCGTAGAGCGCGGCGAGGAAGTCGGCGAGGCCGGACGCGAAGCGGTGGAGATCTGCGACGCGATCGGAGCTCGCGGGCTCGCCGGGGAGCCAGCGGTAGACCGACCAGGGCCACGGGAAGCCGCACCCGGGGGCGCCTCTCGCGACAGGCTCCGGTATGGCGAGCGGGAGCTGTGGCGCGAGGATCGGCAACCAGCGGTGCTCCTTCTCCACCTGCGGGATGTAGCCGTGCGCGCTAGGCAGCCGCACCGACAGCTCTGTGCCGACTCGGAAGGTCGTGTTGTCCCAGCCGTCGAGCTCGACCGGCGTGACCGGAAGGTGGGCCCAAAGCGGGAACTGCGCGGCGAGCAAGCGAGTGACGAGGGCCGGCGTGATGTCCGCTTTGTTCATCTGTCGGTGAGCGTATGTCTTCGCCGAAGACGCCTCGACCGGCTATCCCGCGGGCGGATGTTGTGGTTGTGGCGGAAGACGTTGGTCGAGTCGTAGCGCTGCTTGATCCTGGCGAGCCGCTGTCCACGTGTCTCCGGGATAGGCGGCGCGTACCCGCTCGAACGCCACAGGCCGCTTTAGGATTCAGCCGGTGGAGAGCTCGACCGGAATCAAACGGATCACGTGCATCTGCGGGCGAGGACGACGCCCAGCCTGGGCGAAAGCGCAAGCGCACATCGCCGCCGATCATCCTGACCTCGTAGGGAGCGTCTCGCGCGAGGACGTACTTGCGCGGGCCGAGACGCTCTAAGCGGACGCTGGCGCGTTGTCGAGTAACCGCCGATGGACGTCCTGCGCCGCGCGGCTGGGGGCGACCCCGAGCTCTGTTCGGAACAGGATGCGCAAGCGGTCGTAGACACGAAGCGCTTCTGCGACGTTCCCAGCTCGCTCGAGCGCCTCCATCAGAATCCGATGGCCGCTCTCGCGGAAGGGAGCGAGCTCGATGAGTTGTCGCGCACAGTTGATGGCCTGAGGCAGCTCGGGTCCGGCGATGCCCAGGCTGGCCGTCGCCAGACACTCCAGGCCGCTCAGCCGCACGTCCTCCAGGCGTCGGCGCCAATCTTGGAGCCAGGCCGCGTCGTGGCCCGGCAGCAGCGGTCGGCTTGCGACATCGTGGGCAAGGCTGCCCGGTCCCCACGCCTCGAACCATTCGCCTTTCGCGACGCGCGATTCCGCGCGGTGGCGCGCCTCGACCGCCGCCTCGACGTCGACGAACGTCTCCGCCGGCAGCACGACGTCGATCTGGGCGCGGCCGGTCACCAGCGCGGGCCCGGCAACGCGCCGTAGCTTCGACAGCAAGACGCTTAGCCGAGCCTGGTGGTCTGGCGCCGCGTCCGCGCCGTAGACAGCGAGCAGAAGCTCGTCGCGCTCGATCCGGCGAAGGCGGTTCATCACGAGGTAGGCGAAAAGCAGCTGCCCCTTGAGCCCGGGCAGCGCCTTCTCGACCCGCCGTCCGTTCAGGGTTACCGCGAACCGGCCGCAGAGCTGGACCCTCGTCTCAGAGAGCTCGGCCACGGCACAAGCCTAGAAAGCTCGACGAAAGGTTCGTGAAAGCACCGGCCGCGACCATCGCTCGGACCCGCCGTTCATACCCGTGGCACGTTGGGAGGAGCACAAGGTGCACACAGCTCACCGGACAACCCAGCTCGACGGAATCTCCGTCTTCTACCGCGAGGCCGGAGACCTCGCCAATCCGAAGCTCCTGCTGCTCGCGGGCTTCCCGGCGTCGTCGCATCAGTTCCGCCGACTGATACCGGCGCTTGCCGATCGCTTCCATCTGCTGTCAAATCCGCAGTGGCAGGCATTCCTCCGCGGAGCACGCGCCGCGGACGCTGATTCTTTGGGGCGAGAACGACTTCATATGCGCGCCCGACGGCGCTCGAGCGTATCTGGACGATCTCCCGGGTGCAGAGCTGCACATGCTGGACAGCGGGCACTTCGCCGCCGTCGGGCGCGCCAGTGCGGCTGCAGCGGTGCTGACTCGATGTTCGCCGCGACGCAACAACTCCTCGCCTGCGCAGCAACCGCCTACGGCGTCGTCGCGGCGTTCGCGTCCCTGTTACGGCGAGGCAGATGCTCGTGCGGCGCCGATCCTGTGACGTCTCGGCGCGCTTCTTCGCCGCCTACGTCGGAGGCTATGGGATCTGGCTGCTCTACGGGATCACGATCCGGAGCGCACCGTTGATTGTTGTCGACGTCGTCGGGCTCCTTTGCGGAGGGTTGACGCTCGCCGTGGCGCTGTCCCTCCGCGGCTCGCTACTACACCCCGCGAGCTGGGCGAGTTGCAATATGACGTGAGGCGCCCGCGTTCCGGGCCAGCATCCAGGTCGGACTTGGGTCGTGGCCGTGTGCGTCAACACGAGCGTCGAAGCGAGATGCCTCCGCGACCGGACTTGCGGACGCGGCAGCAAACGATCAGGTCTAAAGACCTGTTGGACCGTGCCTACGCAACAAGCCCTTCCTGATTTGGAGGCATTGTTGAGAAGAAGGGAGCGACGGGCCTCGAACCCGCGACTTCCGGCGTGACGGGCTGGGGCGACCTTGCTTGGTCGGCCGGCTGCAACCCGGAGCTACGGAGCAGGCTGCGCGGTTGACGATCCGACTCTAGTTCGTTAACGCCGTGTGAAGATCGGTCCTTCGCAGTGGAGGTTCCCTCACGGCCGAGGCCGCGACGAAAGCAACCGCGCGGCCGCGCCCACGTTCTCGATCGAGGCGTTCACGCACTCGCACGGGTGAACGTCACGTGCGTGACTCCGGTGGGCGAGGAGACGGCCTCGACCGCGTACTCGTTCTCGACGCTCCCGAGCCCGTCCCAGAGGCTCACGCCTCGGCCGAGCAGGATCGGTACCACCACGATGTGCATGTGGTCGACGAGCCGCGCAGCGAGGAAGTCGCGGATCACGGTGGCGCCTCCACCGATCCGGACGTCCTGACCGTCGGCTGCCTCCCGGGCCGCCTCGAGCGCCTCCGCAGGCAATGCGTCGACGAAGTGGAAGCTCGTCCCGCCTTCCATCTCGATCGACGCACGCGGGTGGTGCGTGAGGACGAAGACGGGCGTGTGGAACGGCGGGTTGGCGCCCCACCAGCCCTTCCACTCCGGGTCCTCGTGCCATCCGGGATAGCCGAACTTCCCGGCGCCCATGATCTCGGCGCCGATACCGGAGTCGTGCAGTCGCAGGAAGGCGTCGTCGATGCCGCGGCTCCCGCCGGGCCGGCCGACCATCTCGCCCCACCACCGGGTTGCGAACATCCACTCGTGCAGCCTTTCGCCGGCGTGGCCGAACGGTGCGTCAAGGGTCTGAGGCTCGCCGGTGCCGAAACCGTCGAGCGAGATGGAGAACTGTTGGACGCGGGCGAGTGACATTGGCTGGCGCTCCTTCGATGGATTCGCGTTGGGCTTCACACACAAAGGGACCGGACGACGCCGGCGAAGTCATCGGCCGGCGGAAGGGCGGGCGGCTGACGGCTGCCCGCTGGGCGTCCGGCACCGACTTCGGCTCGCCGCTCATGCTGCGGCAGCCTCACCGCGCCTCGGCGCGGAGGACGACGCTGCCGTCTTCGGCGAGGCCAAAGCCCGGGTTGTGGGCGACCTCCCACGCGTGCCCGTCGAGGTCGCGAAAGACGCCGGCGTACCCGCCGTAGAACGTCTCGGACGGGTCTCGGGTGATGGTCCCGCCGGACTCGCGGGCTCTCTCGATCACGGCGTCGACCTCTTCGGCCGACGCGACGTTGTGCGCGAGCGTGATGCCGCCCCAGCGCGCCGTCGTCGGCGATACCGGAGTCTGCCGCCAGCTTCTGCCGCGCCCAGAGGACGAGTACGACGCCGTTCGCCTGGAAGAAGGCGGTCTCCTCGAATCAGCCATGCGTGTAGGCGGTGGCCGCCGTCGCCGAGGCCGTTCTCAGGGCTCTCGTTCGGCCCGGCGATGAACCCGTCGAGGGACATGGACAGGTAGAGGACGGTTGCGGACATGGCGTCTCCTTCTCTGGCGATCCCTGGCTACGGCGGCTCGCCGCTCGTGCCGGCGCGTGCGAAGGCTCAGAAGCCGGTTGCGTGCCGGGCGGACCGGTGAGCACCGTCGGGACATACTCGAGCAGCTGGATTCGGCCGTCGAACGTTCGGCTGGCAACCATGTCGAGGGCGACGTCGGGATACCCGTCGTAGATCCGTTCGCGGCCGGTGCTCCCGGTGATCACGGGGAAGACGACGACGCGGAAACGGTCGACCAGGCCCGCCTCGAGGAGCGACCGGCAGAGGCTGAGGCTGCCGACGGTGCGCATCGGGCTGGCGCCGTCCTGCTTCATCGTCGCCGACGGCCTCGACCGCATCTCCGCTGACCAGCCGGGTGTTGGGCCACGCCAACGGGGTCTGAAGCGTCGAGGAGAACACCACCTTGGCCGCTCCGGCAAGCTCGGCCACGGCAGCGTCTTCGTCCCCGGTCATCGTCGCCTCCGATCCCGATGCCTCGGCTTGGGCTGCGAATCCGGACATCAGACGGTACGTGTTCGCTCCCATCAAGATCGTGTAGTCGCGTTCGGGTTCCTCGCCGAGCCAGGCGAGGTATTCGGGGCCTTGGAGCCCCCACCACCCGGGCCAGCCTTCCGCGGCCGCGTAGCCGTCCAGCGAGGTGATGAAGTCGACTAGCAGCTCCTGCATTGAAGTTCCCTCCTTCTCTTACTTGAGACTCGGTGCGGGGATCGATCGACGGCTGTGCTACTCCAGATGAACCGGAAGCCGCCTGTCGTGGTCGTCGAGAACGAACTGCTCGCCGGCGGTGGCGCGGTAGAGCCGGAACTCGCCCGGCGGGACGATCTCGGCGCGCGACCAGGCGCGCAGCCCCTGCGTCTCCGACCGCCGGTTGAACGCCTCGAGCGCGACATCGACATCCTCGAGCTCCTCCGCGACGGCCGCCGTGTAGAAGGCAGACCAGCCGCCCGGCCGGTGCGAGTCGTAGATCGCGACGGCGACCTCCGGACGTGCCGCGAGGTTACGGGAGTGCCTCGTCCCCGGTCGAGAAACCCAGACGTAGTCGCGGTACGAGAGCAGGGCGTACCAGACCGGCGACACCCACGGCCTCCCGCTCGCATCGGCGGTACCGAGGACCATGAACCGGTTGGCATCGACGATCGATCGCGCGATCGCAGCCAAATCCTGTTCCTGCGTCACGTTCGCTTCCTTTCCTCCAGATCGTTCACACCCATATGACTCGGGTCGAGCGGAAACCTCATCCGTCGTCGCTTGACACACAAGCGCAGATGCGCCGCCGCGTCCTTGTCGCGAGCGGTGGCCGTCGCCTGCTCGATCGCCACCTCGATCCCGCCCGTGGAGCACGTGTAGACGGCGCGCTCCGGCGCGTCCACGGGACCGGCCGCGGCCAGGCGGTCGTCGACGAGTGCCTGGCTGATGATGCACCCGCTCGCCCTCGGGGATCGGTTCCAAGTCGGTTCCACATCAGGCGCGTGACCGACCGCTGGTCCTGGCATGCCGTTGATGATCGCGACCCGCTCAAGCCAGTCGCGCTCCCGGTGCGCTCTCCGACGGAATCACCTCTCGTCGGCGATCGTTCGATTCCTGTGATGGCTGCGGCTGATCGAAGGATTGCAGTGAGCGGGGTGAGCGAGCTCGTCCTGGAGGTCGACGACCTTGACGCGGTCGAGCGTTTCTACGTCGACGTGCTCGGTTTTCCCGTCGTCGAGCGCTGGGGCGATCGCGACGCCACCTGGGTGATGGCCGGCGAGCGTACGCGCATCGGCCTCTGGCGCCCGTTCGTCGGCCTGGCAGGCGCGCGCGGCGGCGCGCACGTCCACTACGCGCTCCACATCGCGGACTTCGATTACGACGCTGCGCTCGCTCGTCTACGCAAGCATGGTTACGAGCCGGAGGAGCATCGCTTCGATGCGTACGACGAGAGCCGCGCTGCGTACGTCACCGATCCAGCCGGCAACGTGGTCGAGCTCTGGACGTGGGACGTGGCGCGCCACCTGACGCGCTAAGCGCGACTTCCCTGTGCTGTTGACTCAGGGATCGTGATCGGGAATGGACAGCTTCCTCGCCGCCCGCAAGGTCGGAGACGATTACCGGCAGACGATCGAAGACGCAGCCTTCACCCTCGATCACGTGCGCGAGAAACGAGCAAGTACCGCTTCGTCTCCGAACGGGCCGAGGACGCAACTCAGAAAATATGGCGTCAAGAGCATCTCGCTTCTCGCCTCAAGACAACCTGAACCGACAGAAGGAGCGAAATGGCCGACAAGGTTCTCATCAACCTCGCAACGGGGATGGAGGACGGAGAGCGCGTCCTCGTCGCGTTCCTCGTCGCCACCGCCGCGGTGGCGCAGGGCAAGCAAGTCGTCGTCTGGACAACGAAGGACGCGGTGCGGCTCGGCCTGCCGGGCGAGATGTCGGGCGTCGTCTGCAAGGACTGCCCGCCGCTCGAACGACTACTCCAGCAGTTCGTCGACGGAGGCGGCGAACTCTGGCTGTGCCCGATCTGCCTCGCGGCGCGCGATCTCAACGACGCCGAGAAGATCAGCGACACGAGAGTCGTGGGTGCGACGCCCATGTGGGAGTGGGCAGGCAACGACACGACCGTCTTCAGCTATTGACAGGAAATTGGCCAGCGGCCGCTTCGTCCCCGCCGATGCCTGCCGGCCGGTAGCGCTCGGCGTCGAAGTAGACCCCTGGTGTCGATCTGGACGAGCCGGACGCGCTGGCGGTCAGGTGACGGTGTCGCCGACGGCGACGTGGTCGATCCGGAGCACGTTGGCGGCCGATGAGGGCACGGCCGCGGCCGCGCTGAGCGCCCACCCAAGGCGTGACGCCGAACGGGATGATGAGTGCTCTCATCACGTTCCGCGTGTGCCGCGGCTGTTGGCGCCTACGCCGTACGCCTCGGGCTAGCCTAAGAGCTCGGCCACGACAGAGTCTGTCAGCGAAGGCCCCGTAGCGTTCGCGGCGATCCGCAGGTCAGAGCGCGTTGCGGGGCTGCGATTTGACGCCGAGCCTCTCCCTGGCGCGAAGGACAGCGGCCGATCTCTTCGTGATCCCCCGCGCCGTTAGTCGCCGGCAGTCTCCGAAGCGCGTAACCGAGGCCATTCCTGGTGTCGGAGAGATCGCGGGATAGCCGCCGCTCGCCACCACTCTCCTAATTCTTTCCGGTGCGCCCCCGTCGCCGGAAGAAGTCTTGAGTCCCCGAAAGGATCGTCTGCGCCGCAGCGTTCAAGGGCTTCCCGACGAGGGGTATCCGCTCCACCCACGCCCCGTACGGGTTGTCGAGCTTGTACTTGTGACGCTTGCCCGTCTCGGTCAGAGCCCACTCGGGTGCCTGAAGCGGCGTTCCGTCCACGTCACGCGATCCCGCCTCCGCGATATACCCGTTCTTCCGAAGCTCTTCCATCACCGCGCGAACATCGTCACGACTACGTGACGCGCTGCCGCGCAGGTTCGTGACTTCTTCGTAGACGACGTCAACGGACTTCGCTCGACCGTCGAAGAGGACGAGGAGAACGTTCTCTTCAAGCGCCTGATCTGCCATTTTCGAGTCCCTTCCTGCTAGTCAATCGCGCCGAACACCGACGATACGATGCCTCGCGCCTCGCCTCTGCCTGCTCTGCGCGACGACGCTCGATCAAACCGCCGGCGTACGCGTCGAGCGTGATCTTCGGCGAAGCATGACCCATTCTGCGCCGCGGCCGTAGGTCGCGTCCTCGCCCGGGCCGATCAGCAAGCTCGCGAACGTGTGGCGGAGGTCATGGGAAACCGACACCGCTTCCCCCGCCGCCGTCGAGACCCCGCTCGGCTCGCAGGTGGCGTGGTGCCCCGGCAGTCGTGTCGGCGCGGCGAGTGAGGTCGGCCGTCAGCCGGCGGCGAGCCTCGCTGTTCCAAAACCGTTCCACAAACCCGCTCGACGCCGCCCGACCCCTGGGCCCGGAAAGGCGAAACCCCCGTGGGTGCAGGGGTTCCAGAGGCGGGAGCGACGGGACTCGAACCCGCGACCTCCGGCGTGACAGGCCACTCCGAGGGTCACGACAGTTGACGACGATGGCGACGCCGCTCTATTCATGCGACGTTTCCGGCGCTTCGCGAATCGATCCTGGCTCATTAAGCGAAGCCGTTTCGCACGTTTGCTGCCCGTTTGCTGCCCGCCTGCCGCGTGACCGAGCTCAGCGGCCGGCACGTTGTGCCCAACGCGACGTGTGACCTTTTCCCGTCGTGATGCGTCTGCGTCTTGAAGGCACCGGCTCCCGGGCGGTCCCTGAGCCGGTTATCAGGGGGTGGTGGCGCTTTCTGAACGCTGAGCGCGCTCAACCGCGCGGGCCACGTCAGCGCGAGAGAAGACGTTGAGCTTGCGAAAGACGTTGCGCAAGTGCGTCTCGATGGTCTTCGGGCTGAGGAAGAGTGCGGCGGCGATCTCGGAGTTGGTTTTTCGGTCGACGACCAGTCGCGCGATTTGCAGCTCGCGCTGCGTGAGAGAGCCGACGCCGACGCCGTCGGTCTTTCCGGGGCGTGTACGTCGGTGGATGCTGTGACCGAGCTTTCGCAGTTCGCGCTCCGCCTCGTTGCGGTAGCGCAACGCGCCGCACCGGTCGAGTTCGGCGACCGCGCGCTTCAATTCCGCTGTGGCGCGGTCGCGCCGGCCAGCCTGGGCGAGTGCGCGGCCGGCGAGCGTTCGTGACAGTGCGGCCTCGATAGGGGCGCCCACCTCGTCTGCTGCAGCCGCCGACGCCAGCGCCTTGTCGGCAGCGCGCGCCGGGTCGCCGGCGTGCAGAGCGACGGCCGCCGCGGCGCGATCCGCCCAGGCGGCGGCCAGCGGGAGCTGCGCGGCCGTGGCCCAGGCCTCCGCGCAGGCGGCCGCGCGTTCGGCGTCGGCGTCGCGGTCGAGCGCGAGCCAGCAGCGCGTTAGCAGCTCGAGGCAATAGGCCCTCCAGCTGCCGCCGATCAGCGCGAGCTCCTCGCCCCCTGCGGAGCCGAGAAGCAATTCGACAGCGCGTCCCGGTTGACCCGTTTCGAAAAGGACACCGGCGAGCCTCACAGCAGCCCACGCCGAGTGGAATCCCTCGCCTAGATCGTGGCTGAGGTCCACGCTCTCCTGAGCGGTGGCGAGCGCGATGTCCACGTCCCCGACCGCGAGCGCTACGACTGAGCGGTTGAAGAGGTTCCACACCAGCGCCTGCGTGTTGTCCAGCAGGCGTGCCGCCTCGACCCCACGGTCGAGCAGGTCGGCGGCCTCGGCCAACTTGCCGCGCACGAACCAGACCCGGCCCAGCGTCTGGACCAGGACGAGGAAGAGTTCCCCCTGCCCGGTAGCACGGCCGACGGCAAGTGCCCGGGCGGCGTGCGCGTCGGCCTCTGCGTACCGGTCGAGATACAGCTCCGCGCCGGCAAGCCAGGTCGCGGCGTCGAGGCGGTGGGCGAGCTCGTCGTCCGACAGCGACGCGACAAGGGCCGCCGCCTCCGAAATACCCGATTCGGCTCGCGCGCCCGCCCCCATCGTCGAATCCGCGAGCGCGAGCAGGGCGAGGGCCGCCGCGGTCAGGGGGGCGTCTCCCACGACTCTCGCGGCGCTCACCGCGCGTTGGCACGATTCCTGCATCGCCTCGTACCGCGAGCGCCAGAACCCGTTCACGCCGAGCTCGATCATGAGCGCCACCGCTTCGGGCGAGCCGTGGTCGGGCAGACCGTCAAGGGCGTTCGCGAGGCGGCCATGGGCTTGCTCGTACCGCCCGAGGGCGTTCTCCAGCCCGGCACAGGTGCGCGTGAGCCTGGCGCGTAGCGCGTATGAGTCCTCGGGCACGAGCGCGAGCGCATCCAGCAGGGCGCGCTGGCTCTCGGCGAGATGGCCGGCCGGGGTTAGCGCCCCCGCGCGGGCGACGAGGAGCTCGACGCGCTCCGCCGCCGGCGCCGTCGGCGGGAGGAGACGCAGCGCGCCTTCGAACCACCGTGCGGCAGTCGCGGGGGCGCGCGGTGCGACCTGCTCTCCAGCCTCGCGCAGGACGGCGACGGCGGCCACGTCGCCCTGGCGCGCGCAGCGCTCGACGTGGTGTGCGCGCGCCGGCGCCGAGGCACCACGCGCCGCGAGCGCCTCGGCGCTGCGCTCGTGCGCACCGAGCCGCCAGCCGCGTGGTGCGGCCTCGTAGACGGCGCGGCGCACGAGCGGGTGCCGGAAGCGAAAGCGGCGGGGCACGTCCGTGTGGCGGACGAGGTCGAGCGCCAGCAACTCGTCGAGTGCTTCGACGGCCGATGTCTCGGATACCGCCGCCGCGGCTGCCGCCAGCTCGGGCTCGAACGGGTCGCCTGCCACCGCCGCCCCCTCCAGCACACGGCGTGCGTGGTCTGAAAGCAGGGCGAGCTCCTCGTTTAGCGCGGCGGCGACCATGGGCGGGACTTCCATGTCGCCAGGCGAAATCTCGGACGGACTATGGCTGGGGAGCGCCGGGCCTGGTGACCGGGCAAGCTGCTCGAGATAGAAGGGGTTGCCGCCGCTCTCCTCGTAGAGCACGGTCGCGAGCGAACCTTCGACTGATTCGCCTAGAAGTTCACCAGCCTCGCTGCGGGTCAGCGCGCAGAGCTCCAGGCGCGTCAGCGTCCCCTCCCGGTCGGCCCGCTCGAGCGCGGCGCAGAGCCGCTCCGGTACCTGGCGCGGACGCACGGCGAATGCCATGAGCACCGGGGCGGCGGGAGGCCTGCGCAGCAGCGCGCCGATCAGTTCTACCGATCCGGAATCCGCCCAGTGAACGTCGTCGAGCACGAGCACGAGCGGCTTCGTCGCCGCCAGGAGCCCGAGCAGCTCGCGCACTGCGCGGTGCATGCGATAGCGCTCGTGCTGGAGCGTCTCCCGACGGCGTTCAGCGGGTCCTACCAGCGATGGAAAGACATGCGAGAGCTCCGCACGCGCGTCGTCGCCCAGGAACTCCAGGCGGCGCGGCTCGAGCCCCTGCACGTACTCATCGAGTGCGTCCACGAACACCCAGAAGGGCAGGTCACGCTCCAGCTCCGCGGCGCGGCCCGAAAGCACCAGCTGCCCGCGCTCCTCGGCGCGCCGAGCAAGCTCGGCGAGCAGGCGGGTCTTGCCGATACCGGGCTCCCCCACCAGCTCGATCGCGACCGATCGCCCCTGAGCGAGCTCGGCAAGAGCGTCATCGAGCCCACCGAGCTCCTCGGCGCGCCCGACGAGTTGCTCGGCAAGCAGAACCATCTCCCTGCGCCCACGATAGAGCAGGGCGGCAGGAGCGAGAAATCAGGGTCGGGCTCAGGGAGCCTCCCCGATGTCGCCGGGGCGGCGGAGGAGCAGGCTCAACGTATGTCCCGTTACCTGCTCCACCACCGCCACGAGCCGCACGAGTGCGGCGTGGTGTTCGCCGCCTTCAAGGGCCACGACAGCCCGCTCCGCGGTCAGCCGACGCCGCCTCGTGCGCATCCAACGGGCACGCGGTCCACGCCATCTGGTGGACCGTCGATGCCACAACGGCGGAGGAAGCGCTCCGGCTTCTGCCCTTCTACGTCGCCGAGCGCACCACCGCAACCGCCATCAGCGACATCGAGATCCCGTGACCGAGCGCCGCCAGCGAGAAGGAGCACTCATGAACGCCGCGCAGGCAGCCGACCGGCTCAAGGTCGCGGTGGCCGACGCAAGGATCGACGAGGACTTTGAATTCGACGTCGATGGCGCCCAGGCGCTCGCGGCCTTCTACCACCCGTTCGCGTACGCCGCCGCCCAAGGCTCGGCTTCGCCTGCGCGGCGCGCGCTTCCCTCGATCTGCAACCAGCAGAACTAAAAGGAGCATCTGATGTCAGCCACGACACGCTCGAACAACCTCGCGGCCCGCATGGCGCGCTGGAGCGCGCAGCACCGCAAGAAGGCGATCTTCGGCTGGCTCGCGTTCGCGGTCGTGCTGTTCGCGATCAGCATCGTCTCGCCGATGAAGACGATCGTCGCCGAGACGTCCGGGCCGGGCGAATCGGGCCGGGCCGACACGATCCTGTACAACGACTTCAAGCAGCCCGCCGGCGAAGAGGTGCTCGTCCAGAGCGACTCGCTCACGACGAGCGATCCGGAGTTCAAGGCGGCCGTGCAGGCCGTGGTCGTCGGCGTCTCGAAGCTCGACGACGTCGCGAAGGTCAAGTCGCCGTACGCGCCGAGAACAGCGGGTTCGTATCGGCCGACAAGCACTCGGCGCTCGTGCCGATCGAGATCCGCGGGCCCTCGGAGGATGCGGCGGACAAGATCGATCCGATCGTCGCTCGCGTCGCCGAGGTACAGAAGGCGCATCCCGAGCTTCTACGTCGGCTCGTTCGGCGTGAGCACCGAAAAGGCGCTGGAAGCATCGTTCGCGGACGACCTGAAGCGAGCCGGTCTGTTCTCCGTCCCCTTGACGCTGATCATCCTGTTGGTCGCGTTCGGCGCTGTCGTCGCGGCCGGAATTCCGCTTCTGCTCGGACTCACGCGCCGTCCTCGCGCACGCTCGGGCTCGTCGCTCGATCAGCCAGGTGCTGCCGATGGACGAGTCGGTCTCGGCGATCGTCCTGCTGATCGGGCTCGCGGTCGGCGTCGACTACACGATGTTCTACTTGAAGCGCGAGCGTGAGGAGCGCGCCGCGGGTCGCAGCGAAGAGGCCGCCCTCGAGGCGGCGGCGGCGACGTCGGGCCGCTCGGTGCTCATCTCCGGGTCGACCGTCCTGGTCGCGATGGCGGGGATGTTCTTCACCGCCGACGCCACCTTCGCCTCCTTCGGCGTGGCGACGATGACCGTTGTCGCGGTGGCGATGCTCGGCTCGCTGACGGTGCTGCCGGCACTGCTGTCCAAGCTCGGCGACAAGGTCGACCGCGGTCGCGTGCCGTTCGTCCACCGGCTCCGCCGCGACGACGGCCAGGGCCGGGTCTGGGGAGCGATCGTCGACCGGGTGCTCCGCCGCCCGCTCGTCTCGGCCCTGCTAGCCGGCGGGCTGCTCGTGGCGATCGCGGTTCCCGCGTACCAGCTGCGGACCGCCACGCCGACCATCGACACCTTCCCGCAGAAGCTGCTGGGAACGTACAACCGGATCAACGCGACCTTCCCCGGCACGGGGAACACCTCCCGTCGTGGTCTTCAAGGCGCCGACCGTCGAGACGCCGGCCGCACGGGGTGCGATCGATGAGCTGAAACGGCGTGCGCTCGCGACCGGGCTGATGCACGAGCCGATCGACGTCGACACCAACCTGCCGGGACGGTCGCGAGCAATCGCGATTCCGACCGACGGGGACGGCACCGACGCAACCTCGAACGCCGCCCTCGACGCGCTGCGCGAGGACATCATCCCGGCGACGATCGGAGCGGTGCCCGCGGCCGAGGCGGCCGTCACCGGCATGACCGCCTACAGCCGCGACTTCAGCGACCAGATGAAGACGGTCGCGCCGCTCGTGTTCGGCTTCGTGCTCCTGTTCGCGTTCGGGCTGATGCTCGTCACGTTCCGCTCCATCGTGATCGCGGCGAAGGCCGTGCTGCTCAACCTGCTGTCGGTTGCGGCGGCCTACGGGATCCTGGTGATGGTCTTCCAGCACGGCTGGGGCAAGGGGCTGCTGGGCTTCGAGTTCACCGGCGGCATCGACCCGTTCCTGCCGATCCTGCTCTTCGTGATCCTCTTCGGGCTCTCGATGGACTACCACGTGTTCATCCTCAGCCGCGTCCGCGAGGCCTACGACAGGGGCATGAGCACCGACGAAGCGGTCGCGCACGGGATCAAGTCGACCGCGGGCGTCGTCACCAGCGCCGCGATCGTGATGGTCGGCGTCTTCGCGATCTTCGCGAGCCTGCAGATGATGATCCTCAAGCAGTTCGGTGTCGGCCTCGCGGCGGCGATCCTGATCGACGCCACGCTCATCCGCGCGATCCTGCTGCCGGCCTCGATGAAGCTGCTCGGCGACTGGAACTGGTACCTGCCCCGCTGGCTCGAATGGCTGCCCCGCTTCGACCACGGCGGCTCGGTCGAGCGCGACGAGCTGACCGAGCCCGTGCCGGCGGCCCCGGCGCTCGAGCCCACCGCCTAGACGGATTCACCCTCAGCGCCGTCCGCCGACCCGGCGGGCGGCGCCGCCCCCGCAACCGCGTCAAAGGAGCAGCGATGAACGTTCGCCTCATCAGAACGAGCCGGAGCAACCGGCCGGAGAACCGGAGCATGAGCCACAAGGCGCTGATCATGACCTCGATGCTCGCCGCTACGGCCGCCGCGTCACTCGCTGCCAGCGCCGGCGCCGGCGGTGCAGCCCCAACCAAGGCGAACGCAACGCCGGGCCTCGGGAGAGTCGCTTTCGCAGCTCGTTGCTGCGGGCGCGCCCGGCGCAACGCTCCTCGTGCGCCAAGGCGACCGGACGACCCTGCTCGCGCGCGGTCTCGCCGACAAGGCACCCAGGAGGCCGATGCGCCCAGGTGATTCGTTCCGGATCGGGAGCCTGACCAAGACCTACGTCGCCACCCTTGTGCTCCAGCTGGCGGAGGAGGGCCGGCTGTCGCTCGACGACTCCGTCGCGAGCCTCCTGCCGGGCCTGGTTCCCGGCGGCGACAAGATCACGATCCGGCAGCTGCTGAACCACACCAGTGGCCTGTTCAACACCTACGCCGATCCGCGCGTCCTGGCGCCGTACCTCGCCGGCAACCTGGCCTACCGCTGGCCGCCGCGCAAGCTCCTGCGGCTCGCCGTCTCGCACCGGCCGCTGTTCGCGCCGGGGACGCGTTACTCGTACTCGGACACCAACTACCTCGTCGCCGGATTCATCGTCGAGGCGGTCACCGGAGCGACGCTCGAGCGAGTACTCGACCGACGCTTGTTCAGGCCGCTGCGTCTGCGGCACACCGCCTTCCAGACGTCGGCCCGGACGCCGGTGCCCGATGCGCACGGCTACTACGTGTTCGACAAGCCGCCCGCCGCCGACATCACGGGATTGAGCCCCTACCCCTGGGCCGCCGGAGCGCTCGTCGCGAACGCCGCCGACGTCGCCGGCTTCTACCGCGCCTTGCTCTCCGGACGACTGCTCAACGCCGACTCGCTCCGTGAGTTGAAGACCACAGTGGCCGAAGGCAAGGAAGCCGAACCCGCAGGCTCCCGCTCCGGGCTCGGCATCGAACGGTTCGCGACCCCGTGCGGTGTCGCCTGGGGCCACTCAGGCAACATGCCCGGCTACACCGTCTGGGCCCTCTCGAGCACGAACGGACGCAAGCAGGTCGTTCTCTCCGTGAACGAAGACCCGAACTCGCTGCCCCGGAGCTTCGGGCCGATGTCCTGGCGGCTCCTGTTCGGCGCCTACTGCCGGCGGTAGGCCTCCGCGAACAATCGAGGGTGTCAGCCCGTCAGGCGCGGCGGGCCGACACCCCTCTTTCTCACGGAGCGGCGCAGGAGCCGAACCTACCTACACCGTCGGCGATCGGCGCGTCGATCTGGACCTTCGGCGAGGAGCTCGGGATTTAGCTCAGGAGTCCTTGGGCAGAGGCCCGACTCGTAGGCCGCGACGACGGCCTGCACTCCGTGTCGTTCGCGACGGGCATGCCGATCATCGCGGTGCTCGCCCTGTGGTGCGTCTGGCACGCGCGCCTAGCCGTCGGCATCGCTCCGCCGGTAGCCGCGGGCGCGGCGACGTCGAGCTAGCGTGCGACGACGCGCCGGTAGCGCCAGATCGCGAGCGCGCCGAACACGAGCGCGATGGCGATCGACCACAGCGTCGCGAGCCAGACGTCGTTCCCGGCGGGAGTGTCGATGAAGAGGCTCCGCACCGCGTTCACCATGATCGTGAACGGGTTGTTCTCGGCCACCGGCTGGAGCCAGCTCGGCATCGACTCGACGGGCACGAATGCGGACGACACGAACGTGAGCGGGAAGAGGATGGTGAAGCCGTACGCGTTCGCAGCCTCGGGCGAGGACGCGGTCAGCCCGATGAACGCGAACACCCACGAGAAGGCGTACCCGATGAGAAGGCACAACGCGATTCCGGCCACGATGTCCGGGAAGCCGCTCTTGAAGTCGAAGCCGACGATCAGCCCTACGACGAGCATGACCACGAGCTGGATGACGTTCGTGCTGATGTCCGCGAATGTGCGCCCCGTCAGGACGGCGGAGCGCGACATCGGCAGCGAACGGAACCGGTCCATCAGCCCTTTCTTCAGGTCCTCCGACAGGCCGAGAGCGGTGACGAAGCCGCCGAACACCATCGACTGGACGATGATTCCCGGGATCAGGAAGTCCACGTAGTCGAGTCCCGGCGTCGCGATCGCGCCGCCGAAGACGTAGACGAACAGCAGCACGAACATGATCGGCTGCACCGTGAAGCCGACGAGCAGATCGGGCTGCCGCGGGATCCGCTTGACGCTTCGAGTGGCGAGGACCCACATGTCGGACAGCTCGGTCGCGACCGCGTTCATGTCTGTTCCTCTTCGCTGTCCGCGGCCGTACGGCCGGTCAGCTTCAGGAAGACGTCGTCGAGCGTCGCCCGACGCGTCGCGATGTCGTCGATCGCGATCCCGGCGGCGTCGAGGCGCCGGACTGCATCGGCGATCGCGCCGCCCCGAATTCCGACCGGCATGGAGACCGTGCCGTCGAGCGTGACGGGCGTGCCGTCTCCGACCCCGGCGAGCGCGCGCGCGGCGACGGCTGCGTCCGCTCCGTCGCAGAGGTGGATCTCGAGCCGGTCACCGCCGACCTCGCGCTTCAGGTCGTCCGGCCTCCCCTCGGCGATGACGACACCGTGGTCGACCACCGCTACTCGGTTCGCGAGCCGGTCGGCCTCGTCGAGGTACTGCGTCGTCAACAGAACCGTCGTCCCTCCGCTGACGAGCGCATTGATCGAGTCCCAGAGCGCGATTCGACTCCGGATGTCGAGTCCCGTGGTCGGCTCGTCGAGGAAGAGGATCGGCGGACGCGCAACGAGCGCCGCCGCCAGGTCGAGTCGCCGGCGCATCCCGCCGGAGTACGTGCGGACGAGACGCTTCGCAGCGTCGGCGAGCTCGAAGTCCTCGAGCAGCTCGCCCGCGCGAATGCGCGCGGCGCGGCGGCCGAGGTGATAGAGCCGACCGACCATCTCGAGGTTCTCGAAGCCGTTCAGGTTCTCGTCGACGGCTGCGTACTGACCCGCGAGGCCGATCCGCGCCCGGACCCGCGCCGCGTCCCGCACCACGTCGAACCCCGCCACGCGCGCGGTGCCGCCGTCCGGTTTCAGCAGCGTCGTGAGGATCCGGACGGCAGTCGTCTTGCCGGCCCCGTTCGGGCCGAGCAATCCGAGCACGCTGCCGGTCTGTGCATGCAGCCCGACGCCGCGCAGCGCCTCGACGTCGCCGTACCGCTTGCGCAGCCCCTCGGCTTCGATCGCGAACGAGGTGGACACGGCTGGAGTATTGCCTCCATCGGGCTCGACTTCGTGCGGCGGGCAGACGACGCCACTCCGAAGCGTGGCCGGGTCATTGGATTGCGGTCCTGGCGATTGCGCGCGGCTCGCGGCCGGCGAGGAGCCAGCCGGCTGCGGTGGCGGCGAGCGGGACGCCGAGGACTGCGAGGACGAGGTACAGGACGGGTACGTCGCTCAGGTAGCCGAGGTCGTCGTAGTAGGTCGCGGTAAGGACGACGTAGGCGCCGGCGACGCCGAGGAGCGTGCCCAGGAGGGCGAGTGCCCCGGCGGTGGTGGCGGTCAGCCTGCGGCGGATTCCCGAGGTGGCTCCGGTCGCGGTCAGGGTGCGGAGGTCTCCGGCGCTCTCGCTGCGGATCAGTCCGACCGTCATCGCGAGGATGGCGAGCGCCAGGAGGGCGCCGGCGCCTGTCGCGATGGCCATCGTCTTCGCATAGGACGGCTTGCCCTGCCGGGCCTCGATTGTGAGGCCGGCGTTCGCCGCGATGTTGCGAGCGTCGGCGATCTGGTCGCTGGTCAGCGGCCGGCTCGAGTCGACGAGCCAGCCGGCGGGGATCTGGTTCCAGCCGTGACGGCGTAGACCGTTGAGGGTGATGAACGTCGGCGGCGTTTGCGCGCTGTCCGAGCCGAACAGGTGGTTCCCGAGCTCGATCTTCTGGACGTTCGTGACGGGGATCTTCCTCCGGCTCGTCATGTCCGGGATGATGAGGTCGTCTGTCTTGACGCTGCGGTCGACGAGGAAGTCCGTGCCCGCAGCGATCGTGGCGGGATCGATTCCGAGGTAGCGGAGCACCGCCGGCGTGGCGACGTAGAGCGCCGATCGGGAGCTCTTTCCCTCCTCGCGGGAGTTGGATGGCGACATGAGGTCGAGGGGCGCAAACACTCGCGTGCCGAGGAGGACGAAGGGTGCGACGCCGGGTTGGGTGGGCTTGCGGAGCGGAATCACGGTTGCCCCGTCGAGTTGGGCGGCGATCCGTCGGACGCGCGCGGCCAGGCGGTCGAGCTGAGCGGGTGTGTCTACCGGGGTGAGCTCGCGAACCTCCGGTGGGCCGAGGTAGACCCGCATCTGTCGGTCGGACAGGTTGGCCGGTTCGGCCGCCTTCTTCGCCGCCTCGGCAGAGGCGATGATCACGACCGTCGCCGCGATGCCGAGGGCGAGGGTGACCGCGGCGAGCGCCGCTCCGGAACGGGCCTGGTAGCGAGCGAGGTCTCGAAGCGCCAATCGGGGAGCGATGGAGACTCGCCCGGCGAGGCCGGAGAAGACGCGGATCGCCAGCGGGCCGATGAGCAGGCAGCCGATGATCGTCGCCACGATCCCGGCGACGATGAGCGGCGGCCTGTCTCGGTTCGACAGTGCGAGGCAGCCGATGCCGACCGCGATCAGCGCGGCGGCCGCGATCGCCGAGTGGCGTGCGGGCCTCGGCTTGGGCGGCCGCCCCGAGAGCGCGAGCGTGACGGGGAGCCGAGCGACCGTTCGCCCGGGCCACCAGGCGGCGGCGATCGCCCCGAAGAGTGCGAGGAGGACGGTCAGCGCGATCAGCAGCCAGGGAAGGCTGAGCCGGTCGACGCGATGGTCGACAGCGGACTCGAGCGTCGGGGCGAACAACACCCACAGCGCGAGGCCGATGAGCGTCCCGCAGAGTGCGGCGATCGCCCCGACGATGGCGCCGTTGGTGATCAGCACGAGGCGGAGATGCTTCTGCGTCGCACCGATCGCGGCGAGCATGCCCAGGTGACGAAGCCGTCGCTGCGCGATGACCGCGAAGCCTGCGGCGGCGATGAGCGAGGCCAGGAGGATGAAGACGGTGGCGACGGAGAACATCGCCAGCGTGTCCGGCGGTCCGTCGTTGCCGATCCTCATCATTCCCGCGAAGCCGGAACGACTCTCGCCCAGGGAGTCCTGGAAGGATTCAAGCGACGCGTCGTTCGCGTCGACCAGAACCATGACGCTGTTCGGAGCGCCCGCGAACGCGGGCGAGACGAGAGCGAACTCGTCGCTGAGCTTGCGCGGATTCTCGACGATGCCGACGACGGTCCGCCGAACACCGTCGAGTGCAACGGTCGATCCGAGCTCGAGCCGCAGCAGTCTCGCCACCCCGTCCGTGACGGCGACCTCGTGGCGGCCCTGCGGGTAGCGGCCCTGGCGGAGCGCGAGGAGGTCACTGCCGTAGGCGCCGTCCGGGTCCTGCGCCCGGAAGTCCACCTTGTCGACGCTGCCGGGGACGGCAACCGAGCGGTGGCCGATGACGTCCGTCGTTCCGAACCATTTCTTGGCGGCGGCGAGTCCGGCCGCAAGCTTCTGCGGATCCGTGCCGTCGAACTCGAGCACGGTGTTGGCCGAGCCGAACTCGGAGTTGACCGCAGAGCTTGTGTTGTAGACGAGCGTGATGCTGCCGATCGCGGCCGCCACGGCGACGGTGAGGAGCGTCACGACCAGGAGCTGCTGCCGCCACTCGCGGCGGAACATGCGCCGGGCCCAGCGGGTCACGGCGCGGCGCGCGGCGACGCCGCCGTTCCGCGGTCCGCCAGCGCCGACGGATGCGCGACGGCGCTCATCGCCGATCACCCGCCGCGAGCAGCGACTCGGGGCCGGGAGGCGCGACCGTCTGGTCGACGACATGGCCGTCGCGCAGGAAGACGACGCGGTCGGCCCAGGACGCCAGGTGCGCCTCGTGGGTGACGACGACACCCGCGACGCCGCGATGCGCGGCGGCGCGCAGGAGGCGCATGACCGCCTCGCCGTTCACCGAGTCGAGAGCGCCGGTCGGCTCGTCGGCGAGCAGCAGCCCGCGCTCGCCGACGATCGCCCGCGCGATCGCGACGCGCTGGCGCTCGCCGCCCGACAGCTCGTCCGGGTAGCGATCGGCGCGCTCGTCGACGTCGAGCTCCTCCATCGCTCTTCAGTCCCGTCGTCCGTGCGGCTTTGGCGCGGACGCCGTCGAGCTCGAGCGGCAGGCTGACGTTCTCGACCGCCGTCAGCCCCGGGAGCAGGTTGAAGTCCTGGAAGACGTAGCCGATCGACCGGCGTCGCATCCTCGCCTGATCCGAGCGCGAGACGCTCGCGAGGTCGACGCCGTCCACGAGCACCTCACCGCTGGTCGGCTGCTCGAGGCTGCCGGCGATCGTCAAGAGCGTGCTCTTGCCGGAACCGCTCGGCCCCATGATCGCGACGAGCTCGCCGCGCTCGACCGAGAGATCGACGTCGCGGAGCGCGTGCACCTCGGTCGGCCCGGAGCCGTAGACCTTCGATACCTGGCGTAGTTCGAGTGCGCTGGTCATTGCGAGACCTCCATCGGATGAGTTGGTTCGACACGACAGCTCGGCTGGCTCGGCCGGTGCGGGAGACGGCAGCTGCTTCAGGCGGACGTCGGCGGCGTCGAGCCAGCGGACGATCGCCTCGAGCCGGAAGAGCTCGGCGTCGGCGACGAGCGCCAGCGGCACGTCGTCCTCCGCGGCCGTCGGCCTTGATCTGCGTGTAGCGCTGCATGACCTCGATCACGTGCCGGCGGTGGACCTGCAGGATCTCGTGGACGTCGATCCCCGGGATCTGCAGCGCGACGAGCACCTTGATCACGAGCTCGTCGCGCGGCGGCGGCACGAGCTCGGGCGGCGTGTGCAGCCAGTCGGTCAGCTCCTCGGCGCCGGCGGCGGTGATCCTGTATCGCTTCTGCGAGCGCTCGCCCTCGCCGTCGTCGGTCTCGACGAGCCCGTCCCGCTCGAGGCGCTGCAGCGTCGTGTAGACCTGGCCGACGTTCAGCGGCCAGACCTCGCCCGTCCGCGACTCGAACTCGTTCTGCAGCCGCAGGCCGTACTTCGGCCCCTCGCTCAGCAGGGCGAGGAGGGCGTGGGGGACACTCATGAGCTGATCTCCAAGATCGATCATACTGAGTATGTATACCAGGTATAGAAGCCCAGCGCAAGAAGCGCATGCAGGGCGGACGGGGTCGTCGGCTCGGCGCTGATCACGGCCGTCTTCGTCGCTCTCGACCTCTGGCAGAAAGACGGCCGCAAGCGCGACCTGCTCGCCCTCCTCGACGATGCAACCGACGCGCTCTCCGAGGGGATGCGCGAGTTGCAGCTCAGACCGCGGGCCTAGACACGCCGTCGGGAAGCCCTCTGACGGACTCGAACCGTCGACCCCCTCCTTACCATCCTGGAACAGACGCGGGAAGCGCGCAACAGATCGAGAACTACGTCCCGCAGCCGACGATCATCGGGAAGGCTGCCAGGATCTCCGGCTTCACCGTGCTCGCGAGCGTCCTGGCATTCGGGGCGCTCTTCGGGTTGATTGGAGCGATCATCGGTGTGCCGATCGCAGCAGCGCTGCAAATCGTCGTGGAAGAGCTGACCGCCGGCAGACGTGCTCGCATCGCCGCGGCGGACGCAGCTGAGCGCACGCAGTGACGGGCGACTGAATCGCCATTGCGATCTTCGCCCAGGGTTCGAGCGGCATGACGTCGGTCGGGCTGAAGGCCGTCGCGTGTGAAGCCCAGGTACAGGTAGTCGATAAACCGTGGCCGCCAATCGGGCCGCCCGATCCTTTGGGTTCAGTTGCTGGGGAACGCGAAGCCGTGGTGGTTTGGTAGGTGGCGGGCGCGCGCTGTAGGGCCACCGCCGTCGCATGGTCGGCTCGGACCGGCTCAATTTCCAGCCAGAGCTATGAATGGAGTCGATCCCGGAGGCCACAAGCGTGAGCTGCCCAGTGCGGGAATGTCTCTTGGCGGTGGGTCAGGCATCAGAGGCGTTAGCGTCCCGCCGGTGAGCTTCACCGTCGACCCCGGCGCGTACGACCGCTACATGGGCAGGTACTCGCTCCTGCTTGCGCCCCAGCTGGCCGATTTCGCAGCGGTCTCGGCGGGTCAACGAGTGCTCGACGTCGGATGCGGCCCGGGTGCGTTGACCGCCGAGTTGGTCAAACGACTCGGTGCGGCAGCGGTTTCTGCCGTCGATCCATCGGAGCCGTTCGTCGCCGCGGTGGAGGAACGTCATCCTGGCGTCGACGTGCGGCGTGCAGCCGCCGAGCAGTTGCCGTTCCAGGACGCGGAGTTCGACGCGACCCTGGCGCAACTGGTGGTCCTCCTTATGGAGGACCCCGCGGCGGGAGTGGCCGAGATGGTGCGTGTGACCCGGAAGCGCGGTGTCGTGGCGGCGTCGGTCTGGGACTACGCCGGCGGCCGAGGCCCGGTCAGCATGCTCTGGGATGCAGCGCGCGAGCTCGACCCCGACGTCGCCGACGAGTCCCATCTCGCCGGTGTTCGCGAAGGCCATCTCGCCGAGTTGTTCGACGCTGCCGGACTGGAGGAGATCGAGGAGGCGACTCACTCGATCCGCATTGAGCATTTGACCTTCGAGGAATGGTGGGAGCCGCTCACGTTCGGCGTCGGACCCGCTGGGAGCTATGTCGCCGGACTCGACCCTGCACTACGAGCTCAGCTCCGGGAACGCTGTCGCGCGGAACTCCCTACGGCACCATTCCTGTTGACAGCGCACGCCTGGGCAGCACGAGGGCTCGCGTAGTCCTGCCTTGCCAACGACGGCACGCTCTCCGCCGGATAGGTCGCCGTCGCCTGGGCAAGCGTGCTCTCGCCTGAGTCCGGTTTCCGATCAAGCGTGGGCTTGGTAGAGAGACGAGGTGGATCGTCCCGGCCTGCGATGGGGCGGGTGGGGAGTACCTCCAGGCGCGATGTTCCCGGGTAGTTCCAATGCTGGAAGCTCGGTGCGCGTCGGACTCGCGACCGGGATTCTGTCCTTATTACTTAGGAACAGCGACGAGTCCGACCTTTTCTAGGCCGCCTACCGGCGAGCCCCTGGGAAGAGATCGCGCGGGTCGGCCGTTCGCGCTGAGCGACGATCACGCTCCTGTGTTTTCGGATGAAGGGGCGTGATCGTGATGGCGCAACTGGGTCAGGTCGTACAGCTGAAGTCGAAGACGGCCGGCGGAGAGCCGCGTTGGGGATGCCGGTATCGGGTTGGCGGGCGCGGCTCGCGGCGGGTGCAGCGGGGCGGCTTCCAGTCGGAGCGGGACGCGGGGGAGGCGCTCGAGCGGGCGCTTGAACGCCTGCGGCGCGCGAACGGCACCGCGAGCACGCTCACCCTCGCAACGCTTGTCAAGGAGTATCTGGCGCAGCACGACGCGCAACCGGAGACGGTGGAGAGAAGCTGCGCTGGCTGCTCGCGAAGGCTGTCGCAGAGTTCGGTGAGCGGCGTCTCGGCGACCTTCGTTCGCAGGAGATCGCGGCCTGGCGGATGACGGTCGCTGCCGGGCACCGTTTCGAGGCGACCCAGGCGCTGCGGCAGGTGCTGGCCCGCGCGGTCGCCTGGGGGAATGATCGACGTCAACCCGGCCAAGCAGGGCGTCGACAACCCGCAGCGGCGACGAACCGAGAAACGACCGTTCGAGTCATGGGCGCAACTCGCTGCGGTTGCCTTCAAGCTGAACGAGTGCAGCGGCGCGCTCGTGCTGTTCGCCGCGGCGACCGGTCTACGACCCGGGGAATGGATCGCCCTCGAACGGCGCGACATCGACCCGGCCGCCCGGGTCGTGTATGTGCGGCGCGCGTATCGCAACGGCAGACTGAAGTGCACCAAGACCGAAGGCAGCGTCCGCGCCGTGCCGTTGCAGGCGGTCGCGCTCGAGGCGCTCGAGCGGCTGCCCGCCCGTGCGGATACGGAGCTGCTCTTCCCGTCCCTTCGCGGCGCCTACTTCGACCTGCACAACTTCCGCACGCGCGAGTGGAAGCCCGCCCAACGCGCCCTCGGGATCACACCGCTCCGACGCGTCTACGATCTGCGGCACACCTTCGCCACCTTCGCGCTCCGTGCCGGCGTCTCAACCTTCGATCTCTCCCGCTACATGGGCGCCAGCCTGACCATGATCGACCGCCACTACGGCCATCTCGCCCGCGACGGACGCGACCACGCGATCAACCTCCTGGACAACTACAGCCGGCCAGACGAAGCCGACGTCCACCAGGTGGACGTCGCGTGGACACTTCAGCAGCGCGCCGTAGCCACCTCAGCCAACAGAAGAAGGCTCTAGCAGGAGAAAGACAGAAGCCCTCTGACGGACTCGAACCGTCGACCCCCTCCTTACCAGCATCGCTCGCGGGAGTGACGGCCACTTGGCTCACCCTTTGCTGCCAGATCGCGTACCAGTCGCTGTCGCCCGGACGGTCGATCGTCGCGGCGAAGGGCGGGTTGGGATACACCCAGGTTATGTCGGCTGCGTCGCTCTGCGTCTCGTTCGGTTCGTAGAGATCCGGTGCGAGACATGACGCCGACATCCCGAAGCCGGAGCCGGGACTGCGGTTGCCCTTCCGAACGATGGTCACACCATGGGTCCCATCGCCCAATGTGCACGGCGTTCCATCGAGATCGTCGAAGCTCGAGACGCCGGGCGCACCGGCCGGTCCGGCAGGACCGGGCTCGCCCTGGATGCCTCGCGGCCCAGCGGCATCCTGCGGGCCGACCGCGCCGACGTCGCCGTGCGGTCACTGAGGGCCGACTCCACCGGCGGGGCCTTGAGCACCGACCGCGCCGACGTCGCCTTGCGGTCCCTGCGGGCCCGGCTGCCGGGTGCGCCGTCGGCGCCACGGGCTCCGTTCGCCCCACCAGCCGAGAGGGATCAAGGCTTCTGGAGCTTGTTTCGCTTCAGCGTCACGGTTCGCGCGGGGTTCAGCGTGGCCGTGAGTTTCACCTTGTACGTGTACCTGCTGGCGTCATTGGGCTTGATCGCCTTGAACTTGATGCCGTGTCCGAGGTAAGCCCTGAGCTTGCCTTTCAGCGTGAGCGTCTTCAGCTTCTGCCTGAGCGCCTTCGCCCTTTGCAGCGCGGTCTTGGTCGGGGTGGCGGTCGCGGTGAGGGTGGCGTCCTCGGACGCCTTGGCGAAGAAGAGGTAACCGGCTTTCGGCTTCCAGGTCCCGCTGGCGCCGGCGACTGTCGTCGAGTGGCGCCAGCCGACGTGGGTGGCCGCGCATCCAGCGGCGATCGCGTCTTTGACGGCGTTTGCCGCCGGCTTGATCGTCCCGTCGGCACGCAGCAGGCCGGTCTGCAACCGGTCGCGGTCTGCCTCGTCGATCCAGTGGAAGAAGAGGAGCGCGGCCACGTGCGGGTCACATGCGTAGCGCTGGACGATCGCTTTGTAGTAGCGCGCCTGCGCTGCCTCGGCCACGGGTGGCGTGTTCTCGTTTCCGGAGTAGCCGGGCAGCTTGCGCGTGTCCGTTTGCCAGCCGGCCTCGTCGAGGATCCAGCGCACGGCCGGGGCGACCTCCGGTGCCTTCCTGGCACCGCTCTCGTGGAAGGTCGGCTGGGGCGTCGCGTGGAAGCCGTCCCAGAACGCCTGCTGAGCGCGATCGAGATTTGGCACGCCGACGTTCGGCCATGACGCTCCCTTGTCAGGTCGATCCGTGTTCGCGGAGGGGTAGGGGTGCAGCGCGACGTTGTCCATGATCGGCTTCTTGCGGCCGCTCTTGCGGTATGCCTCGCCGACTGCCTTGATGAAGCGCACGGGCGAGATCGTGTTGCGGGCTGAGCCGGGCCGGTCGTCGCCACGCGGCGAGACGGCGAGGCCGATCACGTCGATGCTCGGCCTGACCGCCTTCAGCGCGTCGTAGCTCGCGGCGAGGGCGGCCTCGTACGTCTTGGCAGAGGCGATCGAGCCGTTCGGGTTGAAGGTCGGGAACCAGAAGCGGCCGAGGTTGGGTTCGTTGCCGATGATGAAGTCGTTCACCGACGGGAACTCGCGTGCGACCAGAGCCGTGTAGGCGGCGAACTTCTGAACGCCGTTCGGATCCTTGGTCACGTCGGTGCTGTGACCGGGCGTGATCGAGAGCAGTACGAGCATGCCTTTCTCGTTCGCCGCGTCTATCGCGCGCTCGAGTTGATCCAGTTGCTGGACCGTCGTCGGCGCGGAAGGCTCGTAGTCGACCGACAGGCGGATTGCACCGAGGCTATGCGACGTCATCTGGCCGTAGACCACAGCACCACCATCGTCGAAGCCGAGCGGCTGATCCTCCGTCGCACCGACGAGGAAGTCGGTTGGCCCCAGCCGGGTTGCGTCCGCTGGCGACGCCACGCCGACCACGACCAGCGCGGCCAGCACAACGGAAATCAGAAGAACCACCAGCCGGACCGCGCCGGCCGCAGCCAGGGCGACAGAACGACGTTGGGCGCTCTTGAGCGGAACAGAAACGGCCTTACCTCCCTCTTCCTCGGAACCCCCGCGCTCTCCACCGTACGGGCGGTCCGCACGCCCTGGAAGGACACACCCGGGTCATCCTTGAAACGCGTAGGGTTCGCAAACTCGTCCGTGGCTCGTTGCGGCGTCGAGGCCGTTACGTTCGCTGCTCTTGTCGTGGTCGAGGGAGGGCTGCTTGCTCTGGTCGTTCGTGTATCTCGTCGTGCGGAACCTGTTCGCGCTCGTGTGGCTGCTGGCGCGGCCGCGTCGCTCGAAGGAGCTGGAGATCCTTGTCCTCCGCCACGAACTAGCAGTCCTACGCCGGCAGACACGACCGACTCTGACGCGCGCCGACCGCGCGCTGCTGGCGGCGCTGAGCCGCTCGCTGCCGCGGTCGGCCTGGACAGGCTTCCCGGTCAGGCCGCAGACGCTCCTGCGCTGGCACCGCCAACTCGTCGCTCGTCGCTGGACGTATCCGCACCGGACACCCGGACGTCCGCCGCTCGAGGCGTCGCTGCGAACACTGATCGCGCGGCTCGCCCGCGAGAATCCGCACTGGGGATACCGGCGGATCGTCGGCGAACTCAAGCGCGTCGGGATCGCCGTCTCGGCAACGACCGTCCGCAAGGTGCTGCTCGAAGCGGGTCTGCTGCCGGCGCCGGAGCGAGGCCCCTCGTCCTGGCACGCGTTCCTGCGCGCACAGGCGGCGAGCATGCTCGCCTGCGACTTCCTCACCGTCGAGACAGCGTTTCTGAAGCGGATCTACGTCTTGTTCTTCATCTCGCTCGCGACGCGACGGATCGAGTACGTCGCGTGCACCGCGAACCCGGACGGAGACTGGGTCGCTCAGCAAGCTCGCAACCTGATCATGCAACTCCCTGAGCAGCAACCGTTCCGATTCCTCATCCACGACCGTGACTCCAAGTTCAGCCACGGCTTCGATGAGGTCTTTCGGACCGAAGCCATCAAAGTGATCCGCACACCGGTCCGGGCGCCGAACGCGAACGCTCACGCCGAGCGCTGGGTCCGCACGGTTCGCACCGACTGCCTCGACCGGATCCTGATCCTCGGCCAACGACATCTCCAGCACGTGCTCCGCGTCTACCGCCAGCACTACAACGGGCGCAGACCGCACCGTGCTCTGCGCCTTATGCCACCAGACCGTCCCGACCCAACGCCGCTCAACGCGACGGCTCGCCTATCTCGACGGGACCTTCTCGGCGGACTCATCCACGAATACGAGGCCGCCTGAGTTTGCAAACCCTACGCGTGCGTCGGTGATGCTCGGCCAGCTCAGTCGATGTGCATCTTCCCGACCTCGGTGACGGTGCCGGTGCCGGAGAAGGCCACCGGGTCGTCGATCTCCTGTAGCTCAGTGAACGTGCCGGCGCCCCTCAGCACGACGTAGTCGCCGGTCCCGCCGTTCACGCGCCAGTTCCCGCCGCAGGCGATGGTCTGGTGGCCGGTAACGGGGTCGGCCGCGACGAGGGTACAGGTCGCCTGGAAGGTGATCAGGAAGGAGCCGCCAGCGAAGGTGTACCGGTCGACAGCCGTGTACTTGAACAGGTGGGGCGGCGCTGAGGTCGGTAACGCCCACGATGCCGAGACCGGGCTGAAGCTCTGGCACTCCATCGAGCCCGTGGTCGATTGGCCGAACACTCCGCCCGAAGCCGTGATGTCCCCGGTACACGGGCCGTTGGCGTGGAAGACCTCCGCAATCGTGATGGTGACGTCCTGGGGCGGAGTGGCCGCGGCCGGCGCCACGAACAAGATCGTCGTGGCGAGCGACATCGCGGCCAGGAGCAGCAGTCTGCGCATGATCGTTCTCCTCTCCGGCGCCATCAGGCGCCTAGCCAGCGCTGAGTCACACTGTCCTATTACACCGATACACTATGCTCATCGCCAATAGCCTGTCAAGCCTCTCCATCGATCCGCGCTCCGACCTCGGGATCGCGACCCAGATTCGCGCCCGCATCGCGTTCCTCGTCGCCGACGGGGAGCTCGCCCCGGGAGAACGACTTCCATCCGTGCGCGGCCTTGCGGCCCAGCTAGGCGTCAACGTCAACACGATCCGCGCCGCCTACGCCGAGCTCGACCGAGACGGGCTGGTGCGCACCCGGCACGGCGTCGGCACGGTCGTCCTGGCTGCGCCGCCCGCGAGGTTGCCGGCCGGCGTCCGCCCGCTGGGCGTGAACACGGTCGCCGTGCTGATCGGCGGCCTCAATCCCTTCTATCTCGATCTGCTGCGTGGAATCGAGGACGTCGCTTCCGGACACGGGACGCTCGTCCTGATCGTCGACACCCACGACTCGCCGCCGCTGGCCGAGGCGACGCTCCGCCGCCTGATCGCCCGCGGCGTCGACGGGATCATCGCGGTCTCCGTAGGCGGCCTCGCCAACGGGCCAGAGAGCAGAGAAACAGACGACGGTCGCCTGCCGCCAATCGTCTACGTCGACCAACCCGACCGCAGAGGACACGTCCTGCTTTTCGACGGGCACGCCGCCGGCTACGCCGCGACCCACCACCTCCACGAACACGGCCACGAACGCATCGGCATCATCACCGCCCCCCGCTCCTCGGCGAACGTCTATGAGGTCTACAGCGGCTACGTCGACGCCCTCCACGACACAGGCCGTCAGCTCGACTCCAACCTCATCGCCGAGGTAGACGCATTCACGATCGAGACCGGCCGCCTCGGACTCGCCCACCTACTCGATCAGCGCGACCCACCCTCCGCAGTGTTCGCCGCCGGCCAAGTCCTCGCCCTCGGTGCCCTCCAAGAAGCACGAGCACGACAACTCAATGTTCCCGCCCAACTCGCCCTCTGCGGCTACACCGACACGCCCACCGCCACCCTCGTCCAACCGCCCCTCACCATGGTCGCCGTCCCAGCTCACGAAATCGGCATCCGCGCGATGCAAAAACTCACCGACCTCATCCAAGGCAAAACACCCCGCCCCCGCCGCACCACCCTCCCGGTCGAACTAATCCTGCGCGACAGCTGCGGACACCACTAACCGAACCGACCACACGACACCACCGCGGCGGACCGAGCACCGTGCTCCACCAGCGTTCAGTAGCGGCCGGAGCAGTGGCCGATGACTCCCTCGCCTGCATCAGTGTCCTGTCGCCTGATTCGAAGATCGCGGCCCCCAAGTGTTGACAGGCGGAGACGATCACACCGATGCGACATGTGAAGGGAGTGATCGGCGATGCAGCAGGGTCAAGTCTTCGAGCTCAAGAAGCGCGCGGTCGACGGCAGCGCGGTATGGGCGTACCGGTACCTTCATGCCGTTCTTCGCGGCGCCGACGGCGACGGACCCGGACAACACCTACCTCGCGAAGATCACTCCGTGACGGTGCCTCGCGGCCCCGACCGAACGGCCGGGGCCGCGATACAGCTTCGCGATTCGCCAACCCCCGCTCGGCGGGCAAATGAGCGCGCTGCGACGCGGCGGTTGGAAGCCCACGCAGCTCGCGGCCGCAGACGGCCTCCGCCGCTGACGGCGAACGTTCGCTCCTCGGGCGGCAACCGTGGTGCTCGCCGCACCCGAACACGGGCCACCTGTAAGACTTGCGAACGCTTGGGAAGCCCTCGACCAAAGAAGGGGGACGAGGTGAAACGAGCAGCAGTCGCGCTCGCTGCCGCGAGCGCGTTGTTCCTGGCCGGCGCGGCGTCCGCCGTGTCATGGCAGACACCCGTCGGGACGAATGTCGTCGCGGACGGCGTCATCTCCGGCGGCGGCTATCCGGTCCCGCCGGGCGCGACCCGGCCCGATCCCGGAACCTGCCGGCGCGGGCTCTACAACGCAAACCGCTCCGAGTCCTGGATCGCGGTCAAGCCCGGCACCGAGACGCTGATCGGCAACTCGAAGATCTTCTTCGAGAAGTACAGCACCTTCTACGACTTCCATCTCGGCACGGTCACGTTCCAGAACGGCGCCGTGACGGGGTCGAATCAGGTCCAGGGGTACGACTGCGTCTCGACCGGCACGCAGGACATGCCGCCCAGCTGGACGAACAACACCGACCCGAACGTCGACTTCGACACCCAGGGCCGGGCGTACCAGGTGACGCTCCCGTTCAATGCGTTCTGGGGAGGTGGCCTGCACCCGAACGGCGCGATCGACGTCTCTTACAGCGACGACGTCGGCGCCCATTGGATCAAGGGCAACGGAGGCGAAGACCTGGAGCCGAACAACAATCAGACGAGCCTTGCCTTCGGCCATGTCGAGGACAAGCAGTGGGTGGCCGTCAATCACTTCGTCGGCACCCGGTTCCAGGATCACGTTTACGCGGCCTGGACGACGTTCAACGGTGCGGCCGGGAACGGGAAGGTCCGACTGGCCGTCTCCGCCGACCGCGGCCTCACGTTCCGCAAGGCGATCACAATCACGGCTCCGGGCGTGACGACCCCGGCGACCACGTACGTCTACCCGTCCGTCGGAGCCGATGGGACGCTGTATGTGGCGTTGGTCGGCGGCTTCGACACGACCAACAAGAACCGCGTTGGGCACGTGTATGTGACGCGCTCGCTCGACGACGGCGTCACGTTTGGCCCGTTCGTGGAGGCGGCGACACCGGGTGAGAACCCGAACGGGTTCCTCCCGAACACGAACTTCCGCGACGGGATCATCGAGAGCTTCACCGCCAGTCAGACCTATCCGGGCCACGTCTACCTGACCTACGAGGACTGGGACGCTGCGTCCGGCCAGTTCGACGTCAAGTTCAGACAGTCCACCGACGGTGGCCTCACCTGGTCTTCCGTGCAGACGGTGAACGACGCGCCGAACTCGGCTACGACCGATCAGTTTCAGCCCTCCGTGGCGTCGGGGCCCGGCGGCGCGGTCGCGGTCGCCTTCTACGACCGCCAGCTAACCTGCCCGAACGACCCGTCGATCCTGCCGCAGCACGTGGGCGACGCCAACACCTGCATCGACGTCTCGCTCCAGGCGTACAAGGACGCCGGAACCGCGGCCGGTGCCGTGCCGGTCGGCGGCAACGTTCGGGTCTCGCAGTTCACCTGGGATCCCGACCAGTCGCAGCAGAAGGTCGACGGGATCACCCAGTACGCATGCGCCGGACACAACGATCCGTGCCCGACCGGCCGCGGCTTCATCGGCGACTACTTCGGGCTCGCGATCTCGAACGGCAACGTCTACACGTACGCGGTCTCGACGCACTACCCCTCGCCAACGGTGACCGCCGACGGCGGCGGGCCCGTCTACTACCAGCAGCAAGTGCTCGGAATCGTGCCCCGATCGACCTTCGGGGCGGGCTACTAGAGCGCTCGACCTTGTGGGCGGCGAGCGTGCTCGCCGCCCACGGAGCGGGGCGCGAAGGCAAGGCCATGGGGATTGATGGTGCAGTTCAATAGGCGATCTCGCCGGTTGCCAGCGCTTCGTGAAGCCAGCGGCGACCCTCGCCGGCGAAGCCGTCCACCCACCGGATGGGTAGAGCGGCCTGCTCTGCGAACTTCGCCGAGGAAGTGCCAAGGACTTCTACGAACAAGCGCGCCCGGCAGAGCCCGAACAGCGAGGCAGCGAAAGGAGAAGGCCATGCCGCCGATCCTCGACCCTCTCGCCCCAAACGGAGGTCCTCTCCGGTCCCTCCTGTTTGTTCAAGCCAAGAACCGTTGCACCATGCAATGGCGGGGACAGGTCTTGGGGATCGGTCACGGGCCTCGAGTCACCCGACGTGCTGCGTATGGGCCGTCGGATCGTCCTGCCGCCGCGCCCGCGCTTGCTTGGCGGTCCTGATCTTCAAGGACGACGAGCCGCTTGTCGCGACGGGCGCCTCGGGGAGCGGCTGGATCCCGAGTGTCGTCCTGCAAGTCGTCTCGTACGTGATCGACCAGGGAATGCCGATTCAGCAGGCAGTGGATGCGCCACGCTTCTGGTTGAACGGCCCGGCGGCCGGCTATCGGCGTGAACGACGGCTTCCCCGACACCAGCCTCGCCTACCTACGCGCCTTGGGACACAGGGTCGGCGTACCCGGAGGTCGAACCTTCGCCGCCGCGCAATCGCTCCGCGTCGACCCCACGACGTTCAAGCTCTCCGGAGCGTCCGACATGCGGAGCCGCGACGGAAGCGCCATCGTCTTGCCCTAACGGTTACACGGCGGGCGGATTGCAGCCCAACTGGCATCGAAGGGGCCCCGGCGCGCGGGGGTTCTTCGATGGCTTTCCCGCGATGAGGGACGACGAGTCATGGAACGACGTATTCATCGACTTAGCCGGGGTAACGCCTTTGCCTCGAGCGGGCGGCTTTCCAAACCCGTCGAACTCGAACAGCCTAGGCGGCTGGAAGTACAAGCGCGGCAGGCCGACGCGCTCGCCGATCTGCTCGCGGATACGGTGAGTCCCTCCGTAGTAGAGAGGGGCTCGCAGCTCCGACTCTCCAGGCAACACAACTCGTACGTGTTCACGTTCGGGTAGCGGCTCGACGCGCCAGCTCTCACGGGTCGATGACGTAATCATCCGGTGCGAGGCGAACGCGGGCGACGCGTCGGCGAAATACGCGCGGACGTAGCGCTCGACCTGTTCCGCCTGCGGGGCGGGCAGTCGCTCCTCGACCTGCGTGACCGCCTCCTCGATGCGCGCTGCTTACGGCATGACGGGCCATCCCGCTAAGCACGAACCCCTGGCGAGCTTGTGAGGCCGCAGGCCTGTTGACCGAACGGTGCCCGGCGCGGGGCCGGGCACCGTCATCTCAGACGCCGGCTACGGCGAGAAGGGCACGTGATCCTGCTCGCACACGGTCCCGGGGGCAGGGATCGAGACGTCGATCAGGTAGCGCGCGATGACCGTGTCGGCGCAGTGCGAGATGAAGAGCGACGTGTGTCCCCAACCGTGCACGGTCAGGAGCGCCGAGTTCGGGAGCAGGTTGTGAGCCGTCACCGCGCCCTCGTATCTCGTCGCGGGATCGAAGAGGTTTCCGACCACGAGGACGGGCGCGGCCGTCGTCCGGTTGAAGGGTCCGGTGTAGCGATCTGCGTCCGCGCCTCCCCACTTCGCGCAGATGCTCGTGGCCCACGTCCAGAGCGGCCCGAAGTAGCCGAACTGCGCGTTCGCCGCGACGGCTGCGTCGTGCCAGGCCGCATACGAGTCCGGGTTGTCCGAGTCCGCGCACGCGACCGCGGGGAAGCCCTCGAAGTTGTAGTAGTGCGGGAAGCCGCGCTTCGTGATGTAGTCGGGCCGCCACGCGGCTAACGCCGCACGTGGCGCAACCCGCGCCGCAAAGGCGGGGCCGAGCACCTTGCCCTCCACGAACGCGAGGTCGCCGGCGAAGTCCTCCCAACTCAGCGAGTCGTACATCGGGCCGAGCGTCGCCCCGATGAGGTTCGCGTACGTGGCGTGGAACCCCGAGCCGTCCGGGAACGTGATGTCGACCGGCCCATCGTCGAGCAGCCTTTGCAGCGTGTCCGCGTAGCGCTGCGCCGAGTGAGGCCCGGCCGCGCACCGGTTGCCGCCAAGATCGCAGAGTCGGAAGAACTCGTTGAGCGTCGCCATGGCGCCCGCATCGCTCCGCAGCCGCGTCGAAAACGGGATCGCGCCGCCCGTGTTCACCCACGCGATCGGGTCGAGCACGCCGTCGATCACGAGCGCCCGGAAGTTCCCCGGGAACATGTTCGCGTACGTCTGCCCGAGGAACGAACCGTAGGAGACGCCGTAGTAGCTCAGCTTCGCGTCGCCGACCGCCTGCCGGAGCATGTCGAGATCGCGTGCGACGTTCGCGGTGGACATGTGGTCGACGATTCGGCCGGCCCGCTGCGCGCACGCGTCGACCAGGTAGAGATCCGCCGCCATCCAGATCTGCTCCTCCTCGGCCGTGAGCGGGAACGCGAACGGCGCGAAGGCCGGTCCCCACTGCCGGTCGGTGCCGAAGCACCGCACAGCCGTGCTGCGCGCGATCCCGCGCGGGTCGAAGCCGACGAGATCGAACCGCGCCCGCACCTCCGGCGTGAAGAGCGCGGGACCCGCGAAGACGGTGAAGTCGACCCCGGAGCCGCCCGGCCCGCCAGGGTTGAGGAACAACGAGCCGATCCTGCGCGCAGGATCGGCTGCCGGCAGGCGCACGAGCGCCAGCGAGATCGTCGCGCCCTGCGGTTCGCCGTAGTCGAGTGGGACCTGGAGCGTTCCACACTCGAACGGCCCCATCGTTGCGTAGCACTTGCTCCACGGGATCTTCTGCGCAGGCGGGGCCGCCCAGCTCCCCTGCGCGACCAGCCCGCTTCCGACGCACAGCACCGCAAGCGCGATCGCTGCGCGCAAGCCCTTCCTCCTCATCGTTCCCTCCTCCTGATCACAGAACCCCGCCTCGGGCAATTCCCGCACAGCCGAGGGGCTCACGTCAAGTGTTGCGACCGACAGGCTGGGCGATCTTCGATTAACTGGGTCTGCTCCAGCAGCTCGGCGCCGTGGTTTGAACGGGAGAGCACGCTTGATGGCCCGCCGCCCTGGGACTCGACACCACCGGGATCGATGCGTTACGGGGGCGCTGTCGCAGCATGGACAAGCGAGGCCGAAGGCATTAACGACGCGTGGCGACGCTGCCGACCCACCGCTCCATGTGCGCATTCGCGTTCGGTGCCTGGACGGGCGTGCGGATCACCTTGATCTTCTCGCTCGCGAGGAGGGCGTCGAAAGCGCGCGGGAACTTCGCATCTCGGTCGTGGATTAGGAATCGCACCCGCCGGTCGCGGTCGTCGAGGTCAATCAGCAGGTTGCGCGCCTGTTGCAGCATCCAAGCCGTGTCTGGCTTGGTGGTGCAGGCGAGGTACTCGACGCGGCGCGTGCTGACTGAGAGGAAGACGAGCACGTAGAGGCGGCGCAGCCAGACCGTGTCGACGGTGAAGAAGTCGCAGGCGAGGATCGACTCGCCGTGCGCGCGCAAGAAGCTGCGCCACGACTGTTGGTCACGTTGCGGTGCCGGTGGCAACCCGGCTGCAGCGAGGATGTTCCGGACGGAGATCGCCGAGACGGTGATGCCGAGCTTACGCATCTCCCCGACGATCCGCTGATAGCCCCAGGTCGGATTCTCGCGGGCGAGACGCAGGATCAGCTCGCGCACCTCCCGACTGAGGGGCGGCCGTCCCGAACGGCGGTGCGGATAGCTCCAGCGGCGGGCGACCAGCCGGCGATGCCAATGCAATAGCGTCTCCGGTCGTACCACGAAGGCGTTCCAGCCGCGCCGCGGCAGCAGCCGGCTGAGCGCGGCGAGCAGCATCCGGTCGTGGAGCTCGAACCGCGGCTGTCCGACCTGCCGACGAAGAACCGACAACTCGTGCCGGAGTACGAGAATCTCCAGTTCATTCGTCCGCTCACGGCGCCCAAGGAGCACGACCAGCTCAAGCAGGCGACAAACAACGATGTACAAGGCTGACACAAGCAAAGGCGACCTCCAAGACGGGGAGGCCGACGCTACCGCTGCCGGAGCAGCCCTCGTGCCTCACCCGATCGAGTTTCTGCACCCCACGGGCTCGCCGGACACCCGGCCGGCGTGTTGCGTGGCGTGGACAGCGTCGACGCGCACGACGTTCCGACCGCGCGGCGGGCCTGGCCACCATCACCACGCCGCCGGAAGGCTCACCTGAGGCTGCTGGTCGTTCGTTGTGACGCAGGCCCTTGAGCTTGCGTCTGACCAGTGCGAAAGTCCTGAAGGTGTCGGAGACCGTAGACGCGTTCATGGACGCGTACATTCGTCGGTACTCGGCGCGCGATGTTGAGGGTGTAACCGAGCTCTGCCTCGCGCCCTTTCTCGCGATCAGGGAAGGCGCACCGATCCACATGGCTGATCGCGATGCGGTGCGGGATCACTACGGAGCAATGATCGACGCGTATCGCGAGGGCGGTGTCGCGACATGGAGACGGATCGAGAGCGACGCGCGCGAGCTGGGCGCGCACTCCGTCTTCGCGACGGTTCGCTGGAATGCGCTCGATGCGGAGGGGAACGTGCTCCGGGACACTCGGACGACGTACCACCTGCTGGTGACTCCCGACGGGTGGCGTCTCCTTTCGTACACGAATCACTTCTAGACGGCGCTCGAAGGGGATCCTCGTCACGACCAGTGGCTACGGGAAGTCGTCGTTCGAGTTCGCGGACGGCAAACCGCTCGAGTTGCTAGACGGCAGGAATCTGCTTTACCTGCTCTCGGAGCATGCAGATATCGAGGCGCGGATTGAGGTACCCGAGGACTGGGTCGATCCTGTTCCCGACGTGGAGACCGACGAACGCCGGTCCCCATCGCCCGGTCAGTGAAGCGTGAGCTCATGCGGCGCGACCTAGACGGCTAACAGCCGCAGGGCGACGATGCGAGTATGCGGACCCTTCTCAACATCATCTGGCTGCTTCTGGCAGGTCTGTGGCTTGCGATCGCATATCTGATCGCCGCAGCGCTGCTCTCGATCACGATCATCGGCATTCCTTTCGCGGTACAGGCCGTCAAGCTGGCGATCTACGCGCTCTGGCCCTTCGGGCGAACCCTCGTCCCGACCGGACGCCACCGCGGCTTGAGCGTCATCGGCAACGTTCTGTGGTTCCTGTTGGCCGGCTGGTGGCTCGCCCTCTCGCACCTCGTGACGGGCTGCCTGCTCTGCCTGACCATCATCGGAATCCCCCTCGGCATCGCCGATTTCAAGATGGCGGGCGCCGCCCTCGTCCCCTTCGGTAAAGAGATCGTCCGACTGCGCGACTTCCGCCGCGTGCCCGAGGGCTCGATCGTGATCCCGGGTTAGCGCGCGGTCGAGCCGGCCTTTAGCGCACGAACGTCGAACGGCGGCGGCGGAGGCGGGCGGCGCGATCGCCACTAGCGGACTTACCTCTTGGCGTGGCTGCCCGCGGCGATGATCACCAGCAGCGCGAACGCGACGAGCGCCCACCAGGCGACGCTCAGCGTGCCGTTCTGCCACTTCAGGACGTCCCACATGCAGTGCCGACGGTAGCGGCCGTCGCGGTCGCTCTCTAGCGCATGCGCGCGAGCCGCTCGGCGTCGTCGAGCCAGGAAGTGGCGGCGCGGACCACTTCCTCCCGCGCCGGGATCCCGGACTTGAAGAGCGCCGTCAGCAGCGCGTCGCGGTCGATCCCGTTCGCGCTGGAGCGATTGGCCGACGCCGGAGGTGCGCTGCGCGACGACGCTCCGTCCGCGCGCGCCGACCGCGCGCCGGCGCGACGCTTGGCCGACCGTCTGCCCGCGACTCCGTGCACGCTGCTGCGGTGCGCGCCGAGCGCCGCGGCGCGGCTGAAGCTGCGCCCGCACTCGGGGCAGATGAACTCACCCGCGCCGGTGCCTTTCGCGCGGGACGCGGCACGCGTCTTCGTTGCCCGCCGCTTGCCCGCCGGTTCTCTCTTCTTGGTCGCCGGTTGTTTCTTCGTGGTCGCCACTTGTGTTCTCCCTTCTGCACGGTTTCTTCGGGTGGATCCACTCGACAGTACGCAATTCGCGTTAGCCGGAGACAGGCCGGCCGGTTAGCGCGCACGATGCCGTTCTTTCTGCCGGACGCCTGTGTTGTCTCCAACGATTTGAGGAAGTCCCTGTTGCAGTACCGTCAACAGACTTGAAAACGCACGGGAGGGCGCGCACTTTCCCGCCGCCGATCGTGCGAGGATGTCCGGCCGGCTGCGCGGTCCGCGACGAGTGCTCCTAGTCGCGTCGGTGACGGTGACGTTCGGCCTGCCCAGCGAGGCCGCAACGGGTTCTGCTCAGCGTAGGGGCGCCGGAGTCGAACCGACCGAGCTGCGGAGGCGACGGGCATGATGCTCCCGCCCACCGGCGCTGGTTCGGGGCGGCGGCGCCGGCCGCTTGGTAGAACGCTTCGCGGTGGCGACTTTTCTCGTGATCCGCACGCAGAGCGGGCCCGAGTGGGATCCGGCGAAACCGATGGAGGAGCAGACGCTCTGGCCGGAGCATGCTGAGTACATGGACGCGCTGGCCGAGCGGGGCTTCTTCCTGTTCGGCGGCCCGAGCCTGTTCCCGCGCGTGCCGTTCGCCGTCAGCGCCGGCAGCGAGGAGGAGGTCCGCGCCGAACTCGAGCGCGATCCGTGGCACGAGTCGCACCTGGTGGTGGAGTCGGTCGAGCCTTGGTCGATCCGCCTCCGGAGTCCTCTCCTCGAGGAGCGGCTGTAGCTGCTCGCGGCTCCTGCGGCGTCGGGCGACAGCCCTCCGGCGAGACCGGAATCGAGCCGGCCGCCCCGGCCCGAGTCTCTGCCAGGCATCAGACACCACCACGGCGACGACGACAGTGAGTGCGGGGATGACCGTGACCGATGAGTCCTGGATCGCCCAACGGTCATAAGGACGGCAACGGTGGCCTGCGACGGGTGAGGAGACGCGAGATGGCTGGATGGGAGAAGCAGATCGGCGCGATCAATCTGATCGTCGGAGATTTGGAGCGCTCTACGGCGTTCTACCGGGATGTCTTCGGACTGCCAGTGCAGCACCAGGATGAGGACACGGCGATGTTCCGTTTCAAGGACACCTACGTCTTCTTGCAGCGCGGCCCGGCGCACGAGGACGCTCCGGCAGCCGAAGTACTCGACCTTGCCGAGAACGGCGTTGGCCAGTTCGTCTTCATCGTCGCCGACGTCGACACGGTACGCGCTGAACTGGACGAGCACGGAGTGGCGGTGATCAGCGGCCCAGCCGATCGCGACTGGGGTATGCGCACGATGACCTTCGCCGATCCCGGCGGTCGCACCTGGGAGATCGCCCAAGAACTGCCCGCCCCTGACTCGTCCTAGGCCGCACCCTCGG
>CAVUKP010000008.1:0-7351 GCA_963742135.1 uncultured Thermoleophilia bacterium | reverse complement strand
CGGACCGCGTGCGTTCTCGTGAAGCGCGCTGCCGCGCGCGCTCGACGTTCACCATCGCCGATCCGAGCGCCGCCATCGCGAGGCCGCGCGCCGTGCGGATCCGGCCGACGCGGCGGACGACCGGGCGCCACCGCGACGATCGTCGCGAGGCTCGCGACGAGCCGCGCCGACGGCGGCAGGTCCGCGAAGCGCCGGCGCCGGTCGTCCTGCAGCGCCGGGATGTCCGGCTCGTCGTGTACCTCGAGCTCGTCGACGAGCTCGTTCGCGCCGCGCACGTGCCGCACGATGCGCCGCGCCCGCTCCGCGTCGCGCGCGAGCACCGGACCGCCGAGATAGACGCGACCGTCGCGCACGTCGACGCGGATCGCGCCCGGCTGCTCGAGCGACGCGAGCCGCGCGCGGATGCGACCGGCGACCGCTTCGTCGGACGTCGGCGCCGACCGCCGATGCGACGGACCGTCGCGACCGCGCCCTGCACGCGATTGCGGACGTCGCGCCACTCCGTCTGCATCTCCTCGGCCGTGACGGCGAGCCAGTGCACCGCCTGGTCGCGCAGCGAGCGAGCGGCGGCGGCGGCCGCGATCCGGGTCGAAGAGATACATCGCGAGGGCGCCGGCGACGCCGCCGCGGAGCATCGCCCCGGCTCGCGTCATGGACGCGCCTCCTGCGCCGGCGCGCTCGGGCGACTGCTGCTGCCACGCCTCCTGCACGTTCTTCGCGGCGAGCCGTGCGATCGAGCCGTTGCCGCTCATCTTGCCTTCGCGCGTCAGCTCGTCGGTGATCACCTCGGGCAGCAGCTGCGCGATGGCCATCACCGCCGGGGTGTAGTCCCGCAGGTGGCTCAAGCGCCAGATTCGCCACCTCGCCGTGCCCGACCGCGAGCGCCGTCGTGTGGAGCATCTCGTAGCAGACGGTCGCGAAGCAGAGCGCGGTGTAGTCGTCGCGGAGCATGCGCGACACGCGATCGTCGCGGATCTTGCCGTACACGCCGGCGACGGCGCCGAGCACCGCGCCGACCGCGGCCTTGACCGGCGACTCGCCGGTACCCAGCCGCTCGAGCTGCCGCTCGAGGCTCGCGACGTGCACGTCGATCCGGTCCTCGATCTGCTGCAGCGCCGCCGCCGCCTGCGGATACGTCTTCGTGGTCTTGTCGTCCTTGTGGCGGCGGAACGCCTGGTGCAGGTCGCGCTCGACGGCCAGCATGTCGTTCACGTAGCCGCGTAGGGTTTCGATCTTCTCGTCCATGATCGCCTCCTTGCGAAGTTGCGCTTCGGCCCCGGGCGAGCTGCAGACGACGTGCCGGTCGATCGGTACGCATGCGCGTGCCTGCGGCGAGCCGCCGAGTTGTAGATTGGAGACGCGGAACGGTGCAGGCGCGCACCGTGCTACTGGATGACCATGCCGCCGTCGACCAGGAGGACCGCGCCGGTGATCCACTTGGCCTCGTCACGGGCGAGGAAGGCGGCCGGGCGTGTGCTGGTCCGACGAGGGGTGGTCGCTAGCGGCGCGCGCCCTTGAGCCGCGGTCGTTCGGTCTCGGTCGCCACGGTGTGGCGGCGCGACAGATTGTCGTCGAGCACGGCACAACAGTCGCTGAGCCCGACGACGCCGGGCTTGGGCGCGGGCAGGAGGCCGTCCTCGGCACGGAGCTGCTCGAGCGCGTCATCGATGGCGCCCTGCGCCGCGAACAGGCAGGGCGTGCTGTAGATCACGATCGACATGCCGGCCTTGCCGAGCTCGGCGAGGCTCCGCGGCGGTGATTTTCCGCCCGCGATCTGGTTGAACGCGAACGGCCGGCCCACGCGCGCCGCCAGCTCGCGCACGAGATCCAGATCGCGCATCCCGTCGACCAGCACGGCGTCCGCGCCCTCCTCCACGAACGCCTCGACGCGCGCCGTGATGTCCGCGGGATCGGAGGCGTCCGTGCGCGCCACGACGACCAGCTCGCGCCGGGTGGCGAGGATCGCGCGGAGCCGGGCCCGGAACTCGTCGAGATCGAGGAGCTGCTTGCCGTCGATGTGCCCACAGCGACGCGGCCGCTTCTGGTCCTCCAGTACGATGCCCGACGCCCCGGCGGACTCGAGAAGGGCGACGACGTGGCAGGCGACCTCGACGTCGCCGTAGCCGTCGTCGATGTCGACCAGGAGGTGCGGATCGGGAAGCACCGTCCGGACGCGCTGCACGAACGACACCATGTCCGACCAGGCGATGAAGCCGATGTCGGGCATGCCGTACTGGCTCGCGGCGTAGCCGAACCCGCTGACGAACAGCGCGTCGAAATGGCGCGCAGCGAGCGTCGCCGAGAACACGTCGTAGATCCCGATGAACGGGATCGGTTCGTGGCGCTTCAAGGCCGCGCGAAGTCGTTGCCCGTATGACATTGGCCCCCCCTCCTTCACCGCGTCGCCGCCGTGACGTTCTCGCTGATCTCGCTGCGCGGGAACACGCGCTTGTCTCGCACCAACCGGTCCGAGGTCTCGTACAGCGCCAGGTGCTCGCGCTTCAACCGTGCGGTGACCTCGGGGTGGGCGGCGGAGACGTCGCGCGGGATGATCTCGCCGTCCACCATGGCGAAGAGCTGCACCTCCCGTTTGTGCGGGGCGTAGCGCAGCGCGAACCCATCGCGGATGTAGAGGCTGTTGACGTACGTGCTGCTGATCAGCCCGCGCCCGTCCGCCGTCGCGTCGAGCAGGCTCCGGCCCATGCCGCTGTACGAGTGCGGCCCGTCGAGGAGCGACAGCACCGTCGGCAGGATGTCGACGTGGCTGCCCCAGGCGGATTCCCGGCCCCGCCATCGCTCGCGCTCGCGCACCATCTGCGGGGTGTAGAGGATGAGCGGAACGCGAATGCGCTCGGTGAAGCCGTCGCCGAAGGTGACGCTGGTGTGGTCGCCGTAGATCACGAACAACGTCCGGTCGAAGTCGGGCCGACGCGCGCGGAGCGTCTCGACGAAGGCGCGGATGCTCTGGTCGGCGTACCGGAACGTGCTCAGGTCGGCCTGGGGCAACGGCGACGCCATGTCGTCCGGCGCCTTCCAGGGCGAGTGGCTCGTCGAGGTGGCGACGTAGGCGGTGAAGTGCCCGGGCGTCGCGACGAGGATGTCCGCCACCTCGCGCAGCATCGGGCCGTCGTAGATGCCGAGGTTGTTGGATTCGCGCTCGCCCCGGTCGCCGAGCCGAGCGAGGAACTCGCGATAGCCGAGGGCATCGTACCCCTGGTTGGCCATGAAGCTCAGGAAGTCGGCGGTGCGCTGCTTGAAGCCGGCAAAGAAGTAGTGGTGGTGCGTGCGCGCGCCCAGGATGCGCGCGAGGCACCCGTAGTGTCCGTTCACTTCGTTCGGCAGGAAGTGCGACACGCCCTCGTTCGGGCCGAAGGTACGATGCAGGCTCGTCGCGGTCGCGAACGTCGAGCCGTCGGTGGCGCAGAAGCTCTGGATGACGTTCGGGAAGTAGAGTCCCTGCTGCGCGAGGTCGTGCAGATACGGCATCACCCAGCCGTCGTCGGCCTCGCGTTCGAGCGTGTTCGTGCCGAGACTCTCGACCTGGAGCAGCACGATGTTCTCGATGCCGAGCCGGCCCTGGCCGTGGATGGTCTGGAGGAGCGGGTAGCGCGGATCGGTCTCGGGTAACGCCAAGAGCCGGCGACTCGACGCGAGGGCATCCGGCGCCTGCAGACGATAGCGCCGTTTCGCGAAGAGCGACGGCGCATAGTAGCGCAGCAGGTCGAACATGGGGTTCACGACCGCCTGGTTCAGGACGTAGTCGGGAAAGTCCATGTAGTACTTGCTGGCCGTCGTGCCGATGCGCTCGCCGTCCTGGTCGGCGACCCGCTCGAGGTTCACGACGACGCCGAGCGCGATCACGCCGATCGTCGCGACGAGCGCCGATCGATGGCGCCACAGATCGCGGGGCGGGTGGACCGGCAGTCGCAGATGCCAGCGCGCGACGACGACGAAGGCCACGGTGCCGAGCAGCCAGGCCACGGCGACGTAGGGGTGGAGATCGAGAAACGGCTCGAGCGCGACGTAGACCTCGTCGGGCCGGCCGAGATTCGCGAGCAGCATCTCCCAGAGATGTTGGTTGCGTTCGCGGAAGAAGAGGAGGTTCGCGACCAGGCTGAACGCGTTCACGTAGGTGCAGACCCAGAGTAGCCGGAGCACCAGCGTGCCGCGCACGCGCCGGCGGAGCAGGGCGACGCCCGCGATCGCGGCCAGCTCGAGGCCGAGGAGCGCGATGTCGAGCCGCAGCCCGTGCAGAAGCGCCGCGCCCTCGCTCCCCGCCGCCGCCGGACCAGCGAACTCACGAAGGAAGAGGACTCGATACCCGGCGAAGAGCGCGCAGTTCAAGACGACGAGCTGCAGGGCCTTCACGGCTAGGCGAAACGGCATGCGGGGGATTGATCCACCTAGGGACCCGGCCCCCGCGTGTCAACGCGAGGTCCTTTCTTGCTCCCGGCGTCGGGCGCGAGTAATGAGGCCGCCTCTCGATGTACCTCGATCTCGACGTGGGCGGGCTCGCCGAGCCCGTGCGAGGGCGGCGCTGGGAATCGGCCGAGGTGCGGAGCGAGGTCGCGGTACGTGCCGCACGGCTGGTGCGGCACGGCATGGGGCCCGGAGAGCGGGCGCTGTTACCGTTCGGCAACCGGCTCGAGTTCTTCGCCGAGTTGCTCGCCGTCTGGCAGACGGGTGGGTCGGCGATCCCACTCGATCCGCGCCTGACGCCGTTCGAGGTGACCACCCTCGCTGCCGCCGCGCGGCCACGAGTCGCGCTCGTCGACGACACCACGAGCGCGCCGATTCTGGCCGCGTTGGGCGAAGCCGGGGTGACGATCGTGAACGCCGTCGAGGCGCCGAGCGCGGCCGACGTGGCTGTCGGCGCTCCGCGAGCGCGTGCGCGGCTCGACGACGAGGCGCTCATCCTGTTCACGTCGGGCTCCACCGGCGATCCGAAGGGCGTCGTGCACACGCACCGGTCGCTGCGCGCGCGCTGGATCGGTTTGCGACAAGCCCTCGACGTCGAGTCCTTCCGTCGAACCCTGTGCCTGCTCCCCACGCACTTCGGTCACGGTCTCATCTGCAACTGCCTGTTCCCGTGGCTGTCGGGCTGCGACCTGTTCGTGACGCCGCCCTTCCAGCCCGATCTCCTGATGCGACTCGGGAGCCTCGTCGACGAGCACCGGATCACGTTTCTCTCCTCCGTGCCCTCCATGTGGCGCGTCGCCTTGAAGCTCGCCCGCCCGCCGCGCGCCGGGACGCTGTCGCGGGTCCACTGCGGATCGGCGCCGCTGTCGGCAGGTATCTGGCAGGACATCCGCAAGTGGAGCGGCACGACGGCGGTCTCGAACACCTACGGCATCACGGAGACGGGAAGCTGGGTCGCGGGCAGCGCCGGCCGGGACGTCGCGCCCGAGGACGGGCTCATCGGGGAGCCGTGGGGGGCCGTCATCAAGGTGCTCCGCACGCGCGAGACCGACGTCCCGCTCTCTCCGGATCTGCGCGTGCGCCGCCGGCGAATCGGGCTTCGTCTGGCTCAACACGCCGGCGCTGATGCACGGGTACCTCGATCGCGACGACCTGACCGAGCAGGTGGTGAGCGCGGGCTGGTTCATGACCGGCGACATCGGCATGCTCGACGAACGCGGGCGGCTCTACCTCCGCGGGCGCGAGCGCGACGAGATCAACAAGGGCGGCGCCAAGATCTACCCGGCCGACGTCGACGCGGTGGTCGAGCGGTTCGCGCAGGCGAAGGACGTCTGTACCTTCGCGCTCGACGATCCGACGTACGGGCAGAACGTCGGCATGGCTGTGGTGCTCGACGACGCCGGCCACGCCACGATCGCCGCGCTGCACGCATGGATGAAGCAGCATCTCGCGGAGCCGAAGATGCCGGTGCGCTGGTACCTCGTCGACGCGATTCCGCGAACGTCGCGCGGCAAGATCAACCGCGACAGCGTGAAGGCGAGCTGTGCCGGGCTCACTCCGGTCGACCTGACGGCGATCCTCGGCGCCGGCCGCGGAGCGAGCGTCTGAGCGTCCGCCCGCTCGACCCGTCGGAGCGGCTGGCGTCGCTCCGCGCCTTCCTGCAGAGCATCCAGAAGCCGGATTGTCCGCTGGAGAGCCTGCACGAGGACGACAGCCTGGTGGAGTCGGGACTCATCGATTCGCTCGCCGTTCTGCAGATCGTCTCCTATCTGGAGGAGACCTACGGCATCGACTTCGCCGAACGGGGCCTCGATCCCGACGAGCTGCGGTCCATGCGGAGCATCCTGACGCTCGTGGATCGCGAGACGCGGTGACGGCCGACGTGGAGGCTGCGGTGCCCTCACGTGCCCGCCCGCCGTCACTCCTCCAGCCGCACGAGAATCCGGCCGTCGTCGCGTGGTGGGCCGCCCGCGTGGCGCCGCTCCTCGTCCATCTCGACGCGGCCCGCCGCCGCCAGCTGCTCGCGGTCGCCGCGATCGTCGTCGGCGTGGGCAAGATCGCGGAGCCCCTCCAGGGCGCGCCGTGGCCCGCGTGGGGCGCCGTGCCGCTGCTCTTCGGATTCCTCTATCTCTGCTACCTCGCCGCCGTCCGCTTCCGCGACCTCCCGAGCGTCGTGCGTGTCCGACCGCAGCTCGTGTTGCACGCGATCTTCGCCGTCGTGCTGGTGGCGGCGTGGGCGTCGTCGCCCGGATGGGGGCGTCGCCTCCTCATCGTCGTCGCGACGATGCTCTCGTTCCTCGTCTGGCGCATCGGGTACATGCTCAAGGCCGGGCAGCGCGGCAAGGCGGCGGGGACGCGCTTCGTCGATCACCTGTTCTACCTGTGGCCAGTGTGGCGCGGCACCAACACGCCGTACGGCAAGGGCTTTGACTACCTGACGCGCCACGAAGCGACGACGCCGGAGGCCTTCGCACGGTCGCAGCTCGCCGGGCTTCGATTGATCGTCCTCGGGCTCGTCTGGCGCGCCGTGCTCGAGGTGATGGGCGCGGTCGTGTACGGCGACCCCGAGAGCATCCTGACCGCCGTCGCTCCACGGCCACCACCTCGGCATCCCGCAGCTGCCCGACCTGCTGCGGAATCCCGCCGGGGTCGCGCTGCCGGTCGCATGGGCGAGCCTCTACCTCGAGCTCGTCCGGGCCGTGCTGCGGCTCGCGGCCAAGGGGCACATCCTCATCGGCTGGCTGCGGCTCTGCGGCTTCTACGTCTTCCGCAACACCTACAAGCCGCTGCTCGCCGAGTCGGTCGTCGAGTTCTGGAACCGCTACTACTATTACTTCAAGGAGCTGCTGGTCGAGTTTTTCTTCTTCCCGACGTTCGTGCGCCGCTTCCGGCACGCGCCGCGCCTGCGGATCGTCGCGGCGACGTTCGCGGC
>CAVUKP010000007.1:0-60547 GCA_963742135.1 uncultured Thermoleophilia bacterium | reverse complement strand
CGTCGGGTCGCGGTTCACGATCGCGAGGCGCCCTCCCGCCCGGAGGGTCTCGACCGGAAGGGACGCCACCGGGTACACCTCGAGGGACGACCCGACGACGAGCATCAGCGCGGCGTCTCGGCAAGCCGCGTCGCGCGGTCGATCGCCTCGACAGGAAGGATTTCGCCGAACATCACGACATCCGGCTTCAGCACGTGACCTCGCGAGCAGCGCGGGGACGGGAGGCAGACGAACTCGCACGACCTCGTCGAAGCGGCGCGCGCCGCAGGACGAGGAGCAGCTCGACGAACGGATCGACCCGTGGACCTCGACCACGTCGCGCGACCCCGCCAGCTCGTGCAGCCGGTCGACGTTCTGGGTCACGATCGCGCCGACGTAACCACGGTCCCCTCGTGGCCCTCGCGAGCGCCTCGTGCGCGGTGTTCGGACGCGCGTCTCGCGAGCACGCCGAGCCGCCGCCCGTAGAAGTCCCACACCTTGGCCGGATCCCGGCGGAAGGCGCTCTCATCGTCGCGTACTCCATCGGGTCGTACTGCGCCCAGATCCCGTCCGGCGACCGGAAGTCGGGGATGCCCGACTCGGTCGAGGTGCTGGCGCCCGTGAGGACGACGCACGGCTGGTGGTCCCGGATGAGGTCGGCGAGCGCCGCGGTCGACACGCGGCCAGTATCGTCGCCGCTCGTGGCCGAGTTCCACTTCGACCCGGAGAGCTACGCGGATACGATCCGCAGAGAGATCCCGCTGTACGACGCCTTGAGGGACAGAATCGCCGGGGCGACCGTCGGCCTCGACGCGACGCGGATCCTCGACCTCGGCGCCGGAACGGGCGAGACGGCCCGGAGAGTCCTCGCGCTCCATCCGCACGCGGAGCTCGTCGCAAGGGCAACTGAGCCCGGGGATGCTGGCGCGAATCGACCTGCCGCGCGTCACGACGACCGTGCAGCGGCTGGAGGAGCCGCTTCCGGCAGGGCCGTTCGACGTCGTCGTGTCCGCGCTCGCCGTCCACCACCTCGACGCGACGGCGAAGCGCGACCTCTTCGCCCGCGTCCACGCGGCACTGCGCGCCGGCGGGCGCTTCGTCCTCGGTGACGTCGTCCTTGTCGACGCAGCCGGTTGCGCCGCTCTCGCCGGGCTGGGACTGGCCGGACACCGCGTCCGACCAGGTCAGGTGGCTCCGGGAGTCGGGCCTCGACGCGCGCCTCGATGGGCGGAGCAGGATCTGGCGCTCTTCGTCGCCGACCGTCCGTAGAGTCACCGGCGATGGAGGGCTTCTCCTTCTCGACGAACATTCGCGTCCGGTTCGCCGAGACGGACGCGCAGGGGATCGTGCACAACGCGAGGTACCTCGTCTGGTTCGAGGTCGCGCGCGTCGAGTACCTCGAGCAGTACGCGGACGGCTACCAGCGGCTGCGCGAGCAGGGAGTCGAAGCGCTCGTGCTGGAGTCGCACGCCGCGCTACCTCAGCCTGCGGGCTTCGACGACCGGCTGGTCGTCCACTCGCGGTGCCGTCGACGTCCGCGGCGCACGATTCCGCTACGAGTACGTGGTCGAACGCGACGGAACGGCGATCGCCGACGGCTGGACGGCGCACGCGACCGTCGACGCGGCACGTTCCGGCCGACGCTGCCCGTCGTGGCTCGTTGGGGCGATAGCGACGGCTGAGTCGTGGCGCGGGCGTCGTCGTCGCAGTCGTCGTCGTGACGGCGCCGGTCGTCGTCGGCGTAGGCGTCGTCGGCGACGGCGTCGTGGTGGACGGAGCGGTCGTGGCCTGAGTCGTCGTCGTCGGCGCGGTGGTCGTCGGCGTCGTCGTCGTGTCCGGCGCCGGGAGCGTCTTCGGCTTCTCGGGCGGGGACTCGGGCCGCTTGTCCCGACGCGGATGACCCGCGGCTCGGCGCGGTAGCTCGACGACCACGTCGAGTCGTACAGCAGCTTGCCCGCGCCGGCGAGAAGACGCGCCGGGTCACGGACGCTCGTCGCCTGCGCAGGCACCCAGCTCCTCCTCCACCACCTCGTCGCCCATCGGCCCGAGCGCTCGCATCCGCGATCCGCTCGACCGGCGGCGGCGCGACCACCCGCAGCGGCGCCGTCTCGACCTCGACCGCGGTGCGTCGGCCCCCGTAGAGGTCGACGACGAGCGACGACTCGCCGACGAACGTCCGCAGCAGCAGCCAGTGGCCGGTGTCGTTCATGAACTTGGGGTCGATGCTCGGGTAGTCGACGGTCGCGTCGCGGCCGAGCGGATAGTGGCTGATGTAGAGCGCGTGGTTCGTCCGCGACGTGATCGACAGCCCGGCCTCGAACGCGGCGTTGAAGACGGTCGTCGAGACCTGGCAACGCCGCCGCCGAGCCCCGTCTGCAGCTCGCCGTTGATGATCACCGGCGCCTCGAGGAAGCCCTTCGCGGCCGTCCGCTCGCCGGTCGTGTCGTTGAACGAGAACTTCGCGCCGGGCGCGATCAGGTGCCTGTCGACGAGGTGCGCCACGAGCTGGACGTTGTGGAGCCGGTTCGAGTCCCGCCGTAGCTCGTCTCGTAGGCCCTCGACCTGGCCGGTGATGTGCATCGCGCGCGCCTCGGCGGTCGACAGCTTCGGCTCGGCGCGGGTGACGACGAGCGCAGCGGTGCGGTTCGAGGGCCGCCGGGCCGCCGCGAGCACGGCCCTCGCCGTTCGCTCGACGTCGAGCTCGACGCCGGGGCGCGACGGCGTGACGCGGACGCCGTCGGCGTAGACGGCGAAGTCGGCGTCACGTGCGGGACGTGAGACTGTCTGCGCCAGACGCGGGAAGTAGTCGCTCGCCGTCTTTCCCCTCAGCGCGAGCGGCTCCCCCGGCCGCTCCGGGAGATCGAGCATGAGCGCGAGGCGCCAGCGCCGGGAGGCGCGCAGCGCGTCTCGCCGAGCGTGAGCGAGACGGGCGCCGACACGACGCGTCGCGCGGTGCGCAGCGCGGGCCGGAGGCCCACGCGACGACCGCTGGCCGGCGCGTCCTGACGGGCAGCGCGACGGTGTCGCGGTCGAACCCCGCGAGCGCCCGCACGATCGTCCGTGCGGCCGCGGCGCGGCGGAGCGCGGTCCCCGTCTGCGCGGGCTCGAGCTCGATCCCCAGGCCGCGCCTGACGAGGCGCGCCGAACGCGGCTGCCTGTCGACGGCGGCGTCGACGCGGCCCAGCTCGTAGGCGAGGGCGGCGTCGTAGACGCGAACCGACGGCTTGACGTCGCCGGCGAACAACCGCAGCTCGATCCGCTTGTAACCCCGAACCGGCGCGAATCCATCGCCCTGATCCTCGGCCGCGCGTACGGCGGCGGCCCAGTCGACGACCACGCCGAGGCGCTTGGGCGTCAGCTTCCAGGTGCGACCGGCGGCCGTGAACGTGACGGGGACTTCGGCGAGGCGCTCGGCACGTCGCTCGAGGAGCGTCCGCGCGTCGTGCGGCGACAACCCCCCGACGTCGACGCCGGCGATGCGGGTGCCGGCCGCGAGCCGGTCCGACGAGCCCGCGAAGACGAACCCGAGGAGCACCAGGACGACGACCAACGCGATCCCGGCGAGCGCAAGGCGCACCTGCAGCGTCCCAGGCCCCGCCCGGCGGCTGCGACGGTCGCCTGATGGAGCGGCCGTCGTTGAGCCGTGGGTGGCCAAGATTCGTCCATCGTAGCCGCCGGCAATTCGCTTCCAGGCGCTGCGCCCGCGCCCGAGCCCGCCTCAGAAGACGAAGAGCTCGACGCCGCCCGAGACGTTCAGCTCGACGCCGGTGATGTACGAGGCGAGGTCGGAGCAGAGGAACGCGATCGCGTTCGCGATGTCCTGCGGCTCGCCGGGCCGCTTGAAGACGGTCCGGCTCGCGATCCGGTCGTTCATCGCCTCGTTCGCCAGGTGAAACGCCTCGGTGCCGATGATGCCGGGGACGATCGCGTTCGCCGTGATGCCGTGGCGGCCGCCCTCCATCGCAAGCGTCTTCGTCAGTCCGAGCAGCCCCGCCTTCGTGGTCGAGTAGCTGGCCTGGCCGAAGCCGCCGAGCGTGCCGGCGACCGAAGCCATGTTCACGACACGACCCCATCCCCGCTCCTTCATGTGCGGCCAGACCGCCTGTGAGCAGTTGAACGCGCCGGTGAGGTTGACGCGAAGGTCGCGCTCCCACAGCTCCGGCACCTGGTTCTGGAACTGGCCGACGTGGTCGAGCGTGCCCGCGTTGTTGACGAGGATGTCGACCGAGCCGAGCTCCTCGACGGTGCGGGCGACCGCGGAGGCGACCTCCTCCCGGCTCGTCACGTCGCAACGCACCGCGAGCGCGCGTCGTCCGAGACCGCGGATCTGCTCCGCAGTCGACTCCGTGTGCACCATCCCCTGCTGACGCGCGACCGTCGCCAGCGCGCCGTAGCGATCCGTGTCCTCGGAGAGCTCGGACTCGACGAGGAGGTCGGCTATGACGACGTCCGCGCCCGCGCGCGCGAGCGTCAGCGCGTCGGCGCGGCCGAGGCCGCGGGAGCCTCCGGTCACGAAGGCCACCCGGCCGGTCAGATCGATCTCGAGCGCCACGAGGCGACCCTAACGCAGCTCAGTCGCGCGGGAGGAAGATCTCCTTCGCGATCACGAGCCGCTGGATCTGCGAGGTCCCCTCGTAGATCTGGAACAGCTTCGCGTCGCGCATCAGCTTCTCGACGGGGTACTCCTTCATGTAGCCGTAGCCCCCGAAGACCTGGACGGCGTCGGTCGTGACCTTCATCGCCGTGTCGGCGGAGAACCGCTTCGCGAACGACGAGTGGAGCGTGGCGCGCTTCCCCTGGTCGAGCATCCACGCCGCCTGCCACGTCAGGAGGCGGGCCGCCTCGATCTCGGTCGCCATGTCGGCGATCATGAAGTTCACGCCCTGGTGCATCGCGATCGGGACGTCGAACGTGACGCGCTGCTTGGCGTACTCGACGGCCAGCTCGTAGGCCGCCTGCGCCACGCCGACGGCGCCGGCCGCGGTCCCGGGCCGCGTGAAGTCGAGCGTCTGCATCGCGATCTTGAAGCCCTGGCCCTCGGCGCCGAGGAGGTTCTCGGCAGGGAGGACGACGTCCTGCAGGGCGAAGGCGGAGGTGTCGGTCGCGCGCTGACCCATCTTGTCCAGGTGCTGTTCGAGCGTGACGCCGGGGGCGTCCATGGGGACGATGAAGGCCGAGATCCCACGATGGCCTTTCGTGACGTCGGTCTTCGCGAAGACGACGGTCCAGTCGGCGTAGCCGGCGTTCGTGATGAACGTCTTCGACCCGTTGAGGACGTACTCGTCGCCGCGCCGCTCGGCCGTCGTCTTCAGCTTCGCCACGTCGGAGCCGGCCTCGGGCTCGGAGAGGCCGAACGAGCACAGGATCGGCGACTCGAGAAGCGGGGGCAGCCACTTCGCCTTCTGCTCCTCCGTCCCGGCGACCAGCACCGGCGTCGCGCCGAGGCCGTTCGCGCCGATCGAGGTGCCGATGCCCGAGCAGCCCCAGTTGAGCTCCTCGCCGACGAGCATGCCGTCGAACGAGTTCAGCCCTGGGCCGCCGTACTCCTCGGGGATGTGCAGGTTCATGAGCCCGACCTCGTGCGCCTTCGCGACCACGTCGACGGGGTGCTTCATCACCACGTCGTACTCGGCGGCCTTCGGCCGAATTTCCTTCTCGGCGAACTCCCGCGCGAGCGCGCGGAGCTCCCTCTGCTCGTCCGTGAGGGCGAAGGAGATGCCCTCGAGCACGTTCTCGACGGTCGCCACGGGTCGTTCAGCTCCTCTGGTCGTCGCAGTTATTGACTGACTAGTCAGTCAGTCTAGACGCAACGGTTCGCTCGTGCCGGTCGAATTCGGCGGCCGGATGTCGACCGCGCCCTCGCGCCGTTTCCTCCGGCGCGACGTCCACGCGTCGCGTCAGCGCGTCGACGGTCGCAGCTGACGCCGGAGCCGCAGCACGCGCAGGACGTGCGTGTCGAGCTCGCCGCGGCGCGCAAGGGGGACGAGCGCGCGGACGGCACGCTCGGCGTAGCCGGGATGCGCGACGAGGAGGAGGTCTGCTCCCGCACGCGCCGCCCGCCGCGCCCACTCCTCGACAGGCGCCGCGCGCATGATCGAGAGGGAGTCGGTGATCGCGACGCCGTCGAACCCGAGCGCTCGGAGGCGGACGTAGATCGACGGGTCGAGCGACGCGCGAAACGGCGCCCCGTAGAACGCGTGGCCGACCATCACACAAGGGACACCGGCCCGGATCGCCGCGCGAAACGGAGCGACGTCCTGCGGACGGATCCGTGCATCGACGTGCGGGCGCTCGTCGGTCGAGTACGCAGCCGACCCGAGGCCGGGAAAGTGCTTCGGGCACGCGGCGTCGCCGAGGCCGCGGGCAAAGGCGACCCCGAATGAGGCGTTCGTGAACTGCCGTGACCCGAGCGGCCCGTCCGGCGCATCCAGAACCGGCGCGAGGTCGACGTCGATCCGTTCGCGGCGAAGGGCGCGGCGCGTGTCGCGCCCGGCCGCGAATGCCTCTGCGACCGTCGCCGTGTCGCGCGCGCTCCGCCACGGCGCCGCGTCCGGTAGCGCCTTCACGAGGCCACCCTCCTGGTCGGCGAACCGGATCCCGGCGGTCCCCGTGAAGATCCCGGGGCGCTCCGTCGTCACCACGAGAAAGCGCGCCTTCTGCTCCGGCGTCATCGCGACGAGAGTGAGCAGGGCCTGGAGGAACAACCACACGTGCACCCCGGTAGGCTAGGCGCCCGTGGACCTGGCGCTCACGGACGAACAGCGGCTGATCCAGGAGACGGTGCGGTCGTTCGTCGACGATCGCGTGCTCCCGGTGGCCGTCCAGAACGACATCGACCACCGCCTCGACCTCGACCTGGTCGCGGGGATGGCCGATCTCGGGATCCTCGGCATCGTGATTCCCGAGGAGTACGGAGGCTCGGGCCTCGACTTCGTGTCCGAGGCGCTCGCGTGCGAGGAGATCGAGCGGGGCGAGGCGGCGTTTCGGACGCTCATCTCCGTCCACGTCGGCCTCAACTCGCTTTCGCTTCTGCGGTACGGGACGGAGGAGCAGAAGCAGCGCTGGCTCGCGCCGCAGGCGCGGGGCGACAAGCTCGCGTGCTTCGGCCTTACCGAGCCCGGAGCGGGATCCGACGTCGCCTCGATGCGCACGACCGCACGGCGCGAAGGCGATGCGTACGTGCTCAACGGGCAGAAGAACTGGATCTCGTACGCGTCGGTCGCCGATCACGCGCTCGTGTTCGCGAAGACCGACCCGACGGCCGGCCACAAGGGCATCAGCGCGTTCGTGCTCGAGAAGGGCATGCGCGGCTTCACGACCGCCGACACCGAGAACAAGCTGGGCATCTGGGCCGGCTCGACGGGCGAGCTCTTCTTCGAGGACGTCGAGGTCCCCGCGGAGAACCTGCTCGGGGACGAGGGCCAGGGTTTCGAGATCGCGATGTACTCGCTCGACCAGGGTCGGTTCACCGTCGCTGCGGGTGCGTGCGGCGTCGTCCGGGCGTGCCTGGAGCGGGCCGTGGAGTACGCGCGCGACCGTGAGACGTTCGGGCAGGCGATCGGGCGGTACCAGTTCGTGCAGGACATGATCGCGAAGATGATCCTCGGCTACGAGACGTCGAAGCTCCTCGTCATGCAGGCGGCGTGGATGAAGGACGAGGGGAAGCGCAACACACGCGAGACGTCGCTCGCGAAGTGGCACGCGACGGAGTCGGCGTTCGAGGCGGCGCACCTCGCAATCCAGATCTTCGGTTCGTACGGCTACAGCGCCGAGTACGGGATCGAGCGGTACTTCCGGAACGCCCGCGCACCGATCATCTACGAGGGGACGACGCAGATCCACAAGATGATGCAGGCCGAGCACGCGCTGGGATTCCGGCAGCTGAACGGCCGGACCGGCGACGTCTCGCCGCTGTGCGCGTGGGCGCCGGCGCTGGCTCCGGTGCAGCGCGGGCCGGTCGCCGCCGGCGCGTAGCGCGAGACCGCGCCACGTATCTGCTTGCGCGTGTAACCGGCGGTCGCGTTGGCACAATCGCACGATGGCGAGAGCCCCGGTCGAGGTGTCGGTCGTCATCCCGTGCCTGAACGAGGAGCCCGCCGTCGGGGCCGCCGTCGAGGCCGCCTGGGAGGGAATCGCCTCGACGGGGCTGCCGGGCGAGGTGGTGGTCGTCGACAACGCCTCGACCGACCGCTCGGCGGAGGTCGCGGAGGCGCACGGCGCGCGCGTCGTGAGCGAGCCGCGGCGCGGCTACGGCAGCGCCTACCTCGCCGGCCTCGACGCCTCGCGCGGCCGCTACCTCGTGATGGCGGACGCTGACGGGACGTATCCGATCGCGGAACTCGGCGCATTCGTGCGGCTGCTGCAGGAGGGCAACGAGATGGTTCTCGGCTCCCGCTTCGCCGGCACGATCCAGAAGGGCGCGATGCCGTGGTCGCACCGCTGGATCGGGAATCCCGTGCTGACGGCGATCCTGAACGCGTTCTTCGGCGTCCGCGTCTCCGACGCGCACTGCGGCATGCGCGCCGTCCGGAAAGACGTGCTGCCGCGCCTCGGCCTGCAGACGACGGGAATGGAGTTCGCCTCGGAGATGATCGTCAAGGCCGGCCGACGCAACCTGCGCATCGCCGAGGTGCCGATCACGTACCGGCCGCGGATCGGCGACTCGAAGCTCCATACCTTCCGCGACGGCTGGCGCCACCTGCGCTTCATGCTCGTCCACAGCCCGACCTGGCTCTTCATCGTGCCGGGGATCGCGCTGCTGCTGCTCGGGCTCGTGCCGCTCCTCGCGCTCGCCGCCGGGCCTGTCAGCGTGTTCGGGCGCTCGTGGGAGATCCACACGATGATCGTGGCGGCGACGCTGACGCTCGTCGCTGCGCAGGTGATCCAGCTCGGACTGTTCGCGCGGACGTACGCGGTGCTCTACCTGAACGAGCGCGACCCGACGTTCGAGCGGCTGTGGCGGGTAATCCGGCTCGAGCACGGCCTCGCGCTCGGGGCGCTGCTGCTGCTCGCCGGCGTCGGGCTGCTCGCGTTCGTGTTCGCGACGTGGGCGAGCGGCGGCTACGGTCGTCTCGGGTACGCGCATCCCGCGCTGCTCGGCCTGACGCTCGCCGCGCTCGGCGTGCAGACGGTGTTCGGGTCGTTCTTTCTCAGCGTGCTTGGACTGCGCAAGCACCTCGTGCTCGACAAGCGCGACGGCGCCGCGACCGAGGGCGACATGGCCGCGGCCGGTTCCAGTCAGTGATAGAGCCGGACGGCGCGGAGCGCGAGCGGCCGGTCGGCGGCGAGCGTCACGCGGCGGCCGTAGCCGTACCACTGCGCGCAGGCGCCTACCTGGATGCGCACCGTCCGCCCGGCCCTTTCGAGCGTTGTCAATGCGATCGTGTGCGACGGCGCGGAGGAGCCGTCGTCGAGCGAGATCCGCGCGGCGCCGAGTTTGCCCCTGCCGACGACCTCGAGCCACGAGTACGAGGACGCGTTCGGCGGCAGTGTCACCGTCGCCGCGTACCGGCCCTGCGTAACGCTCTCGACGAATCCGTGTCCCGGCTCGCGCGAGACGCGGAGGGCGCTGCCGTTTCCAAGCACGAGTTGTTGTGGCGGAACTGCCTTCGCGTGCGGCAACGACGGCGCGGCGTCGAGCTCCCACGCCGTCTTCCCCGTGACCGCGTACGCGCGCAGCGCGCCCTCGCCGGGGACGTCGGCCTGGAACCCTGCTCGGGCAGCTCGCGCGTCGTGGAGCGAAGCCGCGACGTCGCTGCGCGTCAGCGACGGGACGACGGAGGCGACGACGCGGGGGCCGCGCGCGAAGACGACACGTTCGGCGGGACCACCGCCGGCGCCGATCGCCCAGCCGCTCACGTCGGCTTCGGCGGCGTCGGCGACCGGCAGCGTCAGCGGCGCGCGCGGGTCGGCCGGCCGGGTCGAGAGGAAGTTGGGGGCGTAACCCCAGTCGCACGGCTGCGTCTCGAAGTAGAGGCCGGTCGTGACCGGCTGGCCGTCGAGGCCGCCCGGGAGGGGCCGGTCGGCACGATCGGGCCGCGCGAAGACGAGGTAGCCGTGGGTCGCCGCGATCGGCCTGTAGTGCCGCAGCACCCACTCGGCGACGTCGTAGGCGCGCAGCTGGCTCGGGATGCCGTCCCAGGTGGCGAGGCCGCCGGCGCCGGTGTAGGAGTAGACGACGAGCGGGGGGCGCGATCGCCGCAGCTCGCCGATCAGGTCGCGCTGGTTTCGCCGCTTGAACGCCATGCTGACGTGGTAGTAGCGACTGCCGGGCTTGCGGTCGAGCAGGTAGTAGAAGATCGCGGGGCTGTTGGTCAGGTCGGCTACCGCGCCCGTGCGGCCGGCGTAGTCGTCGATCAGCGCGCGGAGGTCGTGCAGCGCCGGTAGGTCCACGTCGGTGTCGTTCGCGAAACCGAGCCGCGGGAACGGCGGAACCGCCGACGGTGCCGTGCCCCGGAATTTACCCGGGAGCGCGGAGAGCGCCGCCCACGGCGTCTGCGGCGCCGCCGCGGCGACGGCGACGAGCACCGCCACGGCAGCGAGCCGCGGCTCGAGCCGGGCCGGGAGTCGCAAACGCGCGAGCAGCCGCTCGCCCGCGACGAGCCCGCGCAGCGCCCACCACACGAGCAGCGGGATCGACAGCGCGAAGACCTGGTAGACGTGGCCGTCGGCGCGGCCGAGGAACTTCGGGTAGTAGACGAGCAGCAACAGCGCCATTGCGCCGGCGATCCACTCGTCGACGTCGATCGGCCGCCGCGCCCAAAGCTTCCAGGCGAAGAGCGCGAACGTCGCCAGCCAGAGCACCACGGGCACGACGACGGCGATCACCATGTGCACGCCGGTCGGGTTGTGCCAGGCGACGGGGATGCCGGTGGCGAGGGCGTAGTTCGTCCCGAACGTCCGGTAGTAGAAGACGTACGACCCGAGCGCGTGGTGCGCTACGAGGACCGAGACGAGCACGGCGACGAAGACGGCGGCGGTACCGAGGCTCCAGACGGTTCGCCGCAGGGCGAGCCGCAACGGCCGCCCGTCGCGATGGTAGACCTCGAAGGCGACGAGCATCGCCAGCATCGCGAACGCCGACTCGACCGACTCCGGCGTGATCACGGCGTGGACGCAGACGACGGCCGCGTACACGACCGCGAGCCACGGGCGCGGCCGGCGCAGGAGCCAGGCGAGGAGGAGCAATTCGAACGGGTACAGGAAGAACCGGTCGTGCACTGCCCACAGCAGCGGCATCGACCCCAGGACCAGCCCCGTCCATGCCAGGAACAGCAGCACCCGGTGGCGCCGGCAGAGGTAAGCGGTCAGGACGTACAGCGAGGCGATGAAGAGCGGGTCGAAGAGCAGGAAGCGCGCCGCGAGGTACGCCCAGCGTGTGTCGCCGAAGAGGTGGAAGGCGACCAGCGGCAGGAGCACGTCCGGCAGGACACCGTGCACGGTCAGCAGGTCACGCCACGGGACCGCGCCCTGCTGGGTCAGGTGCGCCGCCGCGAGCCACTCGCCCTCGTGAAACGGATCCATCGGCCCGATCGCGCCCGGGAAACTCGCGAGCGCAAGCAGCAGCGCCACCGAGCCGACGAGGTAGGCGACGACCGCGCCCTCGACGACGGATGGGGCCCGCGTCCGCCGCAGAGCGGCGGCGACCGCGGCCACGAGGACAGACGCGAGCGTCGCGGCAACCGGCGCCGAGAACCAGTCGAACCGGACCAGCCGCTCGCCCGCCTGCACCGACGTCGACCGTGAGACGAGCCAGACCGCGGCGACGACGCCCACCACGGCAAACAGCGCATTCACCGCCGCGACCCGGTCGACGAAGGGAACACGCGCCCGCCGCGCGCACGCCGCCGCCAGCAGCGCGAATCCCACGTAATCGACGGCCGCGGCGGCGCCGATCCAGCCCGTATAGCGCCCGGCGCCCGCGGCGACCGCCGCCGCCGCGCCGACGACGCCCCCGACGAACGCGAGCCGAAGCGCCGAGCGAAGCGCGGGACTCGCGCACGTCGCCGGGATGGGAGCGGCGGCGTCAGGCGCCGCGGCCGGGCGCCTGCCGCGGGCGAGGACGAGAAAGAATGCGAGTGCCAGCAGCGGAAAGGCGACCGCCAGCAGCCAATAGCGCTCGCTGTACAGCTTCACGTCGAAGTTGCGGTAGATCGGATTCCCGAGGATGTCGGTGCGGACGCTCAACCGCGACGGCAGCACCACCCACAGACCTCCCGTCACCAGCACCGCCGTCACGGCTGCAGTCGCAGCAGCGGCGCCGGTACTGATCCTGAGATCGCGGGCCGCAGCCCACGCGGTGGCGCCTGCGGGACGCGTCACCGCGCGCCGACACGCGCGTCGAGCCACGGCAGCGACACGCGGGCAACATAGCTCAGAGCGACGACGCTCAATGTGACTCTCGCGTCGCTCCCGGGGGCGTCAGAAAGTCGAAGCGCGTTCGTCTGCGTACCACGCCTCCGAACGGCCGCGGCGCGTTCTACTATCGCGCCGGTGGGAGTCGTGGCGTTCTCGCGCGTCGCCTTCCCGGACGAGCGGCTCGGCGAGTTGTTCGTCCAGGCGCTTCGGGAACGCTCCCACGTCGTCGACGGATTCCCCGGGTTCCGCTCGCTGCAGGTCCTCGCGCCGGCGCGCGCTTCGGGAGACTGGGTGCTCGCGACGTGGTGGGACACGCGCGCGGACCTCCGGCGCTGGCTCGCGAGCGCGGAGCACGCCGAGACGCATGCGCGGACGCCGGACTCTCTCCGCCCCTACCTGCGAAAGGCGCGCGTCGAGGTCTACGACATACGGGATTGATACTGCCGCCGACGCTAGGCGGCGGCCTCGAGCGACTCGCCCTCGGCGCCCTCGAGCATCAGCGCCTGGACGACGCCGTACGCCTCCGCCCACGCCGCGGCGTACTCGTCGCGCCACGCGTCGCCGGCGACCTGCGCCATCGACGCGATGAGAACCTCACCGACGATCGGATACGCCTCCGGCGTCGCGCCGTAGGCGACGTGGCGGGCGCCGAGCTCACGGAGCTTCGGGGCGATCGCGTCGAGGTTCCGGAGCGACTTCCGGAGCAGCACGAGCGCCGCGAGCAACATCGAGCGCTGCTTCCGCAGGTCGACATGGTCGAACAGCGGCCGGACTCCGGGCGCCCGCTCGAACAGCCGGTCGTAGAAGACCTCGACGAGCTCCTCGCCGCGCGGGGCTACGGCGTCGAAGCTTGTTTCTAGCGTCTCGATGTTCATCGTTCCCCCTCGATCGTTCGGTTCGGTCGAACCTACGCGAGGAGCTCGCGAATCTCGTCGGCCGCCGGGACGAGCTGCGGTCGGCCTCGGGAATGAGAGAGTGGCGGCATGCGCGTCTTGCTTTCGGTCCTGGCGATGCTCGGGCTGCCGCAGGCCGGCGTCCTCGCGCCGGGCGCGAGTCTCGGGGGAATTCACCTCGGCGACACGCGCGCCGCCGTCATCGCCCGCTGGGGCCGCGAATTCGGAGCGTGCCGGTCGTGCGCACAGCCGACGCTCTACTTCAACCTGCTGCAGTTCGAGCCGCGCGGAGCGGGAGTGACGTTCAGGAACGGGCGGGTGGCCGCCGTCTTCACGCTCTGGTCTCCGCCTCGCTGGCGGACGACGAAGGGACTCGCCCTCGGCGACGACGCCGCGCGCGTGACGGAGGTGTACGGTGCGCTGCCCCGGTCGCCGTGCGCGGGGTACGACGCGTACCTCCTGCCGACGTCTCGACGTGCGGTCACGGCGATCTACGTCTCGGGGCCCGTCGTCTGGGGCTTCGGGCTCATGCGGCCGTCGGAGCCCCTCTGTCGATAGCGGCCTCGACGCGCATCAGCCGCGCCACGAGCGGGATCGCGGCCAGCACCGGCACCGCGCACACGGGCCAGAGGGCGCGGTAGCTCGTCAGGTCGATGACGGCGCCGGCCACGATCGGGCCGAGGATCAGCCCGACGCCCTTCGTGGTGGTCGCGAGGCCCGCGGCGGCGCCGCGGTGCTCCACCGGCATGACCTTGAAGAGCAGTCCCCACGCGAGCGTCATGACCGTTCCGCCGGCGACTGCGACCGGGAAGATCAACGCGAGGTACCAGTAGTGCCACGTCGTCGCGAAGCCGCCGACGAGGAACCCGCCGCCGTACACGAACGACGCGCCGAAGATGACACGCCCGAGACCGATCCGGTCGCCGAGTCGCCCGGCACCGATCGCCGCGACGACGTACCCGCCGGCGACGCCCGCGAGGACGATCGACGATACGTAGACGGGCTCCCCGAGCCCTTTCACGACGTAGTTGACCACGAAGACGCGCGCGGCGGCGAAGGCGCCCTCCCAGGCGGCGTTCGCGAACAGAAAGGCGCGCACGTCGGGGAACTCGGCGAGCACCCGCCAGCTCCGGTTGAGGTACGCCCGCGTCCCCTCGTAGACCGCGCCGTACCCGCCGTCCTCGCGCACGAGGACGATGCACGCGCCGCACGCGGCGGTCGTGACGAACGCAGCGACGAGGAACGGGAACGGATGCCAGAGATCGAGGAGGAACCCGCCGCCGACGAGGCCGGCGCCGAGCGCGATCCCGCGCATGATGTGCTGGACGCCCTGGGCTCGTCCGTACGTGTGCGGGTCGAGCAGGTCCGGGTAGAGGCCGCGGTACGGTGGCTCGTAGACGTAGTAGGCGAAGAAGAACGCGAGCAGGACGAGCGTCATCGTCCAGAAGCTCGGCATGAAAGCGACGAGGGCGAGGCAGAACCCCATCGGGCCGAGCGCGACCAGCATGAACGGGCGGCGCCGTCCCATCGGCGTGTGAAACGTGTCCGACCACGGGCCGATCACCGGCGACAGCGCAAGCGCGAACAACCCCTCAGAGCCGAGGACGAGCGCGATCAGCGTCCCCGAGTCCGTGAACCGCCCGAGCAGGACCTGCAGATACGTGGTCGTCGTGATCGCGAAGGCGAGGCCGAAAGCGCCCAGCCCGAGCGACCACGCCACCCCGCGCCGGAGCGGGACGAGCGGGCTAGCGGCCGGCGCCGCCCTGGCCGGCGGCAAGTCCAGCGCCGACCACCTCCACGACCGTGTCGACGGCGCGGGCAACGTCCTCCTCGCCGTCGGGGAGCCGCCCGAGCACCCACCCCGTCATGACCTCCTCGAGCGCCCCGTAGACCACCCACGTGACGAGCCGCGCGTCGGCGTCGGCGCGGATCTCGCCGCGCTCCTGCCCCGCCTCGATGATCCGCTTGATCCCGACGAAGACCGGCGCGATCTCGCCGACGCGCGTTCCGACGTCAGGGCTCCGTGCGACCTCGCGCACGAGCACCCGGATCAGGTCCGGGTCGGTCGTCCACGACCCGAGGTAGGCCGTCGCGAGCGCCCGCACCCGGTCGAGCGCCGGCAGGTCCGCAACCTCGAGCCGCGCGACCTCCTGCCGGAGCCCGCCCCACGTCTCGCGGAAGATCGTCTCGAGCACGTCCTCCTTCGAGCGGAAGTAGTGATAGAGGAGCCCGTGAGCGACGCCGGCCTCGGCCGCGATGTCGCCGACGCGGCACGCGTGGTAGCCCTTGTCGGCGAACACGCGAACCGCCGCCCGCAGGATCAGCGCTCGCTTGTCGGCCGCCCGGTCGCCCACGACCGCCGCCACACTAGTCAATCGGCGCTGCCACGACCGAGGCGCGACCCGCGCTGCGCTCCGCGGTGGTGTAATCGCGGGGCGTGGGCCCGCTCGCCGGAACGCTCGTGACCGACCTCACGCGGTACCTGCCCGGGCCGTTCGCAAGCCGCGAGCTCCTGCGGCTCGGCGCGCGCGTCGTCAAGCTCGAGCCGCCGGGCGGAGACCCCGTCGCGGCGACGGCGCCCGGTTGGTACGAGGCGTTGAACGAAGGGAAGGAGATCGCTACCTGGGACGCGCGCGCCGATCCCACGCCCGAGGCGGTGGCGCAGGCCGACGTCGTGCTCGAGGGGTTTCGACCCGGCGTTTGGGAACGGCTCGGCGCGGTGGTTCGGGACGACGCCGTCGTCTGCTCCATCACCGGCTTCGGCGCCCACGGCCCGCGCGCACTCCACGCCGGACACGACCTCAACTACCTCGGCTACGCCGGCGCGCTCGCGGACACGGCGCCCGCGGTCCCGCCGATCCAGATCGCGGACCTCGCCGCGGGCGCGCAGGCGGCCGTCATCGACATCCTCGCCGCGCTGCTCGAGCGCAGCCACAGCGGCCGCGGCGCCAGGATCGTCGTGTCGATGACTGACAACTCGCACCGGCTCGTCGCCCACCGCCTCCACGGAGACCCCGTGCCGCGGCTTCTGACGGGCGGCGTCGCCTGCTACGGGATCTACGCGACGGCCGACGAGCGGTGGCTGACCGTCGCAGCGCTCGAGCCGAAGTTCTGGGCGCGGCTCTGCGAGCTGATCGAGCGGCCGGACCTCCTCGATCGGCAGTTCGAGCCGGAGCTGCCGGAGCTCGCGGCGCTCTTCCGGTCGCGAACGCTCGTCGAGTGGCTGTCGCTTCTCGAGGGGAACGACACGTGCGTCGGCCCGGTGCTGTCGCTCCGCGAGGCGGCCGCCGACCTCGCGCCCTGATTCTCAGGTGGACGTGCCGCCGCCGCCGCCCGGCAGAGCGGTGCCCAGCCGCCCGAGCGCCTGCGTCAGCTCGCTCGGGATGATCCACATCTTGTTCGCCTCGCCCTGCGCGATCTGCGGGAGCATCTGCAGGTACTGGTAGGCGAGGAGCTTCGGGTCGGGGTCGCCGGCGTGGATCGCCTCGAAGACGGTCGCGATCGCCTGCGATTCGCCCTGGGCGGCGAGGATCGCCGCCTGCTTCTGGCCCTCGGCGCGCAGGATCGCGGCCTCCTTCTCGCCCTGCGCGGTGAGGATCTGCGCCTGCTTGACGCCCTCGGCCTGGAGGATCGCGGCGCGCTTCTCGCGGTCGGCGCGCATCTGCTTCTCCATCGTCTCCTTGATCGTCGGCGGCGGGTCGACCGCCTTCAGCTCGACGCGGTGGACGCGGATGCCCCACTTGCCGGTCGCGTCGTCGAGGATCCCGCGGAGCTGGTCGTTGATCGAGTCGCGGGAGGTCAGCGACTGTTCGAGCGTCATCCCGCCGATGACGTTCCGGAGCGTCGTGACCGACAGCATGTCGATCGCATCGACCGGGTTCGCGATCTCGTACGTCGCAGCCTTCGGATCGGTGATCTGGTAGTAGATGACGGTGTCGATGTTGACAACGAGGTTGTCCTGCGTGATCACCGGCTGGGGGTCGAACGACATCACCTGCTCGCGCAGGTCGAGCAGCGGGCGCACGCGATCGATGAACGGGAGCACGATCGTCAGCCCGGGGGTGAGCGTGCGCGAGTAGCGGCCGAGCCGCTCGACCACGCCGGCGCGCGCCTGCGGGATGACGCGAATCGTCTTCGCGAGCACCACCAGGACGAACGCGGCAACGACGACGAGAACGATGAGGGCAGCCACGGAACGCCTCCTATTCGATGACGAGGGCGGTCGCGCCCTCGATCTTGACGACCTCGACGCGGCGCCCCTCCTCGAGGATCTGGTCCTCGAGGAACGACCGCGCCGACCACTCCTCGCCCCCGATTCGGACCCGGCCGCCGAGCGAGTCGACGCGGCGGACGACAAGAGCGGTGCGCCCTACGAGCGCGTCGGTCCCCGTCCGCGAGATCACGGGCATGCGGACGTGCCGCCGCGCGATCGGCCGCAGGAGCGCAAGCGATGCGACGGAGCCGGCGATGAAGACGACGAGGGTGAGTCCCGTGCTTGCGCCGAGCGCCGCGGCGAGCGCCGCCGCGAGCGCGGCGAGCGCGACGGGGCCGAGGAAGAACATGCCGGGCGTGAAGATCTCCCCGACCGCGAGAGCCACCGCGATCAGCGTCCAGAGAAACCATCCCGGCATCGCGTCACACCGTAATCCGTGCCGCAGGCGCCTGCACGGCCGCGGCCGGAACGGGCCCCTCCGCAGCGACAGTCACGCGGACAGGTCCCGGCGGGGCATGCCCTGGTGACTCTCAGGCCGATCGTGACTCGCCACGACATGCGCGTCCGTTCAGGCGGCGTCGCGGTCAGGCGAGCCCGAGCGCCGCCGGGAGGGCGCGCAGGTCGTCGAGGCGCTCCTCGACGTCCGGGTACAGGCCCTCGCGGTCGACGAGGATCCCGCGCATCCCGATCGCGCGGGCGCCGGCAACGTCGTCCTCGAGTTGGTCGCCGACCATGACGGCCTCCTCCGGCGACACGGTCAGCTTGTCGAGCATCGCGCGGAAGATCGTCTCGTGCGGCTTCGTCTTACCGTGCACATGGGACGTCAGGACGGCGTCGACCGCGATCCGGTGGTGCGCGACGAACGCGTCGAGATCGCGAGACGTGTTCGACAGGAGCCCGAGCCTCACCCCACGGCCGCGGAGGAGGTCGAGCGTCGGCAGCGCGTCCTCGTACAGCTCGAAGTGCTGCGCGTGCAGCCACGCCCGCGTCATCTCCGCCGCGCATGCGTACGTATCGCCGACGCCGCCCATCCGCTTGATGATCCGCTCGGTGAAAAGAACCCAGATCTCCTCGTCGTGGTCGAGCTCCGGGTGCCGCTTCAGGTCGGCCACCGCCGCCGCTCGTGCGTCGGGATACCGCGCCGGGTCGAGATCGAGGCCGAAGCGCTCACCGAGCCGTCGATAGCCGTCGGCACCGAGGTCGGGGCCGGGCTTCGCAATTGTGAAATCGACGTCGAAGACGACCGCGCGCAGCATCGGGAGCCGAGGATAGCTTTGGCATGCGCGGTCGACGACCGCGGCGCGACGCCTACGAGTCGTCGTCGCGGGACCACTGCGTCCGCGGCCGCTCCTGCAAGTCGCCGTCGACCTCGAGGTCGACGCGCTCGTTGAAGAAGCAGACGAGATCTCGCACCGGCAGGGCGTCGAGCTGGGGCTCGGCATAGGTCCAGAGGAGGTCCTCGACGATCCGGTCGCCGATCGCGACCGACCAGTACGACGCGGATCCCTTGTACGCGCACCGCGTCTTCGTCGGGCTCGGGACGAGCTTCGCTCGAACATCCTCGATCGGCAGGTAGTAGCGCGGAGGCAGCGCGGTCTCGAACAGCACGCGCGACCGTCGTGTCTCCGCGAGGAGCATCCCCTCGCGGAGCACGCGGACGCGGCGCGTCGACGGGTAGACGTCGATCCGGTGGTAGAGGTCGCGCGCGTGCCCGAACAGCTGTCCGTCCTCGGCGAACCACTCGTTGACGGCATTCCACTCGACCGAGACCCACCCCGGCCGCCGCTCGCGGACGGCGGCTGGAGGCAGGCGGTCGCCGCGCACGTCGGTGCGCGGGAAGCAGAAGACCGGAACGCTCTCCCCCTCGCCCCGCAGCAGATGCACGTTGCTGCTGTCGACGACGAGCTCCCCGCCGCGGAACCCGCGGACGCGGTACGCGACCGCCTCGAAGTAGCCGATCTGCGGCACGTGGCAGATCTTCCCGCTCGACCGGTTCCGACGCCTCCCGCAATCGCGGACGCGGCGCGACCGCGCAGCGGTCGTGCCGGTGCCGCCGACCCAGCCGTAGCGAACCGTCGGCCGAAACGGCGCCGCCGTAGCCCAGCCGGCTCCTTCGAGGAACAGGGTCGACGCGTCTCGCTGCTCCGGCGTCAGATCGCCCGTGATCATCAGCCGCACCGACTCCGGCGACAGGAGCCCGCCGCCGTCGACGAGGAGCATCCGCCCGAAGCGGTGCCAGTCGGCGAGCGTCGAGACGAGGCCGCCGGGGGTCGGAGGGGAAGGTCGGCGGCTCCCGCCAAAGGGCGTGGTCGATCGGTGGCATGTCCGCCGAGATGTGCGCGATCCAACCGGTACGAGGAGTAGCCTCTCGTTGCGATGGACGAACGCGCCGGGACTCACCGGGAGGCCGCACGGATGCACGAGGAGGCGGCGCGGCGGCATGAGGAGTCGGCGCAGTGGTGGACGGACCTCGGCGAGCAGGAACGGGCCGAGGTCGAGCGGCTGACCGCGGCGCTGGAGCATTCCGCCGCCGCCCTCGAGCAAGCGCGCGCCGACCTCGGTGGTCAGGCTCAGCGCGCTGACGAGGACGCGCCACTAACGAACCGCGCGCTCGTGCTCGGCGAAGCGGTCATCTCGATCAACGAGCTCCTCGAGCGGTGTGGGGATCTCGAGCTCGACGACGACGACGAGCTGGTGCTCCTGCTCGCGGAGGCCCGCGGCTCGCTGGTGCAACTAGCGGCCGAGGAGGGGCTGCTCGACGGCGAGTAGCGACTCCGCCCCGCCGGGGTCCTCCGCGAAAAGAAAAGGCCCGCTGCTAAGCGGGCCCGCGATGCGGGCGGTGAATGCGTGGTCGCGGCAGGGTGTGGCGATTCGCTGACGGCCACACCCTGCCGCGCAAGTCCTAGCTGAAGTACGCGACGATTTCGACGGTGTACGAGCCGTCGCCGTTGTCAGTCACGACAAAGGTGTCAATCGGGGTCTTCGATCGTCGTCCCCAGACGCAACGGAACCGTCGATCCCGTGACGATGGATGTTTCGCTGTCGTTGACGCCTTGGTGGTTCACACCGTGGGCGCCGGAGCATGTCCAACTTGACTCGAACCATGATGTGTACGTCCTTTGAACGGCGTCGCGGCGCCCTTGCTGGCCGGCGCGATCGCCGTCACCGCAGAGGTCCTTGATGGTTAGGCGAGTTCTTGCGCTCGCAAGCGTGATCGTGGTTGCTGCTGCGCTCGTTGCCCGAGTTCGCGTTGGCAACGGCGGGCGCGCTTGCCGCATCGCGCGCCCGCCGTTAGTACCCGATCGGCCGCGCCCCCCTCAGGCGCGGCCGATCGGCCCTCTGGACAAAGACCGCGTCAGCTGAAAGCAGGTTTGGCGGCTCTTGCCTGGCGAAATCTAGTGCAGATTCCGATGCGATGCAACAGGTAATCGCCGTAGCTCTTGCAGGTAAAAGGGGCAGGACGCGAGCGACTGGCAGGCCCGCGCCCTGCCAACTGGCAACACGCACTTGCGGCGGTGCGCGCAGCCGGCGAACGAGGTCGTGAGAGAGGGGGATCGTCCTCGTTCGGGACAACACGATAACGACGTTCGCGGCGGTGCGCAGCGGACCGGGCCGCGGACGCGCCTTCAGCTACGGGAGCACGCCGGTGCGCCGGGCGAAATCGTTTGGCGACCGCCCGTTCTGGCGATGGACCAGGCATGGCTAACCCTGTTCCCGCCGGCAGCGACGTCAGCTCCGGCACCTACAAGTGCACCCAATGCGGCTACGAGCTGCAGGTCGGGTCGACGAAGCATCTGCCGCCCTGTCCTTCGTGCGGCAACGGCGAGTACGACACAGTGAGCGGCGGCGACAGCGCCGACGACCCGTACCCGAACCGCTAGCGGCCCATCCCGTGCGGCCGTAGAGTTGGCCGGGTGGCGCTGCTGCCGCTGCCTGAGCCAAATGCTGCTCCGGGCCGCTGCCGCGCCGCGGCGGCTCGGTGTCGAGCCGAAGCTGGACGGGTTCCGCTGCATTGTCTGCACACACGCCGGCTTCCGCACCCGGTCGCGCCGTGGCTGGAACATGACCCCGCTGCTCCCGGAGCTCGAGCACGCAGTCCCTTTCGGACGTTCAGCTTGACGGCGAACTCGACGCCCTCGACACTTTCCCAGAAAGAGAAAAGCCCGCGCTGTGCGGGCTTTTCGTATCGGGGTGCCCAGATTTGAACTGGGGACCTCTCCGACCCGAACGGAGCGCGCTACCAGGCTGCGCCACACCCCGAGCGCCGACAGGTTAGCTCAGGAACGCTTCGACGGCGTCGGCGCAGGCCGACGGCCGCTCGCCGATCAGGAGGTGGCCGCAGTCGGCGATGACCCGCACCGGCGCACGGAGGCGGCGCGCGTATTCGAAGGCGTCGTCGATCGGCACCTGGAGGTCGCGCGCGCCCCAGAGGCAGAGGACGGGGCACGTGACGCGGTGCAGGTCCGCTCGCGGATCGCCACGTACGAGCGCTCGCGCGGCGGACACGACGTCGCTGTGGAGCGCAGCATCCCGGAGGAATCCGTCGATCGCGCGGTCGGTGAGCGACCACGGGTCGGAGACGGAGACCCGACTGAAGACGACCCTGCGCAGGAGCGGCGACCGTGCGATCGCGAGCGGAGAGCGCGCCGTCAGCCGGGCGGGTTGCACCGTCGCGGCGAACGTGAGCAGCAGCTCGGCCGCGCGCGTGGACGACGAGATCCCGGCCGCTGCAGCCAGGACGAGCCTGCGGACGAGGCTCGGCCGCCGAACCGCAAGCCGGAGCGCGACCGCGCCGCCGAGCGAGTGGCCGAGCACATCCAGCGTTGCGTGATCCTCGACCTCGCATGCCCGCGCGACCGCGTCTGCATAGGCCGACAGCGTCTCGGCGGCCGGAAGGGCCGAAGAAGCGCCGTGGCCGGGCAGGTCGGGGACGATGACACGACGCCGCGTCGCGAGACGCGGTGCGAGCTCGGCGAAGTTCCTCGCCGCGCCGCCGAATCCGTGGACGAGCAGGAGCGGCGGGCCGGCGCCGCCGGCGAGAACCCGAAGGGACGCGCCCCGCCACCGAACGGTGTGCTCGTCGAATCCGTCGAGAACCCCGGCATCTGTCACGGCCTTCGATTATCCTTGGGAGCGACGTGAGCACTTTTCGGAACAGGTGGGGCGAGTGAGGAAGCTCCCCACCGTCAGCAAGAAGGAGCTGGAGAGCTAGCCCGTCGCGCGTGCGCGGCGGGCTTTTTCGTACCCAACGACAACGGGACCGGAAGGAGCGAGATGGCGAACCACCTGACGCCCGAAGAGCTGTCCGAGGAAGTCGGGATCGACCGTGAAGAGGTGATCCGGATCTGCCTCGAGGAGAGCGTGCCCATCTACCACGGGAAGATCGACAAGACCCTCTTCCGTGCTCAGCTCGAGGCGATGGGAGCGCTCCAGAAGCACTAGCCCCCGAAGACGACGAACAAGTACTTCGATCGAGAGGCCGCGATGAGCGGCCTCTCTGTCGTCGACGGGTTATTTACGGCCCGCTGCGGCCTTGCCGCGAGGTGCCGTGTCAGCCTTCTTCGACGGCGCCGCCTTCCGCTTACCGGCGGGCTTCTTCGCCGCGGCGACCGATGCGCGGAGCGCGTCCATCAGGTCGACGACCGGCGTCTCGACGGCAGCCGGCGCCGGCGCCTCGAGCTCGCGCCCGTCGAGCTTCGCCTCGAGCATCTCCTTGAGGCTCGCGCGGTACTCGCTGCGAAGCTCCGTCGGCTCGAACTCGGCCGAGAGGCCGGCGATGATCTGCTTCGCGAGCGCGAGCTCGGGCTCGCGAACCTCGGCGGCGGCGACGGCCTCGCCGATCTCGCCGGAATCCTTCACGTCCTCGTGGACGAACAGGGTCTCGAGGACGAGCGCGCCGCCGCTCGCCCGGATCAGGCAGAGCTTCTCCTTCCCGGCGAGCACGAACTTGCCGACGGCGGCGACGGTCTCCTCCTTCATCGCCTCGAGGAGGAGCACGTAGGGTCGCCGCTGCGCCTCCGCGCCCGCGGGAACGAGGTAGTACGTGCGGTCGAACCAGATCGGGTCGACCTCGTCCGTCGGCACGAAGCTCGTGATGTCGATCGTGCGCGAGCTGTCCGCGGCGCGCGTCTCGAGGGCCTCGAGCTCCGCGTCCTCCACAACCACGAACTGTCCCTTCGAGACCTCCCAGCCGCGCACGATCTCGTCGGGATCGACCTCGACGTCGTGGACGGGGCACCAGCGCTTCTGCTTGATCGGCGTTTCGCACTCGCGGTGCAGCTGGCGGAACGACACGTCCGACTGACGCGCGGCCGGTTTCGTCGCCGGCGCGAGGCCGACGGGGATATTGACGAGGCCGAAGCTGAGTGAGCCGTTCCAGGTTGTCCGCATAGCGAAAGAAATCTACCGGGGACGGCGTGATTCGCGCCGGGCGGCGAGGTTCCTGCGAGATCCGCCGGTCGCTACGCTTCGGACGCGTTGTCGCAGATCGAGACTGCCGGAGTCGCCGCGCCCTCCCCCGCGCGCGGTCGCCGAACGATCGCCAACCTCTGGCGGAACTCGATCGCGGAAGGGCGGCCAGATCCCGCGTACCTCCACGAGGTCGACGGCCAGTGGCGCGAGATGTCCTGGGCGGACGCGGACGCGGCCGTTCAGGAGCTGGCGAACGGCCTCCTCGGGCTCGGGATCCGCCGGGGCGACGTGTTCGCGATCCTCGGTCGCACCACGATCGAGTGGGCACTCTTCGACTTCGCGCTCGGGCTCGTCGGTGCCGTCGGCGCCCCGATCTACGCCAACAGCTCACAGCGCGACGTGCTGTACGTCGTCGCGCACTCGGAGGCGATCGGCTGCCTCGTCGAGGATGAGGAGCAGCGCGTGAAGCTCGCGGGGGCGACTCTCGACCACGTCCTCGCCTTCGCCGACCTCGACGACCTCCGCGCACGCGGACGCGAGTACGCACGTGAGCACCCCGGCGCCCTCGACGAACGCGCCGACTCGATCGAAGAGGACGACCTCTTCACCTTCATCTACACATCGGGAACGACGGGGCCGCCGAAGGCCTGCATGATCCGGCATCGCAACTACTACGCCATGGTCCAGAAGGGCGACGAGATGGAGGAGCGCCTGACGGAGCCCAGCGACGTCATGCTCCTGTACCTCCCGCTCGCGCACAACTACGGGCGACTGCTCCACCTTTCGGCCCCACACGTCGGGTTCACGCTCGCCTTCCTGCCCGACCCGCTGCGCGTCGGCGAGGAGCTGCCGCGCGTCCGCCCGACGCTCTTCCCCTCGGTGCCCCGCGTCTACGAGAAGATCTATGCCGCGGTCGCCGCGAAGTTCGAGGAGGAGACGGGCGTCCGGCGCCGCCTCGTCGACTGGTCGGCCGCTGTGGGCCTGCGTGTCTCGATCCTCCGCCAGGAGGGGCGGCCGGTGCCGCGGGCGCTCGCCCTCCGCCATCGCGTCGCCGACCGGCTCGTCTATCGAAAGGTGAAGGAGCGCCTCGGCGGCCGCCTACGGATCGCGAACTCCGGCGGAGCGCCGCTCGGACGGGAGATCGCCGAGTTCTTCCACACGCTCGACATCCTGATCCTCGAGGGCTACGGCCTCTCCGAGTGCACGACCGCCGCCACCGTGAACCGGCAGCACGCGTTCCGGTTCGGGAGCGTCGGACTGCCGCTTCCGGGGGTCGAGCTGCGGATCGACGACGACGGCGAGGTGCTCGTCCGGTCGAACACCGTCTTCGCGGGGTACTACCGCGACGACGAAGCGACGCGCGAGGTGCTCGACGCCCACGGCTGGCTCCACACCGGCGACATCGGGCGGATCGACGAGGACGGCTTCCTCTTCATCACGGACCGCAAGAAGGACATCATCGTGACCGCCGGCGGGAAGAACGTCGCACCGCAGAACCTCGAGAACGAGCTCAAGGCCACGCCGATCGTCTCGCAGGCGGTCGTCGTCGGCGACCGCAAGCCGTACGTCGCCGCGCTGATCACGGTCGACGCGGCGCTCGCCGCCGACATGAGCGATGCGGAGAAGCACGCCGCCGTGCAGGAGGCGGTCGACCGGGTGAACCGCGAGCGCTCGCGCTACGAGCAGATCAAGCGCTTCGTGATCCTCCCCCGTGACTTCTCGGTCGAGGCCGGCGAGATGACGCCGACGCTGAAGCTCAAGCGGAAGGTGGTCATGAACCACTTCACGAACGAGCTCGCGTCGCTGTACGAGTAGCGGACTAAAGGCGCTACAGGATCCGGCGGGCGCCCATGTACGTGGACGCGTACCAGCTGTCGCCGAGGCTGGAGATCTTGACGACGTCGCCGGTGTGCGGCGCGTGGACGAACTGCCCGCCGCCGATGTAGATCCCGACGTGGCCGAGCCCGTTGAAGAAGACGAGGTCGCCGGCCTGAAGGTCGGAGCGCGAGACCGCGACGCCGGAGCCCCACTGCGCGCCGGTGTAGTGCGGGAGCGACACGCCGATCTGGCCGTAGGCGTAGGCGACGAGCCCGGAGCAGTCGAACCCCGAAGGGTCGGCACCGCCCCACCGGTACGGCACGCCCAGGTACTGCATCGCGACTCCGACGACGCCGCCGTACCTCGACGGCGGCGCGGCGGTCGCGACCTCGGGCGACGCGGCGCTCGTGTCGTCGGCGGATGCGTCGGAGGTCTGGGGCGACACCTGCGAGGCCACGTCTTGCGTGGCCGCGTCTTGCGTAGCCGCGGGTTGCGTGGCCGCAGGCGTCGCCGCGGCCGCGTTCGCGGCCCGCTGCTGCGCCGCGAACCGCGCGCGCGCCTGCGCCTCGAGCCGCGCCTGGCGCGCCCGCTCCTCGGCCTGGAGGCGCGCGATCTCGCCCTGGATCGACGAGAGAAGCTGTCGGCGCTCGGCGAGCTTGCCTTCGATCGAACGGCGCTGGGCGGCCCGCTCCGCGATCACACGCTCCTGCGCGCCCCTCGCGTCGGCGAGCGCCTGCTCGTGCCGCTTGATCTGGGCCTTGGACGTCTTGATCGCCGTCACGACCCGGCTGTCCTCCGTGGCGACGCGATCGGCTGCGTCGATTCGCGTGACGACGTCGTCGAGGCTCTTCGCGCCGAGGATCACCTCGAGCGTCGAGTGCGTGTCGTCGGTCGTGTAGAGCGCGACGACGCGCTTCGCGATCGCGGTGCGGCTCTTTCCGAGCGTCCGCTTCGCAATCGAGAGCTCGAAGGCGTTCTCGCGCTGGGCTGCGCGGATCTGGTCGAGCCGCACGTTCGCCGAGTTGTACTGCTCGACCGCGCGCTCGAGCGTCCCGTCGAGCGCGTTGATCTGCTCGAGAACGCCCTGCGCCTCCGCCTGCTTCGACTGGATCGAGGGGTCGGCAAACGCGGGGACTGCGACCAGGAGAGCCGCAAGCATCCCAAGCAGAACGTACGGCGCCCGTCCCTTACGGGTAGTGGTCAAAGCCCCTGGATAGGGCCGGGACGGACGCACCGGGAGGGGCCGGTACGCCACGAGTGCGGGAGGTTAGCAAGGTCTCCGAGGGGCGGCAAGCGGGAACTGTCCGCAGCTGTGGACAAAGCGCGACGAACCTGTGGATTCTTACGGACGGGGTCTCACGCCCCCTTTGCTACGGTGCCGCGCGTGCTCGGGCAGGCACACTCGCCGTGCAGGCGGCTGCTCGGCATGACTCTTGCGGCCGCCATCGTCCTCGTCGTACCGGCGGTCGGGGGAGCAGACCCGACGCCGTCGGCCGATGCGCTCAGGCGTGCCGACGCCTCACTTGCGGCGCGCTCGCGCGCGGCGACGCTGTCCCTCTACTCGCTCGACTCGCAGCTCTCGTCGGCGCGCTCGCGGCTCGCGGCGATCGAGGCGCGCGAGCGGACGCTGCGGGAGGAGCAGGCGTCGCTGGCGCGGCAGCTTCGGATCGCGCGCAGCAGCGCCTCGATCTCACAGCGGCGGCTCGCGACGCACCTGCGGCAGCTGTACGAGCGCGGTGACGTCACGACGGTCGAGATCGTGCTCGGCGCGCGGACGCTCGACGAGGCTCTCACAGGACTCGACAGCCTCGACCGCGCGGCGGCCCAGGACGAGGCCGTGGTGGCGCAGGTTCGGTCGGCGAAGCGGCACGTCACGAACGCCTCGGCCGCCGTCGCCGCGCGCGTCGCGTCGCTCGCGGCCGCACGGCGCGCCGCGGAGGCGACGGCGGCATCGCTCCAGCGCGCCCAGGAGGAGCGGCGCGCCTATCTCGCCCGCCTCGCCTCGGAGCGCGAGCTCAACGCGGCCCAGCTGGCGCACGTCGAGGCCGAGGCCGCCGCCGCACGCGAGCGCACGCAGCAGCTCGCGGCGCGTGAGCCCCGTGCGGTGGCGAGCGTCGCGCCCGAGGCGAGCGCCGAGCCCGCCGCCGAGGACAGCGGCGCCACCGATACTGCGCGTCGCGGCGTCGGCGACGCCGTAACGGTCACCGTGACGGGCTACGCGCTGACGGGGACGACCGCGACGGGCCTTCCCGTGGGGTGGGGCGTCGCCGCGGTCGATCCGAGCGTAATCCCACTCGGAACGCGGTTGACGATCCCGGGGTACGGCGACGCGGTGGCGGCCGACACGGGCGGCGCGGTCGTCGGAGCGACGATCGACGTCTGGTTCCCGACGATCGAGCAGGCGCGCGCGTGGGGCCGGCGGACCGTCACGGTCGTCGTCCACCAGTAGAATTCCCCGGGCCCGGTAACACGCCCTGGTAGACCGAGCTGAGCGAAAGCACACTTTCAGTCATCGACGAGGCCGCCTCGCCGCGAGTGCTGCTCGTGGACGACCACGACCTGTTCCGAACCGGCCTTCGCAGCCTGCTCGAGGAGCAGGGCGTCCACGTCGTCGGGGAGGCGGAGACCGGGACCGAGGCGGTGAAGCAGGTTCGGGAGGTGGCGCCCGACGTCGTCGTCATGGATCTCAACATGCCGGGGATCAGCGGCGTCGAGGCGACGCGGCAGATCTCGATGATCGCCCCGCTGACACGCGTCCTCGTCCTCACGATCTCCGACCAGGACGGCGACGTGATGGACGCGATCCTCGCCGGCGCCTGCGGGTATCTCCTGAAGGACTCGTCGATCCCCGACCTGATGCACGGCATCCATGCGGCCGCCGTCGGCGAGTCGCTCGTCTCGCCGACCATTGCGACCAAGGTCCTGCAGCGCGTGCGGGCAGCGGGATCGGGGCAGCATGAGGCGAAGACGATCGAGTCGGAGCTCTCGGACCGCGAGATCGAGGTGCTGAAGCTGATCGCGAACGGGAAGGACAACGGCCAGATCGCACTCGATCTGCACATCAGCCCGAAGACCGTCAAGAACCACATCTCCAACATCCTGATGAAGCTGCAGATCGACAACCGGATCCAGGCAGCGGTCTTCGCGGTCCGCAGCGGGATCGTCTAGACCGACCCCACGCTCGCTCGAGCCGTGTCAGGCGGTCGCGCGTGCGTCGTCGAGCCGCGCGCGCAGCGACGCGAGCAGGCGCCGGAGAGCGACGAGCTCGGTTCCCGACGCCTCGATCCGCTTGGCGAGAGTCGCCAGCTCGTCCGTCTTCGGCCCGACGTCGCCCCGGTCGAGCGTGGCAGCGACCTCGCCCATCCGCCGCTCGAGCCGCCACCGCTCGGCCTCCAGCGAGAGGACGGTCGCGTACCCGTCCGTGAGCGTTCGCTCGAGCGCCGGCAGATCCGCCTCGTGGCGGCCGGAGTCGAGGAGCGTCTTGATCGCGGACACCACGTGATCTGCGTGCACAGCGCCTCCGAGTATCCCGTAGCCGCGGAGTCGAAGTCATGGGCCGGGCGGCCCATTTCGGGCCGGCGAGAGGCCCACGACTCCCACGTCGGTCACAATGGACGCGTGCGCCGCAGGCTGATCGCCGTCGCCGTGGCAGTCTTCGCCGCCGTGCCGGCCGCGCAGGCGGCGGCGCCCACGCTCCCCGCGCGGCTCGCGACCGCGCTCGCCGTCCCCCAGGTCGCGCCCGCCTCGTCGGGTGCCATCGCCGTCGACCTCAGGACGTTCGGCATCGTCTTCGAGCGCAACGCCGACACCGCGCTCGTGCCGGCCTCGAACGAGAAGCTCACGGTGACGTTCGCAGCGCTGAGGGAGCTCGGTCCGTACTACCGCTTCCGCACCGAGGTCATCGGCCGCGGCTATCAGGACGGCCCGGAGTGGGTCGGCGACCTCGTCCTGAAGGGATACGGCGACCCGACCCTCTCGTCGCAGGGGCTGACACGCCTCGCGTCGCAGCTCAGGGAGGCCGGGATCCGGCGCGTCACGGGGCGGGTGCTCGGCGACGAATCGTGGTTCGACGCGCGGCGGACCGTCGCCGGGTGGCGGCCCGGCTACTACATCTTCGAGTCGGCGCCCCTGTCCGCGCTCGTCGTCGACGGCGACTGGTACCGGGGTCGGATGGCGCGGGAGCCGGCGCTCGCCGCCGCGACGCGGTTCGCCGAGGTCCTGCACGCCCGGGGGCTGCAGACCGGCACCGCGTCGACCGGCCGCGCTTCGGCCGACGACTTCGCGCTCGCCACCGTCTACTCCGATCCGCTTCCGGCCGTCCTCGCGACGATGGACCGCGAGAGCGACAACTTCATCGCCGAACTGATGCTGAAGACGCTCGGCGCCGAGGCGGGCGACGCCGGAACCTCGGCGGCCGGCGCGGCGGTCGTGACGCGCGCGCTTCGGGAGGCCGAGATCCCGCTCCGGGGCGTCCGGATCGTCGACGGGTCGGGCCTGTCGCGCTCGGACCGGATCACGCCGCGGGCGCTTGCGGCCATTCTCGTGGCCTCGTGGGTCGACCCCGACCTGCGCGACCCCGTGTGGAGCGCCCTTGCGGTCGCGGGAGTCAACGGGACGCTCGACCGACGCCTGACGACGGCGCCGGCCCGCGGCGCGGTCCGGGCGAAGACCGGCACGACGGCCGTCGCGTCCGCCCTGTCGGGGTACGTGCGCGACCGCTACGTGTTCGCCGTCGTCCAGAACGGACGGCCGGTCGCGACGTACTGGGCACGCGCCGCGCAGGATCGCTTCGCGCAGGCGCTCGCGCGCGCCGCAGCGACGACGCCGTAAGCGGTCGACCGTCAGGCTGGGGCGTCGAGGAGTGCGCGCAGGTCGTCCTCGGCGAGGAGCGGGACGCCCGCCGCCTGCGCCTTCCGCACCTTCGTCCCGGGGCTCTCGCCGACGATCACGCCCGTGGTCTTCTTCGACACGTTGTCCGAGACCTTCGCGCCGAGCGCCTCGAGCGCCGCCCTCGCCTCCTCGCGGGAGTAGCTCTCGAGCGTTCCCGTGATCACGTACTGCTTTCCGGTCAGCGGCCCTTCGACGGGACGGTCCTCCTCGTCCGCCTCGAACCGCAGCCCGAGCTCTCGCAGGTCGGAGACGAGCCGCCGGTTCTCCTCGTCGGCGAACCACTCGGCGATCGACGCCGCGCGGTCCGGCCCGATCCCCTCGCAGTCCATGATCTCCTCCTGCGAGGCCGCGACGAGCCCGTCGACCGAGCCGAAGTGGCGCGCCAGCCTCTGCGCCGTCACCCACCCCACGTCCGGGATGTTGAGGCCGAAGAGGACCCGGCGGAACGGGATGTTGCGCGACTCCTCGATCGCTCCGACGACGTTGCTCGCGCTGCGCTCCTGGAATCCATCGAGCTCGAGCAGCTGCTCCTTCGTCAGCCGGTAGAGGTCCGGGAGCGACCGCACGAGCCCGAGGTCCCAGAGCCGGCGAACGAGCTGCTCGCCGACGCCCTCGATGTCGGCTGCTGCCATCACCCAGTTGTTGAGCGTCTCGAGGCCGCGCGACGGGCAGGCGCGGTTCGGGCACCGGTGCATCGCCTCACCCTCGGGCCTCACGACCTCGGCGCCGCAGAGCGGGCACCGCTCGGGCATCCGGAACTGTCGCGTCCCCTTCGCGTGCGGGAGCACGGGGCCGACGACCTGCGGGATCACGTCGCCGGCGCGCTGGACGATCACGACGTCGCCCTCGCGGATGTCCTTGCGGTTGATGTCGTCCTCGTTGTGCAGCGTCGCCGTGGAGACGGTCACACCGCCGACCTCGACCGGCTCGAGCTGCGCCCACGGGTTGAGCGCGCCCGTCCGCCCGACGCGGATGTGGATCTTGACGAGCCGCGTCTGCGCCGTCATCGGCGCCCACTTGTAGGCCCGCGCCCACCGCGGCCGGTCGTGCAGCGAGCCGAGCGCCCGCTGCTGGGCGAACGAGTCGACCTTGATGACGATCCCGTCGATCTCGTAGTCGAGCTCGATCCGACGCCGCTCCCAGTCCGCGCAGCGCTTCGCGACCTCGTCGATCGTCTCCAGCCGCTCCGCGTACGGGTTCGTCCGGAACCCGTGCTCGCGCAGCCACGCGAGAAGCTCCCACTGCGTCTCGACCTCGAGACCCTCGGCGTACCCCGAGCCGTAGACCCAGATCGCGAGCGGCCGCTCGGCGGTGATCGCCGAGTTCTTCTGCCTCAACGAGCCCGCCGAGGCGTTCCGCGGGTTCGGCGCGACCTTCTTCCCCTCGGCCACGAGACGCTCGTTGAAGGCGTTGAACCCGGAGAGCGGCATGTACACCTCTCCCCGCACCTCGAGCACCGCCGGCGGATCGTCACCCAGCACCCGCAACGGGATCGAGGGGATCGTCCTCAGGTTCGGCGTCACCTCCTCGCCCTGCCGACCGTCGCCGCGCGTCGCGCCGCGCACGAGCATGCCATTCTCGTAGACGAGCGAGATCGCCGACCCGTCGATCTTCGGCTCGATGATCCACGCGACCTCCTCGGCTCCGACGTCGAGCCGCCCGCAGACGTCGTGCGCCCACTTCACGAGCGCCTCCTCCGTCGTCACCTTCTCCAGCGATCCCATCGGCGCCAGATGCTCCACCTTGCGGAACCGCTCCGACGGCGGCGCGCCGACCCGCTGGGTCGGAGAATCGGGCGTGCGGAGCTCGGGATGCGCCGCCTCGAGCTCGACGAGCTCGTCGTAGTGGCGGTCGTAGATCGCGTCGTCGACCTCGGGATCGTCGAGGACGTGGTAGGCGTGTCCCCACTGCGTCAGGAGCTCGCGCAGCTCGCCGGCGCGGTCGGCGACGGTGCTAGAGGACGCCAAGGAGCTCCTCCGCGGTGTCGACGAGGGCGTCCGAGCCCTGCAGCGCGTCGCGGTCGTGGATGCGCCCCCACGTGACGCCGACCATGAACATTCCCGCAGCCTTCGCCGCGCGGACGTCGAACGGCGAGTCGCCGACGTACGCCGCCTGCTCCGGGGTCGCGTCGAGGCGCCGCAGCGCCTCCAGCAGCGGATCCGGGTCGGGCTTGTGGCGCTCCGTGTCCTCCGACGCGATGACGACGTCGAGGTACGGCTCGAGCGGGATCCGGGCGAGCGCGAGGTCGAGGCTCTCGCGCCGCTTGGCGGTGACGACGCCGAGTCGCCGACCGTCGTCGTGCAGCTGCTCCAGCGCCTCGAGAATCCCCTCGAACGCCTCGAGCGAATCTGCGAGTGGCATGTTGTGGGCGCGGTAGACGCTGACGAGCTCGTCGACCCGGTCCGGGTCGATCGCACGCATCTGCTCGTGGAGGTTCGTCCCGCCGACGCGCGCCATGATCTCGGCCGCAGGGACGTCGCGATCGAGGACCGACCGCGCCGCGTGCTGGAACGACGCGAGGATGATCGCCCCGGAGTCGATCAGCGTGCCGTCGAGGTCGAACAGGACGACGGGGAATCGCATCGGCGTCGATCCTAGCCAGCGGCAGTGCGGCGGAGGTTGTCTCGGAGCCGGCTACCGCGGCTCAGTAGCGCACGTGCGTGAGGAAGAGCGCCCACGGCGGAGCGGTCGGCCCCGCCGCCGATCTCGGCGCTCCCGCGAGGAGCGTTCGCAGGTCCTCCGGGCCGGCGCCGCCGAGCATGGTCCCGACGAGCGTTCGCACCATGTGACGAAGGAAGGAATCGGCGGTGACCTCGAACGCGAGCACAGGCCCGTCCTCGACCCACCTCGCGTCCTCGACCGCGCGCACGAAGACCTCGTGCTGCGTCTCCGTCGGCGTGAAGGCGCGGAAGTCGTGCTCGCCGACGAGCTCACGGGCGGCGGCGTGGAGGCCGTCTACGTCGAGCGGTCGGGGGTGCCAGAGCGACCGGTTCGCCTCGAACGGCGATCGCTCGCGCCGCCGCCAGACGCGGTAGCGGTACGACCGCGCCCGCGCCGAGAATCGGGCGTTGAACTCGGCGGGCGCCTCCTCCGCGGACACGGCGGCGACGTCCTCGGGAAGGAGGGTGTTGAGGGCTTCCGCGGCGCGTTCCGGCGGCGGCCCGCCCTCGACGTCGAGCGACACGACGTTCGCCAGCGCGTGGACTCCTGCGTCGGTGCGCCCGGCGACGGCGAGGGCGCCGTGCCCTCCCCAGACGTTGTCGAGCGCGCGCCGCAGCTCCCCCTCCACCGTCCGCTCGCCCGGCTGTCTCGCCCAGCCGCGAAAACCCGTCCCGTCGTACTCGAGCGTGAGCTTCAGCCGCATGTCAGGGCTCCCTGACTTGCTTTGTATGGTCTGCCTTATGCTCTAGTGTACTGCTGCTCGTCCGATACACTCTACTCATGACCGAGGGTGACCACGCGTTCCTCCTGCAGCGCGTGCAGCCGGCCATGGTCGGGCTGGTGGACGGCTCACTCGCCACGCTCGCCCCGATCTTCGCCGTCGCGATCGCGACGCACGAGCCGCACTACGCGTTCATCGCCGGCGTGGCGAGCGCCGTCGCCGCCGGCGTGTCCATGGCGTACTCGGAAGGGCTTTCGGACACGGGGGAGCTCACCGGCCGCGGAAGCCCGATCGTTCGCGGCGGGATCACGGGAGTCGGAACGTTCGTGGGCGGAATCCTGCACACGCTGCCGTTCCTGATTCCGCACTACCACGCCGCGCTCGTCTCGGCGATCGCGGTCGTCGCGGTCGAGATGGTCGGGCTCGCGTGGATGCGGTGGCGATTCTTCCGGGTGGGCTTCGCGAGCTCCCTCGGCTGGATCGTGCTCGCCGCGACGATCATCGTCGTCGTCAGCGGGGCGCTCGGATCGGCTGCGTAGCCACCGGCGCCACGCCGACCGTCAAGCCCTCGACCGCAGTCACGACGACCTCGTCTCCCACGTCGGCGCCCGCGGCGCAGTGCGCACGCCACAGCTCCCCGACGACCCGTACCTGTCCGTCGGGTCGGCAAGGCAGGGAGACGACGGCCGTCGCCCCGACCAGCGTCTCGACTCCCACGGCGGGTCGAGTCCGGCGCGACCACCAGAGGAAGGCCCCGCTCTCGGCAACGTCGACCGCCGCTGCGCACGCGATCGCCGCCCACCGCCACGCGCCCTCGAGAAACGCGAACGCGAGGACAGCGGTGACGATCGTCAGCATCGCGCGAAGCAGAGCGCGTCGTTCGCGTCGCTGACCGCGAGCCCCGGCTGAGGGCCGCCCGCGACTGCGAACACGGTGGTGCCGACGGCGGCGACCCCGAGGCCGTGCCGTGGATGCGGGAGGTTCAGCCCGCGCGTCCACGTACGCGACCTGACGTCGAAGACGTAGACGGCGGCTGCGGTTCCCTCGGGCGCCTCGCCGCCGACGGACACGATCCGCATCCCGACGACCGCGGCGCCGGCGCCGCCACGCGTCTCCGGCAGCGGCCGCTCGCGCCGCCAGCGCCGTTCTCCCGGCCGCCACGACTCGACCGTCGCCATGTTCGTGTCGTACCCGGCGGTCCGGCCGCCGATCGCATAGATCCGCCCCGCCGCGGTGACTACGGCGAGGTGCTCGCGCGGCGTCGGCCCCGCGACCGACCGCCAGCGGCCCCGCCGCGCGTCGTACTCGAGCGCGTTGCGCGCGAGCTTCCCGTCGGCGACGCCGCCGACGACGTAGAGCCGGCCGCCGAGCACCGCAGCGCCCGCAGCCGCGCGCGGAGCCGGCGGACGCGGGAGCGCGCGCCACTCGCCGCCGACGAGGACCCATGCGCTTCGGGGCGCTCCGTAGCCGCCGACGACGACGAGGCGGCCGCCGAGCGCCGCCGCAGCGGCGTGGTGCACGGCCGCCGGCAGGTCGGGGAGGCCCCACCACGAGTCCGACGCGGTGCGGTAGACGTCGACCTCGGCGGTCGCGCTACCGTCGGCGACGAGCCCGCCGACGACCGCGACCTGAGTTCCGAGCGCGGCGGCGGCGACCTCCGTTCTCGGCACAGGAACGGGCGCGCGGACCCTCCACGAGGGCAGGGCCACGAGCGGCAGAGCGAGCGCCAGCAGCGCCGCCCGCATGGGCTAGGTCTGCTGCCGGCCCGACTCGGGCTGCTCGTCCGGCAGGGCCGCTTCGCCCTCGCCCGTCGGCTCGCCCTCGGCCGCCGGCTCCTCGCCCTCCTCGGCGGGCTGCGCCGGCTCGTCTCCCGCAGCCGCCGGCTCGTCCGCCTCGGGATCCTCCACGAGCTCCTCCTCGGTCGAGGCGGGCTCCTCCGCCGCCGGCGCGGGAACCGCAACGGGCGCAGCCGCCCGCTCGCGACGGGGCCGCGGCGTGATCGGCTCGTCGACGAGCTCGAGGTACGCCATCTCGGCGGCGTCGCCCGGCCGCGGCCCGATCTTGATGATGCGGGAGTAGCCGCCCGGCCGGTCCTTGTAGCGCGGGCCGACCTCGGCGAAGAGCTTGTGGACGACGTCCTTCGAGCGCAGGAACGCGACGGCCTGCCGCCGTGCATGGAGGTCGCCGCGCCGCCCGAGCGTGATCATCTGCTCCGCGATCGGCTTGACGGCCTTCGCCTTCGTGACCGTCGTCCGGATGCGGCCGTGCTCGATCAGCGCCCCGGCGAGGTTCGAGTAGAGGGCCTTGCGATGCGCGGCGTCACGGCCGAGCTTCTTCCCTGAGCGCTGGTGCCGCACGTCTAGTACTCGGCCGGGGCCGTTCCGCCGTTGTCGCCGCGGAGACGGAGACCGTGCTGCTGCAGGGTCTCCTTGACCTCCTCGATCGACTTCTTGCCGAAGTTCGGGATCGCCGCGAGCTCGTTCTCGGTCTTCGTGACGAGATCGCCGATCGTCTCGATCCCGACGCGCTTCAGGCAGTTGTACGACCGGACGCCGAGCTCGAGCTCCTCGATCGGGAAGTTCTCCATCCCGTGCGCGAGCGACACGTCGGCCGCAGCTGCGCCGCCGTCGGACGGCTGCGCGTCGGCGCCGAAGCCCTCGATCCGCTCGAGGTCGGTGAAGATCGCGAGCTGCCGGATCAGGATCTCGGCGCCCTGCGCGATCGCGTCCTTCGGGTCGATCGAGCCGTCGGTCGTGACATCGAGGATCAGCTTGTCGTAGTCCGTCCGCTGACCGACGCGGGCCGCCTCCACGTCGTAGGCGACGCGGCGGATCGGCGCGAACATCGAATCGACGGGGATGACGCCGATCGTGTGCGCCTGGCCGCGGTTTCCCTCCGCGGGAAGGTAGCCGCGTCCGCGCCCGATCGTGAGCGTGACCTCGAGCCGCCCCTTCGAGGAGAGGTTCGCGATCTCGAGCTCCGGGTTCAGGATCTCGAGGTCGGCGGGCGCCTCGATGTCGGCGGCCGTCACCGTCCCCTCACCGCGCGCGGTCAGCCGGACCTCGACCTCGGGCGACTCGCCGTGCAGGATGCAGACGAGCTGCTTGAGGTTGAGGATGATGTCCGTCACGTCCTCGCGGACGCCCGGCAGCGTCGTGAACTCGTGCGCGACGCCCTCGATCTTCACCGATGTCACCGCGGCGCCCTCGAGCGACGAGAGCAGCGCGCGGCGGAGCGAGTTTCCGAACGTGTAGCCGAACCCGCGATCGAGTGGCTCGATCACGAACACGCCATGGTTCGCGTCGATCTCCTCGTGCGTGATCTTGGGGACCTGGAACTCCATCACGGTACTGCGAGCTGCCATCTCTTCCTTTCGTCCTGTGCGAGCCGCTACTTGGAGTAGAGCTCGACGATCAGCGATTCCTGGACCGGCGTGTCGATCTCGACGCGCTCCGGCCACTTCAAAACCTTCCCGGTCAGCCCCTCGTGGTCCGCCTGGAGCCACGGCGCGACGGCGGCGGTGAGGTCGGTCGCGTCGCGCACGACCTGCTCCGCGCTCGATCCGTCCTTGAGCGTGACGATGTCGTCGGGCTTGACCTGGTAGCTCGGGATGTTCACGCGGCGGCCGTTCACGGAGAAGTGCCCGTGCCGCACGAGCTGGCGCGCCTGCGCGCGCGACGCCGCGAACCCGAGGCGGTACACGACGTTGTCGAGCCGGGTCTCGAGCATGCGGAGCAGGTTCTCGCCCGTGATCCCGCCGAGCCGGTTGGCCTTGTCGTAGTAGGTCCTGAACTGCGCCTCGAGCAGCCCGTAGTACCGGCGAGCCTTCTGCTTCTCGCGCAGCTGGAGCAGGTACTCGCTCTGCTTGATCCGGCCGCGGCCGTGCTCGCCCGGCGGATAGCTGCGGCGCTCGATCGCGCACTTCTCGGTCAGGCAGCGCTCGCCCTTGAGAAAGAGCTTCATGCCCTCGCGGCGGCACTGCTTGCACTTCGGGGAACGGTCCCTCGCCACTTACACGCGTCTCCTCTTCTTCTGGCGGACGCCGTTGTGCGCCTGCGGCGAGACGTCCTTCACACCCATGATCTCGAGACCCGCCGCCTGCAGCGAGCGGATCGCGGTCTCGCGCCCGGAGCCCGGGCCCTTGACGAAGACCTCCACCTTCTGGAGGCCGTGCTCCATGCCCTTGCGGGCCGCCGCGTCGGCCGTGACCTGCGCGGCGAACGGCGTCGACTTGCGGGAGCCCTTGAAGCCGGCGGAGCCGGCGGACTCCCAGACGATCACGTTCCCCTCGCGGTCGGTCAGCGCGACGATCGTGTTGTTGAACGACGTCTTGATGTGCGCCTGCCCGATCGCGATGTTCTTGCGGACACGGCGGCGCGTGCGCCCGCGCCCTGCGGCTGTACGACGAGGAGGCGCCACTACTTCGCCTTCTTCCCGCGCCCGACGGTCTTCTTCGGGCCCTTGCGGGTCCGAGCGTTCGTCTTCGTGCGCTGGCCGTTCACCGGCAGGTTGCGGCGGTGACGGATCCCGCGGTAGGCGCCGATCTCCGACAGGCGCTTGATCGCCTGCGTGCGTTCACGGCGGAGGTCTCCCTCGACCTGATGGTTCTGGTCGATGTGGTCGCGAAGCCTCGCGACCTCGTCCTCCGTCAGGTCGCGCACCTTCTGGTCGGCCGACAGGCCGAGCGCGGCGCAGATCTGGCGCGCGGTCGGCTGTCCGATGCCGTAGATGTAGGTCAGCCCGATCTCGAGCCGCTTCTGGTTCGGGAGGTTCACACCGGCGATACGAGCCACGCTCTCTCCTTTACCCCTGGCGCTGCTTGTGGCGCGGATTGGTGCAGATGACCATGGTGCGGCCGTGCCGCTTGATCACGCGGCAGCGCTCGCACATGGGCTTGACTGAAGGGCGGACTTTCATCTCAATGACCTGCGACTCGCGTTTCGTTCGACGCCGTACAATTCGACGACATACAAAGGTACGGCGTGGGAAGTTCCCCTCGCGCCGCGGCGCGTCATGGTACCAGGACCGGGGTCTCGGTCGTGAGCACGAGCGGGCCGCTCGCCGTGATCGCGACGGTGTGCTCGAAATGGGCGGCGAGGGAGCCGTCGGCGGTCGAGATCGACCACTCGTCGTCGTGGATAAAAACGTCCGGGGCGCCGGCCGTGATCATCGGCTCGATCGCGAGGGTCATGCCCTCGCGGAGGTCTGCCCCGCGGTACGAGCTGACGAAGTTCGGGATCTGCGGGTCCTCGTGCATCGCCCGGCCGACGCCGTGCCCGACGAGGCTCCGGATGACGGCGAAGCCCGCCTCCTCCGTCCGCTCCTGGACCGCGGCCGAGATGTCGCCGACCGCGTTCCCGGCGACCGCGTGCTCGATACCGGCCTCGAGCGCCGACCGGCAGACGTCGAGCAACCGCTGCGCGTCGGCCGAGATCTCGCCGACCGGGAACGTCCAGGCGGAGTCGGCGACGAGCCCGTCGAGCGTGACGCCCACGTCGACCGAGAGGATGTCGCCGTCGCGCAACTCGTACGCGCCCGGGATCCCGTGCACGACCATGTCGTTCGGCGAAAGGCAGGTCGCGGCCGGATAGCCGCGGTAGCCCTTGAAGGTCGGCCGGCCGCCGTGCGAGACGATGTGCTCCTCCGCGAGCGCGTCGAGCTCGGCCGTCGTCACCCCCGGGCGCGCGTTCGCCTCGAGCAGGGAGAGGCACCCCGCGACGACGCGGCCGGCCCGGGCCATCGTCTCGATCTCGTCGCGGCTCTTGCGGATGATCATGCGGCCTCGTCCTCGAACCGGCCGAGCGCGGACAGGATCTCAGCGTAGACCTCCTCGATCGTCCGCTCGGCGTGGAGCGGCACCAGTTTCCCCGTCGCGCGGTAATGCTCGACGACCGGCTCCGTCTCGGCGTGGTAGATCTCGAGGCGCCGGCCGATCACCTCGGGCGTGTCGTCGACGCGTCCCTCCTCCTCGGCGCGCCTGAGCGCCCGCGCGAATCCGACCTCGTCGGGAAGGTCGAAGAAGAGGACGGCGTCGAGACGGCGGTCGATCTCCTTCAGCATCGCGTCGAGCGCCTCGGCCTGGACAAGGTTGCGCGGAAACCCGTCCAGCACGAAGCCGCGACGCGCGTCGTCTGCGCCGAGGCGCTCGCGGATGAGCGCGACGGTCAGCTCGTCCGGGACGAGCTCGCCCGCGGCGAGGATCGGCTCGACCCGCCGGCCGAGCTCCCCTCGCACTGCGACGGCGGCGCGGAACATGTCCCCCGTCGCCACGTGAGGGATGCCGTAGTCGCCGGCGATGCGCTTGCCCTGAGTTCCCTTTCCCGCGCCCTGCGGACCGAGGACGAGCAGGTTCACGTCGCCGGGAGCCGTGGCGAGCTCACTTCAGAAAGCCCTCGTACGACCGCATCATCATCTGCGACTCCATCTGGCGCATCGTGTCGAGCGCGACACCGACCACGATCAGTACCGACGTACCGCCGAGCGCGCGGGACGTGGCCTGCGAGAAGCCGCCGTAGCGGATGAACAGCGACGGCAGGACGGCGATCGCGGCCAGGTACAACGACCCCGGCAGCGTGAGACGCGTCAGGACGCGGTCGAGGTACTGAGCGGTCGGCGGGCCCGGACGGATGCCCGGGATGTAGCCGCCGTACTTCCTCAGGTTGTCCGCCTGGTCGACCGGGTTGAACTGAACGGCGGTGTAGAAGTACGTGAAGATGATGATCAGCGCGCCCTCGAGCAGCAGGTAGCTCCAGTTGCCGGGCGAGAAGTGCGCGTTGATCCAGCCCTGCGTCTGCGGGAAGAACTGGCCGATCGTCGGCGGGAATGCCATCACCGCCGCCGCGAAGATGACCGGGATGACGCCGGCCATGTTCACGCGCAACGGCATGTAGGTCGATCCGCCGGCGGTCATGCGGCGCCCCACCATCCGCTTGGCGTACTGGATCGGGATGCGCCGCTGGCCCTCCTGGATGAAGACGACGGCGACCACGATCCCCACCGCGATCAGCGGGAAGAAGAGCTTCTCCATCGGCCCGCCGTTGATCCAGGCGTTGACGCCTGCCGGAGCCGACACGAGGATCGACGCGAAGATGAGCAGCGAGATGCCGTTGCCGATCCCGCGCTTCGTGATCAGCTCGCCCATCCACATGAGGAGCGTCGTGCCCGCGGTGAGCGTGATCACGATCAGCACGATCCGGCCCGCGTTGACGTCGAGAGCGCCCTGCCGCTGGAAGAGGTAGGCGTAGCCGGCGCTCTGCGCGGCTGCGAGAGCCACGGTCAGGTACCGCGTGTACTGGTTGATCTTGGCGACGCCCGCCTCGCCTTCCTTCTGGAGCTGCTCAAGCGTCGGGATGACGACGGTGAGGAGCTGCAGGATGATCGACGCCGTGACGTACGGCATGATCCCGAGCGCGAAGATCGAGAACTGCGACAGCGCGCCGCCCGAGAACAGGTTGAGCAGGCCGAGGACGGAGCTGCCCTGGCCCGAGAAGTAGTCCTCGATCGCCTGCGAGTCGACGCCGGGAGCGGGCATCCACGAGCCGAGCCGGTACAGCGAGAGGATCAGCGCGGTGAAGAGGACGCGCCGCCGGAGCTCGGGGACGCGCCACGCGTTGGCGAGCCAGGAGAACATCGGCCGGCCTAGGCCTCGCCCTCGGGAGCGACCTCGTCGCCGGCGGTCTCGCCGAGCTCGGGAGCGACGTCCTTCGCCGGCCGGCGCCGCTTCGCGTTCTTCGGCTTGCGCGGCTTCGGCTCGCGGAGGAGCGTCAACGTCCCGCCGGCCGCCTCGACCTTCTCGCGGGCGGTCGCCGATGCGGCGTGCACCGTGATCGCGAGGGGCTTCGAGAGGTCGCCGACGCCGAGCAGCTTGACGTCCTTGCGGACGGAGCGGATGAGGCCCCTCTCCTTCAGCGACTCCGGTGTCACCTCGGCGCCCTCGTCGAAGAGATCGAGGTCGCGCACGTTCACGGGCTGGGTGTACGTGCGGAAGGGGCCGACGGGCATCGCGTCGGCAGACGTGTTTCCGCGTAGCTTCGCCGTCCGCATGTAGAGCGGCATCTGCCCGCCCGCGAAGCCGGCGCGAAGCGCGTGCGAGCCGGCGCGCGACTTCTGGCCCTTGATCCCGCGGCCGGAGTAGCGCCCCTTGCCCGACCCGAGGCCGCGGCCGACGCGCTTGCGGTCCTTCCGCGCCTGCGCGGGCTTGAGACTCGACAGGTTCAGCTCCTCGGGCATTCGCGGTCACCTCCGACGGTGATCGTGGCGCACGGACGAACGGAATCAGGGTAGCCGGAGGTCGTGCTCCGCATCAGGCGTCCTCGACCTTCACCAGGTGACGGACCTTGCGGAGCATCCCGGCGATCACCGGCGAGTCGTCCTGCTCGGCGGTGCGGCCGATCTTCCCGAGACCGAGCGCGCGCAGCGTGCCGCGATGGCGGCGCGTCTGCCCGATCCCGCTACGGACCTGCGTCAGCCGAAGCCTCGGCATCGCTCTCCACCTCCTCGGGCGCCGGCGCTGCGTCGGCATCCGCCTCGACAGGGGCGCTCTCAGCGGCCTCCGGGGCGGCGTTCGCCTCGGGCGCCGGTTGTGCGGCGGTCTCGGGCTGCGCGGCGGCCTCGGGCCGCGCGACCGGCTCGGCCTCCGTGGCCGTCTCGGGCTCCGCGGCGGGCTGGGCCTGGACAACCGGCTCGGCCTCGGTGACCGTCTCGGGCTCGGCGACCGCCTCGGCGGGCTCCTGCTCCTCGACCTCCACGGGGGCGCGGTAGGGCAGCACCTCGCTGATCGTCTTCCCGCGCGCCCTCGCGACGTCCTCGGGTCGCCGCAGCTGGCGAAGCGCCGTCTCGGCCGCCTTCAGCATGTTGATCGGGTTCGTGGTCCCGAGCGACTTCGCGAGCACGTCGCGTACGCCGCCGAGCTCGAGCACCGCGCGGACGCCGCCGCCGGCGATGACGCCGGTGCCGGGCGAGGCCGGGCGCAGCAGGACCCTCGCGGCGTCGAACTGCCCAAGGACCTCGTGCGTGATCGTCGCGCCGTGCTTCGCGACCGTGAAGAGGTTCTTCTTCGCGTCGTCGACGGCCTTCGAGATCGCGAGCGGGACCTCGCGCGCCTTTCCGTAGCCGACGCCGACGCGGTCGACCTCGTCGCCGATCACGACGAGCGCCGTGAACGAGAACCGCCGGCCGCCCTTGACCACCTTGGCGACGCGGTTGATCTCGACCACGCGCTCCTTCAACTCCCTCGTCTCACCGCCGTCCATTCCGCTCAAAACTCGAGGCCTCCTTCGCGCGCGCCGTCAGCGAGCGCCTTGACGCGACCGTGGTACAGGTACCCGCCGCGATCGAACACGACCTTCTCGACACCGGCCGCCCTGGCGGCGCCGGCCACAACCTTCCCGACCTCGCGCGCCTGCGCGGTCTTGTCGCCCTCGAAGCTCTTCGGGAGCGCAAGCCACGATGCGCCCGCGAGCGTCTTCCCGGAGTCGTCGTCGACGAGCTGCGCGAAGATCCCGCGGTTCGAACGGAAGACCATGAGCCGCGGACGCTCCGCGGTGCCGCGGATCTTGCCGCGGACCCGGCGGTGGCGGCGCTCGCGCGCCTGGCGCGTCGTCAGGCCGCTCATGCGCGCTTGCCGGCGGCGCAGCCGCCTGTCCGCGCCAGCGGACCGGTGGAGGGGGTACGGGGGAACCGGGAGGTTCCCCCGCTCGAAGCCACAACCAGTCCAAATCTCATGCGCGCTTGCCTACTTTCCTTCTCACGAACTCGCCCGAGTAGCGGATTCCCTTGCCCTTGTAGGGCTCCGGCGGGCGAACCTTGCGGATCTCCGCCGCCGTCTGGCCGACGACCTGCTTGTCGATGCCCTTCACGACGACCTGCGTCGGGACCGGGACCTCGAACTCGATCCCCTCGCGCGGCGTGATGCGCACCGGGTGCGAGTAGCCGACCTGGAGCTCGAGGTTCGAGCCGGCGAGCGCGGCGCGGTAGCCGACGCCCTGGATCTCGAGGCGCTTCTCGAACCCCTTCGTCACGCCCTCGACCATGTTCGCGATCAGCGTGCGCGTGAGGCCGTGGAGCGCGCGGTCCTCGCCGCGGTCGCTCGGCCGCGTCACGGTCAGCGTCGCGTCCTCCTGGCTGATCGCCATCCGCTGCGGGACCGCCTGGCGGAGCTCGCCGTTCGGCCCGTGCACGGTGACACGGCCGGGGTCGACCGTCACCGTCACGCCGGCCGGGATCTCGATTGGCTTCTTGCCGATACGACTCATGTCAGAGACTCCCCCGCGCTACCAGACGAAGCAGATGACTTCCCCGCCGATGCCCTCGCGCTCGGCGGTGCGGCTCGTGACGACGCCGCGGGATGTGGAGAGGACGGCGATGCCCATGCCGCCGAGCACGCGCGGCAGGCGGTCCTTGCCCGCGTAGATGCGACGGCCCGGCTTGGAGATGCGCTTCAGATCCGTGATGATCCGCTCGCGGCTCCGGCCGTACTTGAGCTCGATCACGAGGATGCCGTACGGGATGCCGTCCCGCCGCTCCACGTGGTACTCGCGGATGTAGCCCTCGTCCCGCAGGATCCGGGCGATCTCCTCCTTGAGCTTCGAGGTCGGCATCTCGGTGCGGTCGTGCAGCGCCTTGTTGGCGTTGCGGATCCGCGTGAGCATGTCGGCGACAGGATCGGTCAGCACGTGTCTCGCCTCCTACCAGGAGCTCTTCGTCATGCCGGGGATCACGCCCTGGTGGGCGAGCTCCCGCAGGCAGATCCGGCAGAGCCCGAACTTCTTGAACACGGCGCGCGGGCGGCCGCACTTGTTGCAGCGCGAGTAGTTGCGCACCCGGTACTTCGCCGGGCGCGACGCCTTGACGACAAGCGACTTCTTGGCCATTCCTGCCTAGTCCCTCCGTGCCTCGGTCGCGATCGGCAGGCCCAGCCCCAGGAGGAGCGCGCGCGCCTGCTCGTCGGTCTCCGCGGTCGTCGTGATCGCGACGTCGAGGCCGCGAATCTGGTTGATGCTGTCGTAGTCGATCTCCGGGAAGATGATCTGCTCCCGGATTCCGAGCGAGTAGTTGCCGCGCCCGTCGAACGAGTTCGGGCTGAGCCCGCGGAAGTCGCGGATCCGCGGCAACGCGATCGAGATGAGCCGGTCGAGGAACTCCCACATCCGGTCGCCGCGCAGCGTCACCTTGGCGCCGATGGCCATTCCCTCGCGGATCTTGAACTGCGCGACCGACTTCCGGGCGCGGCGCACCTGCGCGCGCTGACCGGCGATGATCGTCAGCTCCTCGATCGCGGCGTCGAGCGCCTTCGCGTCGGTCTTCCCCTCGCCGACGCCCATGTTGAGCGTGATCTTCGTCACCCGCGGCACCTGCATGACCGAGTCGAGCCCGAGGTCGTCCTTCAGCCTGCCGCGAAGGTCGGTGTTGTACCGCTCTTTCATGCGCGGGACGTAGGACTGCTCGGCCGTCGTGCTCACCGGTCGATCTCCTGGCCGCAGCCCTCGCGCTTGCAGACCCGCACCTTCACGTGGCCCTTCTTGTCTTCCTTGAAGCGGTAGCCGATGCGCGTCGGCGTCTTGCACACGGGACAGACGAGCATGACGTTCCCGATGGGAACCGCCGCGGCGCGCTCGAGGATCCCGCCCGGGATCATCTGCGTGCCGCCCATCCGCGAGGAGTCGCGAATCGGCCGCGGCTTCTGGTGGTGCTTCATCTTGTTCAGGTTCTCGACGACGACCTTGCCGTCGCGCGGGCGCGCGACGAGGACGCGGCCCTGCTTGCCGCGGTCCTTGCCCGAGAGCATCTGGACGGTGTCGCCCTTCTTGATCTTCATCGTTTCGGCCACTTGCTACAGGACCTCCGGAGCGAGGCTGACGATCTTCATGAAGTTCTTCTCACGCAGCTCGCGGGCGACGGGCCCGAAGATGCGCGTCCCGCGCGGGTTGCGCGCGTTGTCGATGAGCACCGCCGCGTTCTCGTCGAACGCGATCAGCGTGCCGTCGTCGCGCCCGAACGGCTTCTTCGTCCGGACGACGACGGCCTTCACCACGTCGCCCTTCTTGACCGCGCCCTGCGGGGCGGCAGCCTTGACGGTCGCCGTGATGATGTCGCCGACACGTGCATAGCGGCGCTTCGAGCCGCCCTGCACGCGGATGCAGAGTAGCTCACGAGCCCCTGTGTTGTCGGCGACCTTGAGCCGCGTCTCCTGCTGGATCATCGGTGCCTCCTACCGCGCCTTCTGGACGATCTCGGCGAGGCGCCAGTGCTTCGTCTTCGACAGCGGGCGCGTCTCCACGATCCGGACGGTGTCGCCCGCGCCGGCTTCGTTCCGCTCGTCGTGCGCGTGGAACTTGACCGTGCGCCGAATGACCTTCTTGTACTTCGGGTGCTGCTTGATCACGTCGACCTTGACGACGATCGTCTTGTCGCCCTTGTCGGAGACGACGACGCCACGCCGCTCCTGGCTGCGGCCGCGTTCGGGCTGCGCGCTCTCGCCGCGCACGATCGGCTTGCGCGTCGCGGTCGGCTCGCGCTTCACCTTCGAGCGCTGCCTGCGCTCGGCGCGCGGGACGTGGCGGCGCGAGCGCGGCTTCTTCTCCGGCTTGTCGACGGCAGGCGCAGCCTCGTCGGCGGCCGTGTCGGCACCCGAGGCGGGAGTCGCCTCCGCAGCCGCCTCGGCCGTCGGCTCGGCAACGGCCTCGTCGGCAGCCGGCTCCTGCGCCGCGGCCGTCTCCTCCGCCGCAGCCGCCGGAGCCGCCGCAGCCTCGGGCGCGGTCGACGTCTCGGCCGTCTCGTCTGTCGGGTTCTTCTCTTCGTCCGCCATCTCTACCGTGCATTCCTCTCGTGCTGGACCGTCAGGATCCGCGCGATCTCGCGCTTCGCGAGCTTGAGCCGCGCCGTGTTCTCGAGCGCGCCGGTCACCGACTGGAACCGCAGGTTGAACAGCTCCTGCCGCGTGTCGGCGAGCCTCTGGTCGAGCTCGTCGTTCGTCAGGTCGTGCATGTCCCTAGCTCTCAAAGAGATCAGCCTCCCGCCGCACGAACTTCGTCTTCACCGGGAGCTTCTGGCCGGCGAGGCGAAGCGCCTCCTTGGCGAGCGGCTCCGGGACGCCGGCGAGCTCGAACATGACGCGTCCGGGCTTGATCACGGCGACCCATCCCTCAGGCGAGCCCTTGCCCTTGCCCATGCGCGTCTCCGCGGGCTTCTTGGTGTACGGCTTGTCGGGAAAGACGTTGATCCAAACCTTGCCGCCGCGCTTGATCTTGCGCGTCATCGCGATACGAGCGGCCTCGATCTGGCGGTTGGTGATCCAGCCGTCCTCGAGCGCCTTGATCCCGTAGTCGCCGAACTGCACCGCCGTCTGCCCTCTGGACTCGCCGCGGCGCCGCCCCCGGTGGTGCTTGCGGAACTTCGTCTTCTTCGGAAGGAGCATCTACGAGCGCCCTCCGCTCGACCCGGACGACCCCGAGCCTTCGCTCTCGCCGCCGGAGCCCCCGTGCTCGCCCTTCGAGCCGGACTTGTCGAGCTGCGACGGGTCCTCGTGCATGGTCTTGCGGGTCGTGGTGTCGGGCGCCTCGGCGACCGGCTTCGGCGTCTCCTCGACCTGCGGCTGGATCGGCGGCTGCTCACGACCCTCGGCCGAGGTGGCGCGGTCGTCGGTGCGCGGCCGCTCCACGTTGTCCTGGCCGCGAGCGCGGTCGCCGGTGCCGGGGCGGCCGCCCTGCGAGGCCCGCGGGGGGCGCGTGCCGCCGCCGCCGGGACGCTGGCTCGAGGCCGGGCGCCCTCCGCCGGCGGGGCGGTCGGAGGCCGGCCGCTGGCCCGCGGGCCGGTCGGAGCCCGCGCCCGAACCCGGGCGCGCGCCGGCGGGGCGCTGGCCGCCGCCGCCGCCGGGAGCTCCGGGACGTCCGCCGCCGCCGGGCCCGCGGCGCTGCCCGGGGCGCCCGCGGCGCACCGGGCCGAGGCCCTCGCGGTCCTGCTGGCGGCCGCGGCCGCCCTCGCGCGAGGCGCCGAGGCCCTCGCTGATCCCGCCGCGGCGGCGCGCCGTGTCCTGATCGCCGAGGCGCGTCTCCTTGCCGCCGCCGGGAATCCCGCCGTAGCCCTCCGGCATGATCTCGCCCTTGTTGATCCAGACCTTCACGCCGATCCGGCCCGTCGGCGTCTTCGCCTCGACGAAGCCGTAGTCGATGTCGGCGCGGATCGTGTGCAGCGGGACGCGACCCTCGGAGTACTGCTCCGAGCGGCTCATCTCCGAGCCCCCGAGCCGGCCCGAGCACTGAACCTTCACGCCGGCGGCGCCGGAGCGGATCGCGCTCGCGAGCGAGCGCTTCATCGCGCGCCGGAACGACACGCGGTTCTGCAGCTGCTCCGCGATGGACTGGGCGACGAGCTTCGCGTCGAGCTCGGGGCGCTTGATCTCGTTGATGTTGATGTGGACGTTCTTCTGCGTCATCGCGTGCACCTCGCGGCGCAGCGCGTCGACCTCGACGCCCGACTTCCCGATCACGATCCCCGGGCGCGCGGTGTAGATGTCGATCGTGATCCGCTGCTTGTCCTTGCGGATCAGGATGTCCGACAGTCCCGCGTGCGAGAGCTTCTTCATGATGTGCTCGCGGATCTTGATGTCCTCGATCAGCGCGCCCGCGAACTCCTTCTTGCCGACCATCCAGTTCGACTTCCAGTCGTGGATGACGCCGACGCGTAGGCCGCCGGGGTGAACTTTCTGGCCCATCAGCGGCCACCTCCTGACACGGTTGCCTCTTTCTTCCGGCGCCGCGCCCGCAGGCGCCCCGGCCGGTCCTCGGTCGCGCCGCCGCCGCCCGAGCCGTTCTCCGGCGCGGCCGCGACCTTGATCGTGATGTGGCACGTGCGCTTCTTGATGGCCGCGGCGCGACCGCGAGCGCGCTGGCGCCAGCGCTTGATCGTCGGCCCCTCGTCCACGTACGCGGCGGCGACGTAGAGATCGTCGCCGTTCATGCCGTGATTGGCCTCGGCGTTGGCCACGGCCGAGCGGAGCACCTTCTCGATGTCGATCGCGGCCGCGCGCGTCGTGAACGCGAGGATCGTGCGCGCCTCCGGCACGGTGCGGCCGCGGATGTGGTCGACCACGAGCCGCGCCTTGCGCGGCGAGACGCGGACGAACTTCGCCTCCGCGCGCACCTCTCTGGCTGTCGTGTCGGCCGCTGCCATGGCTACCGCTTCTTCACCTGTGTCTTCTGGTCTCCGGCGTGGCCACGGAAGTGGCGCGTCGGAGCGAACTCGCCGAGCTTGTGGCCGACCATCTGCTCGGAGATGAACACCGGGACGTGCTTGCGGCCGTCGTGGACGGCGATCGTGTGCCCGACCATGTCGGGGAACACGGTCGAGGAGCGCGACCACGTGCGGATCATCGTCTTCGACCCCGAGTCGTTCATGCCCTGGATGCGCGCCAACAGGCGCTCCTCGACGAACGGCCCTTTCTTGGAACTGCGGCTCATGGCTAGCGCTTGTCCTTCCCGCGGCGGCGGCCGCGAACGATCAGCTTGTCGGAGTCCTTGTGCTTTGCGCGGGTGCGCTTCCCGAGGGTGGGGACTCCCCACGGCGTGACGGGATGGCGGCCACCCTTCGACTTCCCCTCGCCGCCGCCGTGCGGATGGTCGACCGGGTTCATCGCCGAGCCGCGCACGGTCGGGCGCTTGCCGAGCCAGCGGCTCCGCCCCGCCTTGCCGCCCGTGATGTTGCCGTGATCGACGTTGCCCACCTGGCCGACTGTCGCGCGACACGTCAGCAGCACGCGGCGCATCTCGCCCGAGGGGAGACGCAGCGTCGCGTAGCCGCCGTCCTTGGCGACGAGCTGCACGCCGGAGCCCGCCGAACGTGCCATCTGGCCGCCCTTGCCGGGCCGCAGCTCGACGTTGTGGACGAGCGTGCCGGTCGGGATGTTCTCGAGCGGAAGAGCGTTCCCGACCTTGATGTCGGAGCCGACGCCCGACTGGACGAAGGAGCCCACGCGCAGGCCGGCGGGGGCGAGAATGTACGACTTGAAGCCGTCTGCGTAATGGAGCAGCGCGATCCGCGCCGACCTGTTCGGGTCGTACTCGACGGCGGCGACCTTGGCCGGAATGCCGTCCTTCCTGCGCTTGAAGTCGACGATCCGGTAGCGGCGCTTGTGGCCGCCGCCCTGGTGGCGCGTCGTGATCCGGCCGTTGTTGTTGCGGCCGCCCTTCTTGGTGAGCTTCTCGGTCAGCGCCTTCTCCGGCTTCGACTTCGTCACGTCCGCGAAGTCGGAGACGGTCATGAAGCGGCGACCGGGGCTCGTCGGCTTGAAGCGACGGACCGGCATCAGATCTCTGCTCCCTCGAAGAAGTCGATGGTCTCGCCGGCGCGCAGCTGGACGATCGCCTTCTTCCATCCGGGCCGCGTGCCGCGGAAGAGGCCGCGCCGCTTGGGCTTCGGCTGCACCTTCACGATGTTGACGCGCGTGACGTTGACGCCGAAGAGCTCCTCGATCGCCTGGCGCACCTGCGTCTTGTGCGCGTGCGAGTGCACGCGGAACGTGTAGCGGCCGGCGCCCGTGCCCTGGTAGCTCTTCTCCGACACGACCGGCGCCAGGATGATCTGCGACGCGTCCATCTACTCGGCCCTCCCCTGGACGAGGGGCAGCGCCGCCTCCGTGACGAGCAGCGACCGTGCCCACACGACCGCGCCGATCTCGAGCTCCGACGGCGTGACCACTGCAACACGCTCGAGGTTGCGGAACGACTTCGCTACCGCTTCATCCTCGGGGGTGCACACGACGACGAGGGGCGCGCGCTTCTCCCACGCGGCAACGAGGTCGGCGGCGCGCTTCGTCGAGGGCGCGTCGAAGGACGCTGCATCGACAACGGCGAGGGTGCCGCCCTGTGCGTGCGCGCCGAGCGCCGACCGGAACGCCGCGCGGCGAGCCTTGCGGTTCACCTTCTGGATGAACGTCCGCGGCGTCTTCGCGAACGCGTGGCCGCCGCCGGTGAACTGCGCGGCGCGACTCGTGCCGGCGCGGGCGCGCCCGGTGCCTTTCTGGCGCCACGGCTTGGCGCGGCCGCCCGAGACGAGGCCACGGCTCTTCGTCGCGAACGTCCCCGCGCGAAGCGCGTTCTGCTCCGCGCGCACGGCCTCGTGCACGAGGTGCGGCTTCAGCTCGGCCGCGAAGACGGCCTCCTCGAGCTGCACGTCGCGAGCCGGGCTGCCGTCGGCGCCGAGGACCGGCGCGCTGAGGGTCGTCGCCATCAGGCCCGCACCTCCACGATCCCGTTCTTCGCGCCGGGGACGGCGCCCTTCACGAGCAGGAGGTTGTTCTCGGCGTCGACGCCGTGCACGGTGAGGCCGAGCTGCGTGACGCGCTTCCCGCCCATCCGGCCGGCCATCTTGATCCCCTTGAAGACGCGCGAAGGCGTGGCCGACGCGCCGATCGAGCCCGGCTTGCGGATGTTGTGCGACCCGTGCGACCGCGGGCCGGAGCTGAAGTTGTGGCGCTTGATCGTGCCCTGGAAGCCCTTTCCGATCCCCGTCCCCGACACCTTGATCTTGTCGCCGGGCTCGAAGACGGCGACCGTCACGGTCTCGCCCTCGAACGCGCCGTCGATCGCGCCGCGGAACTCCACGAGCCTCCGGTGCGGCGAGATCCCGTGCCTCCGCAGGTGCCCGAGCTCCGGCCGCGTGAGCTTCCGCTCCGGCACCTCGTCGAAGGCGAGCTGGACCGCGTCGTAGCCGTCGGTGTCGCGCGTCTTCACCTGCACCACGGGGCACGGCCCGGCGGCGATCACGGTGACTGGCGTGACGTTGCCGCTCTCCTCGTCGAAGATCTGCGTCATTCCCAGCTTGCGTCCCAGAATTCCCTTCGCCATCTCCGTCGCCTTCGGGTCTAGAGCTTGATCTCGATGTCGATGCCCGCCGGGAGATCGAGCCGCATGAGCTGGTCGATCGTCTTCGGGTTCGGGCTGTGGATGTCGATCAGGCGCTTGTGCGTCCGCACCTCGAAGTGCTCGCGCGAGTCCTTGTCCTTGAACGGGCTCCTGATCACGCAGTACACGTTCTTCTCGGTCGGAAGGGGGACCGGCCCAGTGATCGTCGCGCCCGAGCGCTGCGCGGTCTCGACGATCGACTGGGCCGACCGGTCCAGCTGCTGGTGGTCGTAGCCCTTCAGGCGGATCCGGATCTTCCCCTGTGCCATGTCTCTCTGCTCTCTTCCTTCGGCCGATCGCTACTTGATGATCTCGGTGACGACGCCGGCGCCCACGGTGCGGCCGCCCTCGCGGATCGCGAACCGGAGGCCCTGATCCATGGCGATCGGCTGGATGAGCTCGATCTCCATGTTCGTGTTGTCGCCCGGCATGACCATCTCCTGGCCCTCCGGCAGCTTCACGGCGCCCGTCACGTCCGTCGTGCGGAAGTAGAACTGCGGGCGGTAGTTGTTGAAGAACGGCGTGTGGCGGCCGCCCTCGTCCTTGGAGAGGACGTACACCTCGGCCTTGAAGTGCGTGTGCGGCGTGATCGAGCCGGGCTTCGCGAGCACCTGGCCGCGCTCGACCTCCTCGCGCTTGACACCGCGGAGGAGCGCGCCGGCGTTGTCGCCTGCCTGCGCGAAGTCGAGCGACTTCTGGAACATCTCGAGGCCCGTGACGACCGTCTTCGCGACCTGCGGGTGGATGCCGACGATCTCGATCTCGGTGCCGACCTCGATCTTGCCCTGCTCGACGCGGCCGGTGACGACCGTGCCGCGGCCGGTGATCGTGAACACGTCCTCGATCGGCATCAGGAACGGCTTGTCCGCGTCGCGGACCGGCTCCGGGATGTAGGTGTCGACCGCCTCCATGAGCTCGAGGATCTTCGGCGTCCACTCGGCGTCGCCCTCGAGCGCCTTCAGCGCCGAGACGCGAACGACGGGGATGTCGTCGCCCGGGAACTCGTACTTGGAGAGCAGCTCGCGGACCTCCAGCTCGACGAGCTCGAGGAGCTCCTCGTCGTCGACCATGTCGGCCTTGTTGAGCGCGACGACGATGTACGGCACCTCGACCTGGCGCGCGAGGAGAATGTGCTCGCGCGTCTGGGGCATCGGCCCGTCGGCGGCGCTCACGACCAGGATCGCGCCGTCCATCTGCGCCGCGCCGGTGATCATGTTCTTGATGTAGTCGGCGTGGCCAGGGCAGTCGACGTGCGCGTAGTGGCGGTTCGCCGTCTCGTACTCGACGTGCGCGGTGTTGATCGTGATGCCGCGCTGGCGCTCCTCGGGAGCGTTGTCGATCGACGCGAAGTCGCGCACCTGCGTGTTGCCCTGCCCCTGCTCGGCCAGCACCTTCGTGATCGCGGCCGTGAGCGTCGTCTTCCCGTGGTCGATGTGACCGATGGTGCCGACGTTGAGGTGCGGCTTCGTGCGCTCGAACTTCTGCTTGCCCATTCCTGTAATCCTCCGTTAGGTCCTGTTACGAGGCCGAGCCACCCTGCTCGGTGATCTCGGTGGCGATCGACGCGGGAACTTCCTCATAGCGGTCGAACTGCATCGTGAAATCTGCGCGGCCCTGCGTCATCGAGCGCAGATCGGTGGCGTAGCCGAACATCTCCGAGAGCGGGACGCTCGCCTTGATCACCTGGGCGTTGCCGACGGGCTGCATGTCCTCGATGCGCCCGCGACGGCTGTTCAGGTTGCCCATGACGTCGCCGAGGTAGTCCTCGGGCGTCGTGACCTCGACGGCCATGACCGGCTCGAGCAGCTTCGGCTTCGCACGCTTCATCGCCTCCTTGAACGCCATCGAGCCGGCGATCTTGAACGCGCGCTCGCTCGAGTCGACGTCGTGGTACGAGCCTTCGATGAGCTCCACCATCACGTCGACGACGGGGTAACCGGCGAGGATGCCGCTGCCCATCGCCTCCTGGATGCCGGCGTTGATCGCCGGGATGTACTCCTTCGGGATCTTCCCGCCGACGATCTTGTCCTGGAACACGTACCCCTCGCCGGGGCTCTGCGGGAGGAGGTTGATGACGGCGTCGCCGTACTGGCCCGAGCCGCCGGTCTGGCGCACGAACCGCCCCTGCACGCGCTCGGCCGGCTTCGAGATCGTCTCGCGGTAGGCGACCTGCGGGCGGCCGATGTTGGCGTCGACGCTGAACTCGCGCTTCAGGCGATCGATGATGATCTCGAGGTGCAGCTCGCCCATCCCGGCGATCAGCGTCTGCCCCGTCTCCTCGTCGGAGGTGACGCGGAACGTCGGATCCTCGTCGGCGAGTCGCGCGAGGCCCGACGACAGCTTGTCCTGGTCGGCCTTCGACTTCGGCTCGACCGCGACCGAGATCACCGGGTCCGGGAACGTCATCGACTCGAGGACGATCGGCGCGCTCTCGACCGAGAGCGTGTCGCCCGTCGTCGTCGACTTGAGGCCGACGCCGGCGGCGATGTCGCCCGCGCCGATCTCGTCGCGCTCCTCGCGGTGGTTCGCGTGCATCTGCAGGATGCGGCCGATGCGCTCGGTCTTGCCGGTCGTCGTGTTGACCACGCGGTCTCCGGCCTTGATTTGGCCGCTGTAGACGCGGAAGTAGGTGAGCTTGCCGACGTACGGGTCGCTCATCACCTTGAAGGCGAGCGCCGAGAACGGCTCCTCCACCGACGGCTCCCGCGTGACCTCCGCACCCGACTTCGGGTCGAGGCCCATCATCGGCGGCACGTCGAGCGGGCTCGGGAGGTAGTCGACGACGGCGTCGAGGAGCGGCTGCACGCCCTTGTTCTTGAAGGCGGAGCCGAGCAGCACCGGTGTGATCTCGCCCGAGAGCGTGCCGGCGCGGAGCGCACGCCGGATCATCTCGGCGGTGACCGAGTTCTCGTCCTCGAGGTAGGTCTCCAGCACCTCGTCGTCGTACGTCGAGGTGACGTCGACGAGCTGGTGGTGATACTCCCGGGCCTGCTCGAGCAGCTCCGGCGGCACGTCGGTGACCTCGAACTCCTGCCCGAGATCGTCCTTGTAGACGATCGCCCGCATCTCGACGAGGTCGACCACGCCGACGTGCTGGTCCTCCTGGCCGATCGGGATCTGGATCGGCACCGGGTTCGCGCCGAGCCGGTCGCGCATCGACTGGACGGCGGCGAAGAAGTTCGCGCCGGTGCGGTCCATCTTGTTGATGAACGCGATCCGCGGGACCTTGTACTTGTCGGCCTGCCGCCACACCGTCTCGGACTGCGGCTGGACGCCGGCGACCGAGTCGAAGACGGCGACCGCGCCGTCGAGGACACGCAGGCTGCGCTCGACCTCGACGGTAAAGTCCACGTGCCCGGGCGTATCAATAATGTTGACGCGATGGTCGCGCCACGACGCCGTCGTCGCCGCCGACGTGATCGTGATGCCGCGCTCCTGCTCCTGCGCCATCCAGTCCATCGTCGCGGCGCCTTCGTGCACCTCGCCCATCTTGTGGGTGCGGCCCGTGTAGTAGAGGATCCGCTCCGTCGTCGTGGTCTTGCCCGCATCGATGTGGGCCATGATCCCGATGTTGCGGACGCGGTCCAGCGCGACCCTTGTCTCCGTGACTGCCAAATCTCTCCCTTACCAGCGGTAGTGCGCGAACGCCTTGTTGGCCTGCGCCATCCGGTACATGTCGTCCTTGCGCTTGAACGCGTTCCCCTGCGACTCGAGCGCGTCGAGGATCTCGCCGGCGAGCTTGTCGCTCATGTGCTTCTCGCGCCGCGAGCGCGAGAACGTGACGAGCCAGCGCAGCGCGAGCGTGCGGCCGCGCCGCTGCGGAACCTCGACGGGAACCTGGTAGTTCGCGCCGCCGACGCGGCGGCTGCGCACCTCGAGCACCGGCGTGACCGTCTTCACGGCCTGATCGAGCACCTCGACCGGCGGCCGGCCGGTGCGCTCGCCCACCTTCTCGAGGGCGCGGTAGACGATCGCCTCGGCGACCGCCTTCTTGCCGTCGAGCATCACGCGGTTGGTCAGCTGCGTCACGAGCTGGCTCTCGTACACGGGGTCCGCGTCGATCGGGCGCGGCTGGATCTCGGCGCGGCGAGGCATTAGCGAGCTCCTCTTCGCCCCGTACTTCGAGCGGCCCTGCTTGCGGTCGGCGACGCCGGAGGCGTCGAGCGCGGCGCGGATGACCTTGTAGCGGTACCCCGGCAGGTCCTTGACGCGGCCGCCGCGGACGAGCACGACCGAGTGCTCCTGCAGGTTGTGCCCCTCGCCGGGGATGTACGTCCCGACCTCGATCCCGTTCGTCAGCCGGACGCGCGCGATCTTCCGCAGCGCCGAGTTCGGCTTCTTCGGCGTCATCGTCGAGACGCGCGTGCAGACACCGCGCCGCTGCGGCGCGCCCTGCAGCGCAGGCGTCTTGGTCTTGTCCGCCTTCGAGGTGCGGCCCTTGCGAATGAGCTGATTGACGGTCGGCATGCTGAGGCTGAGGTCTCCGTTGCGGTCGTATAGAGGTCGTTACAGACGAAAGGCCGGCGGAGCGCATGGCTCCAGCCGAACCAGCGAGGCATGGTAGCGAAGCGGCCCGAGTCCGTCAACCGCGCTCCGCGCCTGCCGAGGGGCTAGCCGAGCGCGAGGAAGGATAGCCAGCTCGTGAGGTCGACCGGCGTCGCCGCGGCGCTGGGGAGCACCCTGGAGCGCGGGCGTCTTCGTCTTGTCCGCCTTCGAGGTGCGGCCCTTGCGGATGAGCTGATTGACGGTCGGCATCTCTGGTTTCTTCCTCCCGCGCGGCGTGCGCACGCTGGGGCTGAAGTTCTCCGTTCGGTCGTATAGAGGTCGTTACAGACGAAAGGCCGGCGGAGCGCACGGCTCCAGCCGAACCGGCGAGGCATGGTAGCGAAGCGGCGTAAGGCCGTCAAACCCCTGTCTCACCGGTGGTCGAGCTATCCGAGCGCCAGGAAGGGTAGCCAATCGGTGAGGTCGACGGGCGTCGGCTGCGGAAAGATGTCGCTGGCGCACTCGAGCCGCGGGAGCGCCTGGTTCGCCGCGGCGCGAGAGCCACGTGCGATACGCGTCGACGCGCGCGACCTCGGTCAGCGCCGCGCGGAGCGTGGGCGCGGCCGCGGCAAGCGGAAAGGATCCGAGCGGCGCCGTCTCGCCCGCGGCGGTGACCGTCGCGCCGTCGACGACCGCCGGCGCGTTCGCGCGCAAGCCGAACACGCGCTCGGGCGCGGTCGCGGCGAGCGCGACGCCGGCTGCGGCGGCCGCCGAGCCACGCGAGCGGCCGTGACGAGCGGACGAGCCGCGCCGGATGCAGCGTCGTAGCGGGCGTAGTAGTCGGCGACGTCGACGGATCGCGGCGCCGCGATCCGGAGTGACGCGGAGATCTGCCGGCGCCGCAGCTCGTCGGCGAGGATCGCGCGCGCGGTCGCAGCGGTCGCGCCCGGGCGCGTTGAGCGCGGCGACGTAGGCGGCGCGACTGCCGCCGAAGCGGTCGGCGACGACGGCACGCTCGGCAGCGAGGACGCGGTCGGTGGACGACGTTGGCCGCCTCCGCGAGGACGAGTCGCTGGAGGCCGCGCTCGTCGCGATCTCCGCATCGTCGGTGACGCGCGTCAGCGCCGTGACGACCGAACGCCACAGCGACGCCTCGCCGAGCACGCACAGGGCACCGGCCGGAATCGCGCCGCCGACGGCGAGCGAGATGTCGAAGCCCTTCCCCGCGGCCGCGCCGGGCGCGTCGCAGAGCGACGCGTCTCGCGTCCACAGCCAGACGCAGGCCGCGAGCGGCTTGTCCGGGTCGTTGTCCGGCCACGCTCCACGTTCCCCACCCCCACGACCAGACGCTGGCGATCCTCGGTGTCGCGCGCGACGGCCTTCGCGGCGAGCGCCTCCCACTTCACGACGTCGAGCCAGCGCGACAGCGGCGCGAGCCCCTCGCGCCCGCCGGCCTTCGGCGTCGAGCTGAAGGTCAGCATGACGCCGATCCGCGTCGGCGGGACGCCGATCTCCGTCGAGGTCGCGATCCGCGTCCGGAGGGTCGAGCGCAGCCGCAGCGACCCCTTGCTCACTCCCTGCTTCCACACCGACGGGCCGCTGAAGTACACCTCGGGCACGAGGTCGGCGTAGCGCGCGACCTGGAGCCACCAGTCGCCGGCCTCGCCGTGGGTGTACGGGCGGTTCGAGAGGAGCAGGAACGGCCGGGCGCCGCGCTCGGCCAGCCGCTGGACGAACGCGAGCACGTTCGCGCGGTACTGCGCCGTCGTCGGCGTCCACGGCGTCGGCGTCTGCGCTCCGAACAGCTCGTTCAGCGCGATCAGCGGGCGGTCGCACGCCGGACGACTGCGCGGCGGTGTCGAACAGCCTGTCCGCGCGATCGGTGACCGACGCCGGATCGACCGGCGCCGACGGCGACCCCATCCGGACGTGGAAGTTGAGGTCGAAGTAGATCGTCTTCGCGCCGCCGGCCCGGAGCTGCGGCGGGACGATGAAGTTCGCCGCGCCGGCGACGATCCCCGGCCGCGCGAAGACGGTCGACCAGAACGGCACCGACGCCGTCGGCGAAGTCGACCCACAGCGGCTGCCGGTCCGGCAGCCCGCACGGAAGCTGCGAGGCCGCCGCCGGCGCGCGCTTCGCCGCCGCGCCGCCGACGAGCGCGAGCAGCGCGAGGAAGAGGAGGACGACCCGCGTCACGGCGACCCGTTGTAGCAGCCGTTTTGCAGCGTATCTGTAAACGACGTCGGCGAGGGTCGCGCTACCCCGCGATCGAGCGGGCGACGATGGCGGCGTCCTCGCCGACGCCGATCAGCAGCGCGGACTTCCGCTTGCGCAGGAAGTGGACGCCGACGAAGTGGAGGCCGGGGACGACGGTGCTCGCGCCGTCGCGCTGCCGCGGGAACCCGAGCTCGTCGAACGCGTCCGGCGGCGCGATCCAGCTGCGGTAGTCGGGCCGGAAGCCGCAGGCGAAGACGACCATGCCGACGTCGCGCAGCGACAGCCGCTCCGGCGCCTCGCCGTCGAACCGCGGCGGCTCGTCGAGCCCCGGGTCGTCGAGCCCCCGCTCGGCGACGACGCGCCGCACGAGCCCCGCGAACTGGCGGTAGCGCTCGTCGCCCCAGCCGACGCTGTCGGCGAGATCGGGTGCGAAGTACGCGTGACTGTCGTCGGCGCCGGCGAGGTGGCCGGTGAGCGTGACGCCGAGGTCGCGCAGGACGCGGAGGTGGAGGTCGTGCCCGCCGCGGTGCCCGGTCGCGAGGAGGTTCGCCCACAGCCGCGCCTCCGGCGCGGGGAGCGAGCCGACGGGCGCGTCGAGGAAGCCCGTCTCGAGCGCCCACCACATCAGATCGCGGTCTCCGATCCTTCGCGGCAGCCACGGCGCGCGACCGCACGCGACCACGACGCGTCGTCCCGCCGCGTGCAGCTCCTCGGCGAGTTGACAGCCGGTCTGCCCGCTGCCGACGACGAGCACGGCGCCGTCGGGCAGATCGCGCTCCGAGCGGTAGTCGCCGGCGTCGATGACCGACACGCTCGGAGGCAACCCCGCCAGGGCAGCCGGTCGGTGCGGTCGGCGGTAGGTTCCGGTCGCGATCACGACGGCGTCGGCCTCGAGCGTTCCGGACGACGTCTCGAGCGTGAAGCCGCTCCCGCCGCCGAGCGGTGCCACCGACGTCACGTCGACCCCCTCGCGAACGGGGGAGCCGAAGCCGGACGCGTAGCGCCCGAGGTGGGCCACGACAGCGTCGCGCGGCATGAAGCCGTCCGGGTCGTCGCCGTCGTAGGCGTGCCCGGGAAGCTGCACCGTCCAGTTCGGCGTCACCAGGCAGAAGCTGTCCCAGCGATCCCTCCACGCCTGCCCGACGCGTCCACGCTCGAGCACGGCGTGCACGACGCCGAGCTCCGTCAGCTCGCGGCTGACCGCCAGCCCCGCCTGGCCGCCGCCGACCACGGCCACCGGAAGACGCTCGACCGCCACCGGGACGAGCCTAGAGGCTCGATGGTCGCGCGAGTCGTAGGATGCCGCCGTGGGCCGACAGACGGTCGCGCGGACGGCGGTTGCGGCGCTGCTCGTCGTCGCAGGCGGGTGCGGAGGCGGGTCGAAGGATCCGCGCGACACGCTGAAGGACGCGCGCCCATGCCTGTCGCGGCTCGGCCTTGTGACCGGCGGAGAGCTACCTCCCGGAGTCGAACGCCCGGAGCACGTCGACGGCTCCTCGCTCAACGTCGCCTTCCGCGCGCCGGGCCGCGGAGCGAACGGCGCCGGCGTTAGCGTCTTCCGCACCGCAGATCTGGCCAAGAAAGCGCGCCGCGACGCGCTCGCAGCGGGCCTCTCCCAGCGCCCTGACCGGCTCCTCGACACCGTCTACGCGACGTGGTCGAGCCCGCCGACCGCGAAGCAGCGTCGCCAGATCCGCGCCTGTTTCGATTAGCGGGCAAAAGACGCGGAGGCGCCGGCTTGGCCGGCGCCTCCGCGAGTTACCGACTAGTCGTCGAGCGGCGAGTCGACCTCGGGGATCTCCTCGGCCTCGCCGGCCTCGTGGCCCTGCGGCTCGTCTGAGAGCGCGGGCTCGCCGCCGAAGGTGAGGTCGAGGCTCCCGAAGTCGAGCGAGCCGCCGTCCTGGCCGATCTCCTCGAGCGCCTGGAGGAGCGTGTCCCGCTCGTAGGCCTCGCGCGTGACCGGCCGGACGGTGCGATGTCGATCGTCCGGTAGCGCTTGAGGCC
>CAVUKP010000006.1:0-120053 GCA_963742135.1 uncultured Thermoleophilia bacterium | reverse complement strand
CGCGCCGCTGCGACCTGCGGAGGGCGTCGAGCCTGCGTCGGTCCTGCTTCGTCGGCCTTCCGACGAGCTCTGCGCCCGGCGGGCGCGCGAGACGCCGCTCCTCGGCGCGGCGCGCGCGAGCCTCGAGCGACTCGGCCGTCTCCTCGTACAGCGTCGCGGCCACGCTCGCCGGACCGCGTCGCTCGGCGGTTGCGCGGACGGTCACGGTGCGACGGTCCTCGCCGACCGTCACGTCGACGACGTCGCCCGGGCGCACGTCCTTCGCCGGCTTCGCCCGCGCACCGTTCACGTGGACGCGGCCGCCGTTGACGGCCTCGGTCGCAAGGCCGCGGCTCTTGAAGAACCGCGCCGCCCAGAGCCACTTGTCGAGCCGTACGGCGCCTGCCCCGTGATCAGCGGCCACCGGCCGTCGCTCCGTTCGCCATCCCTGGATGATGGCTTTCCTCCCGCGGCCACCGCAACTCGCAGCACCGCGGTCATGTCGCGTGGCGAGGGCGAGGGAGGGGGCGGGTGACCGACGCCTCGTGGTAGCCGATCGCCGCGAGTCCCGATCGAGCGCGCCGCCCGCCCCCCTCGTCCGGGAAGCCCGTGCCGCGACCGAGGGGGATTAGCGCGGCACTACTGCTACCCGAGTCCGAACGGTAACCGCTTGCCCCGGCGCAGACCACTAGCCATCCGGCTAAGAACTCGGCCTCAGAATGAGACGCGTTCTCTGAACGAGCTCTTCGGTCTTTGTCGGGACGCGGCGGCCGCGTCCCCCTCCTGCCGTCACACCTCAGTCGGGCCACGCACCCCGCAGTCGCTCGCGCGACGCCTCGAGCGCCTCGGGGAGCACGCGCACGTCGGCGAGCACGGGCATGAAGTTCGTGTCGCCGGACCAGCGCGGCACGACATGGAGGTGAACGTGATCCTCGATCCCGGCGCCGGCGACGCGGCCGAGGTTCCAGCCGAGGTTGAAGCCGTGCGGCGCGTACTCCGCCGTCAGGGCGGCGATGCCCGCGGCGGCCAGGCGGTGGATCGAAAGGGCCTCGTTCTCCGACAGGTCGCCGAACGACCCGACGTGGCGTGTCGGAGCGACGAGCAGGTGACCGGGCGAGTACGGGAAGCGGTTCAGCAGCACGAGCGCCTTCTCGCCGCGGCGTACCAGCATCGACTCCTCGACGGTGCAGAAGATGCAGCCCGGCGTCTCGTCCGCCTGCTGGATGTACTCGAGGCGCCACGGCGCCCACAGCGGCTTCGGCATCCGGCGATCGTAGTTCGCCTACTCTGGCGTCCGTGCGGGTGACGGTGTTGGGGGCGACGGGAACGATCGGGCGCGCGCTCGTCCCGGCGCTGGCGCGCGATCACGAGGTCGTGGCGGTGTCAGGCGAGCGCGCGACGCCGACGACGACTCGCGAGTCCGGTGGGTCGCCGCCGACGCGACCGACGCCGACGCGGTCGCTGCGGCGGTCGCGGGCGACCGACGTTGTCGCCTACCTCGTCCACTCCCTCGGAAGCGCGGACTTCGAGCAGCGCGACCTCCTCGCGGCGCGAACGGTCGCCGCCGCCGCCGAGCGGGTGGGGGCGCGGCAGATCGTCTACCTCGGCGGCCTCGGCGACGAGGGCGACGGCGCGCTCCGCGCACCTCTCGGAGCCGAGGCGAGACCGCGGGCGCGCTGGCGTCGGGCGCCGTCCCGGTCACGACGCTGCGCGCGGCGATGGTCGTCGGCGCGGGGAGCGCCGCGTTCGAGACGATCGTCGCGCTCGTCCGCCGCCTGCCGGTCATGGTCACTCCGCGGTGGGTCGAGACGTCGACGCAGCCGGTCGCACTCGACGATGTCGTCGCGTACCTCGCCGGCGTCTGCGGCGACGAGCGCGCGTTCGGGCGGTCCTTCGACGTCGGCGGGCCCGAGGTGATGAGCTACCGCGAGATGATCGAGCGGATCGCGCGCCTCCTCGGCCGCCGTCCCCGCATCGTCTCCGTCCCGGTGCTGACGCCGAGGCTCTCGTCGCTCTGGCTCCACCTCGTGACGCCGGTCGACGCCGCCGTTGCGCGGCCGCTCGTGGAGGGCCTCCGCACCCGACCGTCGCGCGCGACGACGTCGATCCGCGAGCTCGTTCCGCTGACGCTGACGCCGCTTCGACGACGCCGCGCGCGCGCGCTCGCCGACGCCGAGGCGACGCCGCAGGTCCGCACGATCGACTCGGTCCAGGAGGCGCCCGCGCCGGCGGTCGCGCCGGAGGAGCGCGAGCGCCTCTACTGGGACGAGCTGCGTCGGCATGACGACTCGGCGCGGTGAGCTTCCGCCGCGATGCCGTCCGCCCGTTCGGACGAGGGCCTGGCGCTGATGCGGTTCGGCCCGCGCGAGGGCGACGCGCGCACGATCGTCGGCGGCATCTTCACGCGCCGCGCCTCCGGCACCATCGCGTGGGAGCAGTCGGACGGCACCGCGCGCGTCGTCGTCCGCGGCTACGCGCCGCGACTTCCGCGCTCCTCTACCCGGTGCAGTCGCAGCTCCACGTCGCCGTCAGCCGGCGCTACTTCCGGCGGCTGCGCCGCAGCGGCTGACCGCGTTCACGAGCGGCGCGGCGTCATGCGGCGCGATCTCGTCTTACACCCCACCCTGGGTGGGGAAGAACCACCCTCCACCCACCAGAATCGTGGCCCGCCGTGGGCTGCCGCGCAAGCTGTCGTCCGCAAAAACTTCGCGCCATCTTGCGCACACCTGTCTGCGCCGGCTACGCCTCGCACACCCGTGCGAGCCGGCCACGCCGCCGACGTCGTGGGCGGCCACGCTGCAGGCGGCCGAGTCACCCACCGCGCGCGACGCCACCCACCGCGCTCGTCGCCAACCGCGACCGCGCTACGGCCTTCCGATGCGGTTCGACGGCCAGTACGTGAAGACGACCGGGCCGATGAGGCTCGCTCCGCGGCACGGCGCCCCACGTGCGCGAGTCGCACGAGTGCGCGCGGTCGTCGCCGAGGAAGAAGTAGTGGCCGGCCGGAACGACGCCACGTCTGCGTCCGGTCGTCGCGCAGCTCGGGGCGGACGTACGGCTCACGCAGCCGGCGTCCGTCGACGTAGACGTAGCTCGCCGCGCTGCATACGCGATCGCCGGGCATGCCGACCAGCCGCTTGACGAAGATCGACCCGCCGCTCGCCCAGCCGCACCGGTCGGCCGCGGCGGGCGCCCGGAAGACGACGATCTGCCCCCGCCGCGGCGTCGCCGAAGCGGTACGCGAGGCGGTTCGCGATCACGCGGTCGTTGATCGAGCCGAGGCAACACGGGCCGGGCTTCGCGCAGTGCAGCGTCGGCTCCATCGACGACGACGGGATCCGGAACGGCTTCGCGACCTGGCCTCGAACGCGAGGACGCACGCGGCCGCGACCACGACGTGACGCGATCCAGTCGACGATCGTCCGCCACGGGCTGCGGGAGCCGCCTCTGCGCGCGGTCAGGCGCGTCGCACGCTCACAGCCAGCGCTTCCAGCGGAAGAACACGAGCATGCTGACGAACGCCAGGCACATCCCGGTGAAGATCGTCCAGAACGCCCACGCCGCTCTCGAAGCCGGGGAAGTGCACGTTCATGCCGAAGAAGCCCGGTGATGAGCGTCAGCGGGAGCAGGACGACGCTGAACGTCGTCAGGATCCGCAGCACGTCGTTCTGGCGGTGCGAGATCACGGATTCGTTCGTCTGCTCGAGCGCCTCGACGACTTCCTTGTAGTTGTCGAGGATGTCCCAGACGCGCTCGGACGCGTCGACGATGTCGTCGAAGTAGAGCTCGAGCTCCTCCGGCAGGAAGCGCTCCACGTGCCGCTCGAGCAGCCGCAGCGTCGACCGCTCCGGCTTGATGATCTTGCGGTAGCTGATGATCTCCTGCTTGACGTTCGAGATGTCGCGCACCACCTCGTCGGAGCGGCCCTCGAACACGTCGTCCTCGAGCGAGTCGAGCTTGTGCCCGATCTTGTCGAGGATCGGGAAGCAGTAGTCGAACAGGTCGTCGAGCACCTCGTACAGCAGCCGGCCGGAGCCCTTCGAGAAGAGCTGCTCGCGAAAGGACTCGTCGTCCTCGCAGCGGCGGAAGAGGCGCGTCACCGGCAGCAGCTCGACCGCCGGCAGCGTGACGAGATAGTCAGGCCCGACGAAGACGTCGAGCTCGGCCGCGTTCAGTCGCTGGATCGCCTTGTCGTAGACCGGGAAGTGGAGGACGCCGAAGAGGTAGCCCTCGTCGGTGTAGTCGTCGACCTTCGGCCGCTGGCGCTTCGACAGCACGTCCTCGACGTCGAGCGGGTGCCAGCCGAAGCGCGTCGGCGAGCTCCTGCGCGTGCTCGATCGACGGCGTGTCGAGGTGGATCCAGGTCAGGCCGGCGGCGGTGAGCTCAGCCGGCTGCGGCGACCTGCGGCCGCGCGACGACCGTCGCGACTTCGCGACTGCGCGGGCGCCGGATGCGGGGCAGGCTCGGCATCTGCGGCGCTCGGACTGAGCGGGTCGTCGGGCTCATCGGCAGCATCTTCGACACTGTAGCCGCCCTGCCTCCGTTCACCCCACCCGTCGCACCGCCCGGATGCTCGGCAGAGACAGCACGATCGCGCCGGAAACGAGGATCGTGATGCCCGCAGCGAAGAGCGTCCCGCTGGTGCCGAGGAGAACGACGAGCGGCCCGATCAACGCGTTCCCGATCGGCGTCGCGACGACCGACCCGAACCAGTCGTAGGCGGTGACCCTCGACAGGACGGCGTCCGGCACGTGCTGCTGGAGCGTCGTCTCCCACACGGAGTTCCCGATAATCAGCCCCGCGCCGGAAACGAGCGCGGCCGCGGCGACGCCTCCCGCGCCCGCGCCGGCGGCGAGAAGCAGGCTCGGGAGGGCGAAGGGCAGGTAGAGCGCAAAGGCCGTGACGAACGGACGGCGTGGTCGGATGCGCAGCGCGACGACGCCGCCGACGAGGCTGCCGACTCCGAGCGCCGAGAGGATCAGCCCCCACGCGCCGGCGCCGCCGAGTGACTCCTTCGAGATCGCGGCGCCGAGGACGAGGAACGGCTGGGCGCACATGTTCAGGACCCCGGCGCCACACACGCCGACCCACAGCCACGTTCGCGCGGTGAACTCGCGCCACCCCTCGTGCAGGTCGTGGAGGAATCGCTGTGGAGCGGCCTTGACGTGCGGCGGCAGCCGAAGCGCGGCGAGGCAAGCGGCGCTCACAAGGAACGTCAGCCCGTCGATTGCAAGCGCCCACCCCGACCCGACGGTCGCGACGAGGACGGCGGCGATCGCCGGTCCGGCGATAGAGCCGCCGCTCTGCGCGAGCCCACGCAACGCGTTCGCCTGCTGAAGCTCCTCGCCGGCGACGAGGTGTGGTGTGAGCCCCGTCAGCGATGGGTTGAAGAACGCCGTCGCGGTCCCGTGGACGACCTGGAGGACGACGATCTGCCACAGCTCGGCGTGGCCCGTGATCAGAAGCGTGCCCTGCCCAGCCTTCGCGCCGAAGCGTGCGAGGTCGGCGACGACCATCACGGCCTGGCGCGGGAGCCGATCGGCGAAGACGCCGCCGACGAGCAGGAAGCCGACGAGCGGGATCGAGCTCGCGGCGAAGACCCACCCGAGGTCGGCGGGATTTCCGGTCAGGTCGAGCACGGCGAACGAGAGCGCGACGCCGACCATGCCGTCGCCGAGGAGCGACGTCGCCTGGCCGACGAAGAAGAGCCGGAAGTTCCGATTGCGGAGCGCCGAGAGCGAGCGCATCAGCCGGCGGCGGGCTCGGCGACGGCCGCCGCCCCGTCGTCGTCGCGCGGGATCCGCTGCAGGCGCGGCGGGAGGAACCGCTGGAGCGTGAACCAGCCGGCGCCGGCCGCGAGGCAGACGGCCGCGGCGAGCGGCCAGAGCGCGAACGGCTTGTGGTCGAGGATCGCGCCGCCGATCGCGGGGCCGAGCGCGCCGGCGAGCCCCCACGACAGGCTGTGGACCGCGAAGTACCGCCCGCGGAGATGCGCCGGCCCGATGTCCGCGATCGAGCGCGATGTGCGCCGGGCCGTGGAAGCACTCGCCGATCCCGAGCATCAGCGCCGCGACGAGCAGCACCCGAACGCCGCCGTCGCGTCGAGCCAGTAGCCCGCGGCGTCGACGACGAGCCACGCGGCCGCGAAGAGCAGCGGCATGATCGTGATCGCGCGCAGGCGCCTCCGTCCCTCGAGCCACCGCGAGAGCGGCAGCTGCACGAGCACGATCACGATCGTGTTGACGAAGAAGAAGACGCCGATCTGGCGCTCGCTGACGCCCGCGTGGTCGCGCACGAACGGCGGGATCAGGTTGAAGAGCGCGATCCCCGCCGCGACGAAGGCGAAGTTGAGCGTCCACAGCGCGACGAACGTCCGGTGGCGGAGAACCGTCGCGTACGACGCCGGCCGCGCGGCCTCCTCGTGCGAAACGCCGGGATCGGGGACGAACGCGAGCACGCCGACGTACGCGATGAACGTCACGGCGTCGACGAGGAACAGAACGGTGAAGCTACGTCGGGTTCGGAGACGGTCACGATCAGGCCGCCGACGATGCCGCCGAGACCGATCCCGAGGTTCATCGTCGCGCGCTGGACCGCGAACGCGCTGTGGCGGCGGCGGTCGTCGACGAGCCGCGAGACGAGGGTCGACTGGCTCGGCCAGAACGCGGCCGAGCCGGCGCCCTCGATCGTGATCAGCGCGAACGCCTGCCACGGCTCGTGCACGAGCGGGAAAGAGCCCGAAGCCCGACGCCCTGGAGGACGAGGCCCGACGCGAGCAGCCGCCGCGCGCCCGACGACGTCGATCAGCGCGCCGGCGGCGATGCCCGACGACGAGCTGCGCGGCCGACGACGCGGCGAGGACGAGCCCCGCCGTCGTCAGCGAGAACCCGCGCACGTCGTGGAGGTAGATGACGAGGAACGGGAACACGATCCCGTTCCCGAAGAAGTTCATCAGCCCGCCGAGCTGGAGCAGCCAGACGTCGCGCGAGAGCTGAGGGTCGAGCGTGCGAAGGAGGCGCGGTCGCGGCACGCGCGGAAGCCTAGGCGGGAGACGCGGGCCGCCCGACCCGACAAGCGATGCGGTCGCCCGCCGTCGAGGGCAGCCTTCGCCGACGGTGCGTGTGGCCGTCGCGCGACGGCGCGAGGCGTACGATCGAGCGATGAAGACGCGCGACGCCGCCGAGCGCTGGCGCTCGACCTGGCAACGGTCCTGGGAGGCGCACGACCCGGAACCGATCGTCGCGCTCTATGCGGAGGGCGCGCATTTCCAGTCGCACCCGTTTCGAGACCCGCAGGCGCCGCGCGACTACGTCGAGCCGACGTTCGCGGCCGAGGCGTCGGCGACCTGCACCTTCGGCGACCCGATCGTCGACGGCGACCGTGCCGCCGTCGAGTGGCACGGCGAGTCGGTGCTGACGGACGGCGCCACGTGATAGGCTCGCGGGCGTCTCGCTCCTCCGCTTCGACCCCGACGGTCTCGTCGTCGAGCAGCGCGACTTCTGGTCGCTCGGCTGACCGGCGCGAGAGACACCGACCTGGCCGGCGTCGATGAGCGCCGGCGCCGGCGGTCGCTGCGGCGTCCGTCGGCGTGTCGGGGTCAGACCCCGGGCGCCGGCGGCGGCTCGAGCCGCTGGATCGTCTCGACTCGGTCGAGCCCGCGGTCGAACGAGACGACGGCGCCGACGGCTGAGAGCTCGGCGCACGCCGCCAGATAGGACTCGGCAAAGTGGATCCGGTAGTGCTCGTACAGCTCGAGCGTGCGCAGGAGGAGCAGCCTGTCGGCCACCGTTACTGCGGGGAAGCCGAGGCACGCGCGAACGAGCTCCGCGACACGGTCGCGCTCGACCTCGTACACCGACTCGAGGACATAGACGATCTCCGCGACGACCAGGTCGACAAGCACCAACTCCTCGGCCTCGCGGAGGAAGGCAGTGGCCCGCTCGGCTTGATCGGGAGGATCTCCCGTGAGGTGACGAATCAGGACGTTCGAGTCGACGAACGCCGTCACCCGCGCGTCTGCGCCGCCCACGCGCGGCGGCGAACCTCGTCCCACGACAGCCCACGCACCGCCGCGGGCACGGGAACGCTCCCTGCGAGATCGAGGAGGGCCGGCGTTCGGGCGACGATCGCCCGGTCGCCGCCGACGAGACGGAAGACGAGCTCGTCTCCCTCGTGCAGTCCGAGCGCGTCTCGAACCGCCTTCGGGATCGTGACCTGACCCTTCGAGGTGACGCGCGCGGCGACATCCACTTGCTCCTCCTTACTCGGGCGACTAGGTAAGGATACCTACGCCCGAGCGCCCTCGTGGGCGTCGAAGCCAGACGCCTGTTACGCAGGCTCGGCGACCGGCGCCGCCACCCGCCGCGGCGTGCGCCTGAGGGGCGCCGGGATGAACCGCTCGAGGACGAGTGCCGCGCCGCCGCCCGCCAGCGCCAGCGCCGCCGCGATGAGCCACAGCCCGTGTGCGATCGCCGCGAGCGCGAAACCGCCGACCGCGCGGCCGCCGGCCCCGCCGAGCTGGAACGCGAACCCGTTCAGCGCCATGTAGCGGCCCAGGAGCCCCGGCCTCGCCAGGTCGGCGATCAGCGCGTTCTGCACCGTCCCGTGGAAGCACTCGCCGACGCCGAAGATCGCGAGCGCGAGCGCGAACACGGCCGCGGCGGCGGGTGAGCCAGAGGCCGCCGAAGAAGACGATCACCCACGCGACGGCCCAGAACCCACCCTCGACGGTGTACGCGACCATCCGCCGCCGGCCCTCGAGGGCTTTCGCAACCGGCAGCTGCGCGATCACGATCACGAGCGTGTTCGCGAGGAACGCGAGCCCGATCCCGCGCTCGCTCACGCCCGCCTCGTTCTTCGCGAACGCCGGGAAGATGTCGCCGAGGAGCGAGAAGCCGAGGCCGATCACCGCCGCGTTCAGCAGCACGAACCCGACGAACGTCTTGTGCCGCAGCACGCCGGCGTACCCGCCGCGGCGGGCGGTCGCGTCGATCCGTGGCGGACGCGGCGGCTGACGGACGAACCAGAGCGCAACGAGGTACGCGGCGAAGGTCACGGCGTCGATGATGAACAGCAGCTGGTAGCAGGAGGAACGGATAGACGACGCCGTTCCCGAACGCGTTCGCGAAGCCGCCGCTGAGCGTCCATGTCTGCCGCGACAGGTGCGGGTCGAGGCTCCGAACGTACGCGCGCACCGGCCCCAGGCTAGCGGCGGCTGCTCGCGACGAGCACAGCCAGCCCGTCACGGCTCCTCTCGACCTCTTGTAGAGCTTGAGGATCCGAAGGTCGACCGCGTGAGGCTGCGCGGCTGCCGACCCTGGTCCGCGACGATGAAGGCGTGGAGACAGCCCGCTGGTGGGAGATGCGGTCGGCGCAGAGCCTGCAGGCGAAGACCTACGTGTGCCCGTTCTGCGACGGCCTCCTGCACGCGTCGAGCGAGCATGCGCTCGTCGCACCGGAGGGAGACGTGTCGAAGCGCCGTCACGCGCACACCGAGTGCGTCCTCGCAGCTCGGAAGGCCGGCCGTCTACCGACCCGCGAGGAGTGGAAGCGCCGGCGCTGAGCCCGCGCCGCTCAAAGGACGGGCCTGGCCGGGCCGCAGGGCCCCGCAGGGTGCTGCCGGCACGAAACGGAGCCAACGGTGTCTACGGCACGAACGGGCACCGACGGTGCTGATCGTGTTGCCGTTGCTGATGGTGCTCAGAGCGAGTAGGGACCTCTCGTCCTGAGTCGCACCACGGCAGCGTTGCCAGTCACGTATCTTCCCGCTTCGGACGCCGCGGCGCTCTGCGGCAAGACTCGACTGGATCGAGGCGATCGCCCGCTGAAGTCGCGGGCGCTGGTGCGTTTTGGCGACGTCGGTGCTCGTGCGAGCGTGACGGCTACTTGACTTCGGTAACGCGGCCCGACGTGACGAGGTCGTGCGCGCGCTCCGCGGACGGGTCGTAGACCTCGATCTGGTAGTCGCTGTCCTGGTAGGCGAGGTGCACGTTCGTGGGGCTGCTCGTGCTGTAGAAGGCGAACCCGCCGTCGCCTACGTCGAGCGTTTTCGTGTCGCCACCGCTCGCCGCAGCCTTCGTCGTGTCAAGCGCGTTCTTCACCGGATACGTCCCGACCGTGAGATAGGGCGTCTTGGTGCCGGCGGAGGCAGAGGGCGCGAGGTAGCGGATGTAGACCCGCCCGTCGGAGGTCTCGGTCACCTCGTCTTCACGCGCGGCTCGCGGCCGACCCAGTACACCGAGCCCTGGTGCTTGGCGGCGAAGGCGGTCAGGCCCGCTGCCGACGCGACGTTCGGCGTCTCCTTCGCAGTCGCCGTCGACGTCTTGCCCGCTGCCGAGGTACACGCTCGTCGGGTGGTCCTTCGTGTAGAAGGCAACCGCACCGCGCGGCGCCGACACACGCGTCGACCCAGATTGCTTCGCGGCCGCCGTCGTCACCGCGAACGCATTCTTCACGGGGTACGTCCCGACGGTGAGATACGGCGTCTCGCGCTCGCCGATGTCCTCGTCCGAAGGCAGGTAGCGGATCCAGACGCGGCCGTCGTCGGTCTTCGTCAGCTCGTACTTGCGGTCGGTCTGGGTGCCAGCCCAGTAGACCGGTTGCGTGAAGGCGCCCGCGATCGTCCGCAGGCCGCTCCCGGACACCTGCACGGCCTTCGCCGCGGTGGGCGCCGGCCCGCTCGTCTCGTCGTCGCCGCTGTTGCGGACGACGAGCCACACGACCAACCCGATCAGGTTGCGATCGCGATCACCGCGCCGATCCGGACCTGCGGGTGACCAAGTCCGCCCCTTGCGCGCGACGGGCCAGGCGCTTCTGTGGTCGTTTCCGGCTCTTCGGTCACGGCCGCTTTCTCGGCGCGACGCGCGCCCGTTCCAGCGCGCGGATATCTTCTCTCACCCGACCCGCGTCGTCCTCTGTTCACGCGCCGAGCGGCACCAGCCCGTCCACCGTACCCCAGGCGCCGGGGCTCAAGGCGCGCTTCGCCGGCCGGTTACCGGCATCATCGGCGGCCGCGGGTTGGGATGCGACGCGCGAGGAGCGGCAGACGATGACAGAACTCGAGACGGCGGAGCCCGCAGGCGCCGGCGGAGCCGCCTCCCGGCAGTTCGGAGGCCGAAGGTCTCACGCCGCGCTCGCCTGGGTGGGCGCGCTCGTCAGCATCGTCTTCGCCTATCTCGCGGTGCGTGACGTCCGCTGGCCGGACGTGTGGGACGGCCTGCGGACGATGAACTACTGGTGGCTTCTGCCGGGGTTCGCCGCGCTCGTCCTCAGCGTCTACGTCAAGGCGCTCCGATGGCGGTACCTCTTCAGCGCCGAGACGCGCCCTGCGACGTGGCCGGCGGCTCGTGCGATGCTGATCGGCTACTTCTTCAACGGGATCCTGCCCGCGCGCGCCGGCGAGGCGGCGCGGGTGGTCGCCCTGAACAAGCAGGCCGGGACGTCGATGACCGAGACGGCCGCGACCGTCGTCGTCGAGCGCGTCTACGACGTGCTGGCGCTGCTCCTTCTCCTGTTCCTCGTTGTGCCGTGGCTGCCGGCCGTGACGTGGATCCACGGAGCCGTCGTGCTCGCCGTCGTACTCGTCGCGCTCTTCGTCGTCGCGATCGTCGTGCTCGCGCTGTTCGGCGTGCGCCCCGTCCACGCGGTGCTCCGGCCGCTCGCACGGCTGCCGTTCCTCTCGGCAGAGCGCGTCGAGTCGATCGGGAACAGCCTCGTGCGCGGGCTCGCCGCGCTGCGCCGACCACGGCTGATCGCGGGTGCGTTCGCGTGGACGGCGCTCGCGTGGCTGTCGGTCGCGCTGTCGTTCTGGTTCGTGATGGAGGGGTTCGGCCTCGGGCTGTCGCTCGTTGCGGCGCTGCTCGTCATCGTGGCCACGAACCTCGTGCAGATCCTTCCGTCGTCGCCGTCCGCGCTGGGCGTGTTCGAGGCGGCGACGCTCGTCGCGCTGCGCGCCTACGGCGTCGACGACTCGACGGCGCTGTCGTACGCGCTCGTCGTGCACGCGCTCCACGCCATCCCGTTCATCGTCGCCGGTCTCGCGCTGTTCGGGCCGAGCGTCAGGTGGTGGCGGAGGCCGCCGTCGGAAGCGCAATCGGCGTAGGCGCGCGCTCCGTCTCAAATACCGCGGTGGTGGATTTCGGTCGGGTCGAGGGTCACTTCTGTTTGGTGCTGTCGGGGCCGCAGTCTAAAGTCGGCTCAGCAACCAACGAAAAAGGGAGGCGAGATGCTCGCCGCGGACTACCCGTTCCTCGATCTGATGTGGACGATGCTCGTGTTCTTCCTGTGGATCCTGTGGTTCTGGCTCATCTTCACAGTGTTCGCAGACATCTTCCGCAGGCACGACCTCTCGGGCTGGGGCAAGGCCGGGTGGTTGATCTTCACGATCATCCTGCCGTTCCTCGGTGTCTTCATCTACCTCATCACGCAGAGCGACGGGATGACCGAGCGCAACGTGTCGCAGGTGAGGGCGCAGCAGGCGCAGTTCGATCAGTACGTGCGGGAGACGGCGAGCTCCGGCGGCGCCGCCGCGGAGATCGAGAAGGCGAAGGCGTTGCTCGACAGCGGCGCGATCAGCGACAGCGAGTTCCAGGCGCTCAAGCAGAAGGCGCTCACGGCGTAGACAGGCGAAAGCGCGTCGACAGCGGCGAATCGGCGGGCTCATCGCCGAGACGAGCGCCGCCGGCGCGGCCTTTCACGGCATCGGCTCCATGACCCGGCGCCGGCATCTTCGCCCTCCCGGGGGAGGCGGGCGTGGTCGCCGGCGCCGGCGTTTTGCCGTCCGGGCCTCGTCGGCGCGTGCCGCCGCCGATCGGTCGTGCGAGTGGGGGTGGTTGCCGCGCCCGCTTCGGGGTACCGTGTGAGGCGAGCGACGTCTCGAGGCCCTCTCCGTCGACGTCGCTCCGGGGCGGAGCGCACCGCCGCAAGTGCGCGTCGTCCTCGCAGGGAAAGCCGGGCGCGGACGTCCCCAGTCCCCGTCCGCGTCTCGGCTTCCCCCTTCGTCTCGTCGCCCTCGGCCCGGCGCCGGAGATCGAAGGATCCCGGGTTGATCTTCGGGGCGATTGTCTTTCGCGCCGGCGGGAATCGTTTCGCATCCCTCTCGGATCCTGGTCAATCCGGACGAGGCGGGACAGGGGCGCGTCCTCCCCTCTCGGGCGCGCCCCGCAATCTCCGCCGGCGCATTCCTGCGCGGGCTGACGCGGGGATGATTAACGAGTGAGGCGCGGGGAAGGCGACCGTCGCGGGTACGCAGCTTGTGGCGATACCCGCAATCTCTCCCAGCCTCCCGCGCTTCGGGTCTGCGGCCGGGGCGACTGGGAGTCACACCAGCCCGAGGGCGTCCAACCCGCCGACGTAGAGCTCACGAACCAAGCTGGGAAGGCACCGGCCCAGCCCGTCCGGCCGCACCCATTCGTAGCGATCGTGTTCGTCCGAAAGCGTGATTCGCGCGTCGGGCGGCACCTCAACAGCGAACACCGATAGCTCGATGCCCGGTCGCGCGGTCGCGACGGGCGAGTTCAGCACAGCGCACGGGAGTGACAGTACGGTCTCCTCGCGCAACTCTCGCTCGGCGGCGTCCTGTGGTGCTTCCCCCGGCTCACGCCCGCCACTCGGCGTCGTCCACGCCCAGTCCCGTCGAACTCCGCTCCGAGGTGGCAACGATGAAGGAGCAGCACCTCGACGGGCGATCGCCGCCAGGCGAATACGACGACCCCGGCCTCGCGCCGGCTCATGATCGTAGTATCGATGCAATCGCGGCGGCCTGGGAGGACGCGGCTAGGGCTTGGTACGCGGCGAGGTCTTCCGCCTCCGCGTTCCTCGCGGAACGCGCGGCTCTGAGGCGACCTGCCTTCAGTCCCGTTCGAGCGACCCGGTCTACTCGAGCTCCTCGTCATCGAGCACGTGGCTGTACGTCCCGCGATGACGGCGAGGTTCCGATGTCCGACCGAGTCCGTCCTTCGATCCGCTATGGACCGATGATTTATGCGTCTCTCCTGAGTCTCCCAGGAAGACGCCTACTCCTGAGGAGGACAGATGACGACCAACGCGCATGCAGGCGACCGCATCCTGGGCAGCCTGCGATCAGTGGACGGGAAGGGCATCGCCCGCGTGGACGACCGCTTCGACACGGATATCGACGAGGTGTGGTCGGCGCTCACCGATTCCCGCCGTCTCGAGCGCTGGATGGGCCAGGTAGAGGGCGACCTGCGTCTCGGAGGTGCCTTCCGCGCACGCTTCTTCGCGAGCGGATGGGAGGGAACGGGGCGCGTGGAAGCGTGCGAGCCCCCGCAGCGGCTGCTCGTGCTGACCAGGGGCGCGGACGAGCCGGACAAGCCGTACGAGAACGCCATCGAAGTCACGCTGACCGTCGACGGCGACCAGACGATCCTGGTCTGGGAGGAACGCGGTATGCCGGTCGACCAACTCGCCGCGTACGGGGCGGGAATTCAGGTCCATGTCGAAGACCTCGCGGCGTACCTGGCCGGGCATGAACGATGCGATGCAGCCGCTCGGTTCGACGAGCTGTTCCCTGGCTATCAACGGTTGGCCGTCGAGTAATCAGACGAACTCGGCGCGACGCCAGGGCCCGCGCGAGTGTTCAGGAGGGTCGCGCGACTCGAATCGCGGGGCATGGCTTGGGCGCCTACGCGCGCGGCGCGTACTTCACGCTGCCGAACGGCCAGTCGGACGCGAGCCACTCACTCACGGCGCGCCAGAGCGGGGTGTCCAGTTGCGCGCGGCTCGCCCGCACCCAGGAGAGCGCACGGGCGTCGTAGTCGCTGTCGGGCAGCGGGTAGATGTAGACGCACCCGATCACGTCGCGGCTCGCCGGCTCGAGGACCGTGTACGTGAACCCCTTCCGGTTGCGGAAGTCGTCGGCATGGCGCTGCAGGTCTGCCCGGTTCTCATCGGGCGTCATCTCCCGCGGCCACTTGCTGTCCTCCCATCCGGGCGTCGCGTGGATGTGCTCCCGCGACGAGGTCCACGCGTCGTAGTCCTGGTCGTTGTGCTCGGGGCCGAGCGGCTCGAGCACGAACTGCGGCGTCTCGAGCCGCCGAGGGACGTCGAAGTCGTGCGGAACGAACTCGTCCACGCGACCGATCGTAGAACGTTGGCTCCATTGGAGCCGGACTAGACGATTGATTCCTAAGGCGTAGGGACCCGAAGGAGAGCGCCGAAGTCGGCGGTGTCTATTCACCGTCGACCAAGGAGGCCGATTGTGTCCGCCGACCTCGACGCTCTGCTGATCAGCCTTTACGTGCTGGTCGATGATCTCCTCCCGACCAGACGTCGCCGGCTCGGGCGGCCGGTGCGGATCTCCGACAGCGAGCTGATCTGTCTGGCGATCGCGCAGGTGCTGCTCGACTGCCCGAACGAGCGGCGCTTCCTGCGCCTGGCGCGGTGGCGGCTCGGGCACCTGTTCCCCTACATCCCCGGCCAGTCGGGCTTCAACAAGCGGCTGCGGCAGCTGGCCCCGCAGCTGGTCGAGGCGATCAGCCTGCTCGCGCGGCTGTCGCCGTCGTTCTGCGACCGGCTCAGGTTGCTCGACTCGACGCCGGTGCCGTGTGCCGCCTCACGCGAGACGGTACGTCGCTCCGCGCTGGCCGGCTACGGCGGCTACGGCTACTGCCGCTCGCACAGCCGCTGGTTCTGGGGCTTCCGGCTCTACCTGCTCTGCTCCCCCGACGGGCTCCCGGTCGGGTTCGAGCTCGCGCCCGCCAACGCGCCCGAGCGCATCGCCGCAGCCGAACTGCTCGAGCGAACGCTCGCAGGCGGCGAGATCGTGATCGCCGACAAAGGCTTCGCCGGCGCCGAGTTCGAGCAGCACGTCGCCGCGCTCGGCGGCCGCCTGCTGCGCCCCGACCGCAAAGACGAACCCGCCCGCTTCGGCTCCCTCGGCGGCATCCGGCAATGGATCGAATCAACGTTCGACACGCTCAAAGACCAGCTCTCGCTCGAACGCCACGGCGGCCGCACCCTCGCCGGCCTCGTCAGCCGCATCGCCCGACGACTGCTCGCCCTCACCGCCGCCATCCTCCACAACTGGCAACTCGGCACCCCCGGCCGCAACCTCACCGCCTACGACCACTAAAGAATCAATCGTCTAGCGGTAGTTCACAAGCCCGATCTCCAGCGTCGTCACGAGAGATGTGATCACGGGGCGAGGTTGGCTTCGGGGACATCCGGAGCGATCCGAATGAGACGCTTGCCGAGATTCTCGCCGCGGTACAGCCCTGCGATCGAACCCGGTGCCTGCTCGATTCCGTCGAGGATGTCCTCTCGATAGCGGATCTGTCCGTTGCGCACCCAGCTCTCGAGTTCCCGCAGCGCCTCGGGAATGCCCTGAACATGGTCGAAGATGAGAAACCCCTGCATTCGCGCGCGTTTGACGAGAAGATGACGCTCGACCCGTGGCCCCTGGGGTGGCGGATCCCAGCTCGCGATGGAAGCCGTGCCGCAGATGACCACCCGTGCTCCGACCGCGAGACGTCGCAGGACGGAATCGCTGATAGGGCCGGCCGTGTTGTCGAAGTAGATATCGACGCCCTCAGGGCAGGCAGCATCGAGTGCTGACTCAAAATCGTCAGCCCGGTAATCGACGGCGGCGTCGTAGCGGAACTCCTCGCGGCACACACGCACCTTGTCGGGCCCGCCGGCAATGCCGACGGTACGGCACCCCTTGATCTTGGCGATTTGGCCGACGCATGACCCGACCGCTCCCGCTGCCGTCGACACGACCGCGGTCTCGCCCGACTTCGGCTGGCCAATCTTCAGAAGCGCGAAATAGGCGGTCAGACCATTGAGGCCTAGGACGCCAAGCGATGTCGAGATGGGCAAGCCTGAGCCGCCGACCTTCCGCTCGATCGCCTCGGCGTCCACCACAGCGTAGTCCTGCCAGCCAAACATGCCGGTCACGTACTCGCCCGGGTGGAAATCAGAATTTCGGGACTCTTCGACGCGCCCGACGGCCAACGAGCGCATGACCGCACCAAGCTCTACAGGGTCGGAATAGTTGGCGACCGCGCTGACCCAACCGCGCATCGCGGGATCCACCGACAGGTAGATGCTGCGCACCAGAACCTGACCATTCGATGCGTCCGGCACAGGCGTCTCGACGATCTCGAAGTGCTCCGCCTGGGGAATGCCGGCCGGCCTGGACTTCAGTCTGACCTGCCGGTTCACTCGCTGATGCGTGGCTAGCACCCCCGGTGCACACTAGTCCTCGCGTCCTCGCGTCGGGCGACGGCTCGCCTCGATGCGCCAGTGTCGCGATGAGGCAGTTGGGCGTGCGCGGTGCCTATCCGCTCCTGCGCCTGACGTTCAGCGGCGGCAGCGCCTACCATCGCGCCTGGCTGAGGCACGCACCGCTCGAGGTGATCTCCGAGCCTGCGTCGACCGAGGTGCATGCGTGGGAGCACTCGCACTGTGACGCGTGGCTGGGCGTTGCGGCTCCCGAGAACACGCGCGACGGCGCGGACATCCCCGCGGAGCGGACGAGCGCAGTCGAGCGGGCGTATCGCAACGCCAGGTCACGCCCCCACCGACAGGAGATGCCCTGGGTGCTTTGCTGGTACCCGACGCCGGCACTCGCCCGCGACGCCGGGATGACGTTGCCCGCGTTCGCCGACTTCATCTACGGCTCCTGTTTGATCGATTGGGACGCTCTGCACGAGCGCATCTCGCGTCTTGCGCGACGCTTCGACGAGGCCGAGGAAGTCAGGATCGTCGCGGACGGCACCGACCTACGGATGTCCGTGGCCGGCAGGCGCACGGACGTCGACGCCGGCACCGGCAAGATGCCGGGTGGCGAGTTCTTTGTCTGCCCCGTGGAGACGTCGGCCGAGGGAACGATCGCCTTCACCGACTTCCCCGCGATCTGGAGCGGCCGCGAGCTCAGGGGCATCCGGCTTCGCTTCTCGGAGGGCCGTATCGTCGACGCGTCGGCCGAGAGCGAAGAAGACTTCCTGCTCGAGACCCTCGACACCGACCAGGGCGCACGCCGGATCGGCGAGCTCGGGATCGGCTGCAACCCCGGCATCAACCACTACATGCGGAACATCTACTTCGACGAGAAGATGAACGGCACCATCCACATCGCGCTCGGGTTCGGCTTCGACTACCTCGGCGGCAGGAACGAGTCGGCGATCCACTGGGACATCGTCAAGGACCTCCGTTCCGGCGGACGCATCGAGCTCGACGGCAAGATCGTGCAGGAAAACGGCGTCTGGCTCGCCTGAACTGCCGCCGTCAGTCGCGCGGAATGATGAGATGACCGGAGTGGATGCAGTGGAGAAGCAGGTCGTGGCGTTCAACGCTCGCGACGTCGATGCGTTCGTGGCGTGCTATACGCGGGAAGCCGTGATCGAGGATGCCGACGGCGGGGTGCAGATGAGCGGGTCGGACGAAATCCGGAAGGGCTACGGGGAGCTCTTCGAGAGTCGCCCGAACCTGCGGGTGGAGATCGTGTCAAGGATCCGGGTCGGCTCGTACGTCGTGGACGAGGAAGAGGTCAGTGGCTTGACCGACGGGGACTTTCACGCGATCGCGATCTACACGCTCGACCATGACGGCCTCATCGAACGGGTCCGCATTCTTCGCTGACCGGCAACCCTCCGTGTCCCACGGTTGGTTTGTCCTCAGCTGCTGTCGACCCGATCGCGGAGCCGGCTCGGCAGAGTATGAGGAGTGTCGCCTGTCGTCGAACGGCACCAGCTTGGCGTTGATGCGCCCGCCCTCGTTTGGAGGGCCGACGGCCGTGCGCCGCAGCCGGCGATCGTCACGTTGCACGGCGGTGGGCACAACAAGGAGATCGTTGGCCCGGCGACGGCGGGTCGCGTCACATCGGCCGGCGTGACCCTGGTTTCGGTCGACATGTACTTGCACGGCGAGCACTTCGACGATGCCGCCTCATCGCTCGACGTCAGCTATGAGACGCTGCTCGAGATCGTCGCGCACACCGCGCACGAGCTCGAGGCCGTAGTCGCGGATCTCGACAGCGACCCGGGGATAAACGGAGAGGCGATCGCCGTTCGCGGGGAATCGCTCGGTGCGTATGCCGCCCTGACAGCGCTTGGTCTCGGCGTCCCATTCTGTCTTGGCCTCTCGGTTGGCGGTGCCGCCAACTACGAGCTGACGATGGCCCACGCACTTCGCGCCGCCGGCTTACCGGCCGAAGAGATCCTGGACGAGCAGAGCAGGCTGCAGGCCCGCATTCGCGGCTTCGATCCGCTCTTCCGCGCCGAGCAGATTGCTCCACGCCCCGTGATGACGTTGCATGGCATCGCCGACGACGCTGTGCCGATCGATGCACATCGTGCCCTCTACGCGGCGCTCGCGCCCCATTACGCAACGGCCCCGGGCGACTGCGTGTTCGTCACCCACGCAGGCGGCCACAGCGCCCCGCGGCGCTCGACGACATGGGATGGAACTGGCTCCTACAACGGCTCGTGCCCGCGCGGTGACTCGTTTCAGGACGGCCTGCGCGCGGTTTGACATGAACGCGTCATGGCCCCGTAGTCGTTAGGGCCGATGTTGGTGCCACACGCTTTTCTACAAGAGGAGTTCGTTCATGAAACGTCTTATCGTGGCGATCGCGCTGGCAGCAGCAATGGTGACCGTGCTCTTGCCTGGCGCCGTTACCGCCGCACACGCAACGCCCTCGTCTGGCGCCGTCACCGCTGCACATGCAACGCCCGTCAGTCGCGCGCAGGCCGTGCGCAAGGCCAAGTCCTACCTAGAGTTCTCGGCGTTCTCCTCCAAGGGCCTGGTGCAGCAGTTGAAATTCGAGGGGTTCTCGACGAGCGACGCGACTTACGGGGCTAGCCATTCCGGCGCGAACTGGATGAAGCAAGCTGCCCGGAAGGCCAAGTCCTACCTGGAGTTCTCGGCGTTCTCCTTCACGGGCCTCGTCCATCAGTTGGCGTTCGAAGGGTTCACGCACCCTCAGGCGGTGTACGGCGCGCACGCGGCCGGACTCTAACCGCCGCTCCTGACCGAACCCGCGCGGCGGGTCGCGCAGGTAGGCGCGGGTACGCGTCCCGGCAAGCACGGGTGCCCGTGGGCGGACGGATCGATAGTGACCTCCGCCGACCAACCGTCGGACGGCGAATTGCGCGAAGCTCTCGCGGCCACGATCAACTCGCTCCCCGAGGGACGCGGAGGTGGAGAGCGCGTGCGCGTGGGTTCAGGACGGGGAGCGGCACGTCACCCACCTCGCGCACCGCCCCACGACGTGCCTACGCCTATATCCGGCTCGAGCGCGCGCCCTCGGTCCCTGACAGCGGCCTTGTTTCAGACGCCCTCAGTCGTAAGAGTGAGGCAGGTTCCTGAGGAGTTGGTGGCATGTGGTTTCTGATCGGGATCGCCGTCTTCGTCGTCGCCTTCTTTGTGCTGCGGCGTCTGCTCGCTTCTGCAACCCGCGTTCCCCCGCCTGGAAGCGAGGACGAGGAAGAGATGGCTGGCTTGATCACCGCCAACTTCGACCGTCTCGATGATCACCGCTGATAGCCGCACTGCCCGAGCCCTCGGACAGGCGAAGGTCATTGAGGAGGGGCTCGGGGTGCGGTCGCAACCGAAGAATTCACTGCGGCCGCAGTCGCGGCACTCGCGCGCCCTGCACTTAAAGAGGCGCTACGGCGTCAGGCTGAACGTGTTTCAGGTCTCGTTTATCAACGACGTGCCTGCCGAACGGCACCAGGGCTGCACCCGACATCTTGAAGACTCCGATGCCGAGCGGAATTCCGATGATGGTGATGCACAGCAAGCAGCCAACCAAGAGATGTTCGAGGGCAAGCCACCATCCCACTAGGACGAACCAGAGGACATTTCCCACGACCGAGAGATTGGCGTTTCTGGTCTCGGATTTGATCAACGTCCGGCCAACAGGCCAGAGCGCGTACTGAGCCAGCTTGAGGGCTTGCTTCGCGAACGGCAGCCCGACGATCGTGATCGCCATGAGAACTGCCGCTATCAGGTATCCAAGCGCGAGCCAGACGCCCGCAAGGACGAGCCACAGCACGTTCAGAATGATCCTCATGGAGCCAGAGCTTACGCCGGAACGATCGCCGGGAGGATGCCGTCGCAAGGCACCGCCGGACCTCTTCCGAAATGTCGGGAGACTCTCTATTACTCACCGAACCGTGCGTTCGACGACTTTCGGGAGAAGTTCGCAGCGCGCGGCGACCGGGGTTTCGAGGTAGGCACGGGCTGCGCGTCGGCGGCACGCATGTCACACGCTTTCCGCTCAACCACGGGGTTTTCGCTCAACGGTGCAGCCGGAAATGCGCCCGGCAGGAATCGAACCTGCGACCTTTCGCTCCGGAGGCGAACGCTCTATCCCCTGAGCTACGGGCGCGGGGAGAGTGGACAGTGTATCCGGGGCCGGCCGTTGCCGACCGACCCCGGGAGGAGAGGCTACTTGTTTCCGCTGAACGACCCGCCGTCGGCGCGGAAGTACAGCCACTGGTCCTGCATCCGCGCGGCCTGGTCAGGCGTGAACTCGTTGTAACAGGAGTCGTAGGAGTAGTCCATGTAGTTGTGGATCGAGTCGAGCCCGGGCTCGGAGCAGCTGTCCTGGCCCTCCGGGCACCCGCGCGTCGCCGTCCAGTTGCGGCGGCGTGTCGTCGACGTAGTCGCCCCAGTTGTTGCAGCCACCCTGGAAGACGTGGTAGAGGCCGAGCCAGTGGCCCGTCTCGTGGGTCGCCGTCTTGCCGAGGTCGTACTTGCCGGCGTAGAGCGTCGAAGTTCCCGGCAGCGACGCCCAGTCGATCACGATGCCGTCGATCGTCGGGTGCGCCTTGTAGCCGGACGGGAAGTACGACCAGCCGAGGTACGAGCCGGCGGTCGTCAGGTAGATGTTGAGGTCGCTCGCGTCGCCGCGATGCAACGCGTCCTTCATCGCGCGCTCGCCCGACGTGGTCGGGCCGGCGTTGAACCACGTGGCGTTGTCGGCGCGGTCGATCCCGGCGAGGCGGAACTTGAAGCCCGTGTACGCGCCGCCCTCGAAGCCGCCGTACTCCATGTTCAGCACCTGGATCTGGTCGCGGATCGCCTTGTCCGACACGTAGCCGGTGGCGCCGTCGGTGATCGCGTGCACGTACACGTCGACCGTCGCCGCGAAGTACTTGCCGCCGCGACCGCGCGCCGAGGCCGGCACCTCGTCGGCGTGCTGTGACGAGTCCGGCTCCTTGACCGCGTCGGCGGCGCCGCCGCGTGCCGAGGTGCGGACGTCGGGCCGGCCAGGCGCCAGCGCGTCGAACGCGGCCGGCGTCTGCGAGTCCGCAGTAGGTGCTGAAGAGCGCGTTGGCGCTCGTGATCGGACGTGACGCGGTCGCCGGCGTCGCGGTTGCCGCGACGGCGGCGATCAGCGCCACGAACGGCGCTATGCGCAGGCCGAGTCTCCTCAAGACGTGACCCCCTCGGTTGTGGACGATCGTCGCCCGTTACCGTACGGCAGATGGAGGCTGAGCGCCAACCTCGTGCGGCTCCGGCTCGCGCAGACGTTCGTGATCGCGCGCGAGGCGCACGACGTCGCGGAGGTGGTGCAGGTCGAGATCCGCCACCGCGGTGTGTCCGGCTTCGGCGAGGCGGCGCCGATCGAGCGGTACGACGAGTCGGCGGACTCGGCGCTCGCGTGGCTCGAGGGAGTCGAGCTCGGAGACGATCCGTGGGCGCTCGACGACATCCACGCGCGCCTCCGCCGACGGCGAGCACGCGGCCCGTTCGGCGGTCGACGCGGCGCTCCACGACCTCCAGGGGAAGCTCGCGGGCGTGCCGGTCTACCAGCTCCTCGGGTTCCGCCGCGATGGGCCGCCGACGTCGTGGACGGTCTGGCTCGGCGACCCGGACGACATGGCGCGGCGCGCGCGGGAGGCCGAGCGCCGAGGATTCCGGCGGCTCAAGCTGAAGCTCGGCGGCCGCGACGGTCTCGACCTCGCCGCGTGCTGGCCGTGCGTGCGGCGACGCGCGTTCCGCTCCAGGTCGACGTCAACGAGTACTGGTCGCTCGACGAGGCGCTCGAGCTCCTGCCGCAGATGGAGATCGAGTACTGCGAGCAGCCGCTTCCGCGCCGGCGACGAGGACGGCGTCGAGCTGAAATCGCGGTCGCCCGTCCCGATCTACGTCGACGAGGACTGCCACACGCTCGCGGACGTCGCCGCGTGCGCGGAGCGAGCGCACGGGATCAACATCAAGCTCGCGAAGTCCGGCGGGATCCGCGAGGCGGTGCGGATGGCGGCCGCGGCGCGCGCGCTCGGGCTCGGCGTCATGCTCGGTTGCATGGTCGAGTCGGGTCTCGGCATCGCCGCCGGCGCGGCGGTCGCGAGCCTGATGGACCACGTCGACCTGGACGGGAACCTTCTGCTCGCCGACGATCCGCGGCCGGGTGTTGAATTCGCGGACGGTGTCCAGCGTCCCGCAGACCGTCCCGGGCTCGGCGTCGCCGCGTAGGGTCGTCCTCCTCGCGGAGGGCAAGTCAGGCGATCCGCACTTCGGGAAGACCGCGCGCGGCGTGTTGCGCTACCGGCCGGACGACGTGGTCGCGCTCGTCGACTCCGAGCGCGCGGGGGAGACGCAGGACTGCGAAGCCGATCGTCGGCGAGCGTCGCCGACGCGCTGCCGCTGCGCGCCGACGGTCGCCCTCGTCGGCGTCGCCACGCAGGGCGGGACGGTTCCCGCCCGCGTGGCGCGAGCTCCTGCGGGCGGCGATCGAGGCAGGGCTCGACCTCGAGAACGGGCTGCACGAGTTCGTGTCGGAGGACGCGGAGCTGACGGAGCTCGCACGGCGGCACGGTGTCGAGCTGCGCGACCTCCGCAAGCCGCCGCCGGGCCTGAACGTGCCGACGGGCGAGAACCTGACGCATCCCGCGCACGTCGTCCTCACCGTCGGCTCCGACTGCGCGATCGGGAAGATGACGGTCTCGCTCGAGCTCGACGCGGAAGCGCGCCGCCGAGGGATCGCGAGCGAGTTCGTGCCCGACGGGGCAGACGGGCATGGCGATCGCGGGGTGGGGGATCGCGGTCGACGCCGTCGTCTCCGACTTCATCGCAGGCGCGGCCGAGCGGCTCGTCCTCGAGGGCGTCGCGCGCGGCGGCGAGCTGCTGTGGGTCGAGGGGCAAGGATCGCTCCTGCACCCGGCGTACTCGGGCGTGACGCTCGGGCTCATCCACGGCTCCGCGCCGCACACGCTCGTGCTCTGCCACATGGCCGGCGAGAGCTTCGTCGACGGCGACGAGCGGTTCCCGATCCCGCCGCTCCGCGAGCTGGTCGACCTGCACGAGCGGATGTCGCTGCTGGCGCGGCCGGCGGTCGTCGCTGCGATCGCGCTCAACACGCGGCTGCTCGACGAGCGCGAGGCACGGGAAGCAGTGGCCCGGGCGGAGGCGGACACGGGCCTGCCGGCCGACGACCCGGTTCGCTTCGGCGCAGCGCGGCTCGTCGACGCCGTCGCGACGCGGCTCGTGCCCGCCGCGTAGCGCGACCCTCGACGCGGCCGTGCGGATCGCAGTCGTCTCGGACACGCACCTCCCGCGCGGGTCGCGGAGGCTGCCGGAGGCGTGTGTCGAGCGGCTACGGGCCGCCGACCTCGTCGTGCACGCGGGCGACGTGACGGGGCTCGATTTTTGGGAGGAGCTGCTCCTGCTCGGGCCGCCGGTCGTCGGCGTGCGCGGGAACGTCGACGAGCCGGCGCTCGCGGCGCTGCTGCCGGAGACGCGCGTCGTCGAGGCCGAGGGGGTGCGGCTCGGGGTGGTGCACATCGGCGGGCCGCGGCAGGGGCGCGAGGAGCGTCTGCGGCGGCGGTTCCCCGGCTGCGCGGCGATCGTGTACGGCCACTCGCACCTGCCGCAGGTCGAGCTCGTCGGCGGCGTGTGGATCCTCAACCCGGGGTCGCCGACGGAGCGGCGGCGTGCTCCGGCGCGGACGATGCTCGAGCTGCTCGTCTCGGACGGCGGCATCGTTCCGGAGCTGATCGAGGTGGGCGTTTGACAGGCGAACACGCGTTCGGTAGTCTAGCGAACAGATGTTCGTGCGTGTCGTCATTCTCGTCGCTCTCGCCGCCGTCGTGTGGAGCATGACGGCGCGGCCCTCCGGCGCTCACGCCGACCGCGTGGTCTACCGCGTCCAGCCGTACGACACGCTGTGGACGATCGCCTCCACGCACTACGACGGCGACGTTCGCGGCGCAGTGTGGCGGATCGAGCGCGCGAACGGGCTCCGCGACCCGACCGTGACGCCCGGGCAGCGGCTCGTGCTGCCGTAGGAAAAGCTGGCTCCTACACGACGCGCTCCCGGATCCGTCGGGCGACGTGGAGGAGGTACTCCTCGCGGTTGAGCGGGTTGTCGGCCACGCGCGGCCGCGTCGGCGCCCGTCCGCGCACGGGCCGAAAGCTCTCGAAGGTGCACTCGACGATGCCCTCGCCGTGCGTCAGCCCCGGGAGCCGCCGGCGCAGCTCGTGCACGACGGCGGCGGGAATCGAGCCCTCGATCGTGCACGTGCCTCCCCGTGACGCGTCTGTTCCCGAGGAACGCCCTGCAGACGCGTCAGCGCTCCCAACACGGCGCCGACCGCCTCCGACGGCGCCTCGAGGCGGAACCGGTGGATCGGCTCGCAGACCACCGTCCCGGCGCGCGCGATCGCGCTCATCAGGACGAGCGGAGTCAGGAGCCGGAAGTCCTTCGCCGTCGTCAGGGCGATGCGTAGCCGACCTCCGTCAGAGCGACGGTGCAGTCGGTGACCCTCCATCCGCAGAGCCCTTCGTCGAGCGTCGTCCGGACGGTGCTCTCGAGCGCGTTCCGGAACTCGTCGACCGTCTTGTAGACGTACAACGGAACCGACGTCGCCTCGACCTCGAGCGCGAAGACGACTCCCGTCGCCGGCGGGGCCGGCTCGACCCGCAGCCCGACCGTCGCCGTGAACGGGTTGCCGCCCTTCCCGAGCCGCTCGACGGCCGACCCCTCGCCGACCAGGCGTTCGACGCAGACGGTGGTCGTCTCGCGGAAGCTGACGTCGATGCCGTACTCGTCGGCGAGCGTCGCGCCGATCACTTCCTTCTGGACCTCGCCGTAGAGCGTCACCGAGAGCTCGTGCCTTCGATTGTCCTGTCGCACGTCGATCAGCGGGTCCTGCTCGGCGAGTTGCGCGAGCGCGATCCGGAGTCGGCCGCCGTGGCGCGGGTCACTCGGCACGACCACCGTCTCCAGGGTCGGCGGCTCGAAGTGACGATCCGGCAGCGCCGTTCGGCCGCCGATCGCGTCGCCGATCCTGACCTCGCCGAGCCCGCCGACCTTCGCGATCTCGCCGGCACGAACGTCGTCCCGCGCGACTGCGGATCCGCGGTCGAAGACGCTGATCGCGGTCACCTTCCGGTCGGTCCGGCCGCCGAGGCGCACGCGGTCGCGCGTCCGGAGGGCCCCCTCGAACATCCGGACATACGCGATCCTCTCGCCGGCCGCTCCGCGCTCGATCTTGAACACCGTGCCCGAGGCCGGGCCGCCCGGATCACCGTCCGAAGGGGGCAGGAGCTCCGCGATGCCGGCCGTCAGCGCGTCGAGACCCGCGCCGGTCATCGCCGACCCGGCGAACACCGGGTGCACGAGCGCTCGCTTCGACTGACTCGCGAGCTCCGCGCGAAGACGCGCGTACGGGACGGCCGCGCCTTCGACGACCGCCTCGACGATGCGTGTCGTCGTGCTCGCCGAGCACGTTCGCGAGCCGCACGGCGAACGCAGCGTCTCCCCGCTTCCACGGGACGAACTCCGCGCGTCTCGTCCCGGCGTCGCGAGAGTGACCCATCGGGACGATCGCCGGTGTCAGTCGGTCCTCGATCGCTCTCACGACGCGCTCGAGATCGCGCGCCGCGGCGGTCGAGCTTGTTGACGAAGACGAGCGTCGGAACGCCGAGCCGCTTCAGCGCGCGCATCAGGATGCGCGTCTGCGGCTGGACGCCTTCGACCGCCGAGACCACGAGCACCGCGCCGTCGAGCACGCTCAGCACGCGCTCGACCTCGGCGATGAAGTCGGGGTGCCCGGGCGTGTCGATCAGGTTCACGGCGAGCGGGCCGATCTCGAACGCGGTCACCGCCGACTTGATCGTGATGCCGCGCGCCCGCTCGAGTGCGAGCGAGTCCGTCTGAGTGCTGCCGTCGTCGACGCTCCCGAGCTCGTCGATGACGCCGGCCGCGTAGAGCAGCCGTTCCGTGAGTGTCGTCTTGCCGGCGTCTACATGCGCCAGGATCCCCAAGTTGAGCGTTGTGCGAAGCACGCGCAAATACCCTCCGAATAGGTCGTGAAGCCCTTCTCGATGGACATGAGCGCGTTGCGCATCTCGCCTCCTTGGTGGATCGGCGTCGGCCGTCCGAGTAAAGCACAGGCGCGGCCGGAAAGCCGAATCTCCGCGCGGGCCGCTGTACGATCGCGGCCCGTGGATCTCGACGTCGTCTTCCTCGGGACGTCGGGCAGCGCGCCGACGGCCCGGCGCGCTCCGAGCGCGCTCCTCGTCCGCCGTGGCGGCGACCGCCTCCTCTTCGACTGCGGCGAGGGGACGCAGCGGCAGCTGCTGCAAGTCGGCGATCGGGCTGGTCGACCTCGAGGAGGTCTTCCTCACGCACTACCACGCCGACCACTACCTCGGGCTCCCGGGATGCTGAAGACGTTCGCGCTGCGCCAGCGCGACGTGCCGCTGACCGTCTACGGCCCGCCGGGGCTCCGCGACCTCTTCGAGGCGCTCCGCCGCGTGTTCGGGAGGCTGACGTATCCGCGTCGACCTGGTCGAGATCCGCCCGGGCGAAGCGCTCGGACGCGACGGCTATCGGATCCTCGCGCTCCCGGTCGACCACGGCGTTCCGGCGGTCGGGTACGCGCTCGTCGAGGACGAGCGGCCGGGGCGGTTCGACCTCGACGCGGCCGACGCCCTCGGCGTTCCCGCCGGCCCGGAGCGCGGGGCGCTCCAGCGCGGGGAGACGGTGACGCTCGACGGAGGGAGAGTCGTGGCGCCCGCCGACGTCCTCGGCCCGTCTCGCGCCGGTCGCACGATCGTCGTCACCGGCGACACGGCGCCGACGGACGCCGTCGGCGTGCTCGCGCAGGGCGCCGACGTGCTCGTGCACGAGGCGTCCTTCTGCGAGGACGAGCGCGACCGCGCGCGCGAGACCGCGCACTCGACCGCGCGGCAGGCTGCCGAGCTGGCCGCCGCGGCCGACGTCCGCCTGCTCGCGCTGACCCACATCTCGCCGCGCTACTTCGGCGGCGACGTCCTGCGCGAGGCGCGCGAGGTCTTCGCCGAACACGATCGTGCCGCGCGACTTCGACGTCGTCGAGGTGCCGTTCCCCGAGCGCGGCGAGCCGCGGCTCGTCAAGGCGGGCGCGCGTCCCGAGCGCGAGGGGGAGACGGTCGGCGCCGGATGAGCCTCGCGCCGCCAGACTTCGGGCCGAAGGCCGCGCGCTACGACGAGCTGCGGCCGGTCGACGAGCAGTGGTGGCGCGCGTTCGACGAGATCGCCCGCGTCGGAGACTTCCGCGGCCGCCGCACGCTCGAGATCGGGTGCGGCACCGGCCGTCTCGCGCAGGCGCTCGCGCGAGCGCGAGCGGGCGCGCGTGTGGGCCGTCGACGCGGCGCCGGAGATGGTGGAGCGCGCGCGGGCGCTCGGCGTCAACGCGCGCGTCGCCCGCGGCGAGTCGCTCCCGTTCAAGCGCGGCTGGTTCGAGCGGGCGGTGATGCGCATGGTCGTGCACCTCGTCGACCGCCCGCGCGTGTTCGCCGAGGCCGCGCGCGTCCTCGGCCCGGGCGGGCGGCTCGTCGTCGCGACCGAGGATCCGGCGACGCTCGACGACCACTGGCTCGTGCGCTACTTCCCGTCGGTGCCGGCGATCGCGCGCCGGCGCGTTTCCGGACGAACGGCCGCTCCGCGAGGAGCTGACGGCCGCGGGATTCGGCGCCGTCCGCTGCGAACGCTTCGACGTCGTGCGCCGGATCGATCGCGAGCACGCGCTCACGACGATGCGCGAGAAGGCGTACTCGACGTTCGACCTCCTGCCGGCGGACGAGTACGCGGCGGGCCTGGCGCTGGCCGAGGCGGAGTTCCCGCCGAGCCTCGACGACACGCTTCCGCTGGCTGCTCGCCGTCGCCGACCGCTGACCACTCACCGCCGCGCGATGAAGACGGTGCCGCTGGTCGGCACGCGGAACGGCTCCGTGAGGTCCGGGACGCGCGCGCCGGCGCCGCGGGCGAGGGGCAGCGAGTCGACGTACGCGGAGAGGCTCTCGCGCGTCTCGAAGACGAGCTCGGCGTCGCAGTCGATCTGCTCGACCTCTCGGAAGTGGCGCCGGAGCAGGCCGGCGCCGTTCTCGCGCGCGAACGAGAGCGGCGGCTGACGCGGGATCTGCTCGCCGAACAGCTGCTCCCAGCGCTCGGTCCGGCCGTCGTCGCCGTTGCTGCCGGTCAGGGCGACGAGGTGGCCGCCGGGCTCGAGCACCCGCGCCAGCTCTGCGAGCGCCTCGCCGGGGTCGGGCACGTGGTACAGGACGTTGCTCGCGAGGGCGCAGTCGAAGCTGGCGTCCGCGAACGGCAGCTCGCGCAGGTCGGCCTCGACCGCCCGGATCCCGCGCGCGGCGGTGATCTCGACCATCCGCGGCGTCAGGTCGACAGCGACCACGTCGGCGCCGGTCTCCGCGGCGATCCACGCTGCGTCGTCGCCGGTTCCGCACCCCGCGTCGAGCAGGCGGCGCGGGCGCAGGTCGCGAATCCTCGTGCGCGCGATCTGCGTCCGGTCCGGCCCTTCGAGGTGCTCCTCGAACGCGCGGTTGCGGCCGGCGAGGGGCGTCTCGTCGGCGTATTCAGCCGCATCCTCCGCATCGAACATCCAGTCCGCCTTCTGGCGCGGTCAGGCGACTCTTCCGGCGGCGGCCCAAGCGCGGGCCGACAGCTGAGAACGGGCCGTCGCGGACTCCGAGTCTGCGTCGGAAGGCCGTCGCGGAGCGCGCGCGCGACGCTCGCTCGTCCAGCGACGCGTAGAACGCGCCGGCGGGCGCGAGGCCGGTCGTGATCGGCGCCCACAGGTCGTCGAAGCTCGTCGTAGCTCGCGCGGACGACGAGCTCGTCGAAGCGCACGTCTCGCAGGCCGACCCGGCGCCAGAGCTCGACGAGGTCGCCCTCGCCGCACCACGGCATCGACGCGGCCTCGTCGGCCGCGGCCCCTCCGCTCTCGGCGTCGACCTCGCGCGCCGCGTCCCAGTACGCGCGCAGGAGCGTCATCTCGCCGGCGTAGTCCCAGACGCACGACGCGACGACGCCGCCCGGCCGGGTCACGCGCACCATCTCTCGCACGCCCGCCTCTGCGTCGTGCATGAAGTTGACGACGAGCTGCGAGAGCGCCGCGTCGAACGCAGCCGTCGGCGAAACGGCAGCGCCTCGGCGGTCGCGACGACCACGTCGACCCCCGGCAGGCGCTCCCGGCACGCCTCCGCGAACGGCTCCGACGGCTCCGCCGCCGCGACGCTCGCCGGCGCCGAGCCGCTCGGCGAGCGCGGTCGCGAGCGCGCCCGGGCCGCTGCCGACGTCGAGCGTCGCGCATCCCCGGCGCGACCCGGCGAACTCGACCATCGCTGCGGCGAGCGGCGGCGCATACCGCCCGACGAAGCGGTCGTAGAGCTCGGCGGGGACCGTCGAAATGACCGGGTCGCCGCGCGGTCAAAGCTGCCAGGCGCCGTTCCGCAGCACGGGCAGCTCGCCGCCGTCGCGGGTCAGGCCGGTGACCGCGACGTCGTCGCCGCCGATCATGAAGTCGATGTGGATCGCGCTCCGGTTGATCCGCGTCGACGTCCTCGTCGCCGACCCCGACGGCGTAGCCGTTCCCGAGCGCGATGTGGCTCGCGGCGTTCTCGTCGAGGAGCGTGTTGAAGAAGACGCGTCCCGTCTTCCCGATGCGTCCCGCGCGGTCGACGAGCGCGACCTCGCCGAGGCGCGACGCACCGTCGTCGACCGCCGCTCGCGCCCGGAGCACCTCGGCGTTCTCCTCGGCGTCGATCTCGACCGCCCGGCCGCCCTCGAACCGCACCCGGAGGCCGCTGACGACGGTGCCGGAGATGTCGAGCGGCTTCGTGGCCGTGACGACGCCGTCGACGCGGCCGGGATCTGGGGTCGCCGCGATCTCCTCCGTCGGGAGGTTCGGCGCGAAGACGACGCCGTCGACGGTGTTCATTCCGGGCCTGTCGCCGGCGAAGCGGGAGGTCGGCAGGAGGCCGATCGTGAGGTTCGTGCCCGGCCCCTCGAAGCGGACGGCGTCGAGCGCGCGGCGTCGATGCGGCGGCCGGCGTCGTGCGAGCTCCGCCAGCCTGCGACGCCACGCATCCGCGGGGTCAGCCTCGTCGAGGCGCAGCACGAACTCGAGGTCCTGCCACAGCCTCGCCGTCGCGTCCTCGTCGTCGTCGCCCGGGTGGACGAGCCGCGCCCACTCGGGCGATCGGCCACGGACCACGTTCCAGCTCGTCGTCCGCGCGTTGATGACCTCGAAGAGGTTCGGCAGGTTCGGGAGCGAATCGAGCCCGGCGCGCGCGGGGTCGATCGCCGTCGAGGGCGCCTGGTGGAACCGTCGGCGCTGATCGAGATCCGCGCGCAACGCAGCTCGCCGAGTTGGTTCGAGCCGCTCCGTGTACCACGGCGGGACGAACGTGAGCGTCTCCTGCGCGGCGTGCTCGAGCCGCGCGCGCTTCACGAGCGGGTCGAAGTACCACGGGTCGACGAACCGCGCGCCGCGCGCGTAGGCGCTGTCGCGATCGCGCGGACGAGCGGCGCCGCCGCCGGCGCCGCGGTCAGGAACACGATCTGACCCGGCTGGACGTTGACGCCGACCTCGACCACAAGGTCGGCGTAACGGCGGAGGAGCGCGGCGTCCACGGCGCCGAAGACTACGGCGCGGCGCGCGCGGGCGCGCGGCCTGGGCGACGGCGACCGCGCGGCGACCAAATGACGCCCGGGTTCTTGAACGGCGGCGGCACGCGTGGGAGCCTCGGGCCGGCATGTGAAACCCGTCTGGAGAGGAGTCGAACGATGAACGACAGCGGCGATGTCCTGCGCCTCCGCCTCACGTTCCTGATCGCGACCGTCGGGATCGCCGCTGTCCTGGTCGCGTTCTTCGCAGCCGTGATCGCGTTCCACGATGCGAAGAACCCCGGAGAGGTCATCCCGGCCGTGCTCGGCGCCGTTACGGCCGCTGTCGGAACGCTCGCGGGGCTCGTGGCCGGGCACGCGGCCGGCGCCGCGGGAAGGGAGCGCGCCGAGGATCGCGCCGAGGCGAGCGCGAAGGAGGCTGCGGCGGGTCGCGCGCTCGCCGAGGCGCTCAAGGCGGAGGAGTCGATGGGCGAGCCCGAAGAGGGGGCCGCGGCCACCCGCGGCGGGCCTGCGACCGATTCCGACGCCGTCAAGCGCCACGCCGCGCTCGCCCGCGGCATGTTCCCGTAGCCGGGCACGTGCACCCGCCGGGAAGGCCCGCGCGCCGAAGCGGCGCGCGGGCCCCCCGACGGGGCGTCGCAGGTCGCGTCGACTAACGAGCGGAGACCGTCGCGGCCGCGTAGGTCAGCTCGACCGCCTCCGTCGGGACGGACCCGGCGGCGCCGGTCGCGGAGTCGTGCACCGCCGAGACGAGCACGTCGGTGAGCGTGTAGGTCGCATGCGGCATCGTGACGACCGCCGAGCGCAGGTGCCGACCGGTGAGGAGCGTCGCGGCGAGCTGAGGCGCGACCGAGCCGTGCGCAAGCTCGACCTTCACCGGAGCGAAGATCGCCTTCCCGGCGCCGCCGCCGCTGCCTCCGCCGGAGGCGCCCGTGTTCTCGACCTGGAAGCGGCTCGTCGCGACGCCGAACGTCCCCGGGATCCCGTCGAAGGAGACGGTGCCGAGCTCGGACGGCAGCGTCGGCTGCTGTGCGCCCGCGACGCTGGTCTCGTCGACGTCGGCCGCGTTCAGCGCGATCGTCTCCTCGTCGCCCGCGTGCAGGACGCGCGTGACGAGAACGTCGGAGAGCGTGTAGCGCGCGTACGCGTTGGTCGTGCCCGGCGTGTAGAGGTCGACGACCGCCGAACGGTGGTGCTCGCCGGTCGCGGCCGCGTTGACGAACGCCGGTGACGACGCATCGACGCCGTGCACGATCGTCAAGTCCTCGACGATCGCCTTGCCCGCGCCGCCGCCGCTACCGCCGCTCGTGTCGACGGACGCGGTCGCGCCCCACGAGAAGCCGCGGATCGCGAAGGGCTGACCGTTGTTGAGGCCGTCGACGGTCGCCTGTCCGACGATCTGCGTGTGCGGAGCGGGCGGCGCGTCCGACGGGCCGGGAGGCCCCTGTGGTCCCTGCGCGTTCCACGAGATCGGCGTCTCGTTCGGGCGGCAGTCGGCGGGCGCCGAGACGAGGCGGAGCGTCCCGCTCGTCGTGACCTGGCAGGCCTGGATGACGTCGTTGGACGAGGTGACCGCGCCGGTCGCGTAGGCCACCCCGGAAGCGACCGCGAAGATCGCCAGCGCGCCGACGACGACGCGGAGGACGGTGCTGTGCATGTGAATCCCCCTGTGCGAGTGGTGTCGGTGCGACCCAACCACCCGGAGCGTCACGTTACGTCGTCTGCACGGACGGTTCGGCGTCGTCCGCGAGCACGATCTGCAGGCGGCGCTCGCGGCGTCCGACACCGCGTGTACGGTGGCGGCCGTACCGCCCCTTTAACTCGGTCCAGAGAGGCCGGAAAGGAGCCCCTTGCAGCAGCATGCCGTCACGGCCGGCGGGAGGATCCTGCTCGACGCCGAGGCGATGCAGCGGACGCTCTCCCGCATCGCGCACGAGATCATCGAGCGGAACGACGACCTCGGCGCGCTCGCGCTCGTCGGCATCCACACCCGCGGCGTGCCGCTCGCGCAGCGACTCCGCCGGCTCGCCGCCGAGCGCGCGTACGACGAGGTGCCGCTCGGCCAGCTCGACATCACCTTCCACCGCGACGACGTCCACGTACGCGGGTCGCGCAGTCCACGGCACGCGCCCGTCGTCCGCGATACGTCACTGCCGTTCGACCTCGACGGCCGCACGGTGATCCTCGTCGACGACGTCCTCTACACGGGCCGCACGATCCGAGCCGCCATCGACGCGCTGTTCGAGTTCGGGCGCCCGGCGCGCGTCCAGCTCGCGGTCCTCGCCGACCGCGGGCACCGCGAGCTTCCGATCCGACCCGACTACGTGGGCAAGAACCTTCCGACCTCCCGCGGCGACCGCATCCAGGTCCGGCTCGTCGAGCTCGACGAGATCGACCAGGTGGTCCTGCTGAACGAACCGGAGGAGTCATGACAGACCTGCAGGTCATCCCCGGCGAGCTGCTGCCGCCCGCGCCCGAGCGGGCGTCGGCACCTGCTCTCCGTCGCGGACCTCTCGCGCGACGACGTCGACCGCCTGCTCGCGACGGCGCGGACGTTCGCACGCGGCGCAGGAGCGCGAGACGAAGAAGCTCCCGACGCTGCGCAACCGCCTCGTCGTCAACCTCTTCTACGAGGCGTCGACGCGGACGTCGTCGTCGTTCGAGATCGCGGCGAAGCGGCTGTCGGCCGACGTCCTGAACGTCAAGGCGGCGGGGTCGTCGGTCGAGAAGGGCGAGTCGCTGAAGGACACGGCGCTGACGCTCGGCGCGTACGAGCCCGACGTGATCGTGATCCGGCATCCGCAGATCGGCGCGCCGCAGCTCGTCGCGCGCGAGACGGAGGCGCACGTCGTGAACGCCGGCGACGGCAAGCACCAGCATCCGACGCAGGCGCTCCTCGATCTGTACGCCATGGCGGAGGAGCTCGGCCGGATCGAAGGCCTGCACGTCGCGATCGTGGGTGACGTGCTCCATTCGCGCGTGGCCCGGTCGCTCGTCGGGGCGTTGCGCCTGATGGGCGCCTCCGTCGTGCTCGTCGGGCCGCCGACCCTCCTGCCGCGCGGGCTCGCGGACGCGACGCACGACATCGACGCGGTGCGGGACGCGGACGTCGTGTACGTCCTGCGGATGCAGCGCGAGCGGATGCAGGAGGGAGCGGCGTACGTGCCCTCGCTGCGCGAGTACGCCGCGCGGTGGGGGATCACGCCGGAGCGGGTGCGCCGGGAGCAGAGGGTGATGCACCCGGGGCCGATGAACCGCGGCGTCGAGATCGACCCGCGGGTGGCCGACGCGGCGAACGCGCTCGTCGTCGACCAGGTCCGCAGCGGCCTCGTGGTTCGGATGGCCGTGCTCTACGACCTGCTGACGGCCGGCCCGTTTCGGTCGAGACCGCAGTGGAGGTGGCGTGATGCTCGTCGGGAAGCACGGCAACGGAGAACGTCGTCGTCCGCGGCGCGCGCGTCCTCGACCCGGTGTCGGGGGTCGACGGCGTGATGGACGTGCGGATCGACGACGGCGTCGTGGCGCAGATTGGGATCGGCGTCGACACGAACGAGCACCGGGTGATCGACGCGCACGGGCTCGTCCTCGCGCCGGCGTTCGTCGACCCGCACGTCCACCTCAGGACTCCGGGGCGCGAGGACGAGGAGACGATCGCCTCCGGCACCGCAGCGGCCGCCGCCGGCGGCTACTGCGCGATCCTCGCGATGCCGAACACCGACCCCGTCGTCGACGACGCGGACGTTCTGCGCGGGCTCCGCTCGCGCGCCGCCGAAGAGGCCGAGGTGCCGGTCGGCTTCACCGCGGCAATCACACGGGGGCAGGCGGGCGAGCAGTTGACCGAGATGGGCGAGCTCGCCGACGCCGGAGCAGTCGCGTTCACCGACGACGGCCGGCCGGTCACGAGCGCTGCCGTCATGCGGCGGGCGCTCCAGTACAGCGCCGTCGGCGGCCGGCCGCTGGCGGTCCATGCCGAGGAGCCGACCCTCACCCGCGGCGGCCACGCGCACGCCGGCACCGTCTCGGCCGCCCTCGGCCTCGGCGGCTGGCCTGCGCTCGGCGAGAGCCTCTGCGTCGCGCGCGACCTCGCGCTCGCCGCCGACACAGGCCGCGCGATCCACCTCATGCACCTGTCGGCGCGCGAGTCGGTGGACCTGCTCCGGCGCGCGCAGGAGGCGGGCGTGGGGGCGACGGCGGAGGTTACGCCTCACCACCTGTGCCTCACCGACGACGTCGTACGGTCCCTCGACCCGAACCTCAAGATGAGCCCACCGCTGCGCTCCGAGGAGCACCGCAAGGCGTTGATCGAGGCCGTTCGCAGCGGGGAGATCGCCGCGATCGCGACCGATCACGCGCCGCACGCGCGGGAGGAGAAGGACGTGCCGTTCGAGGCGGCGCCGTTCGGGGTGACCGGTCTGGAGACCGCGTTCTCCGCGATCTACACATGGCTCGTCGAGCCGGGGATCCTGCGCCTCGAGACCGCTGCTCGAGCGACTGTCGGCGGGGCCGGCGGCGATCTTCGGCCTCGACCGGCCGCGGATCGAGCTCGGTGCGCCCGCGAACCTCGTCCTGATCGACACCAACTCGACGTGGCGCGTGCGCGAAGATCGATTCCGGTCGCGGTCTGCGAACTCGTGGCTCCTCGGGCGGCGGCTCCGCTCGCGGATCGTCCTGACGATGGCGGCCGGACGGGTCGCGTTCGCAGCGTGACCGGCGCTCCCGAGCAATCCGCCGTGGACGCGGCGCGGAAGGTGGTCGCCGCCCTCGGCGAAGGCGTCCGTGCCGCCTATCTCGTCGGGTCGGGGTCGTACGGCGGGTTCGAGCCCGGCGAGAGCGACCTCGACGTGATCGTCGTCTGGGCGGCGCCGCTGACGCGCGCCGAGCGAGAAGGCGCTCGTCGAGCGGGCGCGCGCGGTCGACGTCGCGCCGGCGCGCGGGCTCGAGCTCGTCGTGTACGCCGGACGGCGAGCGTGTGCTGAACCTCGAACACGGGCCCGGGATCACCGAGCACGTCGCCTACGCCGCCGACGACGATCCGCCGTTCTGGTTCGTGCTCGACCGCGCGATCGCGCAGGAGCACGCCGTCACGCTCGTCGGCGACCCGTGGCCGTCGGTCTTCGAGCCGGTTCCGAGGCGCGAGATGGCTCGCGGCGCTCGAGGAGTCGCTCGACTGGCACGAGCGGTTCGCGCCGCGGACGGCGAACGCGATCCTGAACGCGGTCCGCGCGTGGCGGTGGGCCGACGTCGGGACGCTGGGTCTCGAAGCCGGAGGCGCTCGCGTGGCTCGTCGGCGCGCGCGCGGACGGCGCTCCGGGAGGCCGCGTGACGGCCGGGTTCCTCGTGCTCGAGGACGGCAGCGTCTTCGGGGGCGAGAGCGTCGGCGCCGACGGGTTCGCCTTCGGCGAGGCCGTCTTCACGACTGCGATGACGGGCTACCAGGAGACCGTGACCGACCCGAGCTTCGCCGCGCAGATCGTCTGCTTCACGGCGCCGATGGTCGGCAACTACGGCGTCGCCCGCACGCGTGCGGAATCGTCCGCGTGCGCATGCACAGGCCGTCGTGATGCGCGAGGCGCGCGGGCCGGAGTGGACGGACTGGCTCCACGACCGCGGCGTACAGGCGCTGTCCGGCGTCGACACGCGCTCCGCTCGTCCTCCACCTGCGCGCGGCCGGCGCGATGCGGGCCGCGGTCGTGACCGGCGCGGACGCCGACGCCGACGAGGCGCTGCGCGCCGTGCGGGAGCAGCCGGCGATGGCCGGCGCGGCGCTCGCCGCGGCCGTCTCGACGGCGGACGCCGACGCGTCTACAGCGACAGCGGCGCGATTCGCATCGCGGTCGTCGACTACGGCTGCAAGCTCTCGATCCTCCGCCGGCTCGCGCGCGCCGGGGCCGCCGTGACCGTCTACCCGCACGACGCCGACGCCGACACCCTCGCCGCGCACGACGGCGGTGCTGCTCTCGAACGGTCCCGGCGATCCCGGCGGCGCTCGCACGCCGAGGTGGCGGTCGTGCGCGAGCTGCTCGGGCGCGTGCCCGTCGCTCGGCATCTGCCTCGGCCACCAGCTGCTCGCGCTCGCGACCGGCCTCTCGACGTTCAAGCTCCCGTTCGGCCACCGCGGCGCGAACCATCCGGTGCTCGAGCGCGCGACCGGCCGGGTGCTCGTGACGAGCCAGAACCACGGCTTCGCCGTCGAGCCGACGGACGAGCGCGCCGCGACGCACGAGTCGCTCTACGACGGCACCGTCGAGGGCCTCGCTACCCCGACCTGCGCGCGCGCAGCGTCCAGTTCCACCCGGAGGCCGGCCCCGGGCCGCACGACGCGTGGCCGATCCTCGACGAGTGGGTCGAGGAGGTGCGCCGTGCCGCGTAGGGACGACCTGCGGCTCGATCTGCCTCGTCGGCTCGGGCCCGATCGTGATCGGGCAGGCGTGCGAGTTCGACTACGCCGGCTGCCAGGCGCTGAAGGTGCTGCGCGACGACGGCTTCCGCACGATCGTCGTCAACTCGAACCCGGCGACGATCATGACCGACCCCGGCTTCGCCGACCGCACCTACCTCGAGCCGCTCGACCTCGACGGCGTCGCCGGCGTGCTGCGCCGCGAGCGGCCCGACGCGCTGCTGCCGACGATGGGCGGCCAGACCGCGCTGAACCTGGCGCGCGAGCTCGCGAGCGGCGGGCGTGCTGGACGAGCTCGGCGTCGAGCTGATCGGCGCCGACCTGCGACGCGATCGAGCGCGCGGAGGACCGCGAGCTCTTCAAGCGCGCCGTCGAGTCGTGCGGGCTGCGCGTGCCCGCGTCGCGCACCGTCACGTCGGCGGACGCGCTCGACGGCGTCTCGCTCCCGGCGGTCGTGCGACCCGCGTTCACGCTCGGCGGCCACGGCGGCGGCTTCGTCTCGACGCGCGACGAGCTCGTCCGCCAGGTCGCGCGCGGGCTCGACGAGAGCCCGATCGGCCAGGTGCTCGTCGAGGAGTCCGTCCGCGGCTGGGACGAGTTCGAGCTCGAGGTCGTCCGCGACCGCGCCGACAACGTCGTCATCGTCTGCTCGATCGAGAACCTCGACCCGATGGGCGTGCACACCGGCGACTCCGTCACCGTCGCGCCGCAGATGACGCTCTCCGGACGAGGCGTACCAGGAGCTGCGCGACGCGGCGACCGCGATCATCCGCGCGGTCGGCGTCGACACCGGCGGCTCGAACGTCCAGTTCGCGCGCGACCGCGAGACCGGCGAGCTGCGCGTGATCGAGATGAACCCGCGCGTCTCGCGCTCGTCGGCGCTCGCGTCGAAGGCGACCGGCTACCCGATCGCGAAGGTGGCGGCGAAGCTCGCGGTCGGCTACACGCTCGACGAGATCCCGAACGACCTGACGGGCACGACGCCGGCGAGCTTCGAGCCGACGCTCGACTACGTCGTCGTGAAGTTCCCGCGCTTCGCGTTCGAGAAGTTCGCGGGCGCCGACGCGACGCTCGGGACGCAGATGAAGTCGGTCGGCGAGGCGATGGGCATCGGGCGCACCTTCGCCGAGGCGTTCGCGAAGGCGCGGCGCGGGCTCGAGGTCGACCCGGAATGGCGGCCCGCGAACCTCCACCCGTGGTTCGCGCGCGAGCTCGAGGCGCCGGTGCCCGGGGGCGCGGTCGCCTACCGGCGAGTCGACTCGTGCGCAGGGCGAGGTCGAGGCGCGCTCGAACTACTTCTACTCGACGCGCGGCGAACGCGACGAGGCGGCGCCGGAGCCGGGGCGGTCGGTCGTGATCCTCGGCAGCGGCCCGAACCGGATCGGCCAGGGGATCGAGTTCGACTACTGCTGCGTCCACGCCGCGCGCAGCTTCCGCGCGCAGGGCTACGAGGCCGTGATGGTCAACTGCAACCCCGAGACGGTCTCGACCGACTACGACACCTCCGACCGGCTCTACTTCGAGCCGCTCGACGAGGAAGCGGTGCTCGCCGTGCTCGAGCGCGAGCGGCCGGTCGGCGTGTGCATCCAGTTCGGCGGCCAGACGCCGCTCCGGCTCGCGCGCGCGATCGAGGCGGCGGGCATCGGATCCTCGGGACGCCGTTCGACGCGGTCGACCTCGCCGAGGATCGCGAGCGCTTCGCGCGGCTCCTCGACAGGCTCGGCGATCCGCTGCCCCGAGTGGGGGATCGCCGAGACGCCGGACGAGGCGGTCGCCGTCGCCGCGCGGATCGGCTACCCCGTGCTCGTGCGCCCCTCGTACGTCCTCGGCGGCCGCGCGATGCGCGTCTGCTACGACGCGGCCGACGTGCGCGAGGCGATGGCCGCCGTCGACGGGCCGGTGCTCGTCGACCGCTTCCTCGAGAACGCGGTCGAGCTCGACGTCGACGCGCTCTGCGACGGCGAGGAGACGTACGTCGCGGCCGTGATGGAGCACGTCGAGGAGGCGGGCGTCCACTCCGGCGACTCGTCGTGCGTCCTCCCGGCGCCGTCGGACGACGGCCGCGTGCGCGAGATCGTGCGCCGGCTCGGGCCCGCGCTCGGCGTCGTCGGGCTGCTGAACGTCCAGGCGGCGATCGCCGGCGGCGAGATCTACGTGCTCGAGGTGAACCCGCGGGCGTCGCGGACCGTGCCGTTCGTGTCGAAGGCGATCGGCGTGAACCTCGTCGATGCCGCGTGTCGGCTCGCCGCCGGCGCGCGGCTCGCCGACCTCCAGCTGCCGCCCGAGGCGCCGCCGACCGAGGTGAGCGTCAAGGCCGCGGTGCTTGCCGTTCGCGCGCTTCCCCGGCGCCGACCCCGTCCTCGGGCCGGAGATGCGGTCGACCGGCGAGGTGATGGCGAGCGCGGCCGACTTCCCGACGGCGTTCGCGAAGGCGGAGCGGGCCGCCGGCCGCGCGCTTCCGAGCCCGGGCGCGGCGCTTCGTCACGGTTCGCGACCGGCGACAAGGAGGCGGTCGTTCCCGGTCGCGCGCGCGCTCGCGCGGCTCGGGTTCGAGCTCGTCGCGACCGCCGGAACCGCGCGCGCCCTCGCCGCCGCCGGCCTCGCGGTCGCGGGGCTCGACAAGGGCTCGGCCGTCGTCGACCTCGTGCGTCGCCGGCGCGTCGCGCTCGTCGTCAACACGCCGGAGGGGCGGAACGCGCGCCGCGACGGCTACGCGATCCGCGAGGCCGCGACGATCGCGCGCGTCCCGTGCATCACGACGCTCGCCGGCGCGCTCGCCGCCGTCGAGGCGATCGCGAACGCGGCGCCGGAGAGGCGCTATCTCCTCCAGGAGCGGCATGCGCAGGCGCGAGCGTCGTAGCGTCGTCGCCGTCGAGCGCGATCGGGCCGTACGCGCTCGTGCGCGTCACGCGCGGCTCGCTCGACCCCGGCGTCGCCGGGGCAGTTCTTCATGGTCGAGGCGCCGGGGCGCGCTCCTGCCGCGCCCGTTCTCGCTCTGCCTCGCGCCGCGCGGCGAGCTCGCGTTCCTCGTCGACCCGGTCGGCCCGGGCACCCGCGCGATCGCGGCGCTCGAGCCGGGCGACCAGGTCGCCGTGTTCGGGCCGCTCGGAAACGGCTTCCGCCTCGACGTTCGTCGGCCCGTCCTCGTCGGCGGCGGGATCGGCGTCGCGCCGCTTCCGTACCTCTCCGAGGCGCTCGAGCGGCCGCCGGCGGTGCTCGGGTTCCGGGACGAGCACCACGCCGAGGCGGCGGCGCTCGTCCCGCGCGCTGAGGTCGTCATCGATCCGGTGCTCGTCACCGACGCGATCCCGCCGGGCCGAGACGTCCTCGCGTGCGGCCCGGAGCCGATGCTGGAGGCGGTCCGCGCGCTGGCGCCCGACGCCCAGCTCGCGTGGGAGGCGCCCGATGGCGTGCGGCCACGGCGGCTGCCACGGCTGCGTCGTGGAGCTCGACGGGCGGCTCGCGCGGCTCTGCGTCGAAGGCCCGGTGCTGTGCTTCTCCTGAACGCGAGCGGCTGCCTCGACGCGCTCGACCGCGCCGGAGACGCACTGCGCAGCTCGACGCGTTCGTGACGAAGACGGTGACGGCGGAGCCGCGCGACGGGAACCCGCCGGTGCGGATCGCCGAGACGGACTTCGGGCTGCTCAACGCGATCGGGCTCGCGAACCCGGGCCGCGAGCGCTTCCTCGCGGAGACGCTGCCCGCGCTGCGCCGCCTGGGCGTTCCGCTCTGGGTGTCGGTCGGCGGATTCTCCGCGCGCGAGTACGCGGAGACGTGCGCGCGGCTCGAGGACGTCGTCGATCGAGCTCAACCTCAGCTGCCCGAACGTCGACGAGGCGCCGGAGAGCGCCGCGGAGATCGTCGCCGCGTGCCGTGCCGCGACCGACGCTGCCGCTGTACGCGAAGCTCTCGGCGGCCGGAGACGTCGCAGCCGTCGCCGCCGCGGTCGACGACGCCGGGAGCCGACGGCCTGAGCCTCGTCAACACGCTTCGCGGCCTCGCGCTCGGCCCTCGCTCAGGCCGGTGCTCGCGCGCGGAAGCGGCGGCTACTCCGGCCCGGCGCTGCGTCCCATCGCGCTCGCCGCCGTCCACGCCTGCCGGCGCGAGACGGACCTGCCGATCGTCGGCATGGGCGGCGTCCGCACGGGCCGAGACGCGCTCGAGCTGATCGCGTGCGGGGCGACCGCCGTCGCGCCTCGGCACCGTCCTCTTCGCCGATCCGGACGCGCCGGCGCGCGTCCGGCGACGAGCTGGCCGAGGCCGCCGCGGAGGCTGGATTCGAGTCGCCGGACGCCGCGTTCGGAGCCGCTCACGCCCTTGCGGCGACTGCGTTGTCGACACCGTAAACGGCGGTCGCGGACGCCGGTTGCACTGCGGCGGCAGGTTGGTAGGATGCGGCGCTCATGGTGCCGCCCCAGACCCAGGTGCAAGCTCCTGTCAGGTCGCTCGATCAGCGGATGGAGGCACTGAAGAGGGCCAACGACATCCGCGTCAAGCGCGCTCAGCTGAAGAAGGACCTGAAGTCCGGCGAGCGTGTCGATCGAGGAGATCCTGCGCGAGCCGCCGGAGTACGTCGGAACGGCGAAGGTCTTCGACATGCTGATGGCGGTGCCGAAGTTCGGCCGCGTGAAGGCCGCGCGCCTCCTCAACCAGTGCCGGATCAGCCAGTCGAAGACCGTCGGCGGGCTCTCGGACCGCCAGCGGCACGAGCTGATTGGCCTCTTCAACCGCTAGACCGTCTTCGTCTTCACCGGGCCCTCCGGCGCGGGGAAGGGGACGATGGTGCAGGCCGCTCCTCGAGCACGATCCGCGGCTCCGGCTCGCCGTGTCGGCGACGACGCGCGCGCGGCGGCCGGGCGAGACGGACGGCGTGCACTACTGGTTCCTGACACGCGCCGACTTCGACCGTCGCGTCGCCGAGGGCGAGTTCCTCGAGTGGGTCGACTACGTCGGCAACCGCTACGGCACGCTGCGATCCGAGATCGACCGCATCCGCCGCGAAGGCCGCGTCCCGCTGCTCGAGCTCGAGCTCGACGGGGCGCTGGCGGTCAAGGACGCGGTGCCGAACGCGATCACGATCTTCGTCGACGCGCCGCTCGCCGAGCTCGAGCGCCGGCTACGCGAGCGCGCGACCGAGAGCGCCGGCGAGATCGGCGACCGGATCGCGCTCGCGCGGCGCCAGAAGGAGCTCGCCCACAGGTTCGACCACGTCGTCGAGAACGACCGTCGCGAGCGCGCGGCCGCCGAGTGCTCCGACATCGTGGAGCACGAGCTGAACGACGCCGCTACCATGGCGCCCCGATGATCCATCCCACGCATCGACGAGCTCATGGACCAGGTCGACTCGCGCTACGCGCTCGTGATCGTTGCGGCGAAGCGCGCGAGGCAGATCAACAACTACCACCACCAGCTCGGTGAGGGCACGTTCGACGAGTTCCCGCCGCCGCTCGTGGAGTCCCGGTCCAAGAACTACCTCACGATGGCCCTCGAGGAGATCTCCGAGGGCAAGATCGACCTACGCGTACCGGCGCTAACCGAGCGTTCGCGGGCGCGTTGCGCTGGACGCGGCGGGCGCCGACCAGATCCTGAACCCGTCGTCCGCGCGTGACGGTGCCCCGGTCGCCTCAAGGGCGTTCTGCGCAGTCGCGTTTGCGCCAGCCGAGGGCTCCGCGCAGGTCTTCGGCCGCTGAGCTCGCCCACGGCGTTCAGGATGACGCTCGCGATCCTGCGTTCGGGCGGCGTCCGGGGTCGGGATCGTGCGCAGCGCGCTCGCATAGCGACGGTCGACGAGGTCGACGACGATCGCGGCCAGCCCCGGCCGGCTCCTCCAGGCCCGCGTTCGTGACGAGGAACCGCTTCTGGAGGCGGTCGAGCGCCGCGCGGACGTGCTTCCGTCGTGGCCCGGGAGCAGGTCGGGCAGCTCGCGCGTGCTGAGCGGCCCCGTCGCTCGCGCAGGAGGTCGACGATCTCGCGCCTCGAGCGGGTCGAGATCGTCGCGCGCGGCGACGGCGACGAACGCGGGGAGGAGGCGCGAGCGAGAGCGAGCGACGCGCGGCCGCGGACGTGCTTCCCGGCGCAGACGAGCCCGCGCGCCGGCAGCTCGTCCTTCGTCGCTCCAGACGAAGTCCATCGGCGCGATCCACTGCGGACGAACGGCCGTCCGCGTCTCGCTCGGCGTACGTCATCGGCGCCGCCCGCCGCACGCCAGAGCGACGGCAGCACGACGTCGTCCTTCGGAAAGACGAGCGCGACGCCGACGCGGTCGACCCACGCCGCCGCCTCCTCGACGGTGGTCACCACGTCACGATTCCGGCGCACCTTCGTCACGCGTCCGTCACGGTGCCTGGCACCGGGCATGGCCGAAGCGGCAGTCGTGATTTGCAGGCGTTGTCACTCCGTGATCGCTTCCGTTGAGTTCGTTCACGGTGCCTGGCACCGGCCACGGCCGGCGGAGCAGGGCCGGAGCGGACGGCGCGTGCACAATGCGAATCATGGCGCGAATCCTGCTCGGCGTCACCGGCGGCATCGCCGCGTACAAGGCGTGCGAGCTGACGCGGCTGCTCGTCAAGGACGGGCCACGACGTCGTCCCGCTCGTCACCCCGGGCGGCGCGGCGGTTCGTCGGCGAGGAGACGTTCGTCGCGCTCGCGCGGCGCCCGCCGGCGGAGGACGTCTACCCGCATCTGACGCGCGCCGACCTGCTCGTCGTCGCCCCGTGCACGGCGAACACGCTCGCGAAGCTCGCCCACGGGCTCGCCGACAACGTCCTGACCGAGGCGGCGCTCGCGCATCGCGGGCGCGATCCTCCTCGCGCCGGCGATGAACCCGCGCATGTGGGCGGCAGCCGCGACGCGCGCGAACGCTGCGACGCTGCGCGCACGAGGGGTCGAGATCGTCGGGCCCGGACGAGGGCGAGATGGCCGAGGGCGAGTGGGGTGTCGGGCCGCATGGCGGAGCCCGCGGAGATCGCCGCGCGCGTCGCGCAGCTCCTCGCGCCGCCGAGCCTCGCCGGCCGCCGCGTGCTCGTGACCGCGGGCGGCACGCGCGAGCCGGTCGACTCCGTCCGCTTCGTCGGCAACCGCTCGTCCGGTCGGATGGGCGTCGCGCTCGCCGAAGAGGCGCGCCGCCGCGGAGCCGAGGTCGTCCTCCTCGCCGCGAACCTCGCGGTCCCGGCGCCCGCCGGGCGTCGAGGTGATCCCGACGCCGACGGCCGAGTCGATGCTCGACGCCGCGCTCGCGCTCACCGACGTCGACGTCGCGCTGCTCGCGGCCGCCGTCGCCGACTACCGGCCGGCGGTCGCGCTCGCGGCGAAGCGCGCGAAGACGGACGAGCCGTGGTCGCTCGAGCTCGAGCCGACGGTGGACATCGCCCGCGACTCTGGGCGAGCGGAAGCGGCCGGGCCAGGTGCTCGTCGCGTTCGGCGCCGAGCACGGCGAGGCGGGTCTGGAGCGGAAGCGCGAGATGCTCGACACGAAGAACGCCGACCTGGTCGTCTACAACGACGTCTCGCGGTCGACATCGGCTTCGACAGCCGCGAGAACGAGGTCGTGATCGTGTCGCGCGCGGGCGACCGCCGCGTTTCGAAGACGTCGAAGGCCGCGATCGCCGCGGCGATCCTCGACGAGGCCGAGCGGCTCCTCGCCTGACCGTGACGACGTCGTCCGCGTCACGCCCCGCCCGCCAACAGTCTCGCCGTTGCGCGAACAGTTGCCTTTTGGAAACAATTCGCCAACGTCACTCCAGAACAGTTCCTCACCACAGTTCGGGACAAGCGACGAAGGGGCTCGAGCAATCAGGCCGTTAGAGGCCGTCGTGATGGCGGCGGGGCTCGGGACGCGGCTCCGGCCGGTCACGGAGCGCTGGCCGAAGCCGATCCTGCCGCTCGACGGGCAGCCGGTCGTCGTCACGCTGCTTCACGCGCTCGCGGCCGCGGGCGTCGAGCGATTCGCGGTCGTGACCGGCCACCTCGCCGAACAGGTCGAGGAGCTGGTCGCAGCCGCTCCCGTACGAGATCCGGTTCGCGCGCCAGCCGGAGCCGCTCGGCTCCGCCCACGCGGTCGCCGTCGCCGAGCCGACGGCGCCGTTCCTCGCCGTCGCCGCCGACACCGTCTTCCGCGCCGGCGATCTCCAGTCGTTCGTCGGCGCGGCGGAACGCGGCGAGGGCGCCGTCGCGTTCCGCAGCCAGCCGGGCCGCCCGGACCACACGCAGATCCACGTGAAAGACGGGCGCGTCGTCCGGTTCAAAGGGCCGAACGCCCGGGGCGGACTGGACGGCGGCGCCGATCTTCCACTCGGACGCGGCGTCGCGGCGTTTCTCGACCCGCTGCCCGGGAACGCGCCGTACGAGCTCGTCGACGTGTTCCAGCGCGCGATCGACTCGGGAGTGCCGGTGTCTGCTATCCAGATCGGACGCACCCGCGACATCACGACGCCACTCGACCTCGTGAGCGAGAACTTCCCGTACCTGGCATGACCGACGCGTACGACAGCTTCCAGGAAGGCCGACGCCGCCTCCGGAGCGGGATGACGGCGCAGGCGACGGTGCCGCTCGAGCGGGCGAAGCGACTGGAGCCGGACAAGGCATCGATCCGCGAGGCGCTCGGGATCGCGTACTTCCGCCTCCACCGGTGGGCGGACGCGGAGGCCGAGTTCCGCGCGATGCTCGAGATCTCGCCGACCGACGACTACGGCCACTACGCGCTCGGCCGCGCGCTCGAGAAGCAGGGCCGCGCGACGGAGGCGAACCGGCACTACAAGCTCGCGAGCTCGATGAAGCCGACGAACGCCGACTACGCCGCGCGCGTCCGCGACCTCGAGTGACGCGTTCACGCCGTCAGCTTCGGCCGACGGCGTAGAGGCGACCAGATCGCGGACGGGGGTCGGGACGAGCGTCTCGCCACGTTTCTCGCGCGGCCGCCACACTTCGGCACGTGCGAGCCGTAGTCCAACGCGTCGCCCGCGCGTCGTCGACCCCCGGAGGCGCGATCGGCGCCGGGGTCTGCGTCCTCCTCGGGGTGGCCGCAGGCGACGAAGCCGACGCGGCCGACCGGCTGGCGGCCAAGGTCGCGCGGCTGCGGATCTTCGAGGACGAGCGCGGAAGGCTCGACCGCTCCCTCCTCGACACCGGCGGCGGCGCGCTCGTCGTCTCGCAGTTCACGCTGATCGCCGATACGCGGAGGGGCAATCGGCCGAGCTTCTCCGAGGCGGCGGATCCCGGAGCCGCCGAGAGCCTCTATCGTGCGGTTCGCCGCGGCGCTGCGCGAGCTCGGCATCCATGTCGAGACGGGAGTGTTCGGAGCACGAATGCGCATCGAGCTTGTGAACGACGGGCCGGTCACGATCATCCTCGGCGGCTAGATCGTCACCCGCCGTTCCTCGCGCGGTCTAGGCATTCGGCCGGAAGAGAGTTACCGTGAAGACCATCAGGTGGCCGGGTGCCGACTGCGGCGAACTACCGGCGCTAATCCGCCCGAAGGGAGAGGGACGTGGGTCGTTTCCTAGTTGTGCTCGTGACGGTCGTCGGGCTGGCGGCCGTGGCCGTCGGCTCCGCCGCAGCAATTCCCGTCGATGCCGACGGCTACCAGACGATGAGCCCGTATCGCTGCGCCCCGTTCGGATCGGGCCAGCCGATTTTCAGCTCTACCGCGCCGATCCGCATCAAGTACGGCTGGGGCGCGCTGACGACGTCGCAGCTCGACAAGTTCATCGGCGTCCAGAGCGGCAGCGTCACCGTCTCCTCGGGCGCATCCACCGTCGTCGACGACACGTGGGGCGTCGGAGATGCGTCCGGCTGGAGCGCCTATTTCTCACAGACCCTGACGCCGCCCGGCGGTGGGTCGACGAAGCAGGGCTTCGCGACGAAGAAGTACACGGACTTCGGGACGCTTGCGCCCGGCACCTACACCCTCGGTATGGATCTCCAGATCGCCAGCACCGTCAACGACGGCTACGGCTCCTGCCATAAGGGTGCGTGGCTGACAATCACCAACTGTTCCTTCACGGTCGCGTAGCCGATCCCGGAAGCTGACGTACCGGCGACGCGGCCCTGTCGGAAGATGGGGCCGCGTCGCCTTTGAAGGTCGGCGTGTACGCCGACGCCCGAAGCGGTTCGCGGAGGGCGGCGCGTCGCCGCGCCGCCCTCCGCGGGAGGCTCACTCGGGCGTGATCGATCCGAGGATCCCTGCGTGCTCGTCGTTCGGTCCGGCGGTGAAATACAGCGCGTCCGCGGGCCCGGCGGCCGATCCGTTGCCGAATTCGAGCGCCCAGAGCCCGCCGATCACGAGTGGCTGGGCGGCGCCGTTCCGGAGGCTCGCGAGGTAGGCCCACTTGCCGTTCGTGCGCTCCGTGTAGACGCTGATCTTGCCGTCTCCGAAGTTGCCGACGAGCAGGTCGCCGCCGAACTTCCCCCAGGTCGCGGGCGCGATCGCGATGCCCCACGGCGCGTTCAGCGGGCCCTTCGGGCCGACCCGAGAGAGCAGCTTCCCGTTCAGGTCGAAGACCGTGAACCAGCCCTGGCCGGGGCCTGCGACCTCGTCACGCTTCTGCGCGTCCTGCTTCGCGTAGGTCACGAAGATCCGCTGGCCGATCGCCTGGACGCCGAACGGCGCGAGGCCCTTCGGCAGCTTGGGGTCGACGAACGCGCCGGGAAGCGCCACGCGCTGCCAACCGGAGTCGTAGACGTCGACGCGACCGTTGTGGAAGTCGGGCGCGTACAGCCGCTGGGACCCGTCGGGGAGCGCGGCGATCGCAAGGCCCTTGTACTCGGCAGCGCCCGGCGAGGCGTCCGCAGTCACGACCGACGTCGCCCCGGCCGCCCAGCCGCGGAGCCGGCCGTCCTCGGACGAGAACAGGAACCGCGCGGCCCCACCGCCCGGGAGCAGGAACTGCGTCGCGACGCCGTTGAACACGACGCCGGTCGTCCCGCCGTCGACCGCCACGGTGATCGGGCGCTTCGCGCCGTCGCCGCCGTACAGCGTGCTCGTGTTGCTGCCGTTGTTGGCAGTCCACCACGGCGTTGTCGGGCCCGCGACGAGTCCCCACGGGTTGACGAGGCCTGCGTCGCGGAAGGTCGCCGCGACGGTGCCGTCCGACGTCAGGGCGCGGACGACGTAGGCGTTGCCGGAGCTTGCGCGAAGCGGCCTGGCGGCGACGAGCGCCGTCGCCGCTGCCGCAAGAACCGCAACGGCCGCAATCAGCTTGATATTGAGGGTGATCGTCCTCGCCATGTCCCGTCTGCCTTTCCTTTCGTCGAGGTCTCGTGGTGCATGTACGGCGGGATGAGCGGAGCGGTTTCCCGGGCTGCGGCGATGCGACGGAAGCCGGTGCTATCCTCTTTCTCACCGCATTTCGGGAGTTTCGGAATGGGCGCGCCGCGCCCATTTCTTGTGTAAGGAGGCGACAACGGCGACACCGCACGACACGGAGAAGCAGCTTCACCGCGAGGTCTCGCAGACCGTCGAGTCGGCGATCCCCGGGGTCGAGGTGCTCGCGCTCGAGGTGACGGGGAAGGACCGGTTCTGCGTGTATGTCGACCACCCTCGGGGCGTCGACCACACGCTCTGCGGGCGGGTCACGACCCTTCTCCGCGGCTACCTCGACCGGTACGCCGTCGAGGTCTCGTCACCGGGGCTCGCCCGCCCGCTGCGAACGCGCCCGCACTTCGAGCGCGCGGTCGGGCGGCACGTGCGCATGAAGACGACGACGCGCAAGGCCCGCGGGGAGGTCCTGTCCGCGGGGGAGCGGTCGCTGCAGTTGCTGAACGGAACGGGGCAACCCGTCGAGATCCCGTACGACGAGATCGTGCGGGCGAATCTGATCGACGAAGGGTAGGAGAGATGAGCCAGGAGATCGTTGACGCCGTCCGCGACATCGAGCGCGAGAAGGGGATCGAGCAGGGGACGCTCGTCACCGCGCTCGAGGACGCGCTGCTCGCGGCCTACAAGAAGACACCCGGCGCCGCGCGTCACGCGACCGTCGAGCTGGACGAGCAGGGCGACTTCCGCGTCTTCTCGATGGAGATCCCGCCGGACCTCGAGGAGCAGCTGCTCGACGACGCGCGTGAGCGCGCGTTCGAGGAGCTCGAGCGGATCGAGGAGGAGACCGGCGAGAAGAACCACACCCTCCTGTCCGACGACGACCTCGAGCTCGACTGGTCGGAGGTGCCCGAGGAGCAGGTCAAGCGCGAGGACGTGACGCCGGGCAACTTCGGCCGGATCGCCGCGCAGACGGCGAAGCAGGTGATCCTCCAGCGGATCCGCGAGGCCGAGCGCGAGATGATGTACGACGAGTACATCGACCGCGTCGGGGAGGTCGTGACCGGGATCGTCCAGCAGGCCGGTGACCGCAACAACGTGCTCGTCGACCTCGGCAAGGTCGAGTCGCTCCTCCCTCGCTCCGAGCAGGTCGACGGCGAGCGTTACGAGCAGGGCTCGCGCATCAAGGCCGTGATCACGGAGGTACGGACCGGCACGAAGGGCCCGCAGGTGATCCTCTCGCGCCGCGACCCCGAGCTGATCAAGACGCTGTTCGAGCTCGAGGTGCCCGAGATCGCCGACGGCCTCGTCGAGATCCGCGGTGTCGCGCGCGAGCCGGGATATCGGTCGAAGATCGCCGTCGAGTCGCACGTCCAGGGCGTCGATCCCGTCGGCGCTTGCGTCGGCCCGCGGGGGTCGCGCGTCCGCATGGTCGTGTCGGAGCTCCGCGGCGAGAAGATCGACATCATCCCGTGGAACCCAGAGCCCGCGCGCTTCGTCGCGAAGGCGCTCTCGCCGGCGCGCGTCCGCGAGGTCTATCTCGACGACGACGCCCGCGAGGCCACCGTCGTCGTCCCGGATGACCAGCTCGCGCTCGCGATCGGCAAGGAGGGGATGAACGCCCGCCTCGCCCACCGGCTCACCGGCTGGAAGATCGACATCGTCTCCGACACCGAGTTCGCCCAGCAGGAGGCCCAGGCCGCGTTCGGCGGCGGCGAGGGCGAGGAGGGCGAGGACGTGTCGGGCCGCTGCTCGGCGATCCTCTCGAACGGCAAGCGGTGCCCGAACGCGGCGCTCCCTGGCTCCCGGTTCTGCGGCGTCCAGGCGCACCAGGCGCTCGCGACGCAGCAGACCGAGCGGGTGCCCGAGCCGGAGCCCGAGCTCGAGGTCCAGGCCGATGCCGTCGAAACGGCGGCGGCGGGCCCGGGCGACGCTCCCGTGCCGGGCGTCGACGAGACGCTCGAGACGGGGGCGGCCGCACCCGAGCGCGTGGAGGACGACCCCACCGGCGGCATCCCGCTCGAGTCGGGCGACGGCAACGGCGACCGCGCGGCCACGGGAGGCCCCGTCGACGTCACCGGCGGTGCCGGGCTCGAGACGGCGCTCGAGGGCCACGAGCGGACGACAGGCGAGGTGCTGTACACGGGATCCGACGCAGACCGGGAGGATGCGAACGCGTAGCGGCGAGCCGATTCGGACGTGCGCCGGCTGCGGCCGGAAGGCGCCCCAGGGCGAGCTGCAGCGCTTTCATGCGCGGGACGGCGAGCTCGCGGCGGGCGCCGGCTCCGGACGCGGTGTTTACACGTGCCGGCGTCTTGCGTGCTTCGAACGTGCGGCGACGCGCCGCGCGTTCGCGAGGACGCTGCGAAAAACCGTCCGCGTCGACCCGGGCCTCGCCCGCCTCTACACTTGACGACTGATGCCACCTAGACCGAACAGACCGATCAGGCCGCGCGGCGGCAGCGGGCCGGGCAATCGCAAGCGCCGGGTCGTCATCGACCAGGGCGGCGGGCGCCCCGGCCAGGGGCAGCGCCAGCGTCCCGGTGACCGCCCCGCGGAGCGCGGCCCGAAGCAGCCCCGCGAGGTCGTTCAGCCGACCGGCCCCGTCACGGTCGAGTCCGGCGTCACCCTGCGCGACTTCTCGCAGGCCGTCGGCGTCGCGATGCCGCAGATCATCAAGCTGCTCATGAACCTCGGGCAGATGAAGACGGCCACCCAGTCGCTCACCGACGACGAGGTCGAGCTGATCGCGGCGGAGCTGAGCCGCGAGATCACGATCAAGCATGCCGGCGACGACGACGCGGAGCCCGAGACGTTCGAGGACCCGGAGGAGGCGCTCGTCGACCGCCCGCCGGTCGTGACGATCATGGGCCACGTCGACCACGGGAAGACGACGCTCCTCGACGCGATCCGCAAGACGGCCGTCGTCGAGACCGAGGCCGGGGGCATCACACAGCACATCGGCGCCTACCAGACCGACGTCGACGGCCGCAAGATCACCTTCCTCGACACGCCGGGCCATGAGGCTTTCACGGCGATGCGCGCCCGCGGCGCCAAAGTGACGGACATCGCGGTCCTCGTCGTCGCGGCGGACGACGGCGTCATGCCGCAGACGCGCGAGTCGATCTCGCACGCGCGCGCGGCCGATGTCCCGATCGTCGTCGCCGTCAACAAGATCGACCTTCCGGACGCGAACCCCGATCGCGTGCTCGGCGAGCTCGCGCAGGAGGGATTGCAGCCCGAGGAGTGGGGAGGAACCACTCAGGTGGCGCGTGTCTCCGCGAAGCGCGGCGAGAATCTCGACGAGCTGCTCGAGAAGATCCTGCTCGTCGCCGACATCGAGCTCAACCCGCGCGCGAACCCGAGCGCCGAGGCGTCGGGCCCGATCATCGAATCGCGCCTCGACGTCGGCCGCGGGCCGGTCGCGACGATGCTCATCCACCGCGGCACCCTGAGAGTCGGCGACTCGATCGTCGCCGGCGACGCCTGGGGCCGCGTGCGCGCGCTCTACGACTACCGCGGGGAACGCGTTCAGGAGGCGTACCCGGGCGAGCCGGTCGAGATCCTCGGCTTCGACAAGCCCCCGCCCGCAGGCGAGATGGGGCGCGTCGTCGAGAAGGAGAGCCGCGCGCGCGAGCTCGCGCACCAGCGCGGGGAGCGTCTGCGCCGCGAGGCGCTCGCGAAGCAGTCCGGTCGCGGCGTGTCGCTCGAGACGCTCTTCCAGCAGCTGCAAACCGGCCGCGTGGCCGATCTGAACATCGTCCTGAAGGGCGACGTGCAGGGGTCGGTCGAGGCCATCGTCGGCGAGCTGTCGAAGATCCAGCACCCGGAGGTCCGCGTCAACGTCATCCACACGGGCGTCGGCGGAATCACCGAGAACGACGTCAACCTCGCGGCCGCATCGAACGCGATGGTCGTCGGCTTCAACGTCCGCCCGTCGGTCGAGGCGCGCCACCTCGCGGAGCGGCAGGGCATCGAGATCCGCCAGTACCGCGTCATCTACCAGCTCACCGAGGAGATCGAGCAGGCGCTCGTGGGGATGCTCAGCCCGGTCGAGACGGAGGCGATTCTCGGCGAGGTCGAGGTGCGCGCGCTCTTCCGCGTGTCGCGGCTCGGGACGATCGCGGGGTGCATGGTCACGAGCGGTGTCGTGCGCCGCAACGCGAACGTGCGGATCTTCCGCGAGGGAGCGCGGATCCACGAGACCACCGTCTCGCAGCTCAAGCGGTTCAAGGAGGACGCGCGCGAGGTGACCGAGGGCTTCGAGTGCGGCATTCTGCTCGACGGCTTCAACGACCTCCGCGAGGGCGACGTCTTCGAGGTGTACGAGACGCGCGAGGTGGAGCGCACGTCGCTCGACGAGACGCCCGCGCGCGCCGGCGCCGCCTCCGACGCCTAGAGGCTTGATGTGAAACTCAGGCACGCACGGCTGGTGTGCCAGCCGCTGCGCGCTTCAGCCGGCTCGGCCTTGCCCGTAGGCACCGCTACGCGCTGCGACCGATCCGGCTGAAGCGCTTGGCCCGGCACATCCCCGCACGCACCCAGTTTCACATCAAGCCTCTAGCCCTGGTCCGGGACGGCCGACGCGGTCGGATCGTCTGATGGGCTTCGGATTCGTCGCTGTTCTCGCCGTCGAGCTGCATTTTCCGGAGGCCGGCTCGCTCAAGGGCAAGCGCAAGCACGTCAAGTCGGCCAAGGCGCAGCTCCAGAATCGCTTCGGCGCGTCGGTCGCCGAGGTCGACCATCACGAGCTCTGGCAGCGGTGCGCACTCACCGTCGCGTGCGTCGCGCGCGGCGCGCAGGAGGCCGAGGAGCTCGCGGCCGGCGCCGAGCGCTGGCTCGCCGGGCAGGAGTGGGAGCTCGTCCGGTCGACTCGCACGCTCTTCTCGCCGGACGACTAACCTCGCCGCCGTGTGTGTCGGTCCTGCGTGTCGGTGCTTGCGCACCCGCTTCCGTGCGGGCGAGGCGTCGGGTCGCGACTGCGCGGTGCCGGCTCGGCGCGTGCCACGGCGGGGTCTCGCATGAGCGAGCGGATGCGGCGTGTCAACGAGGCCGTCAGGGCCGTCGTCGCCGAGACGGTCGGGACGCTCAAGGATCCGAGGATCGGTCTCGTGACCGTCACGGCGGTGAGGCTGACGCCGGATCTGCGCGAGGGCAGGGTCTTCGTATCGGTCCTCGGCAGCGAGAAGAAGCGCCGCGCGTCGCTCGCTGGCCTCCAGTCCGCGCACGGCGTCGTCCAGGGACGCGTCGCACGCGAGCTCGGGCTCAAGCGAACGCCGCTCCTGACATTCGAATACGATCCGTCGGTCGAACGCGCCGTCGAGATGACGGCGCTGATCGAACAGCTTGCGAGCGAGCTGCCGCCGGAAGATGAGCCGGACGACGACGACGCCCACTGACCTCGCGGCTGTCGCCGAGGCGATTCGTACGCACGACCGCTTCGTGGTCGTGACGCACGAGAACCCCGACGGCGACGCACTCGGGTCGATGCTCGCGACCGCTCTCGGCCTCGCTGCGCTCGGGAAGGACGTCGTGATGTACCTCGCCGGCGACGCGCCGCTCCCGGGCGAGTACAGCTTCCTCCCGCTGAGCGCTCTCCGCCGCGAGCTCCCGGACGACGCGGAGCAGCGCGTGCTGCTCGCCGTCGACTGCGCCAACGAGCGGCGGCTGGGCGAGCCGACCGAGCCGCTCGACCGCGCCCTCCTCGTCGTCGACGTCGACCACCATCACGACAACTCCCGCTTCGGCGCGGTGAACCTCGTCGTCCCCGACGCCTCGTCGACGGCCGAGATCGTCCGGGACGTCCTGGCAGAGCTCGGGGTTGCGCTGACGCCGCAGATCGCCGAGGCGCTGTACGTCGGCCTCGTCACCGACACGGGCCGCTTCCAGTACTCCAACACGACGCCGAAGGCGCTCCGCCTCGCGGCGGACCTCGTCGAGGCGGGAGCCGACGTGCACGGAATCTTCCGTCGCGTCTACGAGACGGTCCAGTTCGCGAAGCTGAAGCTCCTGGCGCGCGCGCTCGACCGCGCCGAGCTCTTCGAGGGCGGCCGGCTCGTGGTGTCGCATCTCCTGCGGACGGACTTCGCCGAGGTCGGCGCCGAGGAGCCGTACTCCGAGGGGATCATCGACTACCTCCGGTCGGTCGAGGGCTCCGAGATGGTCGCGCTGATCCGCGAGCCGCCGCGCGGCGGCGGCCCCGCCCGCCGCGTCTCGCTGCGGTCGAGCCACGACGAGGTCGACGTCTCCGCGATCGCCCGTCGCGCCGGCGGCGGAGGCCATAGGCAGGCGGCGGGGTTCTCGAGCGAGCACGAGTTGCCGCAGATCGTCGAGTTCCTCCACGCCGCGTTCGTGGAGGCGAACGCCCACGAGGCGTCCGCCCGAGCGGGCGCGGGTGGTGCCGATGCCGCCGCCGGCGCGTAGACGTCGTCTCAGGATGAAGTCTGTCCCGGCGGGTCGCGGTCAGGGGTGCGATTCTGCGCCCTCGGGCGTCCCGATACCCCCGATCCCCCGTCGGCGAGCGTCATCGTGAAACGAGCTCTCAGGCCGGTCGGGATCGTGCTCGCCGACAAGCCGGCGGGACCATCGTCGTTCGCAGTCGTCGCCGAGCTCCGTCGCCGTACGGGCGCGCGCACGGGACACGCGGGAACTCTTGACCCTTTCGCCACTGGATTGTTGCTCCTGTTGTCGGGAGCTGCGACCAGACTGGCTCCATGCTTCGTCGGCCTGGACAAGCGCTACGCGACAGACGTCGACCTGACGGCGACGACGTCGACCGCCGACCTCACCGGCGAGGTCGTCGAGCGACACCCGGCGCCTTCGCGCGGCGAGCTGGACGCACGGCTCGCGGGCCTCCGCGGCGAGATCGAGCTGCCGATCCCGGCCCATTCTGCGGTCAAGATCGGCGGCGAGCGTGCGTATCGCCTTGCGCGCCGCGGTGTCGTCGTCGAGATGCCGGTGCGCCGATCGCGGGTCGACACGCTCGACGTCATGACGTATAGGCAGAGCGGCGACGGCGACGGCGAGCCCGTCGACGCGGTGCGGCTCGATCTGCGCGTCGGCTCGGGGACCTACGTTCGCTCGATCGCGGCCGCGCTCGGTGGCCACTGCGTCACGCTCCGGAGGACGGAGGTCGGGCCTTTCGAGGTCACGGAGGCGGACCTCGAGCGGCTGATTCCGCCCACCGAGGCGCTGGCGAGGTTGCCGCCCGCGGCGGTCGAACGGGTTCCGGCACCGATCCGGAACGGTGTCCTCGCGGTCGAACGGTCACCTGCGCCTCAGGAGCCGACGTGAGAGTCGCAACGGCCCCCGCGGAGCTGGAGCGCCGGGCGCGCGCGGTCGCGATCGGGACCTTCGACGGCGTCCACCTCGGGCACCGCGCGGTCGTCCGCGCGGCGGTTGATGCCGGCCTGCGTTCGACGGTCGTCACGTTCGACCCGCACCCACGCGCCGTCCTCGGTCGCGCCGTCGAGCTGTTGACGACGCTCGAGCGGCGGCTCGAGCTGCTCGAGGAGCTCGGCGTCGAGGACGTCCTGGTCGTCGCCTTCACCGTCGAGCTCGCCGCGCTCGCTCCCGAGGCGTTCGCGCGCACGTACCTCGCGGCGATCGGAACGGAGATCGTGGCCGCCGGCGCCGGCTTCAGGTTCGGCCACCGGCGCGCAGGGGATCTCGAGCTGCTCGAGACGCTCGGCTTCGACGTGCGGCCGGTCCCGGTCGTCGAGGGGATCTCGTCGACGCGGATCCGCCAGCTCGTGGACGCGGGCGAAGTCCGCAGCGCGGCTGCGCTCCTCGGCAGGCCCCCGGAGGTCGACGGGACGGTCGTGTCGGGAGACGCACGCGGCACGACGCTCGGCTTTCCGACCGCGAACCTCGAGGTGGAGCCGGTTCAGCTCGTTCCGGCGTTCGGCATCTACGCGGGCGCGGTCGACGGACGGCGTGCGGCCGTTTCGATCGGCGTGAACCCGCAGTACGGCGGCTCCGAGCGGCGCATCGAGGCGTTCCTGCTGGACTTCGAGGGCGACCTCTACGGTCGGCGGCTCGTCGTCGAGCTGTGGGAGCGGTTGCGCGAGGAACGGACCTTCGCGTCCGAGGCCGAGCTCGTGGCGCAGATCGGCCGCGACGTGGAGGCGACGCGCGCGGCGACGCGGCCCGCCTGACCGCGCTTTCTCAGGCCCGATCCGTCGCCCACACGCGCGCGGCGCCGCTGCGCCTGGGATCGCCGGCCGCCGACGTGCGACCGACGGCGCTCACGCCGCCGAAGTAGTGGTGGCGGCGCGTCCAGCGACGCACGTCGCGGCCGCGGCGCTCGAGCGACTCGAGGAACGTGTCGTCGACGCCGACCTCAGCGTGCACGACGTTGCCGACGGGGTGGAACCGCGGACGGTCGACCGCCTCCTGCAGCGCGAGGCCCTCGTCGAGAACGCCGGCGATGACGCCCACAAGCGCAGTCCGCAGCCTCGTGCCGCCGGCGGAGCCGACGGCGAGCGCGAGGCCGTCTTCGTCGAGGGCGAGGGTCGGCGCCATCATGCTCTCCATCCGCGCGCGCGCCGCGAGCGGCGCGCGGACGAGGTCGACCTCGCCGAGCATGCTGTTCAGGTGCAGGTCGAGGCCGGGCAGCCAGTCGCCCGAGCCCAGGCCGAGGCTGGTCGTCACGACGCACGCGCTCCCGTCGCTGTCGACGGCCGTGACGTTCGTCGTGTGGCCGCCGCCGCGGGCGCCGTCGTCGAGCGCGGCGAGCAGCGCGTCCGCGCCACCGCCAGGTCGCAGCTGCGCGAGCGCTTCCGGGACGCCAGACAACCCGGCGCGCGTGCGGATGCGGTGCCCCGCGAACTCGACCTCCGTCGGCTCGCTCCACGCGACGCGGTACGACGCAAGATCGTCGGCGGTGATCGTGCCCTCACGCTCGTGCATCAGGTCGAGCAGCTCGGCGGCGATCGTGCCGGTGTAGACGCTCGCCGCGCCCTCCTCCGCGAGGAGCTCGAGCGCGCGAGCGAGTCGCGGCTGGCGCAGCTGCTCTCCCGTCGCCAGGAGCGTGCCTCCCGGTGCGTGCATCCGCGCGCCCTCGCGCATCGTCATCACGGGCTCGAGCATGCGCAGGCAGAGCGCCTGCGCCTCGGTGAACTCGACGCCGTCGCGCGCGAGCGCCAGCGCGGGCTCCACCAGCCGCCGCCACGGCAGGCGGCCGTGCTCGCTCCAGAGGGCGTCGAGCCCGGCGGGCACGCCCGGGACGGCGCACGACGACGCGCCGATCGCGTAGTGGACGAGCTCCTCGCCGAACGGCACGGCGAGCTCCTCCATCGCGGCGCCGTGGCCGCTCGGCACCGCGACGAAGCAGTCGAGGTTCCGGACTACGCCGGTCGCCGCATCGAACGCGATCGCGTGCCCGCCGCCCAGAAGCCCCGTCATCATCGTCTCCGAGACGCAGGAGGCGAGGCTCGCCGCCACGGCGGCGTCGACCGCAGAGCCGCCGTCCTCGAGGATCTCGAGCCCCGCGTCGGCCGTCGCCGGATGCCCCGCGGCAACGGCGGCGATCACGCCACACGCTCCGCGAGCCGGCTCCCGAACCTCGCGAAACCGGGGAGGGGGAAGTCGAAGCGGTCGCCGACGTAGTCGCCGTCGACGATCTCGAACGCGCGCGGGTGGATCGCGCGTGCGTGAACGGTGACCGGCGGAGACGCCTCGCGTGTCGCGACGTCGAACTCCACCGCCTCGACCGCGAGCGCCGGCGCGTCGACCGTCACGGTCGCGCGAAGCCCGGAGTTCTCGTAGGCGCCGGCCAGCCGTTCGAGATCGGCGCGCGGCACGTCCACTGTCGGTGCGACCCGGCGCCGCGCGCCGACGGCGCGCTCGAAGAACGCGTCCTCGACCTCGCGCAGCGCCCGCTTCCCGTGGCCGCTGTTCGTGAGGCCGACGAAGACCGCGCCGAGCGAGGGCACCAGCAGAAACGACGACTGGAAGCCGCCGAACGACCCCGGATGCCCCCAGACATCGACCCCGCCGACGCGCTCGCCCGCGAAGCCGTATCCGTACACGCCGCCGGTCGCCTTCGCGACGGGAGCCCGCAGCCGTGCCGTCCCCGCCTCCGAGAGCTGCCACGATCCGAATCGCAGGAGGTCGGGCACCGTCGAGACGAGCCCACCCGACGGCCGCCGCGCCCGCGGATATCCCGTCGTGGCCGAATCGCAGCCGCTGCCGGGCACCTCGGGCCAGCCGAACGAGGTCGCCTGGAGCCCGGCCGGCCGCAGGACGTGCGCCTCGAGCGCGTCCTCGTAGGTCGCATCCGCCGCGTCGGCGCAGAGCGACCCCGCGAGCCAGTAGCCGGTGTTCGCGTACGACCATGCCTCCTCGACGCCGACGAGGCGGCGAACCGACGGCAGGTCCCGGACGACACCCGCGAGCGCGTCATCGTCGTCACCGAACCGCGCGAGGTCGCCGCACTCGCAGTCGAAGCCGCTCGTGTGCGAGAGCAGGTGCCGGACGCGCACATCCGTCGGCCAGGTCCCGGTACCGGAGTCGAGGTCGAGGAGCGAGAGCGCGAGCGTCGCCGTGAACGGCTTCGTCACGGACGCGATGCGGAAGGTCGTGTCCGGGTCGCACCCGATCGACGTCGTCTCATCGCGTCCGTCGATCCGCAGGCCCGCGGCGAGCGCGGGCACGCCCCAACGCTCCGCCGCCGCCTCGCACGTAGCGTGGAAATCCGCCTCGATCAAGGGTTGCTACCCTACTTCGCGGCCGCGCCCCGGCCCCGCGTGTCCCTTCCTACGCGCATCGCGGGGGCGCAGGTGTCATCGAGAGGGAGGTCTCGTCGTGGCTTTGACCAAGGAAGAGAAGCAGGTTCACATCGGCAAGTTCGGCAAGCACGAGACGGACACGGGCTCGCCCGAAGTCCAGATCGCGATGCTGTCGCAGCGCATCAGCGAGCTGACGGAGCACCTGCGCTCGCACAAGCACGATCACTACTCCCGCCGCGGCCTGCTGAAGCTCGTGGGCCGGCGGCGCAGGTTCCTGAACTACCTGCAGAAGAAGGATCTCGAGGGCTATCGCGCCCTCATCAAGGAGCTCGGCCTGCGCCGGTAGCTCCAGACCCCGAAGGGTGGATGTTCGGGTGAGCCCCTACCGAGGGGTTGACTCGAGCCTCCACCCTTCATGAAGCACAGTGGAGGCAGAAGAGAATGAGCATTGTTGAGTCCGAGCGTCCGCTCGGCACGCCCGTCACCGTCGCCGTCGAGATCGGCGGCAAGGAGATCTCCTTCGAGACGGGCAAGCTCGCGAAGCAGGCCGACGGCGCAGTCGTCGTCCGCTCCGGCGAGACCGTCGTCCTTGCGACTGCGCAGGGCCGGACGGAGGCGCGCGAAGGCGCGGACTTCTTCCCGCTCACCGTCGACGTCGAGGAGCGGATGTACGCCGCCGGGAAGATCCCGGGCGGCTTCTTCAAGCGCGAGGGGCGCCCCACGGAGCGCGCCATCCTCACCGCGCGGATGATCGACCGCCCGGTCCGGCCGTTGTGGCCGAAGGGGTATCGCAACGAGACGCAGTGCGTCGCGACCGTCATGTCTGCCGACCTCGTGGTCGCGCACGACATCCTCGCCATCAACGGCGTCTCCGCGGCTCTCACCGTGTCGCCGCTGCCCTTCCTGGGACCGATCGGGGCCGTTCGGATGGGCCTCATCGACGGCGACCTGATCGTCAACCCGACTCTCGAGGAGACGGAGCACACATCCGACCTCGACCTGATCGTCGTCGGCACGAAGGACGGCCTGACGATGGTCGAGGCCGGCGCCAACCAGGTGCCCGAGGAGAAGCTTCTCGAGGCGCTCGACATCGCCCGCCGCGAGATCGTCAAGCTGTGCGAGGCGCAGGAGGAGCTCCGCGCGAAGGCCGGCAAGGCGAAGTGGCTCGATCCCGCGGTGACCGAGCGGCTCGAGTCGCAGTACGGGCACGAGGTGTGGAGCCGCATCCAGGCCGACGGCCTGCGCGAGGCGGCCGCCGCCGTCGAGGAGATCGTCGCCAAGGAGTGCGGCCCCCTCTCGATGAGCTCGACGCAGGAGGACGTGATGCGCGAGCTGCAGACGCGCATGTCGCTCGCCCAGATCCTCGAGAAGCAGCGCGCGGTCGCCGTCGAGGGCCCTGTGCGGGAGCAGTTCGAGGGTGATCTCCGCGCCTTCACCGAGGCCGAGCAGGACTCGAAGGAGCTGAAGTCCGCGAAGCGGGCGCTCCTCTTCGAGCGGATCGTGGAGACGGCGCAGCTGCCGTTCCCGTCGAGCGAGGCCGAGGGCGGCGAGGTCAAGGACGCGACCTCGAAGACGTACGTCAAGAAGGCGGCGGACTCGATCTACAAGGGCCTCGTCCGCCAGAAGATCGCCGTCGAGAAGCGCCGCCCGGACGGCCGGTCCGAGGAGCAGATCCGCGCGATCGAGTGCGAGGTGACCGTCAGCCCGCGCACCCACGGCTCGGCGCTCTTCACCCGCGGCCAGACCCAGATCATGACCCTGCTCACCCTCGGCACGGCGAAGGAGGGTCAGCGCATCGACGACCTCTCGCTCGAGTCGGAGCGGCGGTACATGCACCACTACAACTTCCCGCCCTACTCGGTCGGCGAGACCGGCCGGATGGGGAGCCCGAAGCGGCGCGACATCGGCCACGGCGCGCTCGCACAGCGGGCGCTCGAGCCCGTCATCCCGGCGGCCGACGAGTTCCCGTACACGATCCGGCTGGTCTCGGAGACGCTCGAGTCGAACGGCTCGTCGTCGATGGGCTCCGTCTGCGGATCGACCCTGTCGCTGATGGACGCCGGCGTGCCGATCAAGGCGCCGGTCTCCGGGATCGCGATGGGGCTCGTGAAGGAGGGCGACGAGTACGTCATCCTCACCGACATCCAGGGTGCCGAGGATCACCTCGGCGACATGGACTTCAAGGTCGCCGGAACCGCCGACGGCATCACGGCGCTCCAGATGGACATCAAGATCACCGGCGTCAGCCGCGAGATCATGGAGAACGCGCTCTCGCAGGCGAAGCGGGCGCGCGCCGCGATCCTCGAGAGGATGCTCCAGGCGATCCCGGAGCCTCGTGCTCAGCTCGCCGAGACGGCCCCGCGCATCTCCACGGTCCAGATCAACCCCGAATACATCGGGATGGTGATCGGGAAGGGCGGCGAGACGATCCGCTCGCTCGAGTCGGAGTACGAGGTGCAGATCGACATCGAAGAGGACGGCACGATCCTCATCTACGCGACGTCGGCGACGCAGGCCGATGCGGCGATCTCGGCGGTCACCGCGCTGACGAAGGAGCCGGAGGTCGGCGACCAGTACACCGGGAAGGTCGTCAAGACGACCGACTTCGGCGCGTTCGTCGAGCTCAAGAAGGGCACCGACGGGTTGCTCCACGTGTCGAACGTCGGCCCGGGGCGGGTCAACCACATCGAGGACGTCATCGCCCGCGGCGATGTGCTCGACGTGGTCGTCCAGGAGGTCGACAAGGCCCGCGGCCGGATCGGCCTCAAGCTGGTGCAGAAGCACGAGAACGGCGGGACCGTCTCGCCGGAGGAGCTCGTCGAGCGGGCGAAGAACGCGCCACCCCGCGAGCCCCGCGAGGAGCGGCCGCGCCGCGACGGCGATCGCCGCGGCGGTCGGAGCGGCGGGCGCGGAGGCCCTCGCCGCGAGGGCTCGCGCTCCGAGAGCTGAGGCTCCGGCGGACACGGCGTTGCAGAGGGGCGGCTTCGGCCGCCCCTCGTGCGTCCGGCAACCTCGTCGACCCCGCTCGGGCGGCTCAGACGGCTGCGACCGGCGCGCGTTGCATCTCGAGCACCCAGATCGGCCCGTCTCCGCACTCGACGCGCGTGCCTCCTTCGGAGCCGTCGAGCCGCGTCCGGCGCAGATAGACCGCCTCCCCGTCGATGTGGGCGCGGGGGCCGCGGACGCCATCGCGCGCTGCGGCGACCCACCAGGCGCGCACCTGCCGGTGAACCTCCTCCGCCGGACGGCTCCAGTCGACCTCGGCGAACTCGGGCTCGAAGAAGCCCGCGTAGCTCGCGCCCTCCTCGCTCTGCACGTCCCCGGAATCGCCGGCCTCGACCCGCTCGAGCGCCCGAGGCAGCGTCGAGGCGACGAGCGTGAACAGCGTGTGGAGCACCTCGCCCGCACGCTCGAGGCTCGCGAGCGGCGCGGAGCCCTGCGCGAGCACTGCGCCGGTGTCGAAGTCGGCGTCCATGCGGTGGAAGGTGTAGCCGAGCTCCGCGTCGCCGTTGCGAAGCGCCCAGCCGATCGGGTTCGGCCCGCGGTACCGCGGCAGGAGCGCGGGATGGCCGTTGACGATCCCGTGGCGCGGCACCGCGAGCGCGTCCTCGGGGATCCGGAGCGGGAAGGTCGCCGAGATCGCGAGCTCCGGCTCGAGCGCCTCCAGCAGCTTCGCGAACCTCGCCGGCGCGCTCGCAACGAGCACGTCGAGGTGCGGCGGCCGCGCGTCGATGAGCGCCGAGAGACGCTCGTCGCCGTATCGCCCGGGCGGCCCCTCCGTCGTCACCACCCCGACGCACTCGTGGCCGAGCTCCCGGAGAAGCGTGTCCATCCGCACGACCACGTCCGGGACGCGCGCGAAAAGCGCCACCCGCATGGGCGAGTTCTACTCGACGCCGGAGCTGTGCGCCCCGGGCCGCTCCCGGCTCACGCGGGGTGCGCCGACGGGTGCAGCAACGGCACGACTCCCTGCCATCCGGACTCGAGCACCGCCACGAGCGACGGAGGCGTGATGAGCGTCGCGTCGCCCAAGCCGCGGCGGCGCCGGTCGCCGTAGCCGGACGCCGACCAGCTCAGGAGCTCCTCGCCGAGCACCAGCCAGGGCCGGCCGTCCTCGAGGACGAAGGAGCCGTCGGGCAGGTCGTCCAGCGCCGCCGCGCTCCGTAGTTGCCCGCGCGTCCGCGGATCGACCCGTTCGGCGTGGAGCTGCGCGTCGATCGCGTCGGCGCCCGATGTCCCGCGGTGGCGGCGGCTCCAGATCGCGCAGAAGCGCCGGTAGTCCTCGCGGCGGCAGAGCGCGCACGGCCGGTGCCCGGCCGCGAACGCGGTCGCCTCGTCGAGGAAAAAGAGCTCCGTGAACCGCCCCGGCTGGAGCAGCGGGCTCCGGTGCCAGTCGCGGAACGCGAGCCGGCACGCAATCCAGCGCCTCCCGTCGTAGCGGCGGCGTATCCGCCCGGCGTCGTCGTGGAGGCACCCGCGGTTCCCGTAGACGAGACCGCGGTGCGGGACGGCGACCAGCTCCCCGAGCGGCGTGACGCGATTCCGGAGCGCCATCCGGCAAGTGTCGCCGCGAACCGGCGAAGATGCCGGGATCCACGACGCGAGGAGGAGCCGTGACGAGCGACGCCAGGCACTATCGCTGGGCCGACATCCCGAAGGAGGAGCTGGCGCCGCTGATCGGGCGGAAGCTCGTCTCCGGCGAGCGCATGATGCTGGCGCACGTGTATCTGGCGAAGGGCGCGATCGTCCCCCGCCACGCGCACGACAACGAGCAGCTGACCTACATCCTCGAGGGGTCGCTCCGGTTCTGGCTCGGCGACGACGAGGACGGGGAGACGATCGACGTCTTGGCCGGCGAGGTGCTGCACATCCCGTCGAACCTCCCGCACCGCGCCGAGGCGCTCGCCGACACGCTCGACGTCGACGTGTTCTCGCCGCCGAGGCAGGACTGGCTCGACGGCACGGACGCCTACCTCCGCGGCGGCGGCTAGACAAGGCCCGGCTCCCCGAGCTCGGGTGGGGTCATCCCGGGGCGACTGCTCAGGATTGCTCGTCCCACTGCTCGGGCGGTGCCGCGACGCGCCGCACCCATATCTCCTGACCGGACGGGTAGTGGTCGCGCGTCTCCGGCGGCGCGATCGCGGCGACTGCGGCCCAGTTCAGCGCGCGCGACACCCCGCCGAGGCGGCGCGCGGCGGGCACGGCGCGGCGCAGCACGGCGGAGTCGCCGAAGCGCTCGAGGTACGCGTCGGTGGCGGCGTCGTCGAGGAAGTACGCCGAAACGGCCAGCGTCAGCAGCGGGTGGGACACGCAGGCGTCGCCCCAGTCGAGGATCCGCGTCCGCCCGTCGCGGAGGAAGACCTGCCCGTCGTGGAGGTCGTCGTGCTGGATCGTCTCCGGTAGCCCGACCGGCTCGAGCTCGGTCAACAGCTCGTCGACGATGCGCGGATCGCCGCCGAGGCTCTCGTAGAGCGCCGGCAGCATCGCCGCCCGCCGGTCGGGCACGCCCGCCGCGACGAGTGCGTCGGCGGAACGTGCAGAGGCGCGCTGCAGGTCGGCGTACCGCCGGACGACGTCGATCCATGCGCCCTCGGCGGGCTGCTCGCGCAGGCGTGCGCCGCCGTCGCGGAGCAGGAGCCACCGCCGCTCCGTGTCGAGCGCCACGACCTCCGGCAGGCAGTCCGGAGCGAGCGGCGTCAGCTGCTCGAGGATCGCCGCCTCGTGGGCTGCCATCGGCGCGTTCGCCTTGAAGAACAGGTCGCCCGCGGCCGTCGGAACGCGCAGCACAGTCGACCACGCGCGCACGTGCGGCTGCTCGATCGGCGCCGTCGGCTCGACCCACTGCAAGATCCAGGCCGTCGCCTCCTCGAGGAAGCGAGGGTCGGTCCAGCGCTCGATCACGACCCCGCGGGCAAACGGCACCCGAACCGGCGCGTCACACGGCCTCGAGGTCTCCGAGCTCGACAGGCTCGTTCGCGAGCATTCGCGAGCTCGAGCGGGCCGTCGTCGGCTGCCAGGTCTCCGGCACTGGGCTGATGATGCCGGGCAACACGATCGCCCGCTGCATGACTGGGAGCACACCAAGCCCGCCGAGGCCGGACTGGCTCGAAGCTACGGACGCCTACCTCCGCGGGGGGCTAGACGAGGCCCGGCTCCCAGAGCTCGGGAGGCGTCGCCACCCGCCGGATCCACGATGCGAGCCCTGCGCCGAATTCCTCGTGCCACTCCGGTGGAGCGATCGCGGCGACGGCGGCCCAGGTCGCGGCGCGGGAGACGCCGCCGAGACGGCGCGCCGCCGGCACCGCGTGCCGGAGCTCCGGGACGTCGCCCCAGCGCGCCAGGTACGCGGCGACGGCGGTGTCGTCGGCGAGGTGGATCGTGACGCTCAGGGTCGCGAGGGGGTGGCCAACGCAGGCGTCACCCCAGTCGAGGATCCTCGCCAGGCCGTCCCGGACGAACACCTGGTTGTCGTGCAGGTCGTCGTGGTCGACCGTCTCCGGCAGGCCGAGAGCCGCGAGCTCGCCACAGAGCTCGTCGACGACGGCACGGTTGCCGCCGAGGGTCTCGTAGAGGTCGGGCAGCGTCGCGAGGCGGCGGTCGGGCACGCCCGCCGCGACGAGCGCGTCGGCGAGCGGAGCCGCCGCGCGCTGGAGGTCGGCGTAGCGTGGCAGCACGGCCGCCCAGACCGCGGGGTCCGGGTGATCGCGAAGGCGCGACCCGGCGTCGCGGAGGAGAAGCCAGCCGCGCACGCCGTCGGCGGCCACGAGCGTCGGGAGGAGGTCGGGAGCGAGCGGCACGAGCGCGGACAAGAGCCGCGCCTCGTGCGCCATCGCGGGAGCGTTCGCCTTGAAGAAGAGGTCGCCGTCGGCGGTCGGGACGAGAAGAACGGTCGACCACGGCCGGACGTGGACCTGCTCGATCGGCGCCGACGGCTCGATCCGGCTGCCGATCCACTCGTGCGCGGACGCGAGCCAGGCAGCGTCGGTCCAGGTGTCGATCACGATGTCGCGAGCAGACGGCAGTCGAGCTCGCGCGCGAGACCCTCCGCGCCACGCCGCATGACCCACCCGTGGTTCCACGCGAACCCGGGCCGCGCGAGCGGCCCGAGCGCGTTCATCCACCGCGCGGTCGTCTCGACCTCCCAGTCCCACGTCGACGCCGTCCCCGCGGCGCCCTCGTAGAGCCGCCAGCGCCCGACACCGGCGAGCTCGCCTCGCGCACGCCCCTCGAGCAGGTACGGGCGCTCGCGCGCGACGATCTCGAAGTCGAACTCGAGCCGGTACGGCAGGAAGGACCGCCACGTCGACCGCCAGAGATCGTCAGTCAGGATCTCGGTCCGCTCGACGCCTCGCCACCACAGCGGCCAGCGCGCCGCGTCGTGGAGCACGTCCCACACGCGCTCGACCGGCGCGTCGAGGAGCCATGTCGTGAGGAACCGGTACCGCGTCAGACGACCTCCAGGAACCCGAGGTCGACAAGCTCCCTTACGAGCCGCCGAAGCGTCGTGTCGGCAGGAGCGCCACGACCGAGCGCGGCGACCGCGTCGGCCGTGCGCGGCGAGACGGAGCGTTCGAGGCACAGCCCGTCGAGCTGGCGGAGCGTCGTCGCCACGAGCCGCGTCCGGTCGTACTCCCGCACGATCCGGACCCGCGGTGCGAGCCGGACGCGCACACGCGCGAGGCCCTGCTGGGCGAGCCGCGACCGCGAGGCGAAGACTCGCTCCACCTGCGCGGCGGCATCCTCCAGTGTGTCCTCGTCGAGTGGGTCGAAGCGCGCCCGGTGGCCGTTGCCGTGGCGGCGATGCAGGAGCAGGGCGCCCTCGGTGATCCAGCCGATCCCGAGCTTCGCGAAAGACGCGGCCCACTCGTCCAGGGCGGCGGCGTAACGGTCCGGCTCGTCCTCCAGGTAGTCGTTCCAGCCTGCGGCGTGGTCGAGCGCGTCCGACGCGGCGAAGGCGAGCGCCCAGGCGTCGCAGCCGGTGCCGGCGACCCAGGCGGCCGGGTGTGCGTCGGCGTCGTCCGGGTTGCCCGAGACCCAGCTGACGAGGAGGGTCGCGAACCCGCCGTCCGCGAGGTGCGAGGCGGCGCCGGCGACGACGCTCCGGGAGAGCTCGTCGGCGGGAAGAGCGCCGTCGCGGAACACGAATCGCGACTCGGGCGAGACGACGAACGGGGCATTGCACGTGATCAGGTCGAACGCCTCGGCCTCCACCGGGCCGAAGAGGCTTCCCCGCCGGACCTCGACGTGCCCGAAGCCGTTCACCGCAGCGTTGAATGCCGCGAACGCGAGCGCCCGCTCGTTCACGTCCGTGGCGACGACGCGCTCGCTGTGCCGGGCCGCGAGGAGCGCCTGGATGCCGCCGCCGGTGCCGACGTCGAGGGCGTGGCGAACGCGGCGGCGCGGCGTGAGGAGCGCGCACGTGCGCGCCGTCGGCGTGTAGGTCGCGACGTAGTCGGGAGGATCCTCGCCGCGCGAGTAGGGGTCGGAGGCGAGGAGGAGGCCCTCGACCGGCGCGATCCTCCCGAACGGCACGATCGCAGCGCGCGAGGCGCGCGCGAGGCCGGTGGCGGCCAGGGCCTGTGCGAGCCCCGCGGGCGCCTCTCGCACGGGCGTCTCGACGCCGAGGAAGCACGCGCGGACGACGGCCGCGAGCGGCGTGCGCGGCAGACGCCGCTCGAGCACCGGGATCTGTTCCCGGCCGGCCGTGTAGGCGTCGGCCCCCAGCATCTCCTCGACCGACGCCTCCGAGTAGCCGACGTCGCCGAGCACGGCCGCGAGCCTCGCCGCGGCCTCGGGATCCGTCGCGGGCTGCCACGTCGCCGGCACGGGCCCGATGATGCACGGGCTATACGATCAGCGCGTGCAGAACTGGGAGCACACCGAGCTCGATTCCGGCGAGCGCGTGATCTCGGAGCGGCTCGAGCACGTGCGCTCGGTCACCGTCGGCTACTGGATCGGCGCCGGGTCGCGCGACGAGACGGACGCCAAGGCGGGCGTGTCGCACTTCATCGAGCACCTCCTGTTCAAAGGCTCGCGCGCCTACGACGCGCTCCAGATCGCGGAGATCTTCGACGAGCTCGGGGGCGAGCTGAACGCCGCGACGTCGCGCGAGCACACGCTCGTCTACGCGCGCGTGGCGGATCATCACGTCGAGACGGCGCTCGAGGTGATGAGCGACATGGTCTTCTCGCCGCTCTTCGAGGAGATCGACCCGGAGCGCGAGGTCGTCCTCGAGGAGATCGCGATGTACGAGGACACGCCGCAGGAGCTCGTTCACGACCTGATCGCGGAGGCGATCTTCGGGGCGCATGCCCTCGGGCGACCGGTGATCGGGACGGCGGATGTGATCGGATCGCTGACGAGGCGGTCGATTCTGGGCTACCACCGCTCGATGTACATCCCCGCGAACATCGTCGTCGCGGCCGCCGGGAACCTCGAACACGGCCGACTGGTGGAGCTCGTCGAGCGGGGCGTCGCGCGCCGCAGCGACGTGCCGAACGGCACGCCCCGGGTGCGGCCGCCGCTCGTGAAGATCCCGAAGCCAGGCCTCCGCTTCCAGCAGAAGGACACGGAGCAGTACCACGTCTGCCTCGGCGCCTCCGGGATTGCGCGCTCCGACCGCCGGCGGTTCGCAGCATCCGTTCTCGACGCGATCCTCGGCGGGTCGGCGTCGTCGCGGCTCTTCCAGGAGATCCGCGAGAAGCGCGGGATGGCATACGCCGTCTACAGCTTCCTCTCCCAGTACACGGACACGGGCCAGATCGGCGTCTACGTCGGAACACGGGAGGACAACCTCGCCGAGGCGCTTGCGATCACCGCCTACGAGATCGCCGACATCGCCGCCGGCAACCTGCGCGACCGCGAGCTCGAGCGCGCGAAGGAGAACCTGAAGGGGAGGATCCTGCTCTCGATGGAGTCGACGTCGACGCGCATGAATCGGCTCGGGAAGTCGCTCATCGCAGAGTCCGAGATCCTGTCCCTCGACCGCATCACCGCCGAGATCGACGCCGTCGAGGCCGAGTCGGTCTGCGAGCTGGCGGCCGTCCTGCTCGCGCCCGAGCGGCTGTCCGCCGCAGGCATCGGGCCGAGCAATGAGCGGTTCGTCGAGGCGCTCGAGCGCGTGACGCCGGCGCTTGCCAGCGCCGCGTGAGGATTCTCCTCAACGGGCGGAGCGGGAAGGTCGGCTCTGTGCTCGCGCCCGCGCTCGCGGCGGCCGGGCACGACGAGGTGGCAGACCTGGCGAATGCGGAGGCGGTGGTGGATTTCACCGCGCCGGAGGCCGTCGTCGCAAACGTGCTCGCGGCGGTCGCCGCCGGATCACCGGTCGTCGTCGGGACCTCGGGCTGGGACGCCGCGCGCGAGGAGGTGGACACGGCGGCACGAGCAGCCGGCGTCGCCGTCTTCCACGCTCCGAACTTCGCCGTCGGTGCCGTGCTGATGGTCCGCTTCGCCGCCGAGGCCTCGCGACACCTCGAGCGCGCGGAGATCGTTGAGCTCCACCACGCGACGAAGCTCGACGCGCCCTCCGGCACCGCGATCGCGACGGCGCGTGCGATGGACGGCGAGGTCGACATCCACTCCGTGCGCCTGCCGGGCCTCGTCGCGCACCAGGAGGTGCTCCTCGGCGGAACGGGTCAGCTCCTGACGATCCGCCACGACGCGTTCTCGCGCGAGGCGTACGTCCCGGGCGTGCTGCTCGCCCTCCGGCGCCTCCAAGAGCTTCCCCCAGGCCTGACCGTCGGGCTCGACCAGCTCCTCTGAGCCGTCCGTTGCACACCCGCCCCCGTTGCACACCCCACCCACCCGGGGGGTCCACCCGCCCGTTCAAGGACCGTAGCGGCCGAAGCGTGACGAGGTTGTCCCATATCCGTCAAAATCGGGTGCCTTTTCGCGGCGGTGGCCGCCGGTGCGCTTCGTCCGCCGGGGCGCCGTGAGCGCACCGCTCGAGCTCGTCGAGGACGTCGTACGAGTGCGCGAGCTGGAGCTCGCGCTGCTTCGGCCCGCGCAGCCGGACGCGCTCCTCGACGAGGACGCCTTCGCGCATGACGAGTTCCTGCCGTACTGGGCCGAGCTGTGGCCGGCCGGCACCGCGCTCGCGCGCGCGCTTCCGGCCCGGCTCGACGGGCTGTCGGTCGTGGAGCTCGGTTGCGGGCTCGGAGTCCCGTCGCTCGCGGCGGCCGCTTGCGGCGCGGACGTGCTTGCCATCGACTGGGCGCCCGATGCGATCGCGCTCCTGCGCCGAAATGCCGAGCGGAACGGCGTCGCGCTGCGAGCGCAAGTCGCGGACTGGCGCGCCTTCGAAGGATCGTTCGACCTCGTGCTCGCGGCCGACGTGCTCTACGAGCACCGCAACGTCGCGCCGCTCCTCGAGCTGCTCCCGCGGCTCGCGCCTGCCGCCTTCGTCGGGCTCGCAGGCCGCCCGTACGAGGACGAGTTCGTCCGCCGCGCGCGCGACCGGTGGACGGTTGCCGAGAGCGTGCCGCGGGTGCTCAGGCTGGCGCGGGCCGATCGAACGTCGCGGCCGGGCTCGCCGAGTGCCTGAGCCGGCTCGATGCCGGGGCGACGCGCGGCGCTCCGGTGACAATCGAGGCGCACGCGCCGCCGAAGACGAGCCGGCGCCGACCCGTCGCCGGCTCGGACGTCGCATGCGCAGGAGGAGCGTCGGCGCCGGGCGCGTAGAATCCAGGGACGTGCTCGGCAGCGTCCTGACGGCGATCGTCACGCCCTTCCGCGGCGACGGATCGATCGACTTCGACGTGTTCCAGCAACTCGCCGTCGACCTCGTCGGGAACGGCTCCGACGGGATCGTCGTCGCGGGGACGACCGGCGAGAGCCCGACGCTGACGGACGCCGAGCGGGCCGACCTCCTGCGTGCCGCAGTCGACGCCGTCGGCGGCACCGCTACCGTCGTCGCCGGAACGGGCACCTACTCGACCCGGCACTCGGTGCACCTCACCGAGGAGGCGCACGAGATCGGCGCCGACGCGTTCCTCGTGGTCACGCCCTACTACAACAAGCCGCCGCAGCGCGGGATCGTTGCGCACTTCGAGGCTGTCGCGCGCGCGAGCGACCGGCCGATCGTCGCGTACAACATCCCGAGCCGGGTGGTCGTCAACATCGAGCCGGAGACGATCTCTCGGCTCGCCGAGATCGAGACGGTGCGCGCCGTGAAGCAGGCTTACGACGACCTCGACCAGGCGCGCCACGTCGTCTCGACCGGGCTCGACCTGTACGCGGGCGACGACAACCTCCTCCAGGCGTTCCTCGAGCTCGGCGGCCGCGGCGGGATCTGCGTCCACACGCATGTCGTCGGTCCACAGGTCGCCGCTCAGGTCCGCGCCGCGCGTGAGGGAGACGTCGCGCGTGCGCGCGAGATCGACCGCGAGCTCCGCCCCGCGTACGACCTGCTCGCGATCGCGACGAACCCGATTGCGGTGAAGGCGGCGCTGAACCTGCTGGGCCGCCCGGTCGGCGGTCATCGACTGCCGCTGGTCGCCGCGACGGACGACGAGGCCGACGGCGTGCGCCGTTGCCTCGAGCGGCTCGGCCTGCTCGTCGCCGTCTGACGGCGAGCAACCGCCCGCCGCGTCCGTATGCTTCGCCCGATGGCAGACGACGTCCTGCGGATCATCCCGCTCGGGGGCCTCGGCGAGGTCGGCAAGAACATGACCGTGTTCGAGATCGCCGGCGAGGTGATAGTCGTCGACGCCGGGCTCGCGTTCCCGCGCGACGAGCATCTCGGCGTCGACCTGATCCTGCCGGACTTCGGCTACCTCCACGACCGCACGGTTCGTGCCGTCGTCCTGACGCACGCGCACGAGGATCACGTCGGCGCGCTTCCGTATTTCATGCGCGAGGTGCGCGTGCTCGAGGTGTGGGCGACACGGCTGACGCTCGGCCTCGTGAAGTCGAAGCTCGACGAGCACGGGCTTCTGCGCGCTGCCGAGCTGCGGGAGATCGACCCCGAGCGCGAGCCGCTCGCAGCTCGGGCCGTTTCGCCTCGAGTTCGTGCGCATGTCGCATTCGGTCCCGGACGCCGTGGGGGTCTGCCTCGAGACCGCCGCCGGCCGCGTGTTCCACACCGGAGACTGGAAGCTCGACCACACGCCGGTCGACGGGCTCCGCACCGACGTCGGCAAGCTCGCCGAGCTCGGAAACCGCGGCGTCGACCTTCTGCTCGGCGACTCGACCAATGCAGAGCGCCCCGGCTTCACCCAGTCGGAGCGCGTCGTCGGCGAGGCGTTCCGGCAGATCATCCCGACGCTCACCGGGCGGGTCGTGATCTCGTCGTTCGCCTCGAACATCCACCGCATGCAGCAGGCGATCGACGTGGGCGTCACCGTCGGCCGGAAGGTCGCCGTCGTCGGCCGCTCGATGCGAAAGAACATGAACATCGCGCGCAATCTCGGCTACGTCGAGGTCGCCGACGACGCCGTCGTACGCCCCGTCGAGCTCGACGAGATCCCGCCGGCGCAGCAGCTCATCCTCTGCACGGGCTCGCAGGGCGAGCCTCTCTCGGCGCTGACGCGGATCGCCTACAACGACCACCCGGCCGTGAGGGTCGAGCGCGGCGACACCGTCATCATCTCCGCGCGGCCGGTGCCCGGGAACGAGCTGCGCGTCCACGACGCGATCAACCGCCTGACCCGGAACGGTGCCGAGGTCCTTCACGAGGAGAACGCGCCGGTTCACGTCTCGGGGCACGCGCGCGCGGAGGAGCTCCGCACGCTCCTCGGGCTCGTGCGGCCGAAGGCCGTGATGCCGATCCACGGCGAGTTCCGGATGCTGGCCGCGCACGCGCGGCTCGCCGGGGACGCGGGCGTGCCGACGTCCTCGATCGTGATCGCCGAGAACGGGGACGTCGTCGAGCTCTCCCGCGCCGGGGCGCGCATCGTCGACCGGATCGAAAGCGGTGTCACCTTCGTCGACGGCCTCGGCGTCGGCGACGTCTCGGACGTCGCGCTGCGCGACCGACGCCATCTCTCGGAGGACGGCGTCCTCATCGTCGTCACGACGCTCTCCAACGGCTCGGTCGCCGCGCCGGAGCTGATCGCGCGCGGGTTCGCCGAGTCGGACGAGCTTGTGGCAGAGATGCGCCAGGAGGCCCAGACGATCGTCGACGACCTCCTCGCGCAGGACATTCGCGAGATCAAGCTCCTCCAGGAGCACATCCACGACGGGATCGGCCAGCTCGTGTACGACCGGACTCGCCGGCGCCCCATGATCCTGCCGGTGGTGGTCGAGGTATGAGCTCCACCGAGACGCGGCCCGACTGGGCCCGCGTGATCGTGGAGTTCGCCGCCGAGGAGCGCACGGCACGGCGGCTCATCGGTCAGCTGCTCGCGGTGGAGGTCTCGGCGCTCGCGTTCTGCCGGCTGCTCGAGCGGTGGGGCCGTGGCGAGGCCGATCCGTCGACGCCCGGGCGGCGGCAGGCTGCGCTTCGCCGCGCCGCCGACCGCGTCGAGACCGCGGTCGCGGGGCTCGAGCAGCCGCTCGGCCGCTACCTCCTCGAGCTCGAGGCCGACGTCGCCGAGGGACGCTCCTGGTTCGGCGAGCCGGGCACGGCGGAGCTCGTCGACTGGGAGCCGGTGCTGAAGCGCGCCGGCGTCCGCGTTGCGCCGCACCGCGTCGCGACCGTCTACCTGGAGCTCGCGGTGCTCGTGCGCGCGCTCGAGGGGCTGTCGGCCGCCGTGCGCTGGGAGTCCGGCCCCGATCGCAGCTCTCTCTGGGCAGGGCTGTTCGACCTGCGCGAGAACCTGTTCGGCCGCGCGCTCGACGACCTCCGCGCCCTCGCCGCGTAGGGGTCATGACCGTGCCGGTGGAGCTGACGGTCGTCGGCTCGATCAACCTCGATCTCGTCGCACGGGTCGAACGCCTGCCGCGGGCGGGGGAGACGCTCACCGGCGGCGAGCTCGACCGGTTTCCCGGCGGGAAGGGCGCGAACCAGGCCGTCGCGGCCGCCCGTCTGGGCGCGCGCGTGCGGCTGGTCGGCGCCGTCGGCGAGGACCCGTTCGCCGACGAGGCGCTCGCGGGCCTGCGCGGGGCGGGAGTCGAGCTCGAGCTCGAACGGGTCGCGACGACGGGCGTCGCGCTCATCCTCGTCGACGACGCGGGCGAGAACCAGATCGTGGTCGCGCCGGGCGCCAACGCGCACCTGACGCCGCGAACGGTCGAGGGGCCGGTGCTCTGCCAGCTCGAGGTCCGCGACGAGGTCGTCGTCGAGGCGGCGCGGCGCGCGTCGTTCGTCGCGCTGAACGCGGCGCCTGCCCGGGCCGTCGACATCGAGCCCGACCTGCTCGTCGTGAACGAGCTCGAGCATGAGGTCGTCTCGCGCGGGAAGCTCGTCGCCGTCACCTACGGCGCGCGCGGCGCGGCGCTCTTCCGCGGCGGCGTCGAGGTCGCGCGGGCCGCGCCGCCCGAGGTCGAGGCCGTCGACGGGACGGCGGCCGGGGACGCGTTCACCGCGGCACTCGTCGTGGGGCTGCTCGAGGGCCGGCCGGAGCAGGACGCGCTCGAGCGAGCGTGCGCCGCGGGCGCGCTTGCGGCGTCACGCCTTGGCGCGCAACCTTCGCTTCCCACCGCCGCCGAGGTAGCGGCCATACTCGCGCGATGACGCCGACCCCCATCATCCTCGACTGCGATCCCGGCCACGACGACGCCATCGCGCTCCTCCTCGCGCTCACCTCGCCCGAGCTCGAGCTCGTCGGCGTGACGACGGTCTCGGGGAACCAGACGCTCGACAAGACGACCGCGAACGCGCTGCGCGTCCTCGAGTTCGTCGGACGAATTGACGTCCCGGTGCACGCCGGCGCGGACCGGCCGCTCGTGCGCGACCGGTTCGTCGCCGACTACGTCCACGGCGAGACGGGAATGGACGGCCCCGATCTGCCGCCGCCGTCGACCGCGCCCTCCGAAGGCCACGCAGTGGCCTTTCTCGCGGAGCAGATCCGCGCGCGCGGCGGCGCGGTCACGCTCGTCCCGACGGGCCCGCTGACGAACATCGCGCTGCTGCTCGCGCTCGAGCCGGACGCGCGGCCCGAGCGGATCGTGCTGATGGGCGGCGCGGTCGGCGAGGGAAACCGAACGCCGGCTGCCGAGTTCAACATCTGGGCCGACCCTGAGGCCGCGCGGCGCGTGTTCGAGAGCGGGATCGACATGACGATGATCGGGCTCGACGTGACCCACCAGGCGCTCATCACGCCGGACCACGTCGAGGAGCTGCGGCGCCGGGGCCGCGTGGGGACGATGGTCGCCGAGCTGATGGACTTCTACGCCCGGTTCCACCGCCGCATGTATCCCGATCTCGTCGGCTCGCCGATGCACGACCCGGTTGCCGTGGCCCACGTTGCGCTGCCCGACCTCGTCGAGGTCCGCGACGCCCGGATCACGGTCGACTGCGGCTGGGATGAGGGCCGCGGGCGGACGAATGTCGACTGGCGCGGCCGCGGCGGCGAGCCGAACGCGAAGGTTGGGCTCGGAATCGACGGCGACCGGTTCGCACAAGTCGTGATCGATCGCGTCACGTCCTTCGGCGACGCGTGATCGTGTTCGGCGCGATCGCGCCGCACGGCGGGCTCGTCTTCGACTCGCCGGCGAGCCCGACGCGCGCCGCGATGGAGGAGCTCGGGCGTCGGCACGCCGCGGCCCGGCCCGACGCAACCATCGTCGCCACGCCACACGGGATCCACGTCGACGGGCAATTCGCGGTCGTGCGGTCGGCGACGCTTGAGGGCGACGCGGGGGACTGGACGGCGGTGGACACGCACCTCGCGACGCCGGGCGACCCGGAGCTCGCGGACGCCTGCCTCGCCGAGCTTCATCGTGCGGGGCTGCCAGGCGTCGGCGTCACGTTCGGGTCCAGCGCATTCGCCGCCTCAACGATGCCGCTCGACTGGGGGGCGCTGATCCCGCTCTGGTTCATGGGAGGTCGTGCCGAGCCGCCGGTCCCGGCCGTCGTCGTGAGCTCGTCCCGCGACCGGTCCCCCGCCGATCACGTGGCCGCCGGCTCGGCTCTCGCCCGCGCGGCAGCCTCGTCCGGCAAGCGCGTCGCGTTCGTCGCGAGCGCCGATCACGGCCACGGCCACGATCCCGAGGGGCCGTACGGTTTCGCGCCGGAGTCGGAGGCCTACGACGAGCGGATCGTCGAGCTCGTCCGCACGAGCCGTCTGGGCGACCTCCTCGCGGTCGACATCTCGTTCGCCGAAGCCGCGCTGGCGGACAGCCTCTGGCAGATGCTGATGCTCCACGGCGCGCTCGGGGAGGCCTTCGCCGCCGAGCTGCTCTCGTACGAGGCGCCGACGTACTTCGGGATGTTGTGCGCGGCGTTCCGTCCGAGCGCGGGAAGCGGGTAGTGCCTCGGCCGCGAAGGCGCCGCGAGAAGTCGCCTCCGGGTGAGGCCTCCGGACGAAGTGTCACGCATTTTCTACGCTTCGGCGACAGCCCCGTCACGCGTCCCGCGCTAGCTTCAACACGGGGTGGGTGGGTGGTCCCCGGGAGGGTGGGGCGCGGACCGGGGCCTGGGGGGCTCGCGAGGCGCAGCGGCCCTCGCGCGGGAGGAGGTCGGCGCCGGGGCGCGAAGTGGCGCGGGTGGCCGCCAAGAGGAGGAGTGTCAAGCCGCGCCCGAAGAAGCCGGCCCGCGTCAGGAAGCAGAAGGACAAGCGGAAGGCGCCACGGAGTCACCACGACGCGGAGCTCGTCGGCCTTGCGCTGGTCGCGGCGGGCGTGTTCCTCGCGTGCGTGCTGTGGGCCGGGCTGAACGGAGGGCCGGTCTCCGAGGGCGTGAGAGCGGTCCTCGGATGGGCCGCCTACGTCGCGCCGCTCGTGCTCGTGCCCCTCGGCGTCCTGATGGTCGCCCGGAGCGCGCTCGTCGACGTCCGACCGTTCCGGCTGGGCCTCGCGGTCGCAGTGGTGGGGCTGATGCTGACGCTCGGCGACCGGCACGGCGGCTTCGTGGGCGACGCGCTCGGGGGGCTCGTCGGTCGCGCGCTGGGGACGACGGGGGCGACGATCCTCGGCGTGCTCCTCGCGGTCGCCGGGCTCCTCTTCCTGACCGGCGCGTCCCTCGGCGCGATCCTCCGGCGCTCGGGCCACGCAGTGCGGACGGCGTCGCAACGGGTACGCCGGCCTCGACCGGCCGCCGCCGACGTCGTGCCGCTCGACCCGGAGCGGCGTTCGATGCGACCGGCCGACCCTCCGGTCGACGTGCAGCAGGACTACCCCGACCTCGTCTCGGACGGCATCTCCGCGCCGCCGCCGCTCCTCACCGCGCCGGACACTACCCTCGACGCCGATGCGGACACGCAGGAGAAGCACGGAGGCGAGGCGGCGCCCCAACTGTTCGCGCCGGCGTCCGAGCACGCCGACTACCGGCTCCCCGACCGGGCGGTCCTGCGCAAGTCGAAAGCCGGAGCCGGCCCCGGGGGCGCAGCGAACGAACGTGTGGCGGAGGCGCTCGTCCAGTGCCTCGCGCACTTCGGCGTGGACGCGACGGTGATCGGCCAGATCTCGGGGCCGCGCGTCACGCGGTACGAGCTGCAGCTCGCGCCCGGGACGAAGGTCGGGAAGGTCGCGGGCCTGAAGGACGACCTCAGCTACGCGCTCGCCACGACGGAGATCCGGATCCTGGCGCCGATCCCCGGCAAGCAGGCGGTCGGCGTCGAGGTGCCCAATCTCAGCCCGAACCTCGTCACGCTCGGCGACATCTATGCCGACCTTCCCGCGACGGCGAGCCCGCTCTCGGTCTGGCTCGGCAAGGACATCTCGGGCGCGGCCGTCTGGGCCGATCTCGCGCGCATGCCGCACCTCCTGATCGCGGGCACGACCGGCTCGGGGAAGTCGGGCTGCATCAACACGATCCTCACGTCGATCCTCCTGCGCGCGAGCCCCGACGAGGCGCGGCTGATCCTGATCGACCCGAAGCGGATCGAGCTCAACCACTACGAGTCGATCCCGCACCTCCTGACGCCGGTCGTCTCGAGCCCGAAGGAGGCGAGCGCCGTCCTGCTCAACGTCGTGACCGAGATGGAGCGTCGCTACGAGCGCCTGAGCCAGGTGCGCGCGCGGAACCTGCCCGAGGCGAACCGCGCGTTCCGGAAGCGCGGCGAGTCCGAGTACCCGTACCTGCTCGTCGTGATCGACGAGCTGGCGGACCTCATGATGGTGAGCCCGCAGGAGGTCGAGGACGCAATCATCCGTCTCGCGCAGAAGAGCCGGGCAGTCGGAATCCATCTCGTTCTCGCAACGCAGCGCCCGTCGGTCGACGTGATCACGGGAATGATCAAGGCGAACGTCCCGTCCCGCATCGCGTTCGCCGTCTCCTCGCACACGGACTCGCGCGTCATCCTCGACCAGAACGGCGCCGAGAGCCTGCTCGGACAGGGCGACATGCTCTTCAAGCCGCTCGGGACGTCGCGCCTCCAGCGCGTCCAGGGCGCGTTCGTGACCGAGGAGGAGATCGCCCTCATCGTGGACCAGTCGCGGACGCAGCGCGAGCAGGAGGTCGACGAGAGCTTCCTCGAGGCGCCGCAGGTGTTCGCCGACGACGTCGACGGCGACGATCACGGCGAGTTCGACCCCGACGAGGACCCGCTGCTCGACCGCGCCATCGAGATCGTCGTCCAGACCCAGACCGCGTCGGTCAGCCTCATCCAGCGCCGGCTCCGCGTCGGCTACACCCGCGCGGGGCGCCTCATCGACATGCTGGAGCGGCGCGGGATCATCTCGGGCTACGAGGGGTCGAAGCCGCGGCGCGTGCTCGTGGCCGAGCATGAGCTGGAACGGGTCGTCGCGTCGTCGCCGGACGCGCGCGCGTAGCCCTCCAACCGGCCGCACAAGGCGCCTCCGGGTCGGTAGTTGTCCACACTTCGGCGCCGCCGGGGACCGAGCGCCGTGCTAACCGCCGTTCAACTCCTCCGTCTGAGGAAGTAGCATCGCCTCGGCTGGCTCCAGAAAGACTCCCAAGGAGGGCACACACGTGAGGAAGGGTTGGTTCACGCTCGCGCTCGTGGCGCTTGTGGTCGCTTTTGCGGCCCTCGGCGCTGCAGTCCGCGGCGACAGTGCGAGCGCGAAGCCGCAGGTGATCGGCGCCTGTGTCGTCACCGACGTTGGTGGCCTGAACGACAGGGGCTTCAACGCGCTTGCGTACAAGGGCCTGAAGACCGCGCAGGCAAAGGGCATCACGGGCCGCGTCATCACGTCGAAGTCGCCGGCCGACTACATCCCGAACCTGAGAGCGTGCGTCCAGCAGGGCGCGAGGCTCACAGTCGGCGTCGGCTTCCTGATGACCGATGCAATGGACGCGATTGCGACCTCGTTCAAGAAGAACAAGTTCGCGATCGTCGACGTCGACATCAACAGCCTGAAGCACAAGCCGAAGAACGTGCAGGGCCTGCTCTTCAAGGAGCAGGAGGCCGGGTACCTCGTCGGCGTCGCCGCGGCCCTCTGGGCCAAGGGCCACCCGGTCAACGGCCAGTCGGTCATCGGCTCAGTCGGCGGCATCAAGATCCCGCCGGTCGACCGCTTCATCGCCGGGTACCAGTACGGCGCGAAGCAGGCGTACCCGCAGATCAAGCTGCTGAACGACTACTCGCAGGACTTCGTCGCGCAGAACAAGTGCAAGGAGAAGGCGCTCAACATGATCGCCAACAACGCCTCCGTGGTCTTCCAGGTCGCGGGGCAGTGCGGTCTCGGTGTCCTCGACGCGGCGAAGGAGAAGAAGGTCTTCGGCATCGGCGTCGACGCCGACCAGGCCTTCCTCGGGAATCACGTGATGACGAGCGCGCTCAAGCGCGTCGACGTCGCGGTCTACAAGGCGATCACGGCGGCGCAGAGCAGGACAGGCCTGAAGACCGGCATCAACGCGATCTACGGTGCCCCGCAGGGCGGCATCGGGTACGGCAAGTGGAGCACCAACGTGCTGCCGTCGATCAAGAAGACCGTCGCCAACAAGTTCATTCTGTTGACGAAGGGCCAGATCCACGGCATCCCGTCGACTGTCAAGTAGTGACCTTTCCGCGGGGGCGGGCCTCAGGGCTCGCCCCCGGCCTCGGGCCGCCGCCGTCGCACCGCTCGTCGCGGCGGCGGCCCTGCTCCTCGGCGCGGCCGGCTGCGGCGGCGACGACCGCGCCGCGGGCACGACCGACCGGCACGCGCGCACGGCTCGAGTCGCGACCAGTCCTGCTGGCGCCGTCCGCGTCGCGACCGTCGGCGACGTCCGCCTCCGAGGCGCCGGACTTGTGCGAACGGGCATCGACGCCGCCGACCTCGTGGTCATCGGGCCGGAGGTTCGCGACGTGGGGAAGCTGGCGCACGAGCATCGCGGCTCGCACGTCGTCCTGGTCGGGCGGTCTCACGCCTCGGCGCCCGCGCCCAACGTCACCGGGCTCCTGTTCCGCGAGGACGAGGCGGCGTACCTCGCGGGGACCGTCGCCGCTCTCGTGACGGCGGAGGAGGGCGCGCGCGACCCTGCCGTCGCGTGGGTCGGGACGCGGGCCCGCGCCGGGGCCGCGCGCGCGTTCCGCCGCGGCATCCGCGCGACCGGAGGCGGCGTCCGCGTCATCCAGCGCTGGGCGCCCTCCGACCCGGCGCGCTGCAAGGAGGCGGCGCTCGAGGCGATGCTCCGCGGCGCCACCGTCATCTTCGCCGGCGGCGGCTCCTGCGCCTCCGGCGCCCTTGCCGCCGCCTCCGACCAGAACGCGGTCGGGCTCGAGCTCGCCGACTTCGAGCGGCCGGCGGTTGCGGTGTCGGAGCTCGCCGACGAGGCGCGACGCGGCATCTTCCACGGCGGCGAGGACGTCGTTTTCGGTGCCACGAGCGGCGCGGTCGGCGCCGACCGGCTCGACCCGCGCGTGTCAGCGGAGACGCTCGCGCGCGTGAAGGAGGTCGAGGCGGAGCTCGCGGCGGGAGCTCCCGTCCCCCGTTAGGATCGCGCGCGATGGCGGACGCGCCCATCCTCGAGCTGCGCTCGATCACGAAGCGGTTCCCGGGCGTGCTCGCGAACGACGCCGTCGACCTCGACCTCCGCGAGAGCGAGGTGCACGCGCTGCTCGGCGAGAACGGCGCCGGGAAGTCGACGCTGATGAACATCCTCTACGGGCTGTACACGCCCGACGGCGGCGAGATCAGGCTGCGCGGGAAGCCGATCGAGCTCGGGTCGACGAAGAGCGCGATCGAGCACGGGATCGGGATGGTGCACCAGCACTTCATGCTGATCCCGGTGATGACCGTCGCGGAGAACATCGTGCTCGCGACCGAGCCGCGACAGGCAGGCGTCCTCCTCGACTACGACGCCGCCGCGGAGCGCGTCGGCGAGATCTCGGAGCGGTACGGCCTGCGCGTCGACCCGCAGGCCCGGGTCGAGCGGATCACGGTCGGGCAACAGCAGCGCGTCGAGATCCTCAAAGCGCTCTACCGCGGCGCCGAGATCCTGATCCTCGACGAGCCGACGGCGGTTCTCACGCCGCAGGAGGCGAAGGAGCTCTTCGAGATCATCCGCAGCCTCACCGGCCAGGGGAAGTCGATCATCTTCATCTCGCACAAGCTCAACGAGGTGCTCGAGATCGCAGACCGGATCACGACGCTGCGCCGCGGCCGCGCCGTCGAGACGGTCGACGCCGCCGACGCGACCGAGGAGAGCCTCGCGCGGATGATGGTCGGCCGCGAGGTGCTGCTGCGCGTCGAGAAGAGGCCGCCCGTCCCGCAGGAGCCGCTGCTCGAGGTGGAGGACCTGTGGGTGACGGACGACCGGGGCCTCGAGTCCGTTCGCGACGTCTCCTTCAACGTCCGCGGCGGCGAGATCGTCGGCATCGCGGGCGTCGACGCGAACGGCCAGAGCGAGCTCATCGACGCGATCGCCGGCCTGCGTCACGTCGCCCGGGGCCACGTTCGCATCAGCGGCCGGGACATGACGAATGCGTCCGCGCGCGCGGTCCTCGACGCGGCGTTCGGGCACATCCCGGAGGACCGGCACCGGCGCGGACTCGTGCTCCCGTTCTCGCTGGCGGAGAACCTCGCGCTCTACGAGTACCGGAGCGAGCCCGAGTCGAAGGCAGGGCTCCTGTTCCCGAAGCGGCTCGTCACCCGCGCGCGCCGGCTCCTGCGCGAGTTCGACGTCCGCGGCGGCGGGCCGCTCACCCCTGCCGGGGCGCTGTCGGGCGGTAATCAGCAGAAGGTCGTGCTGGCGCGCGAGATCGACAAGCAGCCGCAGGTGCTGATCGCCGCGCAGCCGACGCGCGGCCTCGACGTGGGCGCGATCGAGTTCGTGCACCGTCGCCTCGTCGAGCAGCGCGACGCCGGCCGCGCGGTCCTTCTCGTGTCGCTCGAGCTCGAGGAGATCCTCTCGCTCTCCGACCGCATCCTCGTCATCTACGAGGGGCAGATCGTGGGCGAGTTCCCGCCGACGGCGACCGAGGAGGAGCTCGGCTTCGCGATGACCGGCGGCCGCCGCGACGAGGCCGCATGAGCGACATGGACCGCCGTCAGAAGGCGGCCGGCGGCGAGCGCCTCGAGGGCGACCCGGAGGTCCCGACCACCGAGGAGTACTCGCCGCGGCGCTTCCTCGCCTTCCAGTCGCGGCTCACGGGCTTCGCCGGGCCGCTGATCACGACGCTCCTCGCCTTCGTCATGGGCGGCCTCGTCGTCGCCCTCACCGGCAAGAACCCGCTCAAGGTCTACAAGGCGATCTGGGAGGGGACGGGGCTCGGCTGGTTCTTCCACATCGGCAGCTACGAGATCACGCTGCCGTTCAGCGGCGCGACCGTCTGGTTCCCGTGGGACACCTCGTCGATCACCGCGATGAACCTCCAGCAGACGCTCCTGATCACGACGACGATCATCCTCACGGGCCTCGCCGTCGCGTTCCCGTTCCGCTGCGGGATGTTCAACATCGGCGGGCAGGGCCAGTACTTCGCGGGCGCGATCATCGGCGTGTGGGTCGGCTCGTCGTTCGTCGGCATGCCGAAGCCGCTGCACATCACGCTGACGGTCGTTTGCGCGTGCCTCGCCGGCGCGGTGTGGGCCGGGATCGCCGGCATCCTCAAGGCGACGGTCGGCGCGCACGAGGTGATCTCGACGATCATGCTCAACTGGATCGCAGTCTGGACCGGTGCGTACCTGTTCGGCCAGGGCGGGCCGCTCCAGAACGACCTCCAGAAGTCGATCCCGGTCTCGAACGAGGTCGCCGAGAGCGCGAAGCTGCCCGTGTTCTGGGGCGACCCGCTGCTCCAGGGCCTCTCGATCGGGATCCTCATCGCGGTCGTGATGCTGTTCGTCTACTGGATCGTCATCAACAGGACGACGCTCGGGTTCGAGGTGCGCGCCGTCGGGTTCAACCCCGAGGCGGCGCGCTACAGCGGCATCTCGGTCGCGCGCAACTACTTCCTCGCGATGGCGATCGGCGGGCTCTTCGCCGGGCTCGCCGGGGCCCTCGACATCCTCGGCTGGCAGTACAAGCTCGGCGAGCTCGACGTCCGAACGAACCAGCTGGCGTTCATCGGCCTGGCGGCCGCCCTCCTCGGCCGCAACACCGCGATCGGCGTCGGCCTCGCCTCGCTGCTGTTCGGCGCGCTCATCAACGGCACTTCCGGGCGCCAGCTCGACCCGGCGATCTTCCGGCCCGACCTCGCGCAGAACCTGACGACGATCATCCAGGGCCTCGTCATCCTCTTCGTCGGCATCAACGTCCTCGGTCTCCTCCGGCGGAGGCGCGCGTGACGGCGATCGTCTCGCGCGTCGGCGGGATCCGCTGGACGCACCCGCGGACGATCGGGATCATCGGGATCCTCCTCGGCGTGCTCGCGTTCTGGCTCGCCCTGCCGCCGCTTTCGACGCGGACTCCCATGGGTCCGATCCTCGTCGGCATCCTCGCGATCGGGGCCGGGATCTGGGCCCAGGCGCGCGACGAGCGTCGCGTCGGCTGGGGGGCGGTCGCCGCCGGGATCCTCGGCATCGTCCTGGGCGCCCTCGCCACGCGCTCGTCGGAGACGAACCTCGACACGGTCGTCGTTTGGAGCGCGCTCGGCGCGGCCACGCTCCGTTACGCGACGCCGCTGACGTTCGCGGCGATCGGCGGGCTCTTCTGCGAGCGCAGCGGCGTGATCAACGTCGCCCTCGAGGGCATGCTCCTGACGGGAGCGTACTTCGGCATCTGGGCCGTCGACTTCTCGCACAAGTGGTACGTCGGCCTGCTCGTCGCGATGATCGCCGGGGCGGTGATGGCGACGGTCCACGCCATCTGGTCGATCCACCTCAAGGTCGACCAGATCATTGCCGGAACCGCCCTCAACTTCCTCGCGCTCGGCATCACGGGCTTCCTCTTCGTCTCCACCTACGGCGACGAGGGGACGCCCGGCGACATCACGCAGTACTCGATCCCGGACGTCCACCTCTCGTTCCTGAGCGACGTCTACTTCGTCGGCCCGATCATCGCGCAGCTCAACCTCATGATCTGGCTCTCGTTCCTGCTCCTGATCGCGACCTACGTGATCGTCTTCCGCACGCCGTTCGGGCTCAGGATGCGTGCCGTCGGCGAGCATCCGCGGGCGGCGGACACGGTCGGGATCTCCGTCTACCGCACGCGCTACATCGCGGTCATCTCCTCGGGCGCCATCGCCGCGATGGGCGGCGCGTACCTCTCGATCGGCTTCGTCCACTCGTTCAACGAGGGGATGACGAACGGGATCGGCTTCATCGGGCTCGCGGCGCTGATCTTCGGCAAGTGGAAGCCGTTCGGCGCGTGGGGGGCGGCGCTCCTCTTCGGCTTTTCGTCCGCGCTCGCCGACCGGCTCCCGAACGCCTACGGCACCGAGTGGGGCACGCTCTTCCAGTCGCTCCCGTACGTCCTCACGCTCGTCGCGGTCGCCGGTGTCATCGGCCGCTCGATCGGGCCCGCAGCAGTTGGCCGCCCGTACGACAAGCAGTAGCGCCGCCGCCTACGGGTCCGTCGTGCTCGGGGCGCTCGCGGTGCTCGCGGTGCCGGCGGGCGTCGTCGCGTCGCGGATCCTCGAGGACGTGCGCCTGCTGGAGGCGATCGTCGTGGCCGTCCCGGTCGCGTTTCTCCTCTCGCTGATCGCCCTCTCGGCGGCGCGGCGAGCGCGCTTTCGCGTCGAGCGCAGCGTTTTCCAGCGGCGCGCCCGGACGGCGCGGGTCGGCCGTTTCCTCGCCTGGGCCGGGATGTACATCGCCGTCACCGGAGGCCTCGCGCTGGCGTTCTACGCCGTCCTTCACTGGGTGGAGTAGCCGCTGTACCCTTGCGCCGCAGATGTTCGAGATCGGCACCAGCCTGCGTGAGGCGCGCCTCCGCCGCCGCGTCGAGTTCGCGGAGGCGGAGCAGGCGACGAAGGTTCGCGTCAAGTACCTGCGTGCGCTCGAGGACGAGCAGTTCGAGCTCCTGCCGTCCCAGACCTACGTCAAGGGATTCCTGCGGACGTACGCCGACTATCTCGGCCTCGACGGGCAGCTCTATGTCGACGAGTACAACTCGCGCTTCGTCGCCGGGGAGGAGGACTACCGGCCGCGGCACTCGAGCGTTCGCCCCCAGCGCCGCCACCGCCGCATCGAGGCGAACGGCGTCCTCGTGACCGTCGCGGTCGTCGCGGTCGTGACGGTCGGCGTGATCGCCGCCTGGACGTCCTCCGGCGGCGACCGCACCACCGCGACGACCGCCGCGGCGTCGACAGCCGCGGCTACGCCGCCGGCACGCGCCGTCCCGCCGCTTCTTGCGATCCGCGCCGTACGCGGCCCGTCGAAAATCATCGTCCACGACGCCTCGGCCACCGGACGACTCCGCTACGAGGGCACGCTCCTCCGCGGCCAGACGCAGCAGTTCCGCGGTCGGCTGCTCTGGCTCGTCCTCGACTCGCCCGAGAACCTCCAGCTGCAGGTTCGTGGAGCGACGATCAAGCCGCTGCGCGGGAACCGGCCGCGCGTGATCGTCGTCACGCCGACGGGCATCCGTCCGGCTTCGTGACACGGCCCCGCGCGGCGATCGTCGTCACGGGCTCCGAGCTCGTGCGCGGCGACCGGAACGACCGCAACGGCCCGTTTCTCGCGCGCTCCCTCCTGTCGCTCGGCGTCGAGCCGGCGCAGATCCGCATTGTCGGCGACGCTCCGGACGAGCTCGAGGCCGCGCTCCGAGACGGGCTCCGTCACGACCTGTGCGTCGTCTCGGGCGGCCTCGGCCCGACCCACGACGACCGCACGGTCGAGCTGCTCGCCCGCACGGCGGGGCTCGAGCTCGTCACGGACGAGGCGCTCCGGATCCGGATCGAGGGCATCTCGCGGCGGGTCGCCGACCGGCTGAACCGGCCGTACACGGACTTCGCCGACGGCGTCGTGAAGCAGGCGACGCGCCCCGTCGGCGCGACGGCCGTCGACCTCGTCGGTACCGCGCCGGCTCTCGTCGTGCCGACCGGCGGCGCGGTCGCCGTCGCGCTTCCGGGGCCGCCGCGGGAGCTCCAGGCGCTCTGGCCGATGGTGCTGGCGGCGCCCGAGGTGCGGGCGGTGGTGGCGCGCGCGACGCCGCCGGGCCGGCGCGTCCTGCGCTTCTTCGGCGCATCCGAATCGGCAGTCGCGCAGGCGCTCGCGGCCGCCGGGGGCGACGGCGGCGGCGTCGAGGCGACGATCTGCGCCCGCGACTTCGAGATCCACGTCGACCTCCTGGTCGAGCCCGGGGCCGAGGGGCGCGCGGACACGCTCGAGCGGGCGCTTCTCGACCCGATCTCGCGCTATCTCTTCGCGCGCGAGGAGGCGCCGATCGAGGAGCTCGTGCTCTCGCTGTGCCGCGCGCGCGGGCTCACGCTCGCCACCGCGGAATCGTGCACCGGCGGGATGGTCGCCGCCCGGCTGACCTCCGTGGCGGGATCGAGCGACGTCTTCGTCGGCGGGATCGTGGCGTACGCCGACGAGGTGAAGGCGCGCGGGCTGGCCGTCCCGGAGGCGGTGCTCACCGCACACGGCGCCGTCTCGCCGGAGGCGGCCGCCGCGATGGCGGCCGGCGCGCGCGAACGGCTCGAGGCCGACGTGGCGGTGGCAGTGACCGGCATCGCCGGACCCGGAGGCGGGTCGCCCGGGAAGCCGGTCGGGCTCGTGCACCTCCACGCCGCGGGGCCGATGGGAGAGAGGCCGCTGAAGTTCGACTTCCCGGGAGACCGCGAGACCGTTCGCGGCCGCTCGACAGTCGCCGCGCTGCACCTCGTGCGCAGACTTGTCACCGAATCGTGACGGACACGGAACACCGTGGCGGCTAGCGTGGCCGGTGGTGAACGGCTACGTCTCTTCTGCGCCCTGCGGCTCCCCGACGACACGCTCGGGAGGCTCGTGCGCTGGCAGCACGAGCACCTTCGGGCCGGCCGGATCGTCCCGCCCGAGAACCTGCACGTCACGCTCGCGTTCCTCGGCTCGCGTCCCGCCGGCGACGTCCCGGCGGTGGCGTCTGCTCTCCGGGCCGCCGCCGCGAACGCGGCCGACGTTCGGTTCCGCGTCCGCGGCTACCGCGAGACGCGGAGCGTCGGGATGGTCACGTTCGAGGACGACGGCCGGCGCGGCCGCGACCTCGCCGAGCGGCTGTTCGCCGTCCTCGAGGACGGTCGGCTGTACCGCCGCGAGGAGCGGCCCTGGCTGCCTCACGTCACCGTGCTCCGGTTCCGGACGCCGCCGCGGCTCGACCCATCGCTTCCGGCCATCGGTGAGGTCGTTCCGTCCGATGCCGCTGTCTACAGTTCGGTGCTGCGATCCGGAGGGGCGCAGTACGAGGTTCTCGGATCGGTTGCGCTCAACTGAGGTCATGGGAGGTCGATAAGGGTGGATCGCGAGCAGGCTCTGGATACGGTCCTGGGGCAGATCGAGCGTCAGTTCGGAAAGGGCTCGGTCATGCGGATGAGCGACCGGGGCCAGGTGTCGGTCGGCGCCGTCTCGACGGGGTCGCTGTCACTCGATCTCGCACTCGGCATCGGCGGGCTCCCGCGCGGCCGGATCGTCGAGATCTTCGGCCCGGAGTCGTCGGGGAAGACAACCCTCGTCTACCACGTGATCGCGGAGGCGCAGCGGCGGGGCGGCATCTGCGCGTTCATCGACGCCGAGCATGCGATGGACCCGACGTACGCGAAGCGCATCGGCGTCAACATCGACGAGCTGCTCGTCTCGCAGCCGGACACCGGCGAGCAGGCGCTCGAGATCTGCGAGCTGCTCATCCGCTCGGGCGCGCTGGCCGTGGTCGCGATCGACTCCGTCGCCGCGCTCACGCCCAAGGCCGAGATCGAGGGCGAGATGGGCGACGCGCACGTCGGGCTCCAGGCGCGGCTCATGTCGCAGGCGCTGCGCAAGCTCGCCGGAACGCTCAACCGAACCGAGACGATCTGCCTCTTCACGAACCAGCTCCGCGAGAAGATCGGCGTCATGTTCGGCAACCCCGAGACGACACCCGGCGGCCGCGCGCTGAAGTTCTACTCGTCCGTCCGGCTCGACATCCGGCGCATCGAGACGCTGAAGGAAGGCGTCGAGGCGATCGGCAACCGGGTCCGCGTCAAGGTCGTCAAGAACAAGGTCGCCCCGCCGTTCAAGCAGGCCGAGTTCGACATCATGTACGGGGAGGGGATCTCGTGGGAGGGGACGGTTCTCGACACCGGCGTCGAGCGCAAGATCGTCGCGAAGTCGGGCTCGTACTTCAGCTTCGGCGACGAGCGGCTCGGCCAGGGGCGGCAGAACGCGACCGCGTTCCTGAAGGAGCATCCGGACGTCGTTCAGGCGATCCTGCACCAGATCCAGACCCTCGCCCCGCCGGAGCAGATCGTTTCGGCACGGCTTCTCCCGCGTGCCGACTCCGCGCCGCCCGTCGAAGCTGTCCCGGTGGGAGACCCCGCGCCGGTCTGAGCAACGTGTCTGAGCCGATCGACGCGGTCGGGATCGCCGTGCGGGCGCTACGGCACCGTGACCGGTCGGCGCAAGAGCTGGAGGAGCGCCTCGCTCGCGCGGGCGTCGACGCCGTCACGCGAGCGGACGCCCTCGCGACCCTCCGCCGCCTCGGGTACGTCGACGACGGCCGGGCCGCCGCGGGTCGTGCCGAGGCGCTTGCCGCGCGCGCCTACGGCGACGAGGCGATCCGCGTCGATCTCGAGCGGCGCGGGTTCGACGCCCACGCGATCGAGGCTGCGCTCGCTGCCCTTCAACCGGAGGCGGAGCGGGCGCGGACGGCGGTCGAGCGCGACGGCGCGACGCCACGGGTCGCGCGCCGCCTTGCCGCGAAGGGGTTCGCAGCGGACGTGATCGCGGGCGTTGTCCGTCCCGACATTGCCGAAGGAGACGCCGAAGCCGTATAGTGCAGGAGTCAACATTCGTCTATTTGCCTGCAGTTGTGACTCCTTCACCGAACGCTCAGACTTTCTTGAAACCGCTTACCCTGTCGTCGATCCGTCTGGTCATCCCGGCTCCGGAACCACAGAGAGAAAGCTGACACGAGATTGAAAGGCGCCTCAGGGCGCCTATGAGCCGCACGGCGAGTGTCGCGCTGCGGGCGTCAGCCCGTAGGAGTCCCCGTGCTCGTCGCCATCGCAGCCCTAGTCGGAGTCGCAGCCGGTGTGGCAGGGACCCTGCTCGCGCTCCGGGTCGCGTCGCGGTCGCGGCTCGACGACGCGGAGCAGGAGGGCGCGGCCGTCGTCGCCGACGCGCAGCGCGAGGCGGAAGCAACGCGGCGCGAGGCGCAGATCGAGGCGCGCGAGCAGGCGGTCAAGCTCCGCGGCGAGGTGGAGCACGAGCTCCGTGAGCGCCGCGACGACATTCTGAAGATCGAGGAGCGCGTCCTCGCGAAGGAGGAGGACATCGACCGGAAGCTCACCGAGCTCGGCCGGCGCGAGCAGGGGATCGCCGACCGCGAGCTCCACCTCAAGGAGCTGCAGGAGGAGCTCAAGCAGTCGCGGTCGGAGCAGCGGCGGGCGCTCGAGCGGGTCGCGGGCCTCACCGTCGCCGATGCGAAGCGCCAGATCGTCGCGGACGCCGAGGAACGCGTCCGCCACGACCTCGCCGGTCGCCTCAGGCAGCTCGAGGAGGAGGCGGCCGTGGAGGCGAAGCGGCGGGCGCGCAATCTCGTCGCGGATGCGCTGCAGCGCGTCGCGGCGAGCGCCGCGGCGGAGACCACGGTCACGCTCGTCGAGCTCCAGTCGGACGACATGAAGGGCAGGATCATCGGCCGCGAGGGGCGGAACATCCGGGCGCTCGAGCACCTGACGGGAGTCGACTTCATCATCGACGACACGCCGAATGCGGTCGTCCTCTCGTCGTTCGACGGCATCCGGCGCGAGATCGCGCGCATGACCCTCGAGAAGCTCATCGAGGACGGGCGGATCCACCCGTCGCGGATCGAGGAGATGTACTACCAGTCGAAGGCCGAGCTCGACGAGCACATCCACCAGGCGGGCCAGCAGGCGGTCTTCGAGGCGAACTGCGGTGAGGCGCACGACGAGCTCGTGAAGCTCCTCGGGCGGCTGCGCTACCGCACGAGCTACGGCCAGAACGTCCTCAAGCACACGCTCGAGGTCGTCCAGCTCGCAGGGATCATGGCGGCCGAGCTGGAGGCGTCGGTGAAGACGACGAAACGCGCAGCGCTCTTCCACGACCTCGGAAAGGCGATGACGCACGAGGTCGAGGGCTCGCACGCGCAGATCTCGACCCAGCTCGCGCGCCGCTACGGCGAGAGCCCCGCCGTGTGCCACGCGATCGAGGCGCACCATTACGAGGTCCAGCCGCAGACGGTCGAGGCGGTCCTCCTGATCGCGGCGGACGCGATCTCAGCCTCACGCCCCGGCGCACGGGGCGAGAACCTCGAGCACTACATCAAGCGGCTCGAGGCGCTGGAGGAGCTCGCGGCGGGCCACCCGGGCGTCGAGAAGGTGTACGCGCTCCAGGCCGGCCGCGAGATCCGCGTGCTCGTGAAGCCGCAGGAGATCGACGACGACGGCGCCGTGCTCCTCTCGCACGAGATCGCTCGGGAGATCGAGGGGCACCTCGAGTACCCCGGCCAGATCAAGGTGACCGTGATCCGCGAGTCGCGCGCGGTCGACTTCGCGACGTAGCTCGACGTAAGGGTCGCTGACAGCGCCGGCTCGCCGGCGCGCTCGGAAGGCCCGCGGTGCGTGCAAATCGTGCGCGGCGTGCGGCGGCTCGTGCCTCGCGCGAGCTTCCCCGCAGGGGCCGACGGTACCCTGTGCGGTCGTGCGCAGGTACCACGTCACGACCTTCGGGTGCCAGATGAACGCTCACGACTCGGAGCGGATCAAGGGCCTGCTCGAGGATCTGGGGCTGGGCGAGGCGCCGACGGTCGACGAGGCCGACGTCGTCGTCTTCAACACGTGCACGATCCGCGAGAAGCCGGACACGAAGCTCGCCGCGTATCTCGGCCACGCCGCCGCGCGAAAGCGCGAGGACCCGTCGAAGGTGATCGCCGTCGGCGGCTGCTACGCGGAGGCGCAGCGCGAGCGGATCTTCTCGCTCTATCCGGACGTCGACGTCGCCTTCGGGCCAGGCTCGATCGCGCACCTCGGCGAGTGGCTCGGCGCCGGCGGGGTCGGAGTGGCCCGCGGCCGCTTCGGCCTCGACGACCGCGACTTCGCCGCCGAGCTGCCGATGCATCGCGAACGCGGCTTCCAGGCATGGGTGCAGGTGTCGATGGGCTGCAACTCGAAATGCGCGTACTGCATCGTCCCGGCCGTACGAGGCCGCGAGCAGAGCCGGCGCCCCGGTGACATCGTCGCGGAGGTGACGCGGCTTGCCGATGAGGGCGTCCGCGAGATCACGCTCCTCGGGCAGAACGTCAACTCGTGGGGTCGCGACCTCCTCCCGGAGCTCCGGACCGAGTTCGGCGAGCTGCTGCGCGCGTGCGACGCCGTCGACGGGATCGAGCGGATCCGGTTCACGAGCCCGCACCCGAAAGACTTTCGCGAGCCGGTGATAGCCGCGATCGCCGAGTGCCGCGCCGTCTGCGAGCACGTCCACCTGCCGCTTCAATCGGGCTCGGCGCGGATCCTCAAGGCGATGCGCCGCACGTACGACCCCGCGCGGTACCTCGCGCTCGTCGACCGGATGCGCGAGGCGATCCCCGATCTCGCCCTCGGCACGGACATCATCGTCGGCTTTCCCGGCGAGACGGAGGCGGACTTCGCGGCGACGCTGCGCATCGTCGAAGAAGTCCGCTACGACAGCGCCTTCACGTTCGTCTACTCGCCGCGCGCCGGCACCGAGGCGGCGGCAATGCCGGACCAGGTGCCGCACGACGTCAAGATCGAGCGGATGGAGCGGCTCGTCGCGACGGTGCAGCGCGGCGCTGCGGAGCGGAACCGGGAGCGGATCGGCCGCGTCGAGGAGGTGCTCGTCGAGGGACCGTCCCGCACCGAGCCGTCCCTGCTCCGCGGGCGCACCCGCAGGAACACGACGATCAACTTCACCGGCGACGCCCGGGCGGGCGAGCTCGTGGACGTGCTCGTCGAGGCGGCTACGTCGACGACGCTCCGCGGCACGCAGAGGGCGCTCGTCGCCGCGTAGGGCGGCGGCTCCGCGACACGCCGGCTTAACTCGACGAGGCCCCCGGAGACCTCCGCGGTGAAGCACCGCGAAGCAGCCTCACGCGCCGCTAACCCGGCTGTGGCAGGGTAAGCGGCATGCGGGTGCTCGTAACGGGATCGTCGGGCCAGATCGGCACGAACCTCGCGCTCAGGCTGCGCGGCGACGGCCACTCCGTCTTCGGCGTCGACAAGCGCCAGAACACGTGGACGGACGACTTCCCGTACCTGCTGCAGGACCTCGCCGGCCACTACCCCGCCTTCGCGGGCGGGATCGGCGGCGTCGAGTATCCCGAGGTGGACGTCGTCGTCCACCTCGCCGCGCACGCGAAGGTGCATCAGCTCGTCCGCCAGCCCCACCGCGCGCTCGAGAACGCGATCATGACCTTCAACGTCCTCGAGTACTGCCGGCAGCTCAACCTGCCGCTGATCTTCTCGTCGACGCGCGAGGTCTACGGCGACGTCCACCGGTTCGAGGAGTACGGGGAGGAGGCAGCCGACTTCGCGTACACCGAGTCGCCCTACTCCGCGTCGAAGATCACCAGCGAGGCGTTCATCTACTCCTACGCGCGCTGCTACGGGCTGTCGTATCTCGTCTTCCGGTTCTCCAACGTGTACGGGCGGTTCGACAACGACCTGCGGCGGATGTCGCGGGTGCTCCCGCTCTTCATCCACCAGATCGCGCGCAGCGAGCCGATCACCGTCTTCGGCGGGACCGACAAGGTCCTCGACTTCACCTACGTCGACGACTGCGTCGACGGCATCGTGCGCGGCGTCTACGCACTCGGCGAGGGTCGTGTCGCGAACGAGACGATCAACCTCGCCTACGGCCAGGGCAACACCCTGGTCCGGGCCGCGGACCTGATCGGCGAGGCGCTCGGGAACGAGCCCCAGATCCGGTACGCCCCGTCGCTCCTGGGAGAGGTCACGCGGTACGTCGCAGACATCAGGAAGGCGCGCGACCTCCTCGCGTGGACACCGGCCACGCCGCTCGACGCCGGTATCCCGCGCGCCGTGGAGTGGTTCCGCGAATGGCGAGCGGCGCACCCGGAGGAGGACCGCCCGGTCGTCGAGGAGAGCGAGCCCGGCGCGGTCGAACATGGCTTCAAGCAGCCGGCAGGCGCCGGCGCTTAGCGCGCCGGCCGTCATCGCGATCTTCGGCCCGACGGCGTCCGGCAAGACGGCCGTCGCCGAGGCCGTCGCCGCGCGCGTCGACGGCGAGATCGTCTCCGCGGACTCCGCGGCGCTCTACCGAGGGCTTGCGATCCTGACTGCGGCGCCCGCCGCTCCAACGCGCCTCGTCGGGGTCTTCGAGATCTCGGACGAGGTCTCGGTGGGCGAGTACCAGCGGCTCGCGCACCGGGCGATCGACGAGATCGTCGCCGCGGGCAGGACGGCGGTCGTCGTCGGCGGAACGGGGCTCTACCTGCGGGCGGCGCTGTCGAGCCTCGAGCTCCCGCCGCGGCTCGCGCCGGCGGTGCGCGAGCGGTGGGAGCGGCTCTACGACGCCGAGGGGCCCGAGGCGGCGCATGCGGCGCTCGCCGCACGCGACGCGGCCGCGGCCGCACGCGTACACGCGAACGACCGGCGACGCGTCGTTCGCGCGCTCGAGCTGGCGGAGGCGGGGTCGTCGCTCGCGCCCGCGCGCGACCGGCTCTGGACAGACGACATGCGTCACTCGACGCTTCTCGTCGCGCTCGGCCTTCCCGAGGAGGAGCTGAACGGCCGGATCCGCGCGCGCGCCGAGGCGATGGTCGCCGCCGGTGCCGTCGAAGAAGCGCAGACCGCCTGGCGGCAGCCGCTCTCCAGCACCGCGCGGAAAGTGCTCGGCCTCGAGGCGCTCGCCACCCTCCCTCCGGAGGAGGCCGTCGAAGCGATCGTGCAGGCGACGCGCCGGCTCGCCCGCTACCAGCGGAAGTGGCTCCGCAAGCTCCCGCACGCGGTTACGCTCGCCGGCGACCGCGAACCGGAGCAGATCGCCGATGAGATCGTCGCGCTGGCACGCGCAGGGGAACGTCTACCTCGTCGCTGAGGAGCGGCTCGACGCGCGCGCGGCTCGCGCGGCGGTCGGCGATGCGGACGGCGTCCTCGACGTTCGCGCGAGGGGAGAGGACTGGGTCGAGATCGTGATCTGGAACCCCGACGGCTCCGTCGCCGAGATGTCGGGGAACGGCACGCGGATCGCGGCGCGCTGGCTCGCCGACCTCACCGGCGCCCGACGGGTCGACGTCCGCGTCGGAGACCGGGTCGTGACTGCGTGGATGCTTGCGGACGGGCGCGTCGAGCAGGACCTCGGAACGGTGCGGGTGGCAGAGGCCGAGGAGCTCGACGGGATCCGGTTCGTGCCCGTCGACGTGGGCAACCCGCACGCGGTCGTCGAGGGCGATCCACAGGACCTGCCGCGGGTCGGCCCTCTGCTCGAGACACATCCGCGGTTCCCGTACCGGACGAACGTGCAGGTCGCCCGGCGGCTCGGCGGAGGCGAGATCGAGGCCAGGGTGTGGGAGCGCGGCGTGGGGGAGACGGGATCGTCGGGATCGAGCGCCGTCGCCGTCGCGGCCGCACTCGGAGTCTCGCCGGCGACCGTTCGGTTTCCGGGCGGCGAGCTCGCAGTGCGAATCGAAGACGGCCGCGCGCACCTCACCGGGCCGGCCTTCCGCGTATGACGGGGTAGCGCGAGCGGCAAGCTCTAGGGGATGCGCGGGGCCCACCGCACCGCCGCCAGCGTCGAGCCGAGGAGGAGGAACGCCGACCCGAGGACGAACGCGAACGTCACCTCCGTCCGCGCCGGCCGGCGGGCAACCTTCGTACCGAGTCGGGTGTAAGCGTCGTCGAGGGACGCGGCGCTCCTGGCGGCGAAGAACTGCCCGCCCGTGATCCGCGCGATCCTCCGCAGCGTCGCCGGGTCGGGCGAGCGGTTCCCCCCGAAGCCGAAGCCGCCGAAGCCGCCCGAGCGCTGTCCGCCGCCCCGTCCGCCTCCGTTGCCGCCGTTCCGCGTGCCCAGGGCGATCGTGTTCACCTGGATACCGGCTCGCTTGGCACGCGCGGCCCCGTCGAGCGGCTGGATGACGCCGCGGTTCTGGCGGCCGTCCGACAGGAACACGACGGTCACGAGACCGCGTGGCGCGCCCTCGGTCGCGTCCCGTCCGACCTCCACCGAGCGGGCGATCGCGTCGCCGATCGCAGTGCCGCCGAACCCGCTGAAGCTGCCGATCCCGTCGATCGCGTCGCGGACGAGCACGCGATCCGTCGTCGGCGGCGCCGCCACCTGCACATCACCGGAGAAGACGACGAGTGCCACGCGCAGCCGCTTCGGGATCTGGTCGAGGAACCTCTTCGCCGCGCGCTCCGCCGCCGCGAGCCTCGTCGGCTTCACGTCGTCGGACTCCATCGATCGCGACGCGTCGATTGCGAGCACCACGGTCGCGCGCTCGTCGAGAACGGTCGTGGCCGCGTGCGGCCGCGCAACGGCGACGCAGAGGCCTGCGAGTGCGGCGACGAACAGCGCCGGCGCGACCCGGCTGCGCCACGACGGGCGCGTCGTCACGACGTCCGCGAGCACGTCGAGGTTCGTGAACCGGACTGGATACCTGGCCGGCCGTCGGTCCACGAGGAGGTATCCGAGCGCCGCGAGCGCGGGGGCGAGGAGGGTCAGGAGCAGCAGCGGGTGCCCGAACGTCACGGGAGCCTCCGGAGCCACAGCGCCGACAGCGCGCCGCCGGCGACGAGCAGCATCGCGGACGCCGCCGCGAAGACGTCCGTGACCTCGCGGGAGGTCGTCCGTCGACCGAGGCGAGAGCCGAGGCGCTCGTAGACCTCGCGGAGCCCGTCGTCCGTCCGGACGCTGAAGAATCGGCCGCCGGTCGTCTCGGAGATCGCGCGCAGCGTGTCCGGGCTCGGCGGAACGTGGACCGTCTCGACGAACCCGCCCTGGACGGTGCGCCGGACGACGCCGCCGGGAGTCCCGACGACGACGGTCGAGACCGGGACGTGCCGCGCCCGCGCGCGCCGCGCCGCCGCCGCGGGGGAGACGCGACCGCCCTCGTTCGTGCCGTCGGAGATCACCAGCACCGCCGTCGGCGGCACGGTTCCGTCCTCAGAGCGTGGCCGCCGGCCGAGCCGAACCGCAAGGTCGACTCCGTCGCCGAGGACGGTTCCGAGACCGGGACGGAGGGATCGGAGCGAGGCGCGCGCGAGGTCGCGGTCCGTCGTCGGCGGGAGAGCCGGCGTCGCGCGCGAGCCGAACGAGACGACGCCGACGCGGAAGCGCGACGGGACGCGCCGCAAGAAAGCCTCGGCGGCGGCGCGCGCGGCCTCGAGCCTCGTCGGCCGAACGTCGCGCGCAGCCATCGAGCGCGAGGTGTCGAGCGCGAGCACGACCGTTGCCTCCTCGCGCCGGACGCTCACGTTCGCGTGGGGGCGCGCCGCACCGACGAGGAGGAGCGCCAGCGCGACGAGGAAGAGCGCGAACGGCACGTGCCGCCGCGCGCCCGGGCTCTTCGGCACGAGGTTCGGGAGGAGCGCCGGTGAGACGAACGCTGCCGCGCGATCGGCCCGCCGCCGGTCGGCGAGCACGTACAGGACCACCGGAATCGGCAGCACGAGAAGACCGACGAGCGCGAGGGGCCAGTCGAAGCTCACGGACGACCGCCGGACGAGATCACGTCCCGCGAATGATGCGCGATCCGCGCCGCTCGCGCGAGCGATTCCGCCGCAGGCGATCGAATGACACGGCCTACCGGGACATGTCGTAGTGACAGTCAGGAGGAAACGGCCGACGGGGACGTGTCGTGGTGACAGTCAGGCGGACATGGCTACCCGGGCGTGCCGTCGTGACAGTCAGCGCGACATGGCTCTAGTAGACATGCCGCCGTGACAGTCACCGGCACAGTCCCGGCGGGGCACGTCCCGATCACGGCCCGTTCCAGCCCGACCGGCGCGCCGCCTCGGCGAGGCGGCGCGCCGGAGCGGAGACGCGTCGGCTAGGCGGCGAGGGCGAGCGGGACGGCGACCCGCTGGGCGACCTCGAAGAGCCGGTTCGAGTAGCCCCACTCGTTGTCGTACCAAGCCACGACCTTTACCTGCGTGCCGCCGACGACCGCCGTGAGCGGTGCGTCGAAGATCGACGAGTACGGCGACTTCACGATGTCGGTCGAAACGAGCGGCTCCTCGCTGTAGGCGAGGATGCCCCGCAGCTCGTCGACGTCGGCGCGCTCGCGGAACAGTGCGTTGACCTCATCGACGGTCGTCGCCCGCTCGACCTCGACCGTGAAGTCGACCAGCGATCCCGTCGGGACGGGCACGCGGACTGCGAACCCCTGGAGCTTCCCCTCGAGCTCCGGCAGCACGAGGCCGATCGCCTTCGCTGCGCCGGTCGAGGTAGGAACGAGATTCGCCGCCGCGGCGCGCGCGCGGCGGTAGTCCTTGTGCGGCGCGTCGAGCAGCCGCTGGTCGCTCGTGTACGCATGAACCGTTGTCATCTGGCCGTGGCGGATGCCGAGGCCGTTGTGCAGCACCTTCGCGACCGGCGCGAGGCAGTTCGTCGTGCACGACGCGTTCGAGATGATCCGGTGAGCCTCGGGGTCGAACACCTCGTCGAAGTTCACGCCGAGCGCGACGGTCACGTCGGGATCCTTCGCAGGCGCCGAGATGACTACCTTGCGGGCGCCGGCGGCGAGGTGCTTCTCGGCCTCCGAGCGCTTACGGAAGAGCCCGGTCGACTCGATCACCACGTCGACGTCGAGCTTCTCCCACGGAAGCTCCTCGAGCCTCGAGACCTGCGGCGCCGCGATCTCGACGCCGTCGACGATGAGCGCGTCCTCGCTGGCCTCGACGGCGCCGCGGAACGGCCCGTAGACGGTGTCGTGCTTCAGGAGCTGCGCGAGCAGCGCGGGGTCGGCGACATCGTTGATCGCCACCCACTCGATGTCTGCGTGGGCCTCGTGCGCGGCCCTGAACGCCGCCCGGCCGGTGCGGCCGAACCCGTTGATGGCGACACGGACAGCCATGTCATCTCCTCCTGTTTCTCGTGGTGCGCGACCCTCGCCGTCACGTTCGCGGCGGCACGCGGGCCTCGCATCGGCGATGACGCCGAGCCCGCCACGCGGAAACTACGGAAGGGTTGCCTCCCGAGCTGCCGGACGCGCCCGCTACGGGCGCGCGGCGAGCGGCACGCCGTCGGGCGCCTCGTCGCGGCCGAGGTACCGAACGGCCGGTACGAACGCGACCGCGACCGCGCTGACGGCGACCCACACCGCGCCGAACCAGAGCGACGTCGCCGCGCCGACGGCGTCGGCGATCGGCCCCGCCAGCGCGTAACCCAGCGGCAGCACGCACATCGCCGTCAACCAGTTGAACGCAGAGACACGGGAGAGCTTGTCGGGCGCGACGCGTCGCTGCACCTCGGTCTCGAAGAGCACCGTGGCGAACGCGAAGTTGAACCCGGCGACGGCCGCCGCGGCGGCGACGGCCGGCAGGGGTGCGCGCTCCGCGAGCAGCGCGAGCTGCAACCCGTCGAGCGGGAACAGCAGCGCGACGAGGAACATCGGGCGCTTCGGGCGGACGCGGAGCGCCACGAGCCCGCCGGCGAGCGCGCCGACCGCCTCGCCCGTGAGGACGGTCGCCCAGCCGGCGGCGCCGTTCATCGATTCCTGCGAGATCGCAGGCCCGAGGACGAAGAACGGCGCGTACGAGAAGAGGAAGAAGAGCGCAACGAACGCCGTCAGGAGCCACACGAACGTGTGCGCGGTGAACTCGCGCCAGCCGTCGACCAGCTCACGCACGAACCGCGGCGACTGTAGCCGGCGGCGCGCGGACGGCAGCCGGATCGCCGCGAGGAGGAGCGCGCTCGAGGCGTACGTCGCGCCGTCGAGCAGGATCGCCCAGCCGCTGCCGACGATTGCCACCAGCGCGCCCGCACCGGCCGCGCCGGCGATCGTCGCCGAGTAGCGCGCGACGGTCATGTAGCCGTTTGCCCCTTGCAGCTGCTCGGGCGCGACGGTCTCGGGCACGAGCGCCGTCGATGCGGGGGAGTGGAAGGCGGCCGCCGCGCCGCCCGCGGCCTGGAGCGCGACGAGCTGCCAGATCTCGGCGTGACCGAGCAAGAGCAGCGCGCCCATGGCCGTCTGGACGACGAGGTTCGCCGTGTCGGAGGCGATCATCACGAGCCGGCGCGAGAACCGGTCGGCGACGACGCCCCCGACCATGAGCGTCGAGACCTGCGCGAGCGTCCGCGCAGCGAACGCCAGTCCGACCGCCGTCGCCGACCCGCCGAGGTCGAGAATCGCGAACGCAACGGCGATCGGGACGAGGTTCGTGCCGAAGAAGGAGATCGTGCGCGCGAGGAAGAGGAGCCGGAAGTTCCGCACGCGCAACGGGCTCACCGCCCGATGATGCGTCGTCGCCGGCGCCGTGTCCAGCGCGGCTCTAGACCGTATGGGGTGCCCGGCGCCTCGCTCGTAAGTTGGCGCGGGTTGCCGTCGCGGTTGGCGCGGCGGTAGAGCCGCAATTACGGGAGGCGCCGGTATGGCTGAGGGTACGTGGGTCGGGTTGGATGTGCACGCGCGCAAGGTGGTCGCGGGCGTGTTGGACGCGGCGAGCGGGCGAGGTTCGGAGTCTGCGGGCGCCGACGTTGCCGGCGGAGACGGTCGAGTGGTTGCGGCGGTTGCCGGCGCCGGTGCGGGTCGCCTATGAGGCGGGGCCGACTGGGTATGGGCTTGCGCGTGCCTGTGCGGCGGCCGGGATCGCTTGCACGGTCGCGGCGCCGTCGAAGATCCAGCGGGCGCCGGCTGATCGGGTCAAGACCGATCGTCGCGATGCGGAGCGGCTGGCGCGGCTGCTGCGGCTGGGCGAGCTGGTGGCGGTGCGGGTGCCGGAGCCGCACGAGGAGGCGGCGCGCGATCTGGTGCGGGCGCGTGAGGACGCGCGCGGCGAGTTGATGCGGGCCAGGCAGCGGCTCTCGAAGCTGCTGCTGCGGCATGGGCTGGTCTACGACGCGGCGCGCGTGGACGCTCGCCCACGATGCCTGGCTGCGCCGGCAGCGGTTCGACAGTCGGCCGCTGCAGCTCGCGCTCGAGGAGTCGTACGCGGCGGCGTTGCAGGCGAAGGCGCGCCGCGACGCGCTCGACGAGGCGATCGCCGAGCTCGCCGCTGAGCCGCCGTTCGCCGAGATCGTCGGCCGGCTCTGCTGTCTGCGCGGCGTCGGCGACGCTGACCGCGCTCGCGCTCACGGTCGAGCTCGGCGACTGGACGCGCTTCCGGCCGCAGAGCCTGGGGCCGTTCCTCGGCCTGACTCCGAGCGAGGACTCCAGCGGCGAGCGGCGCCGCCTCGGCGCGATCACCAAGACCGGCAACACGCACGCGCGTCGACTGCTCGTCGAGGCGGCCTGGCAGCAGCGGCGGCCGCTGCGCGAGAGCGCGGCGCTCGCGCGGCGCCGGCAGGGACAGCCCGCCGCGGTGCGTGCTCGGGCCGACCGGAGCGCGCGCCGCCTGCACGCCCGCTGGCACGCGCTCGAGCGGCGCGGCAAGCGGCGCACGTCGTCGCGGTCGCCGTCGCGCGCGAGCTCGCCGGCCACTGCTGGGCGCTCGCGACGATGTAGCCGACTGAGCCAGCAACGGCTCGGCGAGGAGAGCGCAGCGGCGCACGAGGACGCGAGGAGCGACCCGCGGTACAGCTACGAGCCGCCCCGACTGGGCGACGCTCGACCCTAGAGAGCGGCACCGCTCCTCAGCTCGCACACCCGGTCATGCGGTCCCGACCCGCGCATATCAGCCGCGACACAACGCGTCGACGACTGCCGCCGCGCTCTCCCCGCCGAAACAACGAAGGCCCGCAAACGCGGGCCTTCAAGCCGTGCCGACTTGACAAACCTCACTCCATATCAGCTAGGTGCCGACTGCGTGCTCGCGGAGCGCGTCGTTTAGCGAGAGGGCCAGATCGTGCGACTCCGCGCGCCAGCCGACGATCAGCGGCGTCGGGAGCCCGTACGTGCCCGCCGGGAACTCGCGCTGTCGCACACCCGGAACGACGATCGCCCGCGGCGGCACGAACGAGCGGTGCTCGCGCGGCTCCGGGCCGGTCACGTCGACGATCGGCACCGACGCGGTGATGACGACGCCTGCGCCGAGGATCGCCTGCTCGCCGACGACCGCTCCCTCGGTCACGACGCACCGCGAGCCGATGAAGGCTCCGTCCTCGACGACGACCGGGCGCGCGTTGACCGGCTCCAGGACGCCTCCGATGCCGACGCCGCCGGCCAGGTGGACGTCCGCGCCGATCTGCGCGCACGAGCCGACGGTCGCCCAGGTGTCGACCATCGTGCGCGGGCCGACCCACGCGCCGATGTTGACGTAGCTCGGCATGAGCACGACGTCGCGCGACAGGAACGCGCCGTAGCGCGCGGTCGCCGGCGGCACGACGCGGACGCCGAGCTCGCTGTAGCCGGTCTTGAGCGGGATCTTGTCGTGGTACTCGAACGGCCCGAGCTCCTGCGGCGCCATCGTGCGCAGCCGGAAGTAGTCGAGGATCGCGCGCTTCGCCTCCTCGTTCACGACCCACTCGCCGTCCCGTTTCTCCGCGACGCGAACCTCCCCCCGGTCGAGGGCGGCGATCGTCTCCTCGACCGTCACAGCACCGCCCGCAGGATCCCGGCGGCGCGCTCGCACTCCGCCTGCGTGGGGACGAGCGCGAAGCGCGCGTAGCCGTCGCCGGCAGGGCCGAAGAACGACCCCGGCGCGACGAGGATCCCGTGCTCGAGCATCCGCCGCGCGAATGCCTCCGAATCGCCGACCTCGACCCACAGGTAGAACGTCGCCTCGCTCGCGGACGGGCGCAGCCCGCCGTCGAGGAGCGCTGGCAGGATCGTGTCGCGCTTGCCGCGATAGAGCGCGCGCACGTCGGCGACGTGCGATTCGTCCGACCACGCCGCGACCGCCGCGCGCTGGACGAACTCCTGCGGCGCCGTCCCGACCGTCGGACGGAACTTCCGGAGAGCGTCGCAGACGGCCGCGGACGCGCAGACGAAGCCCGAGCGGTAGCCCGTCATCGACGAGCGCTTCGAGAGCGTGTTGAAGACGACCACGTTCTCGCGCTCCTCGACCTGCAGCGCCGAGACGGGCGGCTCGTCGAACCAGAGCTCCGAGTACGCCTCGTCGGAGCAGACGAGGAATCCGTGCTGCCGTGCCCGGCCCGCGAGCTCCTCGTAGAACGAGAGCGGTGCGACGGCGCCCGTCGGGTTGTTCGGGTAGCACGTCCAGAAGAGCGCGATCTCGTCCCAGGCGTCGAACGCGTCCAGGTCGGGGAGCCACCCCGTCTCCTCCGCGAGCGGCACGGTCACGACGTCCGCGCCGGCGAACAGCGCGCCGCGCTCGTAGACGGGGTACGCCGGCTCGGGGATCGCGACCAGCCGCCGCCCGCCGACCGCGACCTGCGCGAACGAGAAGATCGCCTCCTTCGAGCCCAGCGTCGGCACGATCTCCGTGTGCGCGTCGACGGCGACGCCGAAGCGGCGCCCGATCCACGAGCGCGATCGACTCGCGGAGCTCGCGGGAGCCCCGGCGCGCGTGGGTACGACGAGACCTCCGTGATTCCGGCGACGAGCGCCTCGCGGATGAACGCCGGCGTCACCTCGCGTGGGTCGCCCATGCCGAAGTCGATCAGCTCGACCCCGCGCGCCCGGGCCTCCGCCCTCCACTCGTCGAGCCGCGTGAACGGGTACTGCGCGAGGTCGGCCAGCACGGGCGAGAGCTGCACGTCTAGACCGTACCGGGGCAGAGACGTGGCGCGACCTCGTGCCGTGCACGCGCGGCCGGCGCGGGACGCCTTACCCGAGCAGGAGCCGCTGCAGCGCCGCGTACGTCCGCTCGAGCTCGGCGATCTCCACCCGCTCGTCGACCGCGTGCGCGTAGCGCGTCGCCCCCGGGCCGAGGTTCACGGCGTCCAGTCCCCGCGCGGCGAAGTCGGCGACGTTCGTCCACGCCTGCTTCGGCTCGATCTCGAAAGGCCCGGTCGACCGGAGACGCGCGAGGAGGGGTGACTCGAGAGACGGAACGTGCGCAGCGCCCGAGTTCTGAAGGATCTCGACGTCCTGCGCGAGGGTGTCGCGCAGGTAAGCCTCCGCGTCGGCAGGCGTTCGCCCCGGCGCGTACCGGAAGTTCAGCGTCGCCTCGACGCGCGCGGGAATCACGTTGGAAGCGACGCCGCCCTGGATCTGCGTGACGGAGATGACCTCCCGGAACGTGAGACCCTCGACCTGCACGTCGCGCGGCTCGAGCCCGACCACCTCTCGGAGCCCGTCGACCGCAAGCCCGATCGCGTTCACGCCGAGCCACGGCCGTGCCGAGTGCGCGGAGCGGCCCTCGAAGACGAGACGTGCGGTGAGGTTCCCGAGGCAGCCGAGCTGGAGCGTGTTGTCGGTCGGCTCGAGGCACACGACGAGAGCCGCCTCGTCGATGACGCGCGTCGCCGCGAAGAGCGCGGGGAGGGGGTTCTCGTGCGGCCCGAGCTCCTCGCGCGGGAAGAAGAGAAGTGCGAGGTCGTACGCGAGGTCGGCATCGGCCGCCCACCGCCCGAGCTCGATCATCACCGCGAGGCCGCCCTTCATGTCGCTCGCGCCGAGGCCGTGGACGGCGCCGTCCTCGATGCGTCCGGGGAGGTTGCCCTGCTCGGGAACCGTGTCGGTGTGCCCTGCGAGCAGCACGAGCGGCTTTCCCGTGCGCTTCGCGAACAGGAGCGACTCGCCGTCGTCGTGGACGACGTCGAGCGGGACGTGCGCCTTCACCGCCGCGTACACCAGCCCCTCGTCCCGTGACGGCGAAGGGAGGTCGACGAGCTCGAGCGTCCGCTCCGCGAGCGAGGATTTCGCAGCAGAAGCGGGCATAATGACCGTCGATGATTCCACGTTCTCCCGAGCCGGAGCGCGGGTTCGTGCTCGCGGTCCTGGCCCAGGGGGCGGATGCCGACGACGAGCTGGCCGAGGTCGAGGAGCTCGCGCGCACGGCCGGCGTCGAGCCGGTCGGCCGGATCGTCCAGCACCGGCAGCGGCCCGCCCGGCGAACGTATGTCGGCAAGGGGAAGCTCGAGGAGCTCAAGGAGCAGTACGCCGCGTCCGGCGCCGAGAGCCTCCTCGTCGACGACGAGCTCGATCCGGTGCAGCAGCGGTATCTCGAGGACGCGCTGAAGACCCGCGTGATCGACCGCCCGCAGCTGATCCTCGACATCTTCGCCCAGCACGCCGTCAGCGCCGAGGGGAAGCTCCAGGTCGAGCTCGCGCAGCTGGAGTACAACCTGCCGCGGATGCGCGGGCTCTGGCAGCACCTCGAGCGCCTCGGCGGCGGGGTCGGCACGCGCGGTCCCGGCGAGTCGCAGCTCGAGACCGACCGCCGGCTGGCGCGGCGGCGGGTCGCTCTCCTCAAGCGCCGTCTGCGCGAGGTCGAGCGGCAGCGCACGACCCGGCGCAAGGAGCGCCGGAGGACGGAGACGCCCACCGTCGCGCTCGCCGGGTACACGAACGTCGGCAAGTCGACGCTCCTGAACGCGCTCACCGGCGCCGAGGTGTCGGTCGAGAACCGGCTCTTCGAGACGCTCGACCCGACCACGCGCGGCTTCGAGCACGACGGGCGCCGGTACCTCGTGACCGACACCGTCGGCTTCATCCGCCGGCTGCCGCACCAACTCGTCGAGGGGTTCGCGTCGACCCTCGAGGAGACGCTCGTCGCCGACCTCGTCCTCCACGTCGTCGACGCGTCCGTCGAGGAGGAACGGCTGCGCGAGATGGTGCGCGCGGTCGAGGACGTCCTGCACGAGATCGGGGCGACGGAGGCTGCCGGTCGAGATCGTGCTGAACAAGATCGACCGCGTCGACCCGCTCGGCCGGCGCCGCCTCGCGAACCTCTTCCCGAACGCGCCGCAGGTGTCGGCGGCAACGGGCGAGGGCATCGCGGAGCTGCGGGCGTTCCTCGCCGACCGCTTCGCCGACCGCTGGGAGACGGTGCGCCTCCTCATTCCGTACGAGGAGGGCGCGCGGCTCTCGGAGCTGTACGCCCTCGGCGCTCCGATCGACGAGCGGCACGACACGGAGGAGGGCGTGGTCGTCGTGGCGCGGCTGCCGCGGCGCGAGCTCCACCGGTTCGCGCCGTACCTCGTTGCCGGAGCGACCCGGCTCGAGGGGCTGGAGAGCGCCTGATCGAGCTGCCGGTCATGCGGCTCCGCGACGACGCGGTGCTGCCCGCGCGCGCATATGCCGACGACGCGGGCCTCGATCTCTCGGCGTGCGAGCGGGTCGAGCTCGCTCCGGGGGCGCGCGCGCTCGTGCCGACGGGGCTTGCGGTCGCGATCCCGCCCGGGCACGCAGGATTCGTCCAGCCGCGCTCGGGCCTCGCCGCCCGCCACGGCGTCTCGATCGTCAACACGCCGGGCCTCGTCGACGCCGGCTACCGGGGCGAGCTGCTCGTCAACCTCCTGAACACCGACCCCGAAGAGGCGTTCGTCGTGGAGCCGGGGATGCGGATCGCGCAGCTCGTGGTGCTGGCGGTTCCGGCGGTCGAGCCCATCGAGGTCGACGAGCTGCCCGGCTCGGAGCGCGGCGCCCGCGGCTTCGGCTCCTCGAGGCACTGATGGAGCCGAGAGTTCGCGTCTCGGCCCTGCTCCGGTGGCACGACCGCGTGCTCCTCTGCCGCCAGGAGAAGCCCGGCAAGCAGTACTGGCTCCTCCCGGGAGGAGGCGTCGACGGCGGCGAGTCGCTTCTCGACGCGCTCCGGCGCGAGCTCGCGGAGGAGCTCGGGGGGCATGGAACGACCTGCGGCTCGAGGGCCCGATCGCGCTTGTCGACTCGATCGCGCCGCGGTGGACGACGGCGCGGAAGCACGTGATCCACGTGATCTTCGCGTGCGACGTGTCCGACCGGTCGCTGGAGGACGTCGAGCCGCACGACGCCGATGTCCGCGCGACCCGGCTCTTCTCGATGGAGGAGCTCGACGAGATCGTGCTCCACCCGCCGATCAAGCGTTTCCTCGCGCGCTGGCAGCCGGGCGACCCGGCCGTCTACCTCGGATCGCTCTGGGCGCGCTAGAAACGGCCGCCGCGCGCATGTGCGCGCGCGGCCGAGACGCGGTGCGCTTCGGTCTCCAGCTCGTCGCCCAAGGGCTCGAGCTCCGGCGGCTCGCCGCCCGTCGCATGCGCGAGCGCCTCGCGGAGCATGTGGTCGGCGAACCATGGGTTGCGCGGCAGGAGCGGGCCGTGGAGGTACGTCCCGTAGACGCGGCCCGCGCGACAGCCCTCGGCGCCGGACGCGCCGTCGTTCCCGAACCCTGCAACCACCCGGCCGAGCGGCTCCGCGCCCTCGTCGAGGTACGTACGACCGGCGTGATTCTCGAACCCGGCGAGCGTCCCCCCGGCCCAGTCGCACCTGAGCAACACGTCGCCGATCATCCGCCGCCTCCCTGCAATCGTCTGGAGCGGGAGAAGGCCGATTCCGGGGAGCTCGTCACCGCTCACGTCGCGGTAGAAGCGCCCGAGGAGCTGGTATCCGCCGCACACGGCAAGGAACGCGGCGCCGCCGTCGACGGCGTGCCGAAGAGCAGCCGCCTTCGACGCAAGGTCGGTCGCGACGAGCGCCTGCTCGCGGTCCTGGCCACCGCCGACGTAGAACAGGTCGATCTCGCCCACCGGGACCGCGTCCTCGAGCGAGAGCGCGCGCACTTCGAGGTCGTGACCGCGCGCCCGCGCGCGCGCGGCGAGCACCGCGATGTTCCCGCGATCGGCGTAGATGTTCAGGTAGTCCGGGTAGAGGTGGCCGACCCTGATCCTCATCGGCGTGCTCCGCGGCCGTTCCCGGAGGGCTGTTCCCAGTAGTTCCGCACGTGACCGCGCTCGGCGACGAGGCCGCGCAGCGCGAGCATCGCGGTGTAGGTCGGAAGGCACACGAGCTCACCGCCCGCCGGTGTCAGCTCCAGCGCGCGGTCGAGCGCCGGCCCGAGCTCGGGGATGACCTCGATCCGCTCGCGGCCGAGGCCGCCGTAGGCGAAGCGAAGCGCGAGCTCGGCGGCACGGTCGCCGGTCGCCACGAGCGTCTCGAGCCGGTCGCCGAGCGGCTCGAAGTCGGCGTCCCAGATCCACGAGACGTCCCGTCCGTCGGCGATCGCGTCGTTGAGGGCGACGAGGGCGACGGTGGGCGGGCCGCCCCCGACGATCGTGCGAATGGCCTCGTTCGCCCCCGCCGGGTTCTTGATCAGCAGCATGAGGAGCCGGCGCCCCTGCATCTCGATCCGCTCGAAGCGACCGAAGGCCGCGCCGAAGCGCTCGAGGCCGGCGACGACGTCGTCGAGCGGGATGCCGAGTGCGAGCGCCAGCGATGCCGCAGCGAGCGCGTTGTAGACGTTGTAGAGGCCGGGCAGCGCGAGCTGCACGCGGCGCGTCCCGTGGGGCGTCGAGAGGTCGAAGGCCGCGCCGTCGAGGCCGTTCAGCGCGACCGCCCTCGCGGTGACGTCGAGCTTCGGCCGCGCGTGGCCGCACCGCGGGCACCGATAGTCGCCGAGGTGCCCGACGTACGCGACGACATAGTCGTACGCGGTGCCGCAGCGCACGCAGTGCGTCGAGTCTGCCGCGTGCTCGAGCGCCGGCCGCGCCTGCGCCGGGTCGTCGAGGCCGAAGACGGTTGCGTTCGCCCGTCCTTGCGCGAGCTCGCCGACCTGCGGGTCGTCGCCGTTCGCGACGATGACCGTCTCGTCGCGGAGTGCCCGGACCGCAGCGCGCCACCGCTCGGCGACGAGCTCCAGCTCGCCGTACCGGTCGAGCTGGTCGCGAAAGAGGTTGCCCACGCAAACGGCGCGCGGGCGCACGCGCCGCGCGATCTCCGGCAGCGCCGCCTCGTCCGCCTCGAACAGCCCGAGGTCGGCGTCGCCTGCCGCGAGCAGGGCGGAGGCGACGCCGGACACGAGGTTCGCGCCCGACGCGTTGTGGGCGAGCCGAAAGCGCGGAGAGAGGATCTCCGCCGCCATCGCAGCCGTCGTCGTCTTGCCGTTCGTCGCGGATACGAGCACCGATCCTTCGGGGAGCCGGGCTGCGAGTCGGTCGATGGCGTCGGGGTCGACTTTCCAGAGAAGCTTCCCGGGAATCGTCGTGCCGCCGCCTGCTCGCGCCACGCGAGACAACCGCCCGACGAGGCGCGCGGCCGCGATCTCGGCTGCCATGGGGACGGGCGGGCGCACCGGGCGAGCGTACCGGCCGCGGCGGCGCCGGCCTGTCGCGGGGGCGCTTCGCGATTCTTGCGCGTCGAGCAGGTTGCTCTACCATTATTGACGATGGCCCGCAAGCGCCAGTATCGCGCCATTGCCGACATCGACCCTGAGGCGCTCGCGTCGTTCCGAGCGGGGATCAGACGCCGGTACTCCGACGAGCAGATCCTCGACGAGCTGCGGGCGCTCGGCGGAGCGGCTCGGCCGGTCGCCGACGATGAAGGAGTTCGCCGCCGACCCCGGGGCACGGTGCACCCACAGACGGTGATCGAGCACTTCGGCACCTGGAACGCGGCGAAGCGTGCCGCCGGGCTCCTGCCGCGCCGGTTCGCGACGCGCGAGGAGCTCGTCGGCACTCCTACGGAGGCTCGGCGAGGAGCTCGGGCGGACGCCGACGGCGCGCGACCTGGACGAGCGTCGCGGCGCCGTCCCGTCGAAGTCGCTCTACTGGCACACGTTCGGGTCGTTCGCGACCGCGCTGCGGGAGGCGGGCTTCGACGTCGCGGTGGGGGAGGAGCGGCTCGAGCGCGCGGTCGAGCAGGGCGCCGATGCTCGCGCGCTCCGTCGGGCGCCTCCCGAAGTTCGGCGACTGGAGCGCAGCCCGGCGGGCGGACGCTCGCTGCTCACCGAGTGGCAGGTCTACCGGATGTTCGAAGCGCGCCGCGGCGCGTGGGCGACGTTCCAGTTCCTCGTCGCGCGACCGTCTGCGCGCGAGGGCGTCGACGTCGCGCTGACGGCACGCTGCCGCCGCCGCTGAGAGCTGGCCGCGAGCGCGGCGGCGATCGAAGCGAGGGCCGAGAGGCAGAAGTCGCGCTCGTCCGGTGCCCGGACGGCCGGCAGCGGATCCGGCTCGAGGAACGAGATGTGGGCGCGGAACGCCTCGCGGCGGACGACCTTGCCGTCCCGCAGGATGAGGAACGTCCCCTCGTGGAGCTCGCGCTTCCGGAGGTCGATCTCGCAGTACCGCTCGACCACCTCGAGAGCGAGCTTCGTCGAGGCGACGAACACGCAGTCGCGCCCCTCGCCGGTCCACAGCGGGCGGCCGACGCCGCGGGCGGCGAAGAGCAGGTCTCGCTCGCGCTCGTCGATCCAGGCGGCCGCCATCGACCCGCGCAGCTGCTCGAGCGCGCGCGGGTTGTTCCGCGAATGGGCTGCGACGGCGAAGATCGCCTCCGAGTCGACGGTCATCCGCGCCTCGCCGGCGCGCGCAGTCGTGCGGCTCGAGGATCTCGTCGTCGTTCGTGATGATCCCGTTGTGGATCCCGACGACTGGACCGTGGCGGACGGGGTGGTTGTTCGCGGCGATCGACGGATGTCCCTTCGTGTAGTCGCGGACGTGAACGAGCACGTCCGTTGCCGCGTCTGGCCACGGCCACGCGCTCGAGGAGCTGCGACGCGGGCGTCCGCTGCTTCACGACGACCGGGTACGTCTCGCCTGCGCCGCGGAACGCATACCCGACGGCGTCGGCGCCACGCTCTGCGATTCCGGCCAGGAGTGCCTGCGCGGCGAGCGTCCGCTCGACGGAGCTCCGCGACGAAAGACTGTATCCCGCAATGCCGCACATGATGGTGACCTGACTTTCCTAGACGGCCTCTCCGCCCGTGAAGTTGAGGGTACGAACAGTTCTTTTACATCTCGGAAGGAATGCTCCTTCCACTCTCAAGAAGGATGCTCCATCAGCCGATATGCAAACCGTGGAACGTCCGCTTCCCGAGCCGTACCTGTCCGCCGCTCCGCGCGAGCCCGCTCTGGAGCTCGTGCCCAGTCCCGACGACGCGACCGCACCCGACGACGAGGAGCCGGGAAATGCGCGGCTGACGGACGAAGAGAGGCTACAGACGGCCGACCCGCTCAAGCTGTACGTGCGCCAGATCGGCGACGGCCGGCTCCTGACGGCGGGTGAGGAGCGTGAGCTCGCACGGCGGAAGGACGTCGGGGACGAGCGGGCGAAACGCCGCCTGATCGAGGCGAACCTCCGACTGGTGATGTCGATCACCCGCCGCTACACGAGAGCCGACGTGCCGCTTCTCGACCTGATCCAGGAGGGGAACCTCGGGCTCATTCGCGCCGTCGAGAAGTTCGACTACACGATGGGCTACAAGCTTTCGACATACGCCACCTGGTGGATCCGGCAGGCGGTCACGCGCGCGCTCGCGGACCAGGGACGCACGATCCGGCTCCCGGTTCACGTCGCGGAGCAGGTGCGCCGGGCGAAGCGGGAGCGCCGCGAGCTCGCCCAGCGCCTGAACCGCGATCCGACGATGGACGAGATCGCCGCCGCGAGCGGGCTGACCCCCGAGCGGGTCACCGAGCTCTTCGATCTGGTCGAGGATCCTGTCTCGCTCGACACTCCTGTCGGCGACGGTGAGTCGAGCTACGGGGATCTGATCGCGGACGAGCGCGCGGCCGCACCGGACGAGGAGACGGCGGCGAACGCGCGGTCGGCCGACCTCGCGCGGGCGCTCGGCCGGCTGGCGCCGCGCATGCGGCACGTGCTGCTCCGGCGGTTCGGCCTCGACGGCCGCCCTGCTCAGACGCTGGAGCAGGTCGGCGTCGACCTGGGCGTCACGCGCGAGCGCGTCCGCCAGCTCGAGGCGCGCGCGCTCCGCGAGCTGCGGCTCGTCGAGCCGGACCTGCTGCTCTACCTCCGCGCCTGAGCGCTCCGCGCCGCGAAACATTTACGGCATCCTTCGCAGCCCTTGACACGGCGGAGCGAGGCTGGGACTGTGGTCGGGCGCGTCGCTCTCCTCCTGGCGGTGGTCGCGGCCGCGGCGGCGCCCTCGGCGGTGGCGTCTCCGAAGCTCCGGCTCGGAGTCACCGATAGCGGCGAGGCGCTGTACGGCGACGGGTCGCTGTATCCGACGCTGGCCGAGCTGCACGCGTCGGTGCTCCGCGTCCACCTGAACTGGGGTGGCCGTCTGGGCGTCGCGCGTCGCATGCCGGTGGACGCGTCCGATCCGGACGACCGCGCGTACGACTGGCGGCTCTACGACCGGATCGTTCTCGGCGCCGCCGCACAGCGAATCGAGGTCCTGTTCACGATCTTCGGCACGCCGCCGTGGGCGAACGGCGGGGCGCCGCCGAATCGCGCCCCGCGCGAGACCGCCGCGCTCGAGGACTTCGCCTACGCCGCCGCCACGCGCTACAGCGGCCTCTTCCGGCGCGCCGACGGCACCGTCCTGCCCGCCGTGCGGCGGTGGACGGCGTGGAACGAGCCCAACCTGCGCATCGGGCTCTATGCCCAGTGGCGCCGGATCGGCGGACGGTGGTTCGCGCAGAGCGCCGCCGACTACGCGCGGATCTGCAACGCCGTCGTGCTCGGCGTCCACGCGACGATGCTCTCCGGCGAGCGCGTGGCCTGCGGCGTGACGGCGCCGCGCGGGAACAACAACCCGCATGCGGACCATCCGTCGGTCGCGCCGCTCGTCTTCCTCCGCGCGATGGCCGCTGCGGGCGCCCGCGGCTTCGACGCCTACGCGCACCACCCGTACAACGGCTCGATCCGCGAGACGCCGACGACCCGGCCGGCCGGCCCGGCCGCCGTGACCCTCGCGAACATCGGCGTGCTCGAGCGCGAGCTCACGCGCCTCTACCGGCGGCCGGTGCCTATCTGGTTCACCGAGTACGGGTACGAGACGAACCCGCCCGACCGGCGGCTCGGCGTGACGCTCGCGGCGCAGGCGGCGTATCTCACGCAGGCGGTTGCGATCGCGCGCCGTGATCCGAGGATCGACCTCATGCTGTGGTTCCTGCTCCAGGACGAGGTCGAGCCCGAGCGGTGGCAGTCGGGGCTCGTCACCGCCGGCGGCGTCCGAAAGCCGTCCTTCGCGGCGTTCCGTCGCGCGGCGACGGCTCTCGCCCGCCCCGCGGCGCCCTAGAACCGCCTAGGTGAAGGCGACCGACGCCATCTCGTGCAGCGTCGCCAGGCGCTTCAGCGCCTCGACCTCGATCTGGCGCACGCGCTCACGGGTCAGGCCGAGGCGGCGGCCGATGTCCTCGAGCGTCTTCGGGTCGGCGTCGGCGAGGCCGTAGCGGAGGACGATCACCGCGCGGTGGCGGTCGGGAAGCGAGCGCAACGCGTCGGCGAGGGTCTGCGAGCGGAGCGAGTCCTCCACCATCTCGTCGGGGAGCGGATCCCCGCCGGCGACGAAATCGCCGAGCACCGCATCGTCGGCTTCGCCGACCGGCGCGTCGAGCGACGTCGACGCGCGCGCGGCCGCTTTCACCTCTTTCGCCTGGTGCAGCGGGAGGTTCGCCTCCTCGGCGATCTCCTCGAGCGACGGCTCGCGCCCGAGCTGCGCCCACAGGTTCCGTTCGGCGCGATTCATCTTCTGCATCCGCTCGACGATGTGCACGGGCATCCGGATCGTGCGCGCCTTGTCGGCGAGCGCGCGCGCGACGGCCTGCCGGATCCACCACGTGGCGTAGGTCGAGAACTTGTAGCCGCGGCGCCAGTCGAACTTCTCGACCGCGCGGATCAGACCGAGCGTCCCCTCCTGGATCAGGTCGAGGAACGGCAGGCCCTGGTTGCGGTAGTTCTTCGCGATCGAGACGACGAGGCGGAGGTTCGACTGGATCATGCGCTGCTTCGACTCGGCGCACCCCCGCTCGATCTTCTTCGCGAGCTCGACCTCCTGGGCGGCCGTGAGGAGCGGATGGCGTCCGGCCTCGCGCAGGAAGAGCTGCAGCGCGTCCGTCGTCGTCTCCCACGTCAGCTGGAGGGGCGGGGGCGGCGCGACGTACGGCGCGACCTCGCCGTCGGCGAGGATGTCGTTCTCGACATCGATGCCGCGCTGCTCGAGCTCGCGGTAGACGGCGTCGGTCTCGAGCGGGTCGAGCTGGAGCGGCTCGAGGATGTCGTTCAGCTCCGACTGCCGGACCGTCCCCCGCTCCTCGGACCCGTCGAGGAGCTGGACGAGGTCGTCGCTCAGGAGCAGGATGTCGCCGTCGCCCGTCAAGCTCCTCCACACCTTTGCCGAGGTTGTCGTGATCGAAACGCGCGTTGACGCATTTCGCGCTGTTCGCCGCGTGGGGCGGGGGAGGAGCGGATGAGGCCGGGCGCCGCAGTCGCCGCCGGTGGAGCCGCCCTCGCAGCGGCCGTCGCGGCGGCTCTGACGCCCGCGCTCCCGCTGCCGGCCGCGCCCGGGTGCAGGATCTTCCCGCGCGACAACGCGTGGAACCGGCGCGTCGACGGCCTTCCCGTCGCCCACGATTCGAAGGCGCTCACGCGTGGGGTGGGCCTCGCCGTCGGGCTGCACCCCGACTTCGGCTCGGCGGGGTCGCCCGGAGACCGGATCGGCATCCCGGTGAACGTCGTGCGCGGCAGGCAGCCGAAGGTGCGGGTGTCGTTCGACTTCGCCGGCGAGAGCGAAGCCGGGCCGTACCCGATCCCGCGCGACGTCGAGATCGAAGCGGGAGGCGACGCCCACGCGATCGTCGTCGACCGTGACGCGTGCACGCTGTACGAGCTGTACGCGCTCGAGCGTCGCGGAGCCGGGTGGCATGCGGGGTCAGGCGCGATCTGGAGCCTGCGCTCGAACCGGCTCCGGCCCGCCGGCTGGACGTCCGCCGACGCCGCGGGGCTCCCGATCCTGCCCGGCCTCGTCCGCTACGACGAGGTCGCCCGCGGCCGGATCGACCACGCGCTCCGCTTCACCGCGCCACGGACACGGCGCGCGTACGTCTACCCGGCCCGTCACCAGGCAGGCGACTCCGGCGACCCGCGCCTGCCGCCGATGGGCCTTCGCGTTCGCCTGCGCGGAGACTTCCCGTTGCGCGGCTTCCCGCACCAGGCACGCGTCGTCCTCGAGGCTCTCAAGCGCTACGGGATGCTCCTGGCCGACAACGGGTCGCCGTGGTACGTAACGGGTGTCCCCGACCGGCGGTGGGACGACGACGCTCTGCACACGCTCGGTCGCGTGAAGGGCGCCGACCTCGAGGTCGTGGATGCGAGCCGACTTCGTCCGCGCCGGTAGGCCCTAGAACGTCATGCGGCCGCAGCGGCTGCCCGTGCGGCTACTTCTTCCCCTTCTTCGCCTGCCGCTTCTCCTTCAGCGTCTTCTGAGCCGGCTTCTTCTCCATGCTCTTCTTCGTGTTCTTGTCCTTGGTCGCCATGCGCTCCCCTCCTGTACGTGTCCGTGAGTCTGTCAGCCGCGGTGCCGGTTGTCGATCACGCGCCGGCCGCTGACGTCCTGTTCACGTGCGACGCGGCTCCGCCGGACGCATCGTGGCGATTCCATCCTCGTCGACCTCGACCACGTAGCGCCCTGGGTCACGGCCGCTGGTGAAGCGCTTGAGGCCTCTCGGCCGCCTGGCGATGATCGCGTGAGTGTCGGTGCGGGTCTCGACGACGTACCCCTGCGCGAGCTTCGCGTCGAGGAACGCGTCGAGACCATCCTTGCGAGTTCCAAACGCGTCGAGCTCTCCCACGGACACGAGTATCGCAGCGCCGCTTCTGTATCGCAGCAAAGGCAGCGACGGGTGTTTCGGCGTAGGGTGACCCGACCCACACTGGAGGATTCGCATGAGCCCTGCTGACCCGGTTTGCGCCGCCGTCCCTGACCGCAGAGCAGTACGACAACGTCGTCCGACGGCTCACCGAAGAGGGCATCCACCCTCCGGACGGCCTCGACTACGAGCTCTGCTTCGGGACGGAAGGCGAGCTCAAGGTCAGCCTGGTCTGGGATTCGCAGGAGCAGTTCGAGGCATTCGCAGCCCGCCTCATGCCGATCCTCGAGGAGCTGGGTGTCGACCCGGGCGAGCCGGAGGTGCTCCCGGTTCACAACATCGTCAAGCGGTAGCGCGAAGGCCACTCGCGGATCCGCTCGCCGCCTTGTCGCGGCGTCGTTCCGAATGACGCCAGAGCCCCGGCCGGAACCGATGAGTTTTCGCTGGTCCGCCAGTCTCTTCTGCGGTGCTGATCCGGCACCGCAGAAGTTCTCGCCCTGGCAGCAACGACCCCAGGAGGATTGCATGAAGCTTCTTCTCACGTCCGCTGGCATCAAGAACCCGAGCATCCAGAGCGCACTGGTCGACCTCCTGGGCAAGCCGATCAGCGAGGCCAGCGCCCTCTGCATTCCCACCGCGATGTACGGGCACCCATGGGTCGGGCCCGGCGTGAAGGCATGGGAGTTCATCAGCGGACGAGAGCCCCGCTGCCCCATGTGCGAGGTGGGGTGGAAGTCGTTGGGAGTGCTGGAGCTGACCGCGCTACCCAGCATCGACGATGAACGCTGGGTTCCCCTGGTGAAGGAGACCGACGTCCTGCTGGGCTCAGGTGGCGATGCCTTGTATCTGTGCCATTGGATGAGGGAGTCCGGGCTCGCAGACCTCTTGCCGTCGCTGGACGAGACGGTCTGGGTGGGGATGAGCGCCGGGAGCATGGTGATGACCCCCAGGATCGGGGACGATTTCGTCGGCTGGAAGCCGCCTGCCGGCGGCGACAGCACGCTCGGGATCGTCGACTTCTCGATCTTCCCGCACCTGGACAACGAGGATCTCCCTTCGAACACGATTGCCAACGCAGAACACTGGGCGGCCGGCTTGTCGGGTCCGGCGTACGCGATCGACGACGAGACCGCCATCAAAGTGACCGACGGCACCGTGGAAGTCGTCTCAGAAGGGCACTGGGAGCTGCTTAGCCCGAGCCCGGTGACCTTGACTGCCGCTGTGATCCCGTCGTCACCGTGACGCGGTCTCCGCGTGCAGCTCCGCGGCCGCATCTCGAACCGCGGCCCACAACGGCTCTCGCGAATCTTCGAGCCGCTCCGACAACGCGCGCGCCTCCACGAGATCGTCAGACGACGCAGGGCTTGCACCACCCGACCCGCGCCGATTTGGCGGACGCGCTCGCCAATCTGGAAGTCGTGCGTTCGGCCGATGAGGATTCCGCATAGCCAAGCGGGACGTGGAGCGCCGCTCGCGGGGTTAGGTACACGGGGATGTCGGCAAGCACCGGCGGGCGCTAGCGAGACGTGTGTCGACGCGGGTCGTCGGCGACCTCGGGCTCAGCCGCGGCGATCTTGTCGACGATCACGTACCGCTCGTCGCGGACGACGACGTCCTCGAGCTCGTCGTCCTCGTGCCCCGGCGCGAGCGCGAATCGGTCGTCTTGCTGGCGGACAAGGTCGTACTCGTCAAGCGTCATCCAGACCATCTCGGCGCAACCGCCCGCGCGTCCGCACTCGCAGCGGAACCCGTGCCTCAGTCCCGTGGGCGTCGCGCCAGTTCCCTCAGCCTCACGGTCGAGGTCATCGATCCGCTCGTTCACCTCTCTCACGAGCGCCTCGTTGCGCGCCTGCCGCTCAAGCCTTGCCTGCACGTACCCAGATCGTGCCACGGCCGCGCCGCACTTGCGGCCTCAACCTGAGAGGCTGCGCAACGTGCCGAGATGCTTGCGGCGCCGGCTACCGATCGCCGCGAGCAGACTGCCCCGCGCTCTTCTGATCGCCGTGTCGCCTTGCGGCCTGGTCTTAGGCGGCGCCGGTTGGTTCGCGTTGGATGTCTTCGTCGGCTTCGATCTCGATTTGTTCGCGCCGTAGTTCTGCGTCGACGGTCTCGATCTGGGTCGTGGTGTGCTTTCTGATGATCACCCGCTCGCGCACGACCAGACGCTTGGTCACCACCAGTTGCTCCTCAAACAGCGGGATCGATACCGACCCGTCCGGCAGCGTCTCGACCTCACCAGAGTCGCCGTCTCGGGCTGCAAGGTGTTCGACCTCCGCCTGCTCGCGCTCGCGCGGCACCGATTCGCTAACACGCTGAGTTTCGGTGCGCTTACGCGCCCGCACGGTCCCGGCTTCGCGAGTTTCCGTGCCGACCGACAGCGCCTCTTCGTAGCGCGTCAGTCCCTCGTTTCGAGACTCGCGGTCGCGTTCGCGTCTGCTCATCGCCTCTCCTTGTCGGTCCGGCGGAAGCGGAGCGGGGCGGCCACGTCGGCCGCCCCGCCCGATCCTGCTAGCGGTCGGCGTCGCCTTCGACCTCGATGCGCTCCTTGCGGACATCGTCGCGGACGGTTTCCGAGCGCGTCTCGACGTCCGTCTCGACCCCGACACGCTCCTTGGCCACCGTCTGCTTGGCCACCACCGGTTGCTCGGACCGCAGCGGCACCTCCACCTCCTGCTCGCGGAAGGCGTCGCTGTCGCGGCCAACAGGCGTATTCAGATCCTCACGGACAACGCGCGCAGTCTCGCGTCGCAGCTCGACGTCGAGCGCCACCGGCTCCGTCTCAACCCACTTCCGCAGCCGCACCCGGCCCGCCTCCGTCTCCCGCTTGCCGACCTGCAGCTCCTCCTCCGACCGTGTCAGCGACCGGCCGGTCGCCGTATCCGCGCTCCGGTCGAAGCCCGCGCTAGCCCGCGTATCGCGCCCGTAGTAGCGGTACAGCTCGTGCTCGCGCTCGCCGTACAGCTGCTCGTCGTCAATCTCCGGACTGTCCTTGACGTGATCCTTGTCGTACGGCACGGAGATCCCGTCCTCGTACAAGCTCGCCCCCTGCACGGGCACCAGCACACGCTTCATCCCGAAAAAGCCGGTTCCGACCCCGATCCACTCCGGAGTGCGAGACGTCGAGTCGTAGTAGAGCTCGTCGACCGTCCCGATCTTGTCGCCGTCGCGGTCGTAAACCGGCGCCCCGCGCATCTCATCAAGCCGAACGTTCTCCATCGTTGCCTTCATCTCGCTCCCTTCGTTTGTTCCCTTCCAGTCCTAACGACACGTCGCGCGCTAGCGGGCTGGCGGGCGTACTGACGCGTTCCCTCGTAGTAGCCGGAACCCCTGATGTCGTAGTACGAGCCGAACTGGCGCCGATAGTCGGAGTCGCGGCGCCGATCGGGATCGAATTCGGGCGCGTTCTTGATCTCGTCCTTCGTCCGCTGCACGTACACGCACCTGTCGTCTGAGTCGACGGCGTCGATCACGCCGGCCGGCAGGAGCACCTTCTTGCCGAAGATCCACGGGCCGGTGTCGACGACGATGTACCGGCGCCCACCTCGTTACTCGGGTCGTCGACGTGCCCGATCGACTCGTCCAGGGCCTCGACGGA
>CAVUKP010000005.1:0-91400 GCA_963742135.1 uncultured Thermoleophilia bacterium | reverse complement strand
GCGAGAGTTCGACCGCCTCGCCTGGCACCTCGGCGCGAGATGAGGAGGCCGGAGGTTCGGCCCTGCGCGATCGAGCAGCGGGGGAGGCACTCCCCCGCTGCTCTTCGGTCGCAGGATCAGAGAGTCGCCATGTGGGTGCAGAACTCGTCGAAGTTGCCCGTCTGGAAGTCCTGCTGGCCCGCGATGAAGATCACGTTGCCGGCGGCGTCCCGGACGACGCGCCCGACCTGGGCGAGGATCTCGCCTTCACCGGGAACGGTGACGACGCGAACCCTTCCGATCGTCGCTGTCGTTCCGTCGGTTCGGTCGACGATCACGACCTGGTTCCCTTCGTCGGGAATCGACTTCCCCGTGGCCGGGTTGGTGAGCGTGCCGGTGAAATGGACGTGCGTGACCTGGCGCACGATCGCGCCGTCGCTGTCGTAGAACGTCATCACGGTGCGCGAAACGTCGAACTCGCCTCGTACCGTAAAGGCGGGACAGGGGATGAAGTTCGGGATCGAGCGGTGGAAGCTCTCGTCGACCGTCGTGGGTGCGTTCGCCGTCGCGGTCGCCGCAAGCGTGAGCGGGAGCGCGACGAGCACCCCGACGACGAGCAGCCGCCGCGCGGTCGAGTTGAAGAGCTTCCTCTTCACGCAGAAGAAGAGGTGGCGCATGAGTCACTCCTTTCGAATGGGTCGTTCCGTTCGGGCGGAGTGCGACTCTCGCGGCGGACGGTAGAGACCGCGCAAACGCCGGGTAGAGGCTGCCGCCGGCCCGCCTGTTGCGCGGCGGCGGCGGCCGCTGTAGAAGGGATGGATCGTCGAGTACCGGATCCTGGGTCTGCTCTCGGTGATGGGCGACGACGGCGATGTCGCCCTCCCGGGGCCGAAGGCACGCGTCGTCCTCGCCGTGCTGCTCCTCCGGCCGAACGACGTCGTCTCGATCGACCGGCTGGCGGAGGAGCTGTGGGGCGATCGCCCGCCCGCGACGGCGGTGAAGGTCGTCCAGCTCTACGTCTCGCAGCTGCGGAAGGCTCTCGGGGACACGATCGTCACGCGCTCGCCGGGATACCTGCTCGCGGTCGGTGACGACGACCTCGACGCGACGCGCTTCCGTCGCCTCGTCGCAGCGGCCCACACGGAGACGGATGCGACGCGGGCGCGGCGGTTGCTCGCGGAGGCGCTCGCGCTCTGGCGGGGCCCCGTGCTCGCCGACGTCGAGCTGCGGTCAGGCGCGCGGACTGACGCCGACGCGCTCGAAGCCCTTCGGGTCGCGACGCTGGAAGAGCGGATCGAAGCCGATCTCGCGGTGGGCGCCGGCGCCACCGTCGTGCCGGAGCTGGAAGCGCTCGTGGCGGCCGAGCCCCTCCGAGAGCGCCCGCGCGCCCAGCTCATGCTCGCCCTCCACAGAGCCGGCCGGCGGTCGGACGCGCTCGCGCTCTTCCGGGCGACGCGGTCGCTGCTCGCCGACGAGCTCGGCCTCGAGCCGTCGGAGGAGCTGCGCGCGCTCGAGCGGCGGGTCCTGCAGGACGACCCCTCGCTCCATGCGCCCGCGACGGCGGCGCCGCCGCGCGCGTCGGCGCCGGCCGCCCCCGCGGCGAACGCGGGGCAGCATCGAGCACGACAGCCGCGCCGTCGGCTCATGGTCGCGGCCGCGGTGACGGCCTTCGCGATCGCAGCAGCGCTCTTCACGCGCGACTCCGCCGCGCCTGTCGCCGTCTTCCGACCGCAGGCGAACTCACTCGTGCGGGTCGATCCCGTCCACGGCGTCGTCGAAGGAGCCGTCCCCGTCGGACCGACGCCGGTTGCGGTCGCCGCCGGAAGCGGGTCGATGTGGACTGCGAGCGGCGTCGACGCGGTCATCACGCGGATCGACGCGCGCCGGCGCGAGGTCGTCGCGCAGATCCCACTTCCGACCCGCGCCGTCGACCTTGCCTGGGCGGCCGGGTACCTGTGGGCGGCCGCGGGCGCCGCGGGCCTCGCGAAAGTCGACCCGTACCTCAACCGCGCCGTCGACGGACCGGCGTTGGAGCTGGGATCATCAGCGACCTACAACAGCCGGTCGTTGCCCGTCACCTCGCTCGCAGTGAGCCGCAACAGGCTCACGTTCACGCACGGGCTTCGCCTTTCCGCCCTCGACGCGCGCACCGGAAACGTCGTTCGGCCGCAGGGGCCGCTCGTCGGGGCCGGCGCAATCGCGGCCGGGTCGGCGGGAGAGATCTGGGCCGCGGCCCCGGCCGACGGCACCGTGACGAAGCTCTCGGCGAGCGGCCGCGTCCTCGCGCAGACCGCTGTGGCGGTCGGCGAAGCCTCGGGACAAGACGTCGCCGGCCCCGGTGCGATCGCGGTCGGCGGCGGGGCCGTCTGGGCCGCGCTCTCCGGGGCGGCGCAGGTCTGGCGCCTCGACGAGACGACCGGGGGCGTCGTCGGGATCAAGGCCGTCGGACGACGCCCGGTCGCCGTCACGTACTGCCGCGGCGCGGCGTGGACCGCGAACTTCGGCGACGGGACGCTGTCCGAGCTCGACGGCCGGACCGGCCGCATCACGCGGACGATCGACCTCGGACGCCCGCCCTCCGCCCTCGCCTGCGCGTACGCCCGGCTCTGGGTTGCCGTCGAGTGACGGCGACCCAGATAGCCAGGCACCGAGAGACCGTCAGCGCGGGCACGAGCCGTTCGCGTCGTGGACGTGGTTGCCGTCGCCGCAGCCGCGTCCGGCCACGTGCACCGGGCTCCTGCCCGGCGGCGGGATCGGCTGCCAGGCCGCCTGCGTGTCCGTCGCCGCGCTCACGTCAGGCGCGCCTGGTCCGTGCCGTCGGCGTTCATGACGTAGATCTCGTTGTTCCCGTCGCGGGTCGAGTGGAAGGCGATCTTCGACCCGTCCGGTGACCACGCGGGCTTGTTGTCGACAGCCGCGTTGTCGGTCAGCCTCGCGACGTCGGTGCCATCGACGTCTGCGGCGTAGATCTCGAAATCGCCGTCGCGGGTGCTGCCGAAGGCGATCCTCGCGCCGTCAGGCGACCAGTCGGGCACGGAGTCGGAGGCAGGATCGCTCGTCACCTGAACCGGGTCGGTGCCGTCGGCGTTCATCGTGTAGATCTCGACGTTGCCGGAGCGGTCGGACTGGAAGGCGATCCTCGTGCCGTCGGGCGACCAGGCCGGGAACGAGTCGGCGGCGGCGTTGTCGGTGATCGCCGCCGCGCCGGCGCCGTCGGCGTTCATGACGAACAGATCCTCGTCGCCGCCGTTGCGGGTGCTCGAGAACGCGATCCTCGACCCGTCGGGCGACCACGCCGGCTGGAAGTCGGCGGCTGCGTCGTCGGTGAGCCGCGTCTGGTCGCTGCCGTCGGCGTTCATCACGTACAGCTGCGACTTCCCGGTGTCGCGTGTGCTCTGGAACACGATCTTCGACCCGTCCGGCGACCACGACGCCTGCCCGTCGACCGCCGGCGACGTCGTCAGCTGTGCAACGTCGCTCCCATCGGCGTTCATCGTGTACACGTCGAAGTTGCCGCCGCGGTCGCTCCGGAACGCGATCCGGCCGTTGAGACCCGGCGCCGTCGCCGATCCCGCGCCGACGACGACCAGCGCCGCCAGCGCCGGCGCCGCCGTCGTGATGCTCCTGCTGCGCATGTGTCCCCTCTCGGGCGTCGTGGTTCGTGTCGCGGCAGAACCTCGCCGACGGCGGTAGAGAACCGGCAGACGCCGGGTAGAGGGCGGGACCGCCGGTGCTCGGCGCGTTGACGATCAGGAAGGTGAATGTCAGGTGACGGGCGCGTCGTCACGCCGCGCCTCGAGCGCCTCGCGCAGGGCCGCCGCCGCGCGGGCCCGATGCGAGTGCGTGCGCTTCCAGTCGTCCCCGAGCTCGGCGACGGTCTGCGTCTGCCCGCGCGGGACGAAGACGGGGTCGTAGCCGAAGCCGCCGCTCCCCCGCCGCTCACGCGCGATCTCGCCGTCGAGCACGCCGACCGCGCCGACCTCCTCGCCCTCCGGCGGCAGCGCCACGATCGTGCAGACCATTCGCGCACGCCGGTCGCGCTCGCCCTCGAGCCGCTCGACGAGCGCCTCCGCCTGCCTCGACGCCGGCGCCCACCGCGCCGAGAGCAGGCCCGGCCCGCCGCCGAGCGCGTCGCACTCGATTCCCGAGTCCTCGCCGAGGACCCAGACGTCGTGCGGCGCGTGCGCGCGCCCGTGGCGCGCCTTGATCCGAGCGTTCTCCTCGTAGCTGCCTCCATCCTCCGGCGGGTAGTCCTCGAGCGGGAGCAGGTCGAGCTCCCACCCCGGCAGCGCGGCGCGCAGCTCGGCGAGCTTGTGCGCGTTCTGCGAGCACAGCCGCGCTCTCAGCGGTTCCAACGGACGCCCATCACGTACGGCTCGTCCGACAGCGTGGCGACGAGCGCCTCGTCGACCCGGTCGAGCTCGACGACCACCACGCGGCGGTCACGCTCGTCCTCGATCGCGAGCTGGCGCACGTGCCCGACGCGCTCGAGTAGCGGGATGACGCTCTGGCCGTGCGGCAGCTCGACGACGAGACGCGTCTCGTCCTGCCGGAACCGATCGACGAGCCGGTACGCCCACACGCGCAGGGGCCAGAGCGCGAACAGCGTGAGCGCCGTCGCGGCGACCGCGGCCTCGTAGTACCCGGTGCCCGCGGCCATGCCGACGGCGGCAGAGATCCAGAGGGACGCGGCGGTCGTCAGGCCGCGCACGGAGAGACCCTCGCGGATGATCGCGCCCGCGCCCAGGAAGCCGATCCCCGTCACGATCTGCGCCGCGATGCGGGAGGGATCCGTGCGGACGACTGCTCCTCCCGCCACCAGGAACTCGTGGAAGCCGTAGGCGGAGACGAGCGTGAAGAGGCACGAGCCGAGCGACACGAGGAGGTGCGTCCGCATCCCCGCCTCGCGCTCGCGCAGCTCGCGCTCGAGGCCGATCGCCGCGCCGAGCCCGGCAGCAGCCGCGAGGCGGAGGAGGACGTGCCAGCCGGAAAGCGTCGGGATCTCAGCCAGCAGCGACATCGATTGCATCGCGCTGATGGAGCGCGAGCTCCTCGATCCCGGCGGCGGCGAGGTCGAGCAGGTCGTTCAGCTGGGCGCGGTCGAACGGCACGCGCTCGGCCGTCGCCTGCACCTCGACGAGCCGCCCGTCGCCCGTCGCGACCACGTTCACGTCGACGTCCGCGTTCGAGTCCTCGGAGTAGTCGAGGTCGAGGAGCGGCGACCCGTCGACGATCCCGACCGACACCGCTCCGACCGATCCGCGCAGCGCCTTCGACAGCCCGAACCGGTCGAGCGCCCGCTGCGCCGCCACGTAGGCGCCGCAGATCGCGGCGCAACGCGTGCCGCCGTCGGCCTGGAGGACGTCGCAGTCGAGCCAGACGGTTCGCTCGCCGAGCGCCTGGAAGTCGACGATGCCGCGCAGCGACCGTCCGATCAGCCGCTGGATCTCGACCGTGCGCCCGCCCTGCTTCCCACGCGACGCCTCGCGTTCGGAGCGGTCGCCGGTCGAGGCCGGGAGCAGCGAGTACTCGGCGGTCATCCAGCCGCGCCCGGAGCGATAGAGCCAGCGCGGGACGCCGTCGGAGATCGAGGCCGTGCAGAGCACCCTGGTCGCGCCCTGCGACCACAGGACCATCCCGTGCGGCTGCTCCAGGAACGTCGGGTCGGCGTCCACCCGCCGCAGCTCGTCGGGGCGACGGCCGTCGCCGCGCGTCACGCGGACACGCCTTCCAGCTCCGCGACCTGGACGTGCTCGACCTCCGCGATCGGGAGCTGCAGGAAGCGCTCGCCCTGCTCCCGGAACGCGCTCGGGTCGCCGGTCGTGAGGAAGCGGTAGGTCCCCTCGCCGCGCGCGGGATCGTTGCCGATCCCCTTCCGCGTCGAGCGTCTCCGCGACCTCGCGCGCCGTCTCGTCAGCGGAGAAGACGAGGGTGACGTCGCGGCCGAAGACGCGCTGGAACACGGGTCTGATCAGCGGGTAGTGCGTGCAGCCGAGGATGACGGTGTCGCAGCCGGCCTCCTTCAGCGGGAGCGCGTATTCGCGCACGGCGTCGACCGTGTGCTCGCCCGCCTCGATCAGCGGGACGAGCCGCGGCGCCGGAACGGCGGTGAGGTGAACCCCGCGTCGAGGGTGCGGACGAGGAGCTCGTACCGGCGCGACGCGACCGTCGCCTCCGTCGCGAGGAGGCCGACGGACCGGTTCCGCGTCGCCTGCACCGCGGCGTGTGCCTCGGGCGTGATGACGCCGACGACGGGAACCTCGAGCGACTCCTGCAGGTCCGGGAGGGCGGCCGAGGTCGCGCTGTTGCACGCGACCACGACGAGCTTCACGCCGAGCCGCTCGAGGTAGCCGCCGATCTCGTGCGCGAATCGTCGCACCTCGTCGAGCGGACGCGGGCCGTACGGCAGGCGCGCGTGGTCGCCGAGATAGACGAAGTCCTCGTGCGGCGAGGTCACGAGGCACTCGTGGAGCACTGTGAGGCCACCGACTCCGGAGTCGAACACGCCGATCGGCCGCGAGTCCATGGCGCGATTCTAGGGAGAGGCTACGCTGCGACGGCGTGAAGCGGCTCCTCGTCACCGTCGTGCTCGCGCTTGTCGCGCGGCACCGGCTCACGCGTACGTCAAAGCGACGGGCACGCGCACGATGGACGACGGCATCGCGATCGCGTACGACCTGTACGAGCCGGACGGCGCGTCACCGGCCGCGGGGTGGCCCGGCGTCCTCCTGCTGCACGGTCTCGGCGGCACGAAGGACTCGGTCGCGACCGTCGCGGGCGGCTTCGCCGACGCCGGCTACGCCGTCCTCGCCTACTCCGCCCGCGGTCACGGCACCTCCGGCGGCGCGGTCGAGCTCGCCGGGCCGCGCGAGGTCGCCGACCTCCGCGCGCTGCTCGGGTGGTTCCGCGACCGGCCGGACGTCGGGAACGCCGTCGGCTGCTGGGGGATCTCCTACGGCGGCGGGCAGTGCTGGAACGCTGCCGCCAGCGGCGTCCGATTCGGCGCGATAGCCGTCGTCGAGACGTGGACCGACCTCTACTCGGCGCTCTGGCCGGGAGACGTCGCCAAGTCGGGGATCGTCCTCGGCTTCTCGAAGTCCGTCGTCGCGCGGTCGCCGCTCGTCGCCTCGTTCGAGGACGACGCGGTTCACTCGACGAACCTCGCGCGCGTCCGCCCGCTCCTCGCACAGCGCTCGGCGCTCCCGAAGCTCGGCAGCCTGACGACCCCCGTCTACATGTTCCAGGGCAGGTCGACTACGCGTTCGACGTCGCGCAGGCAACGCGCGCGTTCGCGAAGCTGCGCGGACCGAAGAAGCTCTATGTCGGCAAGTTCGGCCATGCCCCGTCGACCTTCCCGGGCCCCGACGCGCCGTCGTGCTGTCGCAGGGCACGCATGGTTCGACCACTTCCTGCGAGGGCTGCCGAACGGGATCGAGTTCCCCGCGGTCGCGATCGCGAAGCCGGGCGCGGGCGTCCGGCCGACGAGTCGCTCCCGTCGACCCGGGCGTCTCGTCGCTGCCGAACGTCGCGCGCCTCGCCGCCGCTGCGGAGACCTTCGGCGGCGGCACCGTGACGGTGCGCGTGAAGAGCTCTCGGGCTACCCGCGGCTCGTCGCCGTCATCCGCGCGGGCGGCAAGGTCGTCACCCACGGCGCGTCGTCCCGCGGAAGGGACGGTCGACATCCCACTCGCGAGCTACGTCCAGACGATCCCGAAGGGCGCGCGCGTCACGGTTCGTCTCGGCCCGGACTCCGGCTGCGACGACGTCGCCTACCTCGGGTTCGGCGACAGTCGGCTCGATCGTGCTCGGCCCGCCGACGATCCGGCTGTCGGTGCTCCGCAAGCCGTGACGAGGATGCGCCTGCTCCCGTTCCTGCTCGCGCTGGCGCTGCTCGCTCCCGCGTCGGCCCCTCGCGGGCGGATCGGCCGCGCCCGGCGTCACCGCCACGACGATCACGATCGGCGGCACCGTCCCGCTGACCGGGCCGGCGGCGCTCTTCGGCTCCGTCGGCCGCGGCGCCGAGGCGTACTTCAAGTACGTCAACGCCGACGGCGGCGTCAACGGGCGCAAGATCCGGTACCTCTACCTCGACGACGAGTACAACCCGGCGAAGACGGTCGAGCTGACGCGGAAGCTCGTCGAGCAGGAGAACGTCCTCGCGATCTTCAACTCCGTCGGCACCGAGCACAGCCTCGCCGTTCGCGACTACCTGAACGCGGCGAAGGTGCCGCAGCTCTTCGTCGGCACCGGTGTCAACAAGATCGGCGACGACTTCAAGGCGCGACCCGTGGACGATGGGCTACCTGCCGAGCTTCCGCGCCGAGGGCGTCATCTACGGTCGCTTCATCGCCGCGAACCGGCCGAAGGCGACGATCGCCGTCCTCTACGAGAACTCCGACTACGGCAAGGACATGACGACGGGCTCCGCAAGGGGCTCGGCTCGAAGGCGAGCGCGATCAGGGCGACCGAGAGCTACGAGATCACCGACTCGTCGATCGAGTCGCAGATCGCGACGCTCAAGGCGTCCGGCGCGAACACGCTCGTCCTCAACGCGACGCCGCAGTTCGTGATCCTCGCCTACGTCGCCGCGCACAAGCTCGGCTGGCGGCCGCAGATGCTCGTCAGCTCCGTCTCGATCTCGCCGAACGTGATGGACATCGTCCGCGCGTCGGTCGGCAAGGACGCCGACGGCTCGATCTCGATCGCGTTCGTCAAGGACCCGACGAATCCGCGCTTCGCGTCCGATCGCGCGGTGAAGCTCTACCGCACGATCCTCAAGAAGTACGGACGCGGCGCGAAGTTCGAGGACGTCTACAACTTCTACGGCATGGCAGTCGCCTCACGATGGTCGACGCGCTGCAGAAAGGGCGGCAAGAACCTGACGCGCGAGTCGCTCCTGCGCGGGGCGACGCATCTCGACGAATCGAACCCCTTCATGTGGCCGGGCGTTCAAATCGAGACGAGCCCGCGCGACTACTACCCGATCACGAAGGCGCAGATCGTCCGCTACGGCGGTGCCCGCTGGACGCCCGTCGGTAAGCTCGTCTCCGCCCGCGGCTGACACCCTGTAAGGCCCTCGTAAGGGTGGGCGCGCGCGGCGTTTGGGCCGCCGTGGGAACGGTCAGACAGGACAGGCCCCCAGGTCAGTTCGTCATCTCAAAGCAGGCTGGCAATGGAGGAAGGGGAGCCATGACGAAAAGCAACACGTGTCGCGGTGGCGGCCGCTGCGGCGAGCGCTCGCGCTCGCCGTGACGGGATCGGCGCTCGCAGCGTTCAACCCGAAGCTGGTCGGTCCGGGCCGCCGACATCGAACGCGGGCGGCGCCGTCAACATCCTCACCGAGGTCGCCGCGAGCGACGACCCGACTGCGCGGGTCGTCATCTACATCCCGAGCGGCTACCAGATCGGAACGCCCGCGGGCGGCGCGAAGCTCGGATCGGTCAAGGCGCAGCGCGCAGGCCGTAGACCTCGGCGGCGCGACGCTGCCGCTCGAGGGCGACCTGCTCGTCGCTTCGTCGGCGACGCAGTTCGCCGCGCAGCAGACGGCGTGCCTCGGCGCCGTCACGCCGGGCCAGACGTGGTACCTGCACCTGACCGCCGCGGGGCAGACGCTCGACATCCCGATGTTCCTCGTCGAGGCGACGACGGCCGAGAAGGCGTTCGCGTCGTGGAAGCTCGTCGTGTGCCTCCCGCCGCCGGACGTTCCCGTCGGGACGCCCGGCCGCGCCACCTTCGGCGCGAAGCTCCTCTCGGCGAGCTTCTCGAACACCGCGATCGTCAACCCGCCCGCGGCGGGCGAGTACCGCTGGCGCTCGCTGTGGACGCCGTACACGCCGGCTCGTCGGCCAGGTGAACGCGCTCGGCAGCGTCGAGACGCAGTCGCTCGTCCGCCTCCCGACCCAGATCACCCAGAAGCTCGCGAAGAAGAAGGTGTTCGTGACCGTGAAGGGCAAGAAGCAGACGCGCTGGGCAGTGACCGTGGGCGGACACGCTCACCGCGGGAGGGACGGCGCTTCCGGCGCGCCGCGTGACGATCACGACCGGTCCCGACGAAGACGAAGCGCGTCACGCCTCGCGACCGTGGCGACGAACGCGAACGGCGTCTTCAGGAAGACGGGCCGATCGTGAAGTCGCCGCAGTGGTTCCAGTCGAGCACGACGCTTGCCGCCCGCGACCTCGGCGCCACCGGGTGCACCGCGACGTTCGCGCCGGTGCCGTGCATCTCGGCGTCGTCGGCGGCGACCGCCTCGTCAGCGGGTGGGCGAAGGTCTGACGCCGGCTCCCGAGCCCGACCGATCGAGAGGGCCCCGCGACGGGGCCCTCTCTCTATCCTCGAGGCGATGTCGGCGACGGTCAGGATCGGCACGTGCTCGTGGGCCGACGAGGCGCTCTCGACGCACTGGTACCCGCCCGGCTCCCGCCTCGCGAGCGCCTTGGCTACTACGCCGAGCGGTTCTCGACGGTCGAGGTCGACTCGACCTTCTACCGCGTCCCCGACCGCAAGATGGTCCAGGGCTGGGCCGACCGGACGCCGGACGGATTCGTCATGCACGTGAAGGCGTTCGGCCTCATGACGCGCCACCCGGTGAAGCTCGAGCAGGTGCCGCCCGACCTCCGCGAGGGCATGCCGGTCGACGAGCGCGGGCGCGTCGACCGGCCGCCGCGCGAGCAGAGGGCGGTCGTCTTCCGCGAGTTCCTCGACGCGCTCGAGCCGCTGCGCGAGCGCGGGAAGCTCGGCGGGATCCTCTTCCAGCTCCCGCCGTACGTCGTTCGCAAGCCGGCGTCGCTCGACTACCTCGAGTGGGCGCAGCGACGAGCTGCGCGGCGACCGGATGCTGGTCGAGTTCCGCCACCGCTCGTGGTACGACGAGGACGCGCGCGCCGAGACGCTTGCGTGGCTCGAGGCGCGCGGCCTCGCGCACGTGACCGTCGACGCGCCGAAGGTCGACGCGAAGAACGTCCCGCCGACGGTCGTCGCCGCGACGGCGCCCATGGCGTACGTCCGCTTCCACGGCCGGAACGCGGCGCACGTGGAACCGCCGCGGCGGATCGGCGGCCGAGCGCTTCGACTGGACCTACTCGGACGACGAGCTGCGCGAATGGGTCGAGCCCGTGCGCGAGCTCGCCGGCCAGAGCGAGGAGGCGTACGCCTTCTTCAACAACAACAACCAGACCGGCGGCGTCGCGCAGGCGCCCGCCGGCGCGGAGCTCCTCCGGAGGCTGCTGCAGGAGCACGACGTGCCGGTCGCATGAGGATCCTCGCGGTCACGCACGGGCCGATGGTCCGACCGGAGCTCTTCGGCGACGTCGCGCGCGAGGACGGGCACGAGCTCGTCGAATGGGAGATCGCGAGGCGCGGGCGGCCGCCGGAGAACGGCTTCGACGCGGTGATGGTGTTCGGCGGGGAGATGAACGTCGGCGAGGAGCGGGCGCACCCGTGGCTGCACGACGAGTACGACCTGCTCCGGCGGTGGGTCGAGGCCGGGACGCCGCTGCTCGGCGTCTGTCTCGGCGCGCAGACGCTCGCCCACGCGCACGGTGGACGCGTCGCGCAGGCGGAGGAGCGCCACGCGGGTTTCTACGAGACGCGCCTGACCGAAGACGGTGCGTCCGACGCGGTTCTCGGCGTCCTTCCGCCGCGGTTCGAGGCGCTGAACGCGAACGGGTACGAGTTCGAGGTCCCCGCGGGCGGCGTCGCGCTCGCGCGACGGTCCCGTGCCGCAGGCGTTCCGGCTTGGCGACAGCGCGTGGGGCGTCCAGTTCCACCCGGAGGTCCGGCGCGACCAGGTGCTTGCGTGGTGGGCCGGACGCGACGCGCTGCCGAAGCCGCTGGATCAGCTCACCGTCGAGGTCGACGCCGGCATCGGGCTGTGGCAGGAGCTGGGTCGCGCGCTCTGCCGCGCCTTCCTGCGCGCCGCCGAACGCTGAGGGCGATCTCCGAATCGGCGCTCACCCGGCGGGCAGGTCCGACCGCGACCACTCGTGCCACGACCCCGGGTAGTTCCGCACGTCGTAACCGAGCTGCCGCAGGATCTGCGCCGCGAACGCCGACCTGCTCCCGACGTGGCAGTAGACGACGACCTCGCCGGCGGGCGCGCCGACGCGGGCGCTCACGTCGGCCGGCGCGAGCGTCGTGAGCTCGTGGACGTCGACGTGCACCGCACCGGGGATGTGGCCCTGGCGCGGGTCGCACGGGTACCCGGCCGCGCCGGAGAACTCGTCGGCGGATGCGGACGTCGATCACGCGCAGCTCGTCGAGCCGCGCCGCGAGCTCGTCGAGCGCGATGTCATTCACGCGGCGGTCGCGAGCGCGCGGACGACGCCGAGCTCGCGCGCCACCGACGGACGCTCGGCGAGCCCGTCGAGGTGTCGCTCGACGGCCGTGGGCAGCCGGAGACCGAGGAGGTCGCGCGCGCGCACGATCCACGGGAGGTATGTGAGGTCGACGTACAGGCTCAGGCCGAGCGGGAGCGTCTCGAGCCGTCGGGGGAGCTCGTTCGGCTCCCCGCGGCGGAAGGCGTAGTAGTCGTCGCCGAGGAGGTCGTCGAAGCGGAACACCGCGAGGCGGCTCTCCGCGCGCTCCCGCGCGCCCGCCGGAAGGAGCGCCGGCTCGGGGAACCGCTCTTCGAGGTACTCGTCGATGACCACGGACTCGGGAAGGATGAAGCCGTCGTCCAGCACCGGCACCTTTCCCGAGGGGTTGAGGTCGTAGATCCACGGCGGCCGGTCGCCGAGGTCGATCTCGATGGTCTCGTACGAGATTCCCTTCTCGCCGAGCACGAGCCGCACGCGGGCGCAATACGGGCACCTCGCCGCGTCGTAGAGCTTCACGCCTCGAGCCCCATCGCGTGTGCGAGCTGCTCGTAGAGCTCGACCGGCGGCGGCAGCTCCGCCGGCGTCTCCGCCGTTCGCGCGAGCTGCTTGATCAGGTTGCGGTCGGCGCCGGTGAGGCGGGAGACGAGCGTCGGGTTCGCCGCGAGCGCGAGCTCGTCGCCCTTCGGCAGCTCGCCGTAGAACGACGGGACCGACAGGTACTCGTCGACCATCCGACCGCGCTCGTAGAGGCGGAAGCGGACGACGGCGCCGTGCTCGACGGCGAGCGCGACGGCGACGGCGCCAAGCCGCTCCGACAGCTCGCGCGCGAGCCGCCCCTGTACCTCACGATCTTCGTCGTTGACCGCGTCGACGATCCGGATCCAGCCGTTCGACGCCTCGCGCACGTCCGGGGCCTCCAGCCTCGGCAGGAACTGGTCGAGCGCGCGGTCGACGGAGGGTCGATCGTCCGTCTGCACGTACGTCGCCGCGCGGCTCTCGCCCTGCGTCGCCTCCTCGAGCCGCGCCTCGAGACGATCGAGCGGCGTGTGCATGAAGAGCGAGTGGTCCTCGAACCCGAGCCGTCGCCACACCGCATGCGCCTGTGTGTTCGTCGTGAGCACGTCGAGGCTCACGAGCCGCGCGCCCTTCTCTTTGACGTCCGCGACGCCCGCGCGGAGGAGCGCCTTCGCAATGCCGCGCCGGCGCGCGCGCTCGCGGACGATCACCAGGTTCACGTGCGACCGCCCGCGCGCATCGGGCGCCGTCACGCGCGACATGCCGACGACGCCCTCCTCGTCCTCCGCGAGGTGAACCGCTCCCGCGCCGAGATCCGCGCGCACGTCGGCCCACTCCTCGTCCCATGTCTCGGCGAGCCCTTCCGGCTCCGGGAACAGCCCCTCGAACTCGTGCCAGAGCTCGCGCAGCACGGCCTCGTCCCCATCGGTGGCGCGCCGGATCGTCATCCGGCGGCAGCCGTCCGCGCGCCGACGAGCAGATAGTGCGCGGACAGGTTCTGGAACGGGTCGAGGAGCGGGCCGAGAGCGTGCACGTCCAAACCGTAGAGGACGTCGGCAGCCTTCCGCAGGGCGAGGTCGCCGGCCGGCCACGCGCGCGGGCGCGCGAGATGGCGCGCGAGGAACCATTCGGCCGTCCAGGCGCCGAGGCCGCGGAGCGCCGTCAGGCGCGCTCTGACCTCGTCGTCCTCGAGCGCGGCGAGGTCGTCGAGGTCGAGGCCGGCGCGGGCGAGACCGGTCACGTACTCGGCCTTCCTGCGCGAGAACCCGACGGCCACGAGGTCCTCGTCGCGCGCCCGGGCCAGGCGCTCGCGGGTCGGGAATGCGTATGCGTGCTCGCCGCGCTCGCCGAAGCGCTCGATCATCCGGCTACGGATCGCGAACGCCGAGTAGAGCGACACCTGCTGCGCGGTGATCGACGTCACGAGGCTCTCGAACGGGTCGGGCGCGAGCGGCGGCCGGAACCCGGCGAGCCGGGCCGCGAGCGCGCCGATCACGGGCCGCCCTTCGGCCCACGCCGCGAACGAAGCCAGGTCGAACTCGAGCCCCAGCAGCTTCCGGACGACGGGCGCCGTCTCCTCGTCGAGCGGCTCGACCTCGACCCCGCCCAGTGCGGCGGTGATGCGAACCTCGCGCCGCCCGACGACGCGGTGCAGAGCGCCCTCGCGCCAGAGATTCGCGAGGTCGGGCCCGAAGGCGCGGAACCGCTCCGTCGACAGCTCCCAGTCGTACGGCTGCGGCAGCGCGAGGAACCGCCGGCGCGGCGGAACTGACCCCCGGTCGGCGGCAGGGCGGCGGGTCCCCGCGGGATTGCTCAGCCCGCCGCCTCGAGCGCGGCGACGACCTCGTGGAACGTCTCGAACCGCTCGTGCGGGACACCGCGCTCGGCGAGGTAGTCGGCGAGCCCGTCGGTGGCGAAGACGCGGTCGGCGACGAGTGCTGCGCAGCGGTCGGAGTAGCCGTCACCCACGTAGACGAGCGGGCGCTCCGGGGGCAGCGAGCGTCGCTTGCACAGGTCGCCGCACTCGGGGCACGGCGCGTCGTCGACCCAGCGGATCCGCCAGCCGTCGGCGCGCGTGTCGAGGCGGTTCGCGACGAGCTCGACCGAGACGCCCTCACGCCGGAGGATCGGCTCGATGTTCTCGACGAAGCCGCCCGACAGCACGAGCGGCCGGTAGAGCTCCACCAGCTCGTGCGAAGCCCGGCCGCACCTCGACGTGCTCGACGAGCCACGCGTTCACCTCGCTCGAGCGGTGCCGTCACCGTCGCCATCTCCGTCTCCATCACCTCGCGGTAGCTCATCGTCGTCCCGAGCGCCGACTCGACCCGCCGAAGATCGCGCGATCGCCGAACTGCTCGAGCACCATCCACTGCGTGTCGCGGACCGTGCAGGTCGCGTCCCAGTCGACGACGAGGCGCAACGGAAGGCCCGTCAGAAATGCGAGGTGACGCCGGCGGGGTCGTCGTCGGCGTTGCGGGCGCCGTCCGACGCGCCGTCGTCGGCCCACGAGTAGGCGTACCGTCCGTCGTCGAGCTCCGCCGCGAGCGCCGTCAGCTTCAGCGGGTGGAACGTGTCGCACATCACCGCGAGCTCGTGCGTCTCGGTCATGCCGAGCGACTTCTCCGCGAGGCCCGGCTGCGGCCCGTGCGGGAAGGCCCGTCGGGATGAAGCGTCACCGACCCGACCTCGATCCCCTTCCGCGACGAGAAGTTCCCGTCGACGTAATAGATCATCTCCTCGCTCTGGAGATTCGAGTGGTGGTACGGGATCGGCACCGCGTCCGGGTCGAAGTCGAGCTTCCGCGGGCAGAACGAGCAGATCACGAAGTTGGGCCCGGCGAAGGTCTGGTGCGACGGCGGCGGCATGTGGATCCGCCCGGTGATCGGCTCGAAGTCGTGGATCGAGAACGTCCACGGATAGACGTAGCCGTCCCAGCCGACGACGTCGAACGGGTGGTAGTCGAGCACGTAGGTCTGGTAGCCGTCGCGCACGCGCACCTTGACGACGAACTCGCCGCGCTCGCGCACCGTCCGGAGCTCCGTCGGCGCGTGAATGTCGCGGTGGTAGTACGGCGCGTGCTCCATCAGCTGGCCGTGCTCGTTGCGGTAGCGCTTCGGGATCGTGATCAGGCCCGGCGTCTCGAACACGAGGTACCGCTGCTCGCCCTCCGGACGGAACCGGTACGTCGTGCCGCGCGGGATCACGACGTAGTCGCCCGGCGCGTACGGAACGTCGCCGAAGACCGTCTCGAGCGGTGCCGGAGCCCTCGTGGACGAAGACGACCTCGTCGCCCTCGCCGTTCCGGAAGAAGTAGTCCATCTCCTCGTCGGGCCGGCAGAGCGAGATCTCGACGTCGTTGTTCCACATCAGGAGCTGCCGCCCCGAGACGGCATCGCCGGTCGGCGCGACGCTCCCACGTGTGGAAGTGCCGGTGGGCGTGCGCCGTCGGCACCCACTCCTCGCGCACGATCGGCTCGAACTCTCCGAGGCCGACGACGCGGCACGGCGAGACGAGGTGGTAGAGGATCGACTCGAGGCCGGAGAAGCCCTCGAAGCCCATGACCTCCTCCGTGAGAAGCGTCCCGTTCTCGCGGAACACGACGTGGCGCTTCCGCGGGAGGTCGCCCCGGCGCTGGTAGAACGGCATGCGTGGAGGATATCCCTGCGGCGATCGAGAGCGAGGTGCGGTTCGTGGGAGGGCGTCACGGTGCACCCGCACCGCTTCGGCGGCGTCGAGTTCCGTCTCGGCCGGCGTGAGCTCGGCCACCTGCACGCCGACTGGGCCGACCTGCCGTTCACGTCGCGGATCCGCGACATGCTGATCGAGACGGGGCGCGCGGAGCCGCACCGCGCGGGCATGCGCGGCTGGGTGTCGGTGCCGTTCGAGAACGACGCCGCTCGAGCTGTTCCGCCTCTCGTACGAGCGCGCGCGCGTCGCCGCGAACGTCGCCCGGTCTCGCTCGCCGGGGTAGGCGACGTCGTCGCGCGGTGTTACGCCGCGGCGCGCCGCCACGGTATTCGCGGAGCACGCCGATCCCCTCGACCTCGAGCTCGACCACGTCGCCCGGCTGCAGCCAGCGTCCGTCGCCGTGCTCGAGGATGCAGCCGGTGCCGACGGTGCCGGAGCCGAGCACGTCGCCCGGGCGCAGCACGTCGTGTTCCGCGCGGCCTGCTCGAGGATCGCGCTCCCACGAGTGGTAGAGGTCGCGCGAGGTTGCCGCGCGAGCGCTCCTCGCCGTTCACGCGCGCCGACCATCTCGCCCTCGCTCCCGTCGAACTCGTCGACCGTGACGACGACCGGGCCGAGCGACGTGGCGAAGTCCTTCCCCTTCGCCGGGCCGAGCCCGACCTTCATCTCGCGCAGCTGGAGGTCGCGCGCCGACCAGTCGTTCATGACCGTGAAGCCGCCGATCGCGCCGCCGGCGCCGATGACCGCGGCGACCTCGAGCTCGTAGTCGAGCGCGTCCGACCCCTCGGGGTACGGAACGGTCGTCGCCGGGGCCGTAGATCGCAGCCGGGTTCGAGAAGTAGAAGACCGGGATCTCGTACCACTCCGTCGGCACCGGCGAGGCCGCGGTTGCGCGCGCGTCGTCCGCACGTGCTGCCTCGAAGGCCATGAAGTCGCGGACGCTCGGCGGCTGGAGCACCGGCGGCCGGAGGTCGACGTCCGCGAGCGCGTACTCGGCGTGCTCGCGCGCGCCGCCGCCGCCGGTGAAGAACGCCTGGAGCGTCTGCGCCGCGAGCTGGACGACGCGGTCGCCGTCGATCCGCCCGGGCCAGCCGCGCTCGAGCGCGAGCTCGCGCGGCGTGAACATGCACAGCCTCACGCCGCGCGTGAGCCTACTCACGGCTCCGTGTGGACGATCACGTCGTCGACATCGGGGCGCTCGGCGCGGATCCGCTCCTCGATCTCGCTGGCCCGCGCGTGGGCGTCGTGCGAGCGGCGTCTGCGGGTCGAGCTCGAGCGTCAGGAAGACGACGACGCCTGCGTCGGTCCGGAGGAGCCGGAGCGTCGCGCGGGCGCCGGCCCGGTCACCTCGCGGACGACGTCCTCGACGATCGCGGAGTCGACGTCCTCCTCGCTCGCGCCGCGGCGTCCTCGGTCGAGCGGCTCGAGGTGCGATCCGCACCGTCGTCGATCTCCGGCACCGCCGCGACGGATCGCGCGCTCGACCTCCTCGGCGACGTGCGTGCGCGTCGTCGAGCGGCAGGTCGCCCGGCAGCTTCAGGTGCAGCGAGAGCTCGATCCGGCCGCCGACGTCGAGGAGCGCGAGGTTGTGGATCTCGCGCACGCCGCGCACGCCGAGCGCGGCCGCGTGCGCGCGGTCGCGGAGCGCCCGCCTCGTCGTCCCGCGGCTCGACGTGCACGACGACGTCGCTCCCCGGAAGCGCACGCTCGACCGCCGCCTCGACCGCGTCGGCCGCGGCGTGGCCCTGGCCGACGGCGGCGCCCGGCGAGACGCCGATCACGACGTCGGCGAACTGCGCGGCCCGCGGCCTGCCGCATGCGCAGCCGCCGCACGTCGACCGGCGGGTCGATCGCGCGCGATCGCCGCCATCGCCGCGGCCTCGGCGTCGGCGGGCGCCCGGTCCATGAGCACGTCGACGTTCCGCTTGATCAGGCCGGCCGCGCCGACGAGCACGAGCACGCCGACGAACAGCGCGGCGATCGAGTCGCCGCCGGGTAGCCGCGCGCGGGCGAGCAGCGAGCCCGACGAGCACGGCGGCGGAGCCGACGAGATCGCTCGCGAAGTGGAGCGCGTTCGACGCGAGCGCCGCGCTCGAGTAGCGGCGCGCGACGCGCCACGAGACCGCTCGCGCGGCTCGCGTCGATCGACGATCACGATCACGATCACGAGCGATCGCCCACCAGGTCGCCTCGACCTCGGCTCGTCGCCGCCGTGAGCAGGCGCTCGAGCGCCTGCGACCGAGATGAAGAGGCTCGCGCCGACGAGGAACGTCGCCTCGGCGAGCGCCGGCGAGGTGCTCCGCCTTCCCGTGGCCGTACTGGTGCGCGACGTCCGCGGGACGCGCGGCGACGCCGACGGCGAAGAAGGTGAGGAGCGCGGCGACGAGGTCGGTGCGCCGAATGGAGCGCCTCCGACACGAGGCCGAGGCTGTTGGCGGCGAGGCCGACCGACGAGCTTGAGCGCGACGAGCGCCGCCGCGGCGAAGACGGAGACGAGAGCGGCGCGGCGCTGCGGCGTCACAGCGCCGGAAGGCTACGCGCGCGACCTCCTCGAGCGACCAGACGACGACGTCCTGGCGCGCGCGAACAGTAGGTGCGGCTCCTCGCTCGGGGAGCTGACGACCGGCGCCATCGTGTTGAGGTCGATCGTCGCCGTCGCGCGCCGCAGCGGCCACGGCGGGTGGTGGATGTCGGCGCGGTAGAGCCGGCCGCCGTCGCCCGTGTAGAGGCAGTAGCGCTCCGTGAGGAAGTGCTCGAGCGTGCCCGGCTCGGCGGTGAAGTCGTCGCCGCTCGGCGCGGTAGCGACGCGCTGAACGCGGCGCCCGGGCGCGCCGACTCGTAGTGGACGTCGTCGCCGACGCTGCGCGACGGTCATCCGCGCGCGGTGGTACGGCAGGCGGTAGAGGCGCTTGGCGGCCTCGACGCGCGAGCGCGCTCGCGGCGTCGAGCGAGAAGAACCAGATGCCGGGCCGGCCGTCGCGCGTCGCGTACGTCCGCACGTTCAGCTCCGGGAACGCCGACACCCACGGGAGCGGAGGCATTCCGCGCAGGCGGAGGTTGGTGAGCCGGAACGGCGTGATGCCGAGCCACGCGGACGCCGTCGAAGGTGTCGAGCGGCGAGCTCCGGCGGCAGGAGCCGCTCGAGCTCGCCGGCGTCGACGCGCCAGTGCGCGAAGAGCAGGTCCTCCCACGTCTGGGCCTGCGTCCAGGGTCGATCGGGCAGCGGCCACGGCCGGTGCCCGATCTCGTTCAGGACCGACGCCTGCCGTGCGGCGGCGCCGAGGAAGTCGAGCGAGCTCACGCCCGACCTCTGCCCCGATCGCTCCTCGTCAGTACCAGCTGCCCCGGCGGAAGCCGCCGAACAGCAGGCCGATCAGGATCAGGATGATCCCGATCCAGATGTTCCAGACGATGCAGGACGATGATGCCGAGGATCACGAGAAGTGCGCCTATTCCCATGCGCGGGAGCGTACACAGCCTCACCGGCGTCGGACCCGACGGGAGCCGGCACCCAGACCGGCGCGTCTGCAGCGCTCGCGCTAAAGATTGCCGCGCAGCGCCTGCTCGCGCTCGATCGCCTCGAACAGCGCCTTGAAGTTCCCGTCGCCGAAGCCGCGCGCGCCGTGGCGCTCGATCACCTCGAAGAAGAGCGTCGGCCGGTCCTGCGCCGTCTTCGTGAAGATCTGGAGCAGGTACCCGTCGTCGTCGCGGTCGGCGAGGATCCTCAGCCGCCGCAGGTCCGTCCCACGACTCGTCGATCGTCGCCGACGCGGTCGGGCGTCTCCTCGTAGTACGCGTCGGGCGTCGAGAGGAAGACCGACGCCGCGCCGCTGCAGCGCCTCGACCGTCTCGACGATGTTCGTCGTCGTCAGCGCGACGTGCTGCGACGCCCGGCCCGTGGTTGAACTCGAGGTACTCCTCGATCTGGCTCTTCCGCTTGCCCTCGGCCGGCTCGTTGATCGGGAACTTGATCTTCCCCTGGCCGTCGGTCATCACCTTCGACATCAGCGCCGAGTACTCGGTCGAGATGTCCTCGTCGGAGAAGTGGAGCATCTCGGTCATCCCGAAGACGCGCTCGTAGAACTCGACCCAGTGCTCCATCCGGCCCAGCTCGACGTTGCCGACGCACGTGGTCGATCGCGAGCAGCCCGACGTCCGACGGTCCGGGCCGTTCGGACTCCAGCGCGACGTAGCCCGGGAGGTACGCGCCCTCGTACTCGCTCCGGTCGACGAACGTGTGGACGACGTCGCCGTAGGTCGCGATCGTCGCGAGCTCGACCTTCCCCCACTCGTCCTCGACCCACGTCGGCTCCACGATCCCGCGCGCGCCGCGCTGGACCGCCTGCCGGTACGCCTCGCGCGCGTCGGGGACGCGCAGCGCGATGTCCTTCACGCCGTCGCCGTGGACGAACGAGAACTGCGCCGACCTCGTGGTCGCGCCGCAGCGCGCTCGTGAGGACGAGCCGGATCTCGCCCTGCTCGAGCACGTAGCTCGCGCGGTCGCGCACGCCGCGTCTCGGGGCCCGCGTACGCGGTGCGGCGGAAGCCGAACGCGTGCTCGTAGTAGTACGCGGCCTGCTTCGCGTTTCCGACCCACAGCTCGACGTGATCCCAGCCGTCGAGCGGCATGAAGTCGGCGTTCATCGCGCTCGGAGTCTACTTCGCGTGCCGCCGCCGTCGGCAGCAGCGCGTGCCGCCGGCGGGCGCGCGGGCGCTCGCCTCGACCGGCGGACCTCGTCGACCGACTCGCGGAGCGCGACCTCCTTCACGCCGAGAACGCGATCACCCAGACGAGCGCGGACGACGATCGCGGCCGCGAGGAACGCCGGATGGAGCGCCGCGGCGAGCGCCTCGCGGAGCGCCGGCGGCAGCCGGTGGACGCGGCGCCGACTCCCGCCCGCGCGCCGTCGACGGCAGGCCGTGGTTGACGATCGCGCCGATGATCGTGACGCCGATCGTCGCGCCCATCTGGCGCGCGAACTGCGTGAGCGCGGTCGCCGAGCCGATGCGCGCGCGCGGGACGGCGTTCTGCACCGAGAGGACGAACACCTGCATCATCGAGCCCGATCCCGATCCCGGCGACGACCATGTTCCGCGCCGCCTCGCGGTTCGTCGTGTCGACGTCCATCCGCCAGAGGAGCAGCATCCCGATCGTCAGCACGATCGGCCCGAGGAGCGACGTTCCAGCGGTAGCGCCCGGTCCGCGACACGAGCTGCCCCGTGACGACCGACGTCGTCACGGCGCCGAGCATCAGCGGCGTGAGCACGACGCCGGACGACGTCGCCGACGTCCCGATCACGCCCTGCACGAAGAGCGGGACGTACGAGATCGTCCCGAACATCGCCATCCCGACGAGCGCCACGCACGCGATCGACGACGCGACGATCGGGTTCCGCAGGACGTCGAACGGCAGGATCGGCTCGCGCGCGCCGCCGCTCCGACGAGCGCGAAGCACCGCGAGCAGCACCGCCGCGAGGACGAGCGCGACGCACGACGCGGCCGCTCCGCCAGCCGTAGTCGCTCCCCCAGACGAGCCCGAGCAGGAGCGACGCGGTGCCGGCCGCGAGCACGCCGGCGCCGAGCCAGTCGATCGAGTGCTCCGCGTCCGGGCCGCGCGTCGCGGCATCGTCGAGCGAGATCACGGCGAGCGCGAGCCCGCCGACCGGCAGGTTGACGAGGAAGACCCAGCGCCAGGTCGTGTTGTCGACGATGAAGCCGCCGACGGCAGGCCCGGCGATCGACGCGGCTGCGAACACGGCGCCGATCAGCCCCTGGTAGCGGCCGCGGTCGCGTGGCGGCACGATCGCGCCGATCACGGCGAGCGAGAGCGGGAACAGGCCGCCGGCGCCGACGCCCTGGATCGCGCGGAAGACGACGAGCTGCGTCATGCCCGGTCGCGAGGCCGCAGAGCGCCGAGCCGACGAGGAAGATCGAGATCGCGAAGAGGAAGAGGTACTTCCGCCCGTAGACGTCGCCGAGCTTCCCGTAGAGCGGCACGGTGACCGTCGAGGTGAGCATGTAGGCGGTGAAGACCCACGAGTACTGCGAGATTCCGCCGAGGTCGGAGACGATCGCGGGCAGCGCCGTCGCGACGATCGTCTGGTCGAGCGCCGCGAGGAGCAGCGTCGTCATCAGGCCCGCGTAGATCGCGAGGATCCGCCCGATCGTGAACTGGTAGCCGGGCGGCTTCCGGGCGAGGCGCTCGCGCAGCGATCGTCATTCGACCGGCACCGGCGCGATGCGCGGCCGCCAGCGCGCGCTCGAGCACGATCCCGGCTGCGATCGCGAGCCCGCCGGCGATCTCCCAGCGGTTGAGGTGCTCCGACAGGAGGAGCAGCGCGAACACGACCGCGAAGAACGGCTGGAGGTTCGCGAAGAGCGACGCGCGCGACGGCCCGACGCGGGCGATCGCGGTGAACCAGAGGATGTTCGTCAGGAAGAGCGGGCCGATGACGGCGAAGCGCGAAGCGCGAGCCAGGTCGTCGCGCCGAAGTCGAAGTCCTGCTCGAGCGACCTGCGGCAGTGCCGACGAGCGCGAGCGGCACCCAGCCGAGCGCGAGGACGAGCGCGCTGATCCGGAACGGCGAGTAGCGGCGCATCAGCGGCGCGATCGCGACCGAGTAGGCGCCCCAGGTCGCCGCCGTCGCCACGGCGAGCAGGTCGCCGAGGAGGTTCGCCGAGAAGCCGCCGCCGGCGCCGGCGGCGACGAGCCCGACGCCGACGAACGAGATCGCCGGCCGCGACCCAGAACGCGCGCGCCGGCCGCTCGAGGCCGACGAGCGGTCGCGAGGATGCCGATGAAGATCGGCGTCGTCCCGAGGACGAGCGCGACCGTCGAGGCGCGTCGTCAGCTTCACCGAGTACACGAACGCGAGCTGGTTGACGAAGATCAGCAGCGCCGCGACCGCGATCAGCCGCGAGTCGCGCCAGCTGCACGGCGAAGCTCCGCTCGCGTGCGTAGGTGAACGCCCAGAAGAGCGCCGTCGCGGCGAAGTAGCGCGTGACGGCGTACGCGAGCGGCTTGAAGCCGTGCGTGACGACGTACCGCGTGACCGTGATGTTGAGCGCCCACAGGAGGACGGTGCCCGAGCAGCATCAGATCGACCGCTGAGACCCGCCGCACCACCCGCTCGACGTTAGCGATAGCCTCTCGGCCGATGCGCGAGCCAACCCGCGACGACGTCGACGCGCTCGTCGGCCCGGCGACGCCGCACTTCGCCTACCAGCTCCGCGCCCGCGTCCGCGAGCTCGTCGCGGACCTCCCGGAGGACGACGAGGTCCGCCGCTACGCCGAGGAGCGGATCGCGCTCCTCGACCGCCTCGGCCACGCGTCGTCGAAGGCCGAGGAGGGCCCGCGCGAGCCGGCGTCGCGCCCCGGCTGGGACGAGATCCCGTCGTCGGCGCCGGCCGACGACCCGCTTCCGCGCGCGCGAGTGAACGTCCTCGTCACGGGCGGCTCGCGCGGGATCGGCCGCGCGATCGCGCTCCGCTTCGCCCGCGACGGCGCGCGCCGCGTCGCGATCGGCTACCTGCGGAACGACAGCGCCGCCGAGGAGACGGCGAACGAGCTTCGCGCCGCCGGCGCGGAGCCCGTGCTCGTCCGCGGCAACGTCACCTCGGACCGCGTCCTCGGCGAGGTCGAGGCGCTCGGGCCGCTCGACGTGCTCGTCCACAACGCGGCGACCGGCGTCATCCGCCCGGCGCTCGAGACCGAGGACAAGCACTGGGACTGGACGCTGAACGCGAACGCGCGCGCGCTCCTCTCGCTCGCGCGCGTCGCCGCGCCGTCGATGCCGCCGGGGTCGTCGATCGTCGCGCTCTCGTCGCTCGGCGCGCAGCGCGTGCTCGAGAACTACGTCCTCGTCGGGACGTCGAAGGCGGCGCTCGAGTCGCTCGTCCGCTACCTCGCGGTCGAGCTCGCGCCGCGCGGGATCCGCGTCAACGCGGTCTCCGGCGGCGTCGTCGAGACCGGCGCGCTCGAGCACTTCCCGAACCGCGAGGAGATGCTGCGCGCGGGAGCCGCGAACCCGGTCGGCCGGCTCGTCGTCGCCCGACGACATGGCGGGAGCGGTCGCGTTCCTCTGCTCGCCGGACGCCGACATGGTGCGCGGCCAGACGCTCGTCGTCGACGGCGGGTTCTCGCTGCTCGTCGCACGTCCCGAGCAGCGCGGAGGCTTGAACTTCGGCCGACGCGGGCACAGAGCCGTCGCGTGGGCATCGGCGTCAGCCTCATCATCATCGCCGTCGGGGCGATCCTCGCGTTCGCGGTCAACCCGAGCGGCGACCCTGCGGTCGATCCGAACACCGCCGGCTGGATCCTGATGATCGTCGGCCTCGTCGGCGCTGATCCTCGACTTCCTGCTCCTCGAGTCGTGGGGCCCCGGCTACCTGCGCCGCCGTCGTGCCGCGTACGTCGACGACGGCGCCTACCCCGCGCGGCGCGCCGTCGCGCCGGCGCGCCGGCGCACGGTCGTCGAGGACGAGGTCGTCGACGAGCGGCCCGCGCCCGCCGCCGCCCTAGCACGCGCGGGCTATCGCCGGACGATCCGGCTGACGGTGTCGGCCGCGATGTAGCCGGCGAGCTTCGGGTTCTCCTGCAGGCGCCGCAGCGAGTACTCGTACCAGTGCGTCCCGTACGGGACGTAGACGCGCAGCGCGGTGACCCTCGCGGACGAGCTGGTCGGCCGCGGTCCACGCGGACGCCGAGCAGCATCTGGAACTCGTACTCGTCGCGGCCGAGGTTCCGCTCGCGGATCGTCCGCAGCGCGCGGGCGATCAGCTCCTCGTCGTGCGTCGCGACGGCGACGTAGGCGCCGTGCGTCGAGCAGCCGCTCGAGGCAGACGCACGAAGTTCGACCGCACGCTCTCGTACTCGCGGTAGGCGATCTCGGGCGGCTCGACGTAGATGCCCTTGCAGAGACGCACGTTGTGGAGGCCCGGGATGTCGTCGATCGTCCGCCGCAGGTACGCCTGCAGGACGACGCCGACGTTCTCGTGCCCCTCCGCGCGCAGCTCGCGGTAGAGCGCAGCGTGTCGTCGGTCGTCGACGAGTCCTCCATGTCGATGCGGACGAAGTTGCCGCGCGCCTGCGCGTCGGCGACGACGGCCGCGAGGCTGCTCCTTGCAGAGAGCGGCGTCGAGCTCGAGCCCGAGCGCGGTCAGCTTCACGGAGATGTTCGAGTCGAGGCCTTCGTCGTCGATCCGTGCGAGCACCTCGTGGTACTGCGCCGTGATCTCGGCGCGCCTCGCCGGCGTTCGTGATCTCCTCGCCGAGGACGTCGATCGTCGCCAGCTTGCCCGCTGGCGTTCAGCGCGCGGACGACGCGGACCGCGTCGTCGAGCGTCGGGCCGGCGATGTAGCGCGAGGAGAGGCGGCGGACGACCGGCCGCGGCACCGCCGGGAGCGTCCGGACGATCGACCTTGTCGAGGAGGGTCACGCGGCCGGATCGTAGAGCGGGCGCGGTGGGCGGGCGTCGGTAGGTTCCGCGCCGCGCCGAGAGCCCCTCTAGCTGCTCGCGCATGAAGCCCTGGCGCGCGGCGCTCACGAGCGCGACCGCCTCGGGGAAGAGGACGCGCATCGCGTCGCGGAGCGCGATCGACTGCTCCTCGGGCGTTCCCGCTCGCCTGGAACTGCGACAGCGCCGCCGAGGTGAGATCGACCGCGGTGTTCAGCGTCAGCGTCGCGAACTGCTCGCGCTGCGCCTCCTGCACCGTCTCGGCCTGCTGCTCCGCGAACTCGCGCAGCCCGCGGAGGAGATCCTCTGGATCGCCGCCGAAGGGAAATCCGAAGCCGCCGCCCTCCACGTCAGGCACCCTAGCAACGTGAAGGCCGCCGTCGTCCTCGCCGCCATGTCTCGTCGTCGCCGGCTGCGGCACCGGCGCGGCATCGACTCGTAGCGGCCTCTCGCCCGACGAGCTGACGTGGGTGCGGCCTACGTGAGCTGGCGCGACGACTTCGAGCGCGCACGGCGGGCCGGCGCGCGTGCGGTCCTCTCGCGGCTGCGCGCGGACGTTCTCGCGCTCGGTCGATGCAGGCGCCGTCGCCGCGGCTGCGGGCGTCGAGCGCCTCGTGCGCAGGTCGTGCGCCGATTGGAGCGGAACGTGCTCCTCCTGCATCGCTTCTACGACGGAACGACTTCGACGTCGGCCCGGCGATGGCGGCGACCGAGGCGCAAGCGGCCGACGCCGGCGAGCGTGCCTTCGCACGGCTCTCCGTCGCTTCTCTCGGAGTCGCGGCGACTCCCGCGCGATCGCCGCGCGCGACGTCGATCAGCCACGTCCAGCCGCGTACGCGGCCGCGGTCGCGCGACATCACGGGGCGGACGATCGAGATCCGGTGCTGGGACGCAGCCGGCTGGAAGCAAGTCCTCGCGGAGGCGGCGGCCTTCCGCGACGTCGCCGACGATCGACGTCGACGGGTTCGCGAACTTCTACACCGGCCGCGCGAACCTCGCGCCCGTGGTCTGCGACGCGCTCGACGACCTGACCTACTCGACACGAGCGCCCTGCCGGCGGCCAGAAGCTCGACGACCTCGCCTACGGGTCTTCGTGCTCGCGCACGAGACGCGTCACCTCGCCGGCGTCGACAGCGAGGCGCTCGCGACGTGCGACGGGCTGCAGGACGTCGAGGAGGTCGCGCGCCGCCTCGGCGCCGGCCGCGCGTTACGCGCGCCGGCTCGCCGTCGACTACTGGGAGCGCGTCTACCCGCGCGAGCCGACGAGTACCGGCGCTCGCGTCTGCGGCCCCGACCGGCCGCTCGACCGGACGCCGGCGACGGCGTCTGGCCGTAGACGCTTCCCACCGCGCTACCGCAGCGGGAGGCGGTAGGACGGTCTCGACCTCGCGCACGAACTCGTCGACCGCGCCGGCGGCCGCACGCATCGCCGCTCCGAACGGCGAGCCGAGCTCGCCGAGCGCCTCCTCCAGGGCGCGCGTCGCCGCCCCGACGGCGTCGAGGTAGTCGGGCGAGGCGACCTGCGGCGGCGCGCCGACAGTGCGCTCGAGCGCGAGCGCCGCGGCCTCCGCCTCCTCGATCCCCGGTGGGTTCTCCGTCACCCGCAGCTGCGCCAGGCGCGCGCGCAGGTCGTCGAGCGTGCCGCCGCCGGCGACCTCGGCCGCCACCTCGCAGAGCACCACGATCGACGCCGTCTCGCGCACGTCCTCCCTCCGCTCGAGAGGACGTCCGTCGTCGTCGAGCGCGACCCAGGTCCGCGCCTCGCCGTCGACGAGAGCGACGAGGTACGTCCTCCGGCCGCCCGTCGGCTCCGCCGCCAGCACGGCCGCGACGGCGCCGTACGTCGAGGCGGCCCCTGCGATCCGCTCCAGGTCGGCCGCGAGCGGCACGGCGGGCAGCTTACGGCGGGTCCCGCAGGTGCGGTCGGCCGCAACACGCGCGACGCGGTCGACGGGCCGTCATTCCGTCAGAGCTTCTCTAGAGTGGCGCCGTGACGGCGACGGCAGAGCAGGCGAAAGCGGCTTTTCGCGCCGCTCGGGCCGACGTACGACCGGTACGCCGCGCTCCTGTCGTTCGGCCAGGATCCGCGCTGGCGGCGGTTCCTCGTCTCGCGCGTCGAGGCCGGACCCGGCGACACGCGTGCTCGACGTCGCGACCGGGACCGGCGCCGTCGCGCGCGAGCTGCTCGCGCGCAGAAGGGCTGCGCCGTCGTCGGCGTCGACCAGAGCGCCGCGATGCTCGCCGAGGCACGGCGGCGCCTCGGCCCCGACGTCGAGCTCGTCGAGGCGAGCGCCGACGCGCTTCCGTTCGAGGACGCGCGCTTCGACGCGCTCACCTTCACGTACCTGCTCCGCTACGTGGACGACCCGGCGGCGACGCTGCGCGAGCCTCGCGCGCGTCGTTCGCCCGGGCGGCACGATCGCAGCGCTCGAGTTCGGCGTCCCGCGGGGCGTCTGGCGCGCGCCGTGGGAGCTCTGGGTTCGAGCCGGGCTCCCGGCGGCGGGCGTCGCGATCGGGAGCGGTTGGCGCGAGGTCGGGTCGTTCCTCGGCCCGTCGATTCGCGGCTTCTACGACCGGTGGCCGCTCGCGCGCCTCGTCGAGGCGTGGCGCGAAGCCGGGAATCCGCGACGTCGCCGTGCCCGAAGGCTCAGCGTCGGCGGCGGGATCGTGACGTGGGGCCGCAGGGAGTGACGCAGGAGGTCCGGCCCGCGTACTACGCGCTCGACCGCGGCGGCTGGCGCGACTACGTCACGCTCCTGCACCCGCCCTACACGGCGTGGCACCTCTCGTACGTCGCGATCGGCGCCGCGCTCGCGCCGCGACTTCCACCTCGACCGGATGCTGTGGGCGCTCGCGGCGTTCGCGCTCGCGCTCGGCGTCGCCGCGCACGCGCTCGACGAGCTGCGGGGCCGCCCGCTGCGGACGCGTATTCCCGACGCCGTGCTCTGTGGACGCTCGCCGTCGACGTCGCTCGCCGGCGCGGCGGCGATCGGCGTCGGCGCGGCGCTCGCGTGGGGCGTCGTGGCTGCTCGTCTTCGTCGCGGCCGGCGCGTTCCTCGTCCCGGCCTACAACCTCGAGCTCGTCGGCGGTCGCTTCCACTCGGACGGCTGGTTCGCGCTGGCCTGGGGCGCGTTCCCCGCGCTGACGGGCTTCTTCGTCGAGGCGCAGGCACTGCGCGATCGAGGCGGGCCTCGCCGCGGCGTTCGCGTTCGCGGCCTCCCTCGCGCAGCGGCACCTGTCGACGCCCGTGCGGCACGCCCGCCGGACGCTCGGGACGACCGATGGGCGTCGAGCCGCTTCGAGCGCGCGCTCCGCGTCCTCTCGTGGGCGTTCGTCCTCCTCGCCGTCGCAGCGTCACCGCGCGCCTAACCTAATCGCCCGTGGACGTTCGCCGTTGTACTCGCCTTCCTGGCCGCCGCCGTCGCAGCGACGCGTCGCCGCTCGCGGCATTCGTCGCGCTACGGCAGGCGAAGGCGCACGCGCACGACGTCGAAGCGCAGATCGAGCGCGGGAAAGAGCGAGTTCGACGCCGTCGTCGAGCGCGAGGTCGCCGAGCGTTCGGCCGAGCTCGAGGGGATTCTCGCGCGGGCTCGCGCCGACTCGCTCTCGGCGCTCGTCGCGGAGGAACGGCGGCTCGCCGAGGAACGGCGGCGCGAGGTCGCCGACCGCGAGCGCGAGGCGACCGCCGAGCTCGCCGAAGCGCTCGCGACGGCCCAGCGCCGGGTCGAGCAGCGGCTCGCGACATGGAGCAGCGACCTCGAGAAGCTCCAGCACGGGCTCGCCGACGAGCTCTCGCGCGTCGCGCAGCGGCAGCGCCAGCTGATGGTCGAGATCGAGGCTCGGATCGGCCAGGACGCGGAGGGCCTGCAGTCGACGATCGACGAGCAGCGCGCGCTCGTGACGCGGCTGCGCACGGACCTCGAGACGCGCCGCGAAGGAGGTTCTCGAGTCGGCGTCGCGCGGAGCTCGAGCAGCACGCGGCCGAGCGGCGGCAGGCGCTCCTCGACGTGGCCGAGCGGCTGCGGCGGCGCGAGCGCGAGCTGAACGAGCAGATCGAGCGCGAGCACGCCGACGCGACCCAGCGGGTCCAGGCGACGCTCGCCGACTCGGAGCGGCGGCAGGTCGAGCAGCTCCAGCGCGTCGTCTCGCGCGCCGCGCGCGGTACTCCGAGGCGGCGTCGGAGCAGTTCGACACGACGATCCGCGGCGCGCGCGAGGAGGCGGCGAGGCGCCTCGGCCGCGAGCTCGACGTGGCGGTCGAGCGGTTCGCGCGACAGGCCGACGGGGTGCTCGCCGAGCGCGTGACGCAGGTCACGGACGCGGCCGTCCAGCGCGTCGAACGGCGGCTGTCGCAGCTTCGGAGCGCGATCGACCGGCAGCGCGACGAGGCGCTCGCGGCCCTCGAGCAACGGGCGCAAGAGGTCGAGACGAACCTGCGCGAGCGGCTGCGGGAGATCGCCGCCGACGCGGAGACCGAGCGCACGGTGCTCGACGCGCGGCTGACCGATCTCGGCCGGAAGCTCGACGAGATCGCATCGCGGGCGTAACCTTCGAAACGACGTTTCGCGGCAAACTTCCGGAGGCAGGGTTCGTCCAATACGAAGCGAAAAGGCGCGGCAACGGCGAGTAAAGGTGCGGCGGGGCCAATGACACAGGCGGTCGAACACCAGTCGGAGCGCGAGAAGGTCGAGTCGTGGCGTCTCCACGTGCTGATCGAGGCCGGTTACCCGCTGCCGCTCGCCGAGAAGATCGCGCACTCCGAGGCCGACCTGCACCGCGCCGTCGAGCTCGTTCTCGCCGGCTGCAGGCACGAGACCGCCGCCGAGATCCTGCCTCTAGCGCATTGACCGAAGCGCCAATCCGCATCAAGCCTCTGGTCCCCCGTGACCGGGGCGAAGGTCGAGGCCACGGAGGTCGACGGCCGCAAGGTCTACTCCGTGCGCGCGTTCAACGCCGGCATCTCCCGGTGGCTCGAGCGGCTGCCGACCGTCTGGGTCGAGGGCGAGGTGACCGAGCTGCGCCGCCAGGCGCGGTGGGCGTCGGTCTTCTTCACGCTCAAGGATCCCGAGAGCGGCGCGTGTCTCGCCGTCCAGATGCCGCGAGGCCAGTTCGACGCGCTCCGGCTCGACCTCGTCGACGGCGAGCGCGTCCACGTCTTCGGACGGCCCGGAGCTGTTCGAGCAGCGCGGCGACTTCCGCCTGCGCGCGCTCTCGATCGAGCGGTTCGGGCTCGGCGCCCACCTCGCCGCGCTCGAGCGGCGGAAGCAGAAGCTCGCCGCCGAGGGGCTCTTCGCCGCCGCGCGCAAGCGGCCGCTGCCGCGGATCCCGCGCCTGATCGGGCTCGTCACCGGCAACGACGCGGCGGCGAAGCGCGACGTCCTGACGGCGATCGTCGAGCGGTTCCCGCCCGCGAACGTCGCTCGTCGCCGAGACGTACGTGCAGGGACCGCGCGCGGCGCCGGCGGTCGCGACCGCGATCTCCGACTCTGTGCGCGCGCGGCGTCGACGTCGTCGTCATCGCGCGCGGCGGCGGCAGCTTCGAGGACCTGCTGCCGTTCTCGGACGAGCGCGTCGTGCGCGCGGTGGCGTCGTGTCCGGTGCCGGTCGTCTCGGCGGTCGGGCACGAGCAGGACACGCCGCTGTGCGACCTCGCGGCCGACGTCCGCGCCGCCACGCCGTCGGTCGCGGCGCGCCTCGTCGTCCCGGACCTGGACGAGCTGCTGCACACGGCTCGAGCGCGCGCGCGCCGGCCTCGCGCGCGGCGCGCGCGCGTCTGCGCGCGGCACGCGCAGCGCGTCGACGGCGGCGCACGAACGGCTCCGGCGCGCGCCGCTCCTCGCGCTCGAGCGCAAGCGCGGCCGCCTCGAGCACGCGCACGGGCGGCTGCGCGCGCTGTCGCCGAAGGCGACGCTCGAGCGCGGGTACGCGATCGTCCGCGCGGGGACCGGCTCGTCCGCAGCCGCCGCCGCCGGGCACCGCGATCGCGTCGAGGTCGCCGAGGGCGCGTTCGGAGCGCGCGTCGAGTGACGGAGCCGACCTTCGAGGAGGCCCAGCGCGAGCTCGAGCAGATCGTCGAGCGGCTCGAGCGCGGCGACGTCGGGCTGGACGAGCTGACCGACGCTCTGGGAGCGCGGCGAGGAGCTCTACCGCCTCTGCGCGGAGCGGCTCTCGCTCGCCCAGGGCCGGATCGAGGAGCTCGCCGCGACGTGCGGAGGACGCCGCGTCCGCGGCGCCACCGGCCCGTCGAGTGACGGCGGAGCCGCGACTCTGTACTAGGATCGCTGCATGGCGGCTCCCACGGAACTCCTCAGACACGTCTCGCTCTTCGACGGGATCGGCGACAAGCAGCTCGACACGCTCGCCCGGACGTTCACCGAGCGAACCTTCCCCGCCGGTCGCGAGATCACGACCGAGGGCGGCTCCGGTGTCGGCTTCTTCGTGATCGGCGACGGCGAGGCCGTCGTCACCGTCGGCGGCGAGGAACGGCGGACGCTCGGCCGCGGCGACCACTTCGGCGAGATCGCGCTCATCGACGAGGGCGCCCGCTCGGCGACGATCACCGCGAAGACCGACGTCCTCGCGTACGGTCTCACCTCGTGGCAGTTCCGGCCGCTCGTCGAGGAGAACGCGTCGATCGCGTGGCCGCTCCTCCTGGCGATGGCGCGCCGGCTACGCGAGACCGAAGAGGGACAGCGCTAGCTCCTCGCCGAGCTCGACGACGTCCTCGGCCGCCTGGTCGCGGCGGCCGGCAGAGCCCGCGCGCCTCGATCCCGTCGCGGACGAGGCCGCCGAAGAGCTCGCAGCGAACCCCGAGCGCGGCGCAGCGCCGGACGACGGCTCCCGGCGCCTTGCCGGCGAGGTCGTAGCGTCGACGGTGCCCTCGCCCGTGACGACGAGATCGGCGCCGCGCGCGAGGTCGTCGAAGCCGATCAGGTCGAGCACGAGGTCCGCGCCGGAGACGAGCTCGCCGCCGAGCGCCGCGAGCCCCGCGCCGAGGCCGCCGCCCGCGCCGGCGCCGGGAAGGTCGCGGAACGGCACGAGCTCGGGCAGCGCCGCCAGCCGCTCCTCGAGGAGCTCGACGGCGTCCGCGTCGGCGCCCTTCTGCGGTCCGAAGACGCGCGCCGCTCCCTCGTCGCCGAGGAGCGGGCTGCGGACGTCGCAGGCGACGCGAATCGGAACGCCGTGGACGAACGGCTCGGCGACCGATCTCATCCCCGCTCCGCCGTCCACGGTCGCGGTGCCGCCGACGCAGACGAGGAGCGAGGTCGGCCGCGTCGCGAGCGCGGCGAGGATCAGCTCGCCGACGCCGCGGCTCGACGCGACGAGCGGGTCGCGCTCGCGCGGCGCGAGCTTCGCGAGCCCGACGGCCTCCGCCGACTCGATGACGGCGGTGCCGTCGCGCAGCACGAGGTAGCGCGCCGTCGTCGGCCGCCCGAGCGCGTCCGACACCTCGGCGTCCAGCCACTCGCCGCCGAGGCGCGCCGCCAGCACCTCGGCGGTCCCCTCTCCACCGTCGGCGACCGGGCACCTCGAGCGCAGCGACGCCCGCGACCCGCCGCATCCCCGCCGCCAGCTGGGCCGCCGCCTCGACCGGGGAGAGGACGCCCTTGAGGCTAGCCGGAGACGCCAGCGCGCGCATCTTCGTGCTCGACGGGCGCCTCGAGCGCATCGACCTCGACCTCCGTCGCCTCCGGGATCTCCTTCAGCACCGCGTACGACAGCCCCTCGCGCGCGAGGAACAGGACGCCGATCCCGACGCCGACCGACGCCTCGATCGCCTGCAGGCCGATCCCGAAGGCGAACCCGCGCGCGTAGGCGACGCCGTAGGAGACGAGCGGCAGCGCCACCGCCGCCTGCACGAGCCCGATGTTGCCGGGCCACAGCGGGAAGATCGTCGCGAGGTTCATCAGGACGAGCACGAGACCGGCCGCGGCGAGCGGCGTGTAGATGTGGAAGGCGCGCATCGCCGTGTAGACCGCGAGGAGCTGGCACGTCCAGCCGAGGAACTGGAACGCGGCCGCCGTCGCGGCCGGGAGCGGCGCGCGCATGACCGCGAGCCCGGTCCGCGCCCGCGCGATCAGCTTCCGCACCGTGCCGAGGCCGTCGATCGGGTCGTGGTGGCGGCGCGCGCTGACGAGGGCGAAGGCGAAGAGGCCGAACCCGACGGCGAGCACGAGCAGGAGGCTCGTGATCGCCCAGTGCGGGACCTTCGCCGCCAGCAGCACCCACGTCACGAGCGCGACGACCGGGAAGAGATCGAAGACGCGGTGGGCGAAGACCGAGCCGATCAGCGTCACGCCCGCGCCCTCGCGTCCCGGCATCCGCCGGGTCAGCACGGCGACGCGCGCCAGCTCGCCCACGCGGCCCGGGAGCACCGCGTTCGCGAACAGCCCGACGGAGAAGGCCGAGAAGACGAGCGGGAACGCGGGGTGCGGCGGCGGCATCGCCTGCCGGATCGCCGTTCGCCACGCGACCGCGCGCAAGACGACGGAGAGCAGGTTGAGGCCGACGGCCGCGACGACCCACCGCCAGCGGACGACGGTGAAGGCGTCGTGCACGGCTCCCCACTCCGGCCCTCGCCACCAGACGAGCAGGAGCGCGCCCGCGAGCACCGGGAGGAGGAGCAGGAGGCGCCACCCGCGCGGGATGTGCGGACGCTCATGCGACAACCCGCTCGTAGGTCGCCTCGAGCCGGCGCGCGACGTCGCTCCACGCGTACCGATCCGCGGCGAGCGCTCGCGCCGCGGCGCCCATGGCGCTCCGCCGCCCCTCGTCCTCGAGCAGCTCGACGACGGCATCCGCGAGCGCGCTTTCGTCCCCGGGCGGAACCAGCGTCGCGGCGTCGTCCGTGGCCACGGCCGCGTAGCCGGGGATGTCGGAGGCGACGGCCGGCGTCGCGCACGCGAACGCGCGCGTGAGAACCATGCCGAAGCTCTCCCCGCCGAGCGCGGGAGACACGAGGAGCTTCGCGGCGAGAAGCTCGTCCGTCAGCGCATCGTCGGTGATCACCCCGAGGACGTCGATGCCCGACTCGTCGACACGCAACCGCGCGTGCAGCAGCCGGTACTGGAGGGGGTCGGTGCCGACGAGGCGCAGGCGCGCACCCGTGCGGCGGTGGACGTCGGGCCACGCGCGCAGGAGCACCGCCAGCCCCTTGCGCGGGTCGTGCCGGCCGATGAAAACGACTCGATGTTCGCGGTTCCCGGCGTCGGGCTGCGGCGGGAGGACGACCCCGTTCGGGACGATCTCGTACTCGCCCGGCAGCCAGCGCCGTCGCCGTCGACGGCGGCCTGCTCGGAGACGGCGATCGCGCGCGTCGACGCGGTCGGCGAGGAATCCCCAGATCTTCGTCGCGCCCGGCATCCACTTCAGCTCGCCCGCCGCATGCCAGGTCCCGACGAGAGGACACTGCGCGTACGCGAGCGTCGCGACGCAGATCGCCGGCGTCATCGGCTCGTGGACGTGGACGACGTCGAACCGCTCGCGGTCGAGCAGGCGTCGAATCCGCCCCACGACGGGCGGCGAGAGGACGATGTTCGGGAGCGACCCGTTCGCCGGCACGACGACCGACCGCCCGACGGTGATGACGCCGGGGGGGAGGTCGCCGTGGCGCCCGGTCCGCGGGTGGAGGAGCCGCGTGAGCTTCCCGGGCGGGTCGTGCCCGATCACGATCCGCACGTCGTGCCCCCGCGCCGACAGCGCCGCCGCCTGGTTCTCCGCGTGCTCCACCACGCCGCCCCAGTACGACCACGAGAACGGCACCACGATCCCGATCTTCACGCGCGCGCACCCGCGCCCGTCGCGGCCGCGCCTGCGAACACGCGCCCGAGCCGCTCGATCCCGAGCTCGAGCGTCTCGTCCGGCACCGCCAGCGAGAGCCGCGCCCAGCCGCGACCGCCGGGGCCGAAGCCCTCTCCCGGTGCGACGGCGACCCGCTCCTCGGCGAGCAGCCGCTCGGGCGTCCAGCCCTCCGGCAGCCTCACCCAGACGAAGAACGTCCCCTCGCAGCGCGGCGGCTCCGGCAGCGCGGCGACGACGAGATCGCGCCGCCGCTCGTACGTCGCGCGCCGCGCCTCGACCGAGTCCTGCGGCCCCTCGAGCGCGGCGGTCGCCGCGTCCTGGAGCGGCTGGAAGATCCCGACGCGCGAGTGGTCGTTCAGCACGTTCACGCGCTCGACGATCTCGGCGTTCCCGACGACGAACCCGATCCGCCAGCCTGCCATGCCGTACGTCTTCGACATCGAGAAGAGCTCCACCCCGACGTCCTTCGCCCCGGGCGTCGCGAGGAAGCTCTGCGGCGGTCGGCCGTCGAAGACGAGGTCGACGTACGCCGCGTCGTGGACGACGACGGCGCCCGTCCGGCCGGCGTAGTCGATCGCCGCCTCGAAGACGCCGGGAGGAGCCGCGACGGCGCACGGGTTCGACGGGTAGTTGAGGTAGAGCGCCGCCGCAGCCGGCGCGCGGTCGAGCGCCGGCGCCCAGCCCGCGGCGGGATCGAGCTCCACGAGCCCGAGCGTCGCGCCGGCGAGCGCGACGCCCGACCGGTAGTCCGGGTAGTACGGGTCCGGCAGCAGGATCGTGTCGCCACGCTCGGCCACGACGAGCGCGAGCTCGACGATCGCCGTCTTCGTGCCGGGGACGACGGCGACCTCGCGCTCGGGGTCGAGCTCGACCCCGTAGACGTCGCGGTAGCGCCGCGCGAGCGCCTCCTTCAGCCGCACCGAGCCGCGGATGTGGGCGTAGCCGTGAGCGGAGGGGGCCGCGGCGGCCTCCGCGAGGCGGCGCACCACGTGCGGCGGCGGCCCGCTGTCGGGGTTCCCGCGGCCGAGGTCGACGAACGGCGGCCCGCCCTCGGTTGCGGCGGCCGCGACGCGCTCGAGGAGCGCGACGAAGTACTGCTCCGGCAGACGCTGGAGCCGCTGCGGGCGCGGGCGCACGGCCAGATCGTATTCGCCGCGGCCGCCGACTCGGTCGCGCCGTCCCCGTGCGTAGACTCGCCGCCGTGAACCTCGTCGAGGCGCTGTCGCGGAGGTCGGGCCGCGGCCGGCCGGCTCGAGCGCCGCCGCCCGCGCCGCCGACACCGTCGCGACGGCGTTCCGCGAGCTCGGGCTCGAGCCGCGGTTCCAGGAGTTCGACCTCCTCGGCGTACGAGCCGGAGGAGCCGCTGCTCGAGGTGGAAGGCGAGCGGTGGCCGGCGGGGCCGTGCATGTTCGCCCACGCGGTCGACGTCGAGGGCGTCGTGAGCGGATCGGCGAGGGGCCGGCGCCGGTCGGCGACGGTCGGCTCGCGACGTTCGCCGTCGTCGATGCCGACGGCCGCGACCGCGCGCGCCTGATGACGAGCCCGTTCAGCCGCGGCGCCATCCCGTTCGCGACCCCGCACTACCCGGTGACGACTCCGCCGACGGCGTTTCTCTCGGCAGCCGACGCGGGTCGGCTCGAGGACGGGACGCACGTGCGCCTGCGCGTCGCCGGCGAGTTCGTGCGCCGGCGGGAGCGGAACGTGATCGCCGACGGACGCGGGTCGCGGCGAGCAGCGCGTCCTCGTCACGGCGCACTACGACTCGGTCTGGCGCGGCCCCGGCGCGATCGACAACGCGAGCGGCGTCGAGGGCGTGCGTCGCATCGGCGAGCGGCTCCGCGACCGCGACGTGACGCTCGTCGCCTTCGCGGCCGAGGAGAGCAAGCTGCTCGGTTCGCGCTTCTACGTCGACGAGGCGAAGATCCGCGGCGAGCTCCGCACGATCGCGGGCGTGGTGAACCTCGATTGCATCGGGCGCGGGTCACAGCTGATGCTGCTCGCGTCGCCCGACGAGCTGCGCGGGCGCTTGTTCGAGGCTGCGCGCGCGCTCGGCCTCCCCGCGCGGCTATGCCGTCGAGACCGGGCCGGCGACCGGCGGCCTCGACTCCCACTGGTTCGCCGACGCCGGCGTGCCGGCCGCGACGATCGCGCACTTCCCCTACGACGAGTACCACCTACCCGAAGACACGGCGGACGCTCCTCGACGAGCGGCTGCTGGAGGACGCTGTCGACCTCGCGACGGCGCTCGCGGAGTCCCAGCTCGACCGTCCCGTCCCGCGCCGAGAGTAGGATCGCCCGATGTTCGAGGGCGGCCTCGCCGAGTTGCACACCCACCTCGGCGGCTCGGTCGCCTCCGACATCATGTGGAGCCTCGCGCACGAGCAGGGGATCGCGCTCCCGACGCGCGACTACTGGGAGTTCGACCGGATGGTCACGGTGTCGGACCCGCGCGGCGTGCCGGACCTCGACGCGCTCGACCGCATCTACCACCTCACGGAGCTGATCCAGAGCTCGCCGATCGCGGTCGAGCGGTCGGTGCACGCCGCGATCGGCGGCGCGTACCGGTCGCAGGGGATCACGACGCTCGAGCTGCGCTTCAACCCGATGAAGCGGAACCGCGGCGGCGAGCGCGACCTCGACCACATCATCCTGGCCGCCGTCCGCGGCCTCGACCGCGCGTCGCTCGAGTACCCGCAGGTGCGCGCCGGGCTGATCCTGATGATGGACCGGACGTTCACCGCCGAGCAGAACATGGTGATCGTCGAGAAGGCCGCGAAGTACGCGTCGCGCGGCGTCGTCGGCGTCGACATCGCCGGCCCGCGCCCAGGCGGCGAGCGCTACGACTACACGCAGATCCGCGAACAGGTCGAGGTCGCGCGAGACCTCGGCCTCGGCGATCACGATCCACGTCGGCGAGGAGGGCGGCCTGTTCGGCATCGAGGAGATCGCCGAGGTCGTCGTCGCGCTTCGCCCGATCGCATCGGGCACGGCATCCTCGCCGCGCGCGACCCAGACCTGATGGCGCTGCTGCGCGGGAGGCCGAGGTCACGCTCGAGATCTGCCCCACGTCGAACCTCCTGACGAAGGCGCTGGCCGACGAGGACGCCGTGCGCGAGACGTTCCGGGCCTTCGTCGCCCATGGCGTGCCGTTCACGATCGCGACCGACGGGCCCGAGATGATGCGAACGCACCTCCGCGACGAGTTCGAGCTCCTGCTTCGGATCGGAGCCGTCGACGAGGACGACGCTCGGGCCGCGAACGCGCGCGCCCACGAGGCGTCGTTCATCGCTCGCCGAGCGCCGGTTCGCGCCTGATCTGAATACGCCCTTCGGCCGATGGTCGCTCCTCCGCGAGCGCCGTTAGGTTCGTCGCATGCAGGCAATGCGAGACCCAGCGTCGATCACGCCGCGCCAGCGCGAGGTGATCGAGCTCATCGCGCAGGGGCTGTCGAACGAGGAGGTCGGCCACGCCCTCGGCATCTCGGCCCGCACCGCGAAGGCGCACTCCGACGTCCTTCGGCAGAAGCTCGGCGTCAACCGCAGGCGCCAGATCCCGATCGCGTACCGCCTCCTGACGGGCCACGACCCGCTGGCGAAGAGCATCGCCGCCGCGCGAGCGGACGGCGGGGGCTGACGGCAACGCCCGCGGCGGCCGAAACCGCCGCGGGCGCAAGCCCCGCCTCTGAGCCCGGAGTAGGTTGTGGACAACTGGCGTCACCAACTAGACAGGCGATGGCAGATGCGGCATGACGAGCAGTAAGCAACATCCAGATCTGCCTCCCGGAGGTGTGGAAATCGACCGTCCGCGGCTCGGCGCCTCGCCGAATCACTCGGATCCCGAACGGTCTTGATTCTTGCGCCACCCGGTTACGGGAAGACGACGTTGCTTAATCAGTGGCTACCCGAAACGCCATCCGTTACGCCGCCAGGCGGGAGGCACGAGACGTCGCCGCCCTAGCGCGCGGGATAGCGTCCGCGTTCGAAGCGGCGGCACCCGGTGCGGCACGGTACATCGATGAGTTGCTAGAGACGCTCGAGCATCCCGCGCGCGCTGCAGAGGAACTCGCAAAGGGATTGCGCCACGCCGTCGCCGCCGCGCCCGCAGGAGTAGTTCTCGCGATCGATGATTACGACAGGATCGAAGGCTCGCCTCCCGCGGAACGCCTCGTTGAGGTACTTCATGAGACCGACCGGTTCCGCCTAGTGATCGCCTCGCGTTCACGGCCGATCTGGGTAAGCGCGCGACGCCTCATGTACGGCGAGCTCGGCGAGATCGGTGCGGACGACTTACGACTTACGCCCGACGAGGTACGGGAGGTGCTTGCGTTCAAAACGCCTACGCCTGAAGCCATCGCGCAAGCACACGGGTGGCCGGCAGTCATTGGCCTACTCGCCGCTACGAACTCGATTTCGATCGACCCGCCAAACAGAACAACGTCAGTACTGTATAGCTTCTTTGCGGAGGAAATCTTCGCCCGAGCAGACCCAGCGGTTCAGCGGTTGCTGATCGAAGCGGCTGTTCACCGTGGCGGACTCGTCCGATTGGGTGACGACTCCGAGCCCTCGCCTATCGTTGCTGCGCATGTGTTGCAAACCGGACTCGCACACGTTGCGAGCAACGACATCGTTCTGCATCCGCTCGCCCGAACATTCCTGCTTGAGAAGCTTCGGAGTGGGGGTGATTTGGTGCCTGTCGCGGCCGCGCTCGAGGAGGCGGTCGCACGTGAGGACTGGGATCACGCGTTCCTCTTGATAAGAACGTTCGCCCTTGGCGAACAGATGGAGAGACTTCTTAACGCATCGTTACGCGATCTGCTCGATGCTGGCCGGATTGCGACCCTGGAGTCGTTTGCAGATGCAGCGTCCTCACAGTTCGGCCTGACGCTACCTGTCTTGGAGCTAATCGACGCCGAAGTTGCTTTCCGAAGCGGCCGCTTGCACGCAGCCCGAGCTCTGGCCGCATCGACCTCCGATCGCGTGACGGACGCTGATCCTTTACGTTCGCACGCGTTGCACGTAGCGGGAACGGCAGCCTTCCTCTGCTTCGACCTGGCCGACGCCGAGGCTCGCTTCACGCAAGCGGCGGATGTCGCTCTCGACCGTCGTGACCGAGTCGCAGCGCTGTGGGGTCTCTGTCAGACGTCGCTCTTTCTCGAACGGCCGGCGATGAGTCGAGTCGCTGAGGATATAGAGGCGATAGCGGTCACTCCGGACGAGCGCGTGCGAGCTGCGATGGCCCGTCTCCAAATCGCCCGCTACCACTCCCTTAACGATGTGGATCAGGCCGCCGCTGCTGTCGCGCTATTGTCCCATGTGCGGGATCCGCGTATTCGGACGTCCTTTGGGAACATCTGCGGCTACATCCGCGTCTTGCAGGGGCGATATGAAGAAGCGGCGTCGACCGCGGCGACCGCACTTGCAGATGCCGAGCAGTACCAACTGACTTTCACTTTTCCCCACCTCCGCATGACGTATGCAGCTGCGGCTTTTGGCGTTCGCAACTTTTCGCTCGCGGACTCGCTGTTGCGGTCCGTGGAAGAGAACGCCACCATGCACGCTGATCTCCACAACGAACTCAACGCGCGGGCCCTCCGCGCGAGGATCCTCCTTGCGCAGAACCGTTCCAACGAGGCTCTCGAGGTCGTGCGACTGTCCTGGGAGGCGGCTCCAGCCATGACGTACGGGGAGTACGTTGCTACGCGCGCCCTCGCCCTCGCCGTTGGTGACAACCACCGCGGAGCTCTCGAAGAAGCGTCGATGGCGCGCAGCCTCACGGGTATCGTCGAGGTGAAGGCAGCCGCCTTGGCAGCGGAGGCCGTTGCGCACCTCGGTCGCGCCACTTCTTCGGCAGACGAGGCGCTCTTCGAATTCGCGTCAGCGGCCGACGTGTGGGATCCCGTCATCGTCGCGATGCGGGCGCACCCACCGCTCCTCGAGAAACTTGCGAGAGACCCGCATAAGCATGAGGTCCTTAGTCGCGTTCTTACACGCTCGCATGATGCATCCCTCGCGCGACGCTGCGGAGTTCCGCTGGCATCCCCGTACAACCGCGCAATACTCCTGTCGAAGCGCGAACAGGAGGTAATTGATCTGATCGCACAGGGGTTTACGAACAAAGAGATTGCGCGAATGCTCTTCATCGAAGTGTCCACGGCCAAAGTTCACGTTCGGCACATTCTCGAGAAGCTCAACGTGCGCCGGCGAGCAGAAGCTGTAGCGCGTTACGCCGAGATAGCGGAAGCGATGCGAAGTCAGGCACCGACGACGCCGGTTCTTCCGGGATCTCCCTTTCCTGAGAATCAAGAACGAAATCGCGATGATCGAGCGCGGCGATAGTCCTCGCTCGAAGAGGCGAGAATGGCTTCAAACGCTGCGACAACTGCCGTGTCGAACTGTGTCTCCACCGCCTGCGCAAGCCGAACTCGCGCGACGCGACTTGGCATCGCGTCTCGGTAGGGACGGTCCGAAGTCATCGCGTTATAAGCATCGGCGACGGCAATGATCCGAGACAGAAGGGGGATTTCGTCCTCGGTGAGACCATCGGGATACCCCTCGCCGTCCACGCGCTCGTGATGATGGCGGACCACAGCGGCGATCTCCGCGTACGTTTCGACATTCGCGAGAATCTGCATTTCTCTGCGCTCGTCGAGCGTCAACGCGCCCGGCTTCTCCAAGAGACCGGCGGGAAGCCCGATCTTCCCGATGTCATGGACAAGACCACAGAGGTGCACAAGCCGTTGCTGATCCTCCAGAAGGCCCATTCGGTAGGCAATATCGGAAGCCTATATCGACACAGCTGCCGAATGCCCCGCGGTATACCTGTCGCGAGCATCGAGCGTCGCAACCAGCGCCGTCGCGAAGGAGAGGTTAGCAGCCTCTAGTTGTCCGTTCAGACTAATCGAGTCGTCAACAGGTCGCCGCTGTTCCTGGTAGAGAGCAAACATGCGCTGCGCCGCAAGGGAGGAACTAGAAGAGGGCAGCGCCCAAGGTGAAACCTGTCGTACGCCACGGCGAGCAGCGCGACGACCGGGCGTAGAACGGCATGCGCGAGCACACGGGCCGGACGTTGATGATGTCCCGGCCGCGGCCGCCCCGTATATGGAATGTCAGCGCGGCGAGTAATAGGTCGAGCGGCTCAGCGACGAGAGTCGCGGCTGCAGTTGCAGCTACCACTGCACGGATGTCGGAGGAGAACGCATCGTGTACCGCAATTGCGGCTGCGCCCGCCGCGGCACCGTAGATCGCGCGGATAGCGGTATATATGCCCCACCGAAAATAGGGCGCGCCGGCGCGGAGGACGTAATCGCGCTGCGAACCTCTGAGGAACGGGGGGAAATCACCGGCGTATGACGACGCGGCGACGATCATCGCAGGCAACGGCCCGAACACCGCTGCCGCGAAGACCGTAGGAAGAAGTGAGATCGATACTTGCGTGTTCGGGCCGAGTGTGACCCGCCCACGTTCCGGACGTGCTGTTGTCAGACGCGACGGCGAGCGACGCGGCTACGCCGATCGCCGTTCCGGCAAGGACGACTTTTGATAGCCGACGGCGAGGCGTTTGGTGCCTCGGAGGTCAGTCCACAGCGCGCGCGGTTTCCGGAGGTTCGCCAAAGAGTGGGTTAGACTGAAGAAAACGCACTTGAATAATGATTAAAACCCCTATAACCTGATGGCTGCCGTCAGTCCCAATCGAAGGAGTAGTCACGTGCGCAAGATCGTGGCCCGCCTTGTTTTCCGTGCCGCCGCTGCTAGCGGTACGACTGCGTGGTAGAAGCCCTACCTAACCTTTAATCGCCGCTGCTGGCATCACCCGTAGAGGTGATTGTCCACAGGCGGTGGACAACCTCTGGAAGGTTGTTAATCGATGAGCCCACCGGAAGCCAGCGGCTACGGCGTGGGCTCTGCTGCGCGCTTGCAGCTTCGCGAGCAGGTGGCGGACGTGGCTCTTCACCGGCTCCTCGCTGAGGAAGAGCCGCGTTCCGATCTCGCGGTTGACCAGACCGTCCGAGATCAGCTGCAGCACCTCGATCTCCCGGGCCGTCGGCTCCTGCCCCATCTCGGGAACCGGCGCGGCGAACGGGATGACTTCTCCGCCGGAGATGCGGCGCGCCGCGACGGTCTCGAAGCGGCGCGAATGCTCTCTGTAGCGGCTCAGGATCTCGTTGCGCTGTGCAGCGTCCACGTTCCGTCTATCGGCGCGGCGCCTGCACCTCTTTAACCGCCGTCTTCCCCCCTTTCGAGGGATTCTCGGACGACTCGCGCCGCCACCGCGGCGACCTCCGACGGCAACGCCGCCGGCGCCGAGCACACGGCGACGGCGAGAGAGCCGTCGATCAGCGCGACCTCGTGGTAGACCGTATTGAGCTCTCCCGTCTTCACGCGAACGTCGTGACTCGGCAGCAGATACGGAAGCAGCGAGTCGTGCGCGGCGGCGAGCGCGTCCAGCACGCGCACGTCGTCGATCGCCGCGAGCCCACGCGCGAGATCGAGCGCGGACGTGAGGTTCTCCGGCCCGTCGGACACCATCAGGCGCGCGACTCGGGTCCGCTCCGCCCCGAGCCGCCGAGCCTCGCGGTTCACGGCGCCGAGGCCGAGCCTGCGAAGCAGGACGTTCGTCGCGGCGTTGTCGGAGACCGCGAGCATCAGCAGGGCGCAATCGCCGAGCGTCAGCGGTCCGGCGAGCCGATCCGCCAGAGACCACGGCGCCGGCGGCACCTCGACGCGCTCCGAAGGATCGAGCCCGGAGCGCCAGAACGCGGACGCGACGAAGAGCTTGACCGTCGACGCGGCGGGAACGACGCGGTCGCCGTCGGAGTGCCGCCCCTCCGACGTGGCCCACGAGATCACAGACGGATCAGCCGCCGCCGCCGGGCGCGCAGCGACGGAGGCTCGTCCTCCTCGACGACGCCGATCCCGCCGTCGCGGCCCGTCGAATGGAGAATGCGGCCGTCGCCGACCCAGAATGCGATGTGGTCCGCGGCGTCGCCGCCGTAGGTGACGAGGTCGCCGGGCGAGTCTCGCACGACCTCCTGCCCGGCTTCCTCCTGCTGGTCCGCGTCGCGCGGGACGAGCCGCCCGAGCCTGCGGTACGCCATGTGGACGAGACCCGAGCAGTCGATGCCGCGATCGGTCATCCCGCCCCAGAGGTACGGCGTCCCGAGGTACGACCGCGCGACCTCGACCGGCGTCCCAGCGCGATCCGCCGCAATCGCCCCTTCGCCCTCCTCGAGCTCCTCGGCCCTGATCCACCCCGGGTAGTCGTAGGCCGTGACGACATGCGCCCACTCCACACGCCGCTCCACGACGCGGCAGCGGCTCGCCGCGCAGCGCCTGCGTGACCTGCTCCGCGTCGTCCCGCGGCTCGGCGCGCACGGCGCGCGACATCGACGCGCGCACCTCATGTCGCGTTACCCACGCGCGCGAGGAGCCGCTCCTTCACCGCCGGCCAGTCGTCGTCGACGATCGCGTACCACGCCGAGTCGCGCACGCCGGCCCCGACGAGCATGTGCTTCCGCGCGATCCCCTCGAAGCGCGCGCCGAGCGCGAGGAGCGCGCCGCGCGTCCGCAGGTTCCGCGCGTCCGTCTTGAACTCGACGCGCATCGCATCGCACCGTTCGAACGCCTGCTCGAGGAGAAGCAGCTTCGTCTCGACGTTCGCACCGCTCCCCCACTGCGAGCGGACGACCCACGTCCAGCCGATCTCGACGCGGCGGTGGTCGGGCTCGATGTTCAGGAACCGCGTCGAGCCGACCTCGCGTCCGCCGACGAGCACCGCAAACGGCACCTCGCGGTCCGCGGCCAGCGCGCGCTCGAACCAGGCGTCGAAGCCCGGGAACGACATGTAGCGGAAGATCTCCGGCGACTCCTCCATCGCAGCGCGAAGGCCGTCGCGATGGCGCTCCTCGACCGGCTCGACGCGGACGAGCCGCCCGACGAGCGGCTCAGGTGGGCGGAGGTTCAGGGGGCGCCTCCTGGAGGCCCGGTTCGAAGACCGGCTCGCGCTCCCGCGGCTGGATCTCGCCGGCGCGGATCTCCTCGGCCCAATGGCAGGCGACCACGTGACTCGCGTCGGCGAGCGGTCGCAGCGGCGGCGGCTCGTCGCGGCACCGGGTCGGCTGAACGTACGGGCAGCGCGTGTGGAACCTGCACCCCGACGGGCGGGTTCGCCGGGCTCGGAAGGTCGCCGTACAGGAGGATCGTCTCCCGCGCGCCGCTCGACCTTCGGGTCCGGGATCGGCACCGCCGACAGGAGAGAGATCGTGTACGGGTGGAGCGGGCTGTCGTAGAGCTCCGCGGCCGGTGAGACCTCCACGATCGACCCGAGGTACATGACGGCGATCCGGTCGGAGATGTGGCGGACGACGGCGAGGTCGTGCGCGATGAAGAGGAACGTGAGGTCGAACTCCTCCTGGAGCTCCTCGAGCAGGTTGATGATCTGCGCCTGGATCGAGACGTCGAGCGCCGAGACGGGCTCGTCCGCGACGATGAAGTCGGGGTTCACCGCGAGCGCGCGCGCGATGCCGATCCGCTGCCGCTGGCCGCCCGAGAACTCGTGCGGGTACCGAGCCTCGGCCTCGGCGGGCAAGCCGACGATCTTCAGCAGCTCGCGGACACGGTTCCGCCCCGCGCGCGACGAATTCACGAGCCCGTGAACGCGCAGCGGCTCGCCGATGAGACGACCGACCGAGTGCCTCGGGTTCAGCGACGCGAACGGGTCCTGGAAGATCATCTGCATCCGCCGGCGGAGCGGACGAAGCTCGCCTTCGCCGAGGGTCGTGATGTCGTTGCCGTCGAAGACGATTCGCCCCGCCGGTCGGCGCGTACAGGCGAAGCAAGGCGCGGCCGACCGTCGACTTGCCGCACCCGGACTCGCCGACGAGGCCGAGCGTCTCGCCGCGGCGGATCGCGAAGGTGACGTCGTCGACCGCCCGCACGTCGCCGACGTGCCGATCGAGCAAGACGCCCGACTTGATCGGGAACCAGACGCAAAGGTTGTCGACCTCGACGAGGTGCTCGTTCGTCGCCGCCGTCCGCTCCGCCTGCTCTCGAAGGATCGGGTCCGGCGTGCTCGCGCTCACGCCGCCTCTCCCGCGCGCTCGCGGTCCCACGCGTCCGGATCGACGGGGTTGAAGCAGGCGACGTGGTGGCCGGGCTCGAGCTCGAAGAGCGGCGGGACCTCCTGCCTCGACTGGGCGACCTCGTACGCGCAGCGCGGTGCGAACGGACACATCTGCGGCGCCTGTCGCAGGCTCGGCGGCACCCCCTCGATCGGCCGGAGCTTTCCCTTCCGGGCCGCGTCGAGCCGCGGGATCGACTGGAGGAGGCCGAGCGTGTACGGGTGGCGCGGCCGGTCGAAGACATCGTCGGCGGTGCCGGTCTCCATGAAGAGCCCGCCGTACATCACGTTCACGCGGTCGCACATCCCGGCGACGACGCCGAGGTCGTGCGTGATCAGGATCAGCGCCGTGTTGCGGTCTGCGACGAGATCCTTCAGCAGCCCCAGGATCTGCGCCTGGATCGTGACGTCGAGCGCCGTCGTGGGCTCGTCGGCGATCAGCAGCTTCGGCTCGCATGCGAGCGCGATCGCGATCATCGCGCGCTGTCGCATCCCGCCCGAGAACTGGTGCGGGTAGTCCTTCAGCCGGATGTCCGGGCTCGGGATCCCGACCTGGTCGAGCAGGTCTGCCGCGCGTCGCGCCGCCGCGTCCTTCCGCATCCCGAAGTGCGTCTCGAGCGCCTCGCGGATCTGCTTGCCGACGGTCAGGACCGGGTTCAGGCTCGTCATCGGGTCCTGGAAGATCATCGCGATCTCGCGGCCGCGGACGCGTCGCAGCTCCCGGTCGGAGAGCGCGAGCAGATCCTGGCCGCCGAAGCTCGCGCTGCCGCTGGCGATCCGGCCGGTGCGCGGGAGCAGGCCCAGCACCGCGAGCGACGTCACCGACTTGCCGCAGCCCGACTCGCCGACGATGCCGAGGGTCTCGCCGGCCGCGATGTCGAACGAGATGCCGTTGACGGCGTGGACGGGGCCGCGCTCGGTATCGAACCGCACACGAAGGTCGCGGACGTCGAGGAGCGGGCTACGTGCGGCCACGAAGCTTCGGGTCGAGGGCCTCGCGGAGTGCGTCGCCGATCAGGTTGAAGCCGAGTGCCGACAGGACGATCGCGAGCCCCGGGATGATCGCGAGCCACGGCGCCTGCTGGAGGTACTGGTTCGTCTCCGTCAGCATCGCCCCCCACTCCGGCCGCGCGGGATTCTGGTCGCCGAGGCCGAGGAAGCTCAGTCCTGCGACGTCGATGATCGCGGTCGCGAGCGCGAGCGTGGCGGCGACGATCAGCGGCGAGAGCGCGTTCGGGAGGATGTGCGCGGTGAGGATCCCGTCGGCGAGGAACGCCGGTCGCACGCGCCGCGAGGACGAAGTCGTTCTCCTTCTGCTGGAGCACCGAGCCGCGGAGGAGGCGCGCGAACACCGGCACCTGCGTCAGGCCGACGGCGATCATGATGTTGTAGAGGCCGGGGCCGAGCGCCGCAACGATTCCGATCGCGAGGAGAAGCCCGGGGATCGCCAGCATGATGTCGACGAAGCGCATGATCAGGCTGTCGAGCTTGCCGCCGAAGAAGCCGGCCATAGCGCCGAGGATCGCGCCGATCGTCAGGCCGACCGAGACGGAGATGACGCCGACCAGAAGCGACAGCCGCGCGCCGTAGAGAATCCGCGAGAACTCGTCGCGGCCGAGCGTGTCGACCCCGAACCAGTGCTCCGACGACGGGCCGGGCGGGATGCCGCCCGGGCCGCAGCGCGGAGAGGTCCTGGTCGAGTGGGCTGAACGGCGCGAGCAACGGCGCGAACGTCGCGCAGATCACGAAGACCGAGACGAGTGTGGCACCCGCGATCGCGCCGGGGTTCTTCCGCAGCCGGCGCCACGCGTCGCGCCAGAGGCCGGACGGCCTGTCGAGCGCGAGCTCGGCGCCTTCCAGCTCGACGACGCTCACGACGTCACGAATCCGCGGATCCTGAGGAGACCGTACGAGATGTCGACGAGCAGGTTGACGACGACGAACATGAGCGCGATGAAGAGGATGCCGCCCTGGAGGACCGGATAGTCGCGGTTGAACACGGCGTCGCGCAGCCACGAGCCCATCCCCGGAAACTCGAACACCGTCTCCGTCAGGATCGCGCCCGACAGCAGGAGGCCCGTCTGCAGGCCGATCACGGTCGTGATCGGGAGCATCGCGTTGCGGAGCACGTGCCGGCGGTCGACGACGCGCGGCGAGAGCCCCTTGGCGCGCGCCGTACGGACGTAGTCCTCGTTCTGGACGTCGACGACGGAGGCACGCGTGATGCGCGCGATCACCGCGAGCGGGATCGATCCGAGCGCGATCGCAGGCAGCACGAGGTGCTTGAGGACGTCCCAGAGCGTCGCCCAGTCGCGCGTGATGATCGCGTCGAGGATGTAGAAGTTCGTCGGATGATCCGCCGTGATGCGGACGTCGACGCGACCGACGCTCGGCAACCATCCGAGCTTGACCGAGAACAGCCACTTGAGCATCAGCGCGAGGAAGAAGATCGGCGTCGAGATCCCGATCAGCGAGACGACGAGCGTGGCGTGATCCGCCGGTCGCCCGTAGTACTTCGCGCCGAGGAACCCGAGCGGGATCCCGAAGCCGACGGCGAAGAGCATCGCCGCCAGCGCCAGCTCGATCGTCGCCGGGAAGCGCTCCCGCAGCTCGGTCGTCACCGACCGATGCGATGCGATGCTCGTCCCGAAGTCCGCCTCCGCAGTCGTCTTCACGTAGTCCCAGTACTGCAGGGGGATCGGGCGGTCGAGGCCGTACTTCTCGTTGTAGTCGCGGACGAGCTCAGGCGTCGCGCGCTCGCCGAGCAGTGACTCCGCGGGGCTCCCCGGCAGCGCGTGGATCCACGCGAAGACGAGGATCGAGACGCCGATCAGGATCGGGACGAGGAGGAACAACCGGCGGACGACGAAGCGCAGCACGTCTCGTCGTCCGCCGGCTTAACTGCTCCCGCGACTACTGGCCGCCGACGTCGACCGGCCAGAACGGATCGGTCCCGATCGGGCTCGGCGTATAACCCGAGACGGTGCGCTGTGCACCGAGTGCGGGCACCGAATGCGCGTACGGCACGCCCGGGACGATGTCCTTCATGATCATGATGTTCGCCTGCTGGTACAGGGCGATGCGCTTCTTCTGGTTCGTCTCCTGCTCGGCCTTGCTCAGCAGCGCGGTCAGCTTCGCGTTGTTGATGCCGAACTGCGGGTTGTTGCCCTGGAAGAAGACGCCGAGGAAGTTGTCCGGGTCGCCGTAGTCGCCCGTCCACCCGATGAGGTTGATGTTCCCCGCGTCACCCGAGTTGACCTTCGCGACGTAGTCCGGCCGCCACGGTGCGCTGTGCGGCGCTATCTTGAACCCGGACTTCTCGAGGCTCGCCGAGAACGCCTCGAAGTTCCGCTGCGGGTCCGGCATGTAGGGCCGCGACACGTTCGTCGGGTACCAGAAGTCCAGCTCGACCGGGAGCGTCAGGCCCGCCTGCCGGAGCAGCGACTTCGCCTTCTCGGGGTCGTAGGTGTACTTCGGCACCTTGTTCGTCCAGCCCCAGAGCTGCGGCGGCATGAACTCCTGCGCCACCTGCGCACGACCGGCGTAGAACGCGTTGACGACGCCCTGGCGATCGAGGGCGTACGCGATCGCCTTGCGGACGAGCAGGTTGTTCGTCGGCGGCTTCGTCATGTTGATCGTCACGTATGCGACGTTGAACGACGGCCGGTTCATCACCTTCAGCTTGGAGTTGTTGCGGACCGTCGGAACGTCCTGCGGCTGCAGGAGGTCCATCATGTTGATCTCGCCGGTCTGCAGCGCCTGCGTCCGCGCGGAGTTGTCGGAGATCGGGCGGACGATGATCGTCTTGAGCTTCGCCTTCTTGCCCCAGTACTTCTCGTTGCGGTTGAGCGTGACCTTCTCCTTCACGTTCCACCCGCCGAACACGTACTGGCCGGTGCCCGTCGGGTGCTCGAACGCATACGAGCCCGTCGGGCGGAAGACGCCGTTCGAGACGGTCGCCTGGTCGGCGTCGTACTTCTTCATCGCCGTCGGGCTCTGCATCGAGAACGCCGACAGGACGAGCGACGACAGGAACGGGCCGTTCCGCTTCGTCAGCGTGACGATCGCGGTCGTCGCTGTTCTTCGCCTTGCAGCCGCGGTAGAGCGGCGCCCCGAGCGTCGAGCTCTCGTTCTTCTTGAAGCCCTGGAAGACGGTCTGGTAGTAGTAGGTCGCGCTCGCGTCCTGGAACGGGCCGCTGAAGTTGTACCAGCGGTTGAAGTTGGAGCAGACGGCGGCGGCGTTGAACGGCGTGCCGTCGTGGAACTTCATGCCCTGCCGGAGATTGAAGGTCCAGACCTTGCCGTTCTTGCTCACGCTCCAGCTCTTCGCGAGCTTCGGGACGACCGTCGTCGTCCCCGGCTTCAGGTCGACGAGGCCCTCGAAGATCTGCTTCGTGACCCGGAACGACTCCCCGTCCGAGACGACCGCCGGATCGAGGTACGTCGGATCGGACGCGCCTGCGTAGACCATCGTTCCGCCGGCGTCCGACCGGAGGTGCGCCGCAGAGGCCGCGCTTGCCGCGACCGCCACCACGGCGAACGCAGCGATCAGTGCGAGCCGCTTCGCGTGCGTATTGACCCACCGAGACTCCTTTCTTCTTTTTCCCCAGAGAATGTCGCGAGTATGGGGTTAGACGACGACTGCGCGCAAGTTGGCGGTTCGCGGCCATGTGCGGGGCCCGGCGCCCGCCGCGAGGTCCGCTACGGCTCGCGGCGGAGGACCGCGCGCCGGTCGACGATCTGCATCAGCTCCCAGCCGTCGTCGCCGAGCTCGTTGAGCCGGGCTGTCCACGTCTCCGCGGCGCCGGTCAGATCGACGGCGAGGTACCGGCGGTCGTCCTGCGGCGGCGACGGCGCGCCGCCGGTGCGGGCGGCCGCGAGCGTGACGGCGGCGCGAACGGCGCCCCCGCCGCCGACGGCGTCGAAGAGCGGGTCCGACGAAAGCGCGAGCAGGAGGTGCTCGCTGCCGATGTGGTCGCGACGGAGCGCGAGCGACTCCCGCAGCGCCGATTCGAGCACCTTCTTCGTCTCCGGTGCGAAGGGTATCTGCGCCGGCGAGCCCGGCCCTTGCGCCGAACGCCCGCGCGGACGCCCTCGGCGTCGATCCGGAGCGGCCCGAGCGCCTCGCGCGCGACCGGGTCGACCTCGAGGAGCGCCAGGACGAGGTGCACCGGCTGGACGTGCGTCGCGCCGACCGCGCGTGCCTCCTGCTGCGCGCGGGCGACGACCTCGCGGGCGCCGGCGCTGAACCGGTGGAACCCGCCGCTGCGGCGTCGGCGCGGAAGCGCGCGTCCCGACGCGTGCGGAATGACGCCGCCCTGGATGTACACGAGCGCCTGCGCCCCGATCGATCGGCCCTCGAGCTCCGCGGCCTCGCGCAGGAGCTCGTAGAGGTCGTCGGGGACGTTCCGGACGTGCAGCGTCGCCACTAGCGAGCACGCTAGCACTGTGCAGCACGATGTCCAGAGAAGAGGCGGCCCTGAGGCCGCCTCTTCGAGTACGGCGACGCGAGTCGGAGCTACGCGGCGAGACCGGCGAGCTCGCGCAGCGCCGCGAGCCGCGAGAGCGCCTGGCCCTCGAGCTGACGGACACGCTCGCGCGTCAGGTCGAGCGCGTGGCCGATCGCCTCGAGCGTCCACGGCTCGCCCTCGAAGCCGAACCGCAGCTCGAGGATCCGCCGCTCGCGCTCCGGCAGCGCGTCGAGCGCCTTGCGGATGTTCTGCCGTCGCAGCGACTCCTCCGCCTCGTCGAACGGGTCGGCCGCCTCGCGATCGGCGAAGAGGTCTCCGAGCTCGCCCTCGTCGTCGGCGCCGACCGTCTGATTCAGCGAGACCGACGCCGACGCGGCCGACAGCGCCTCGTCGACGTGCTGGATCGGGAGGCCCGTCGCCTCCGCGAGCTCGTCCTTCGTCGGCTCGCGCCCGAGCTCGACCTCGAGCCGGCGCGCGGCGCGCGACAGCTTCTGCTGGCGCTCGACGACGTGGACGGGGACGCGGATCGTCCGCGCGTGATTCGCGACCGCGCGCTGCACCGACTGACGGATCCACCACGTGGCGTAGGTCGAGAACTTGTAGCCGCGGCGCCAGTCGAACTTCTCGACGGCGCGGTTGAGGCCGAGCGTCCCCTCCTGGATCAGGTCGAGGAACGGCACGCCGAGACCGCGGTAGCCCTTCGCGATCGACACGACCAGCCTCAGGTTCGACTCGATCATCCGCCGCTTCGCCCGCTCGTCGCCGCGCTCGATCGCCTTCGCGAGCGTGACCTCTTCCGCGGCCGTCAGCAGCTTGTGGCGACCGACGTCGGCGAGGAAGAGCTGAAGGCTGTCGCCGGCTCCCGACGGGACGTCCGCCTCGTAGATGACGGGCTCGGGCTGCGCCTTCCGGTTCTTCTCCTCGACGACGGGCTCGCGGACCTCGAGCCCGATCCGCTCGAGCTCGCGCGTGAGGTCCTCGACGTCGGGGTCGGCCAGGTCCTGCTCCACGGCGAACGCCTCGAGCTCCGCAGGCTCGATCCATCCCCGCTCCTCGCCGGCCTCGAGGAGCGCGCGCGCCGCTTCGGTGTCAAGCAACTCGGTCAGCTGGTTCTGCGTCAAGTGCTACTGCCACACCCTTTCGTCACTCCGTCGCTTTCGTCACTCCGTCGCTTCGTGCACCGTTCGCACCGTAAGGGATCTTTCCTCGGTTTTCCAGGCGGAATCGTCACCCAACGGGCGTCGCCGTCTCCAACGCCGCCGCAGTGTGCGCTATTCCGGTTGTCCCGGCTCGTAGCCGGCTCGAGCGTACGCGCGCGCGTGGATGAGCGTCCCCGTGAAGTATGACCGCAATCGCCCGGGCGTTGTTGGCGAAACCGTGAAAAAGGCGGTGCGCGTCAGGCACGTCGCGTCCTCCGGCGCGGCTTCGCCGGCCCCTTCGCGCGCCGCTCCGCGAGGAGCTCGACGGCGCGCTCCTGCGTCAGCTCGTCGACGGAGTCGCCGGCGCGGAGGCTCGCGTTCGTCTCGCCGTCGGTGACGTACGGCCCGAACCGGCCCTCCTTGAGCACGATCGGCTTGCCGGAGGCCGGGTCGTCGCCGAGCTCCTTCAGCGGCGGCTTCGCCGTCCCACGCCGCCCGCTCGCCTTCGGCTGCGCGAGGAGCGCGAGCGCCTCCTCGAGCGTGATCGTCAGGAGCTGCTCCTCCGACTGCAGCGAGCGCGTCTCCTTGCCCTTCTTGACGAAGGGGCCGTAGCGGCCGTTCGAGGCGACGACCTCCTCCCCGTCCGCGGCGGCACCGACGGTGCGCGGCAGCGCGAGGAGACGGAGCGCCTGCTCGAGCCCGACGGTCTCCGGCGACATCGACTTGAAGAGCGACGCGGTGCGCGGCTTGTCGCCGTCGTCGACGACCTCGGTGACGAACGGCCCGTAGCGGCCGCTCTTGACGACGACCGTGCGACCGGTGTCGGGGTCGACTCCGAGCTCGCGTTGCTGTGCGCCCTGCGAGAGGAGCTCGCGCGCGCGCTCGACCGTCAACTCGTCCGGTGCGAGCTCGTCGCTGACGGTGACGCGCGTCTCGCCCTCCTGGAGATACGGGCCGTAGCGCCCGATCCGGAGCTCGATCCCCTCGCCGATCTCGATCGTGTTGATCGCGCGCGCGTCGACCTCGTCGAGGTCGGTAACGAGCTCCTTCAGGCCGTCGTCGCCGTCGGAGCCGTAGTAGAAGCGGCGCAGCCACGCCGTCCGCGCCTCGTCGCCGGCGGCGATCCGGTCGAGATCGTCCTCCATCCGCGCCGTGAACTCGTAGTCGACGAGCTTCGTGAAGTGCTGCTCGAGCAGGTTCGTGACCGCGAACGCGAGGAACGACGGCACGAGCGCCTGGCCGGCCTTCCGCACGTAGCCCCGGTCGAGAATCGTGCCCATGATGGCCGCGTAGGTCGACGGCCGCCCGATCCCGCGATCCTCGAGCGCCTTCACGAGGGTCGCCTCCGTGAAGCGCGGCGGCGGCGTCGTCGAGTGGCCCTCCGGCTCGAGCGCGGTCGCCGCCACGGCGTCGCCCTCCGCGAGCGGCGGAAGGATCCGCTCCTCCGCGTCGGCGGCGGGCTCGTCGCGGCCCTCCTCGTAGGCGAGGAGGAAGCCGCGGAACGTGATCACCGTGCCGGAGGTCGAGAACTCGGCGTCGCGGCCGTCGCTCGCCGTCGCACCGAGCCTGAGCGTGACGGTGCGGCCGCGCGCGTCGGCCATCTGCGAGGCGACGGTCCGGCGCCAGATCAGGTCGTAGAGCGCGGCCTCCTCGCGCGAGAGCGACGGACGAACCTCGTCGGGCGTGCGGAAGCGATCGCCGGCGGGCCGGATCGCCTCGTGCGCCTCCTGCGCGTTCTTCACCTTGCGCTCGTAGCGCCGCGGCTCCGCCGGCACCGACTCGTCGCCGAAGAGCTGCCGCGCCTGGTCGCGCGCGGCGGCGAGCGCCGACTCCGACAGCGTCGTCGAGTCGGTGCGCATGTACGTGATGTAGCCGTTCTCGTAGAGCCGCTGCGCGATCCGCATCGCCTGCTGCGCCGACAGGCGCAGCTTCCGGCTCGCCTCCTGCTGGAGCGTCGAGGTCATGAACGGCGGCGCCGGGCGGCGGGTGTACGGCTTCTCGTCGATCGACCGGACGGCGAACGTCCGCGCCGTCGAGCGCCGCGGCGAGACCTCGTGCATCCGCCTCGGTGAGCGGCGCGGCATCCGGCGACCGCAGCGTCCCGTCGCGGGCGAAGTCGCGCCCCTGCGCCACGCGCCGCCCGTCGACGGCCGCGAGGCGCGCGCCGAACGCTCCGGGATCGAACGTCCCGACGACGTCCCAGTACTCGGCGGCGACGAACTTCATCCGCTCGCGCTCGCGCTCGACGACGAGCCGCGTCGCGACCGATTGCACGCGCCCGGCCGAAAGCCCCTGCATCACCTTGCGCCACAGGACCGGCGACACCTCGTAGCCGTACAGGCGGTCGAGGATCCGCCGCGTCTCCTGCGCGTCGACGAGCCGCTCGTCGATCTCGCGCGTCTCCTCGAGCGCACGCTCGATCGCCGGACGCGTGATCTCGTGGAAGACCATCCGGCGCACGGGCACCTTCGGCTGGAGCACCTGGACGAGGTGCCACGCGATCGCCTCGCCCTCGCGATCCTCGTCCGTCGCGAGCAGCAGGCGGTCGGCGGACTTGAGCTTCTGCTTGAGGTCCGAGACGACCTTCTTCTTCCCGGAGTCGACGATGTAGAGCGGCTCGAAGTCGTTCTCGACGTCGACGCCGAGGCGCGACCACGCCTCCTTCTTCTGCGCCGCCGGGATCTCCGCGGCGGACTGCGGGAGGTCGCGGACGTGGCCGATCGAGGACTCGACCATGAAGTCCTTGCCGAGGTAACCCGCGATCGTCTTCGCCTTCGCCGGCGACTCCACGATCACGAGACTGCGGCCGCCGTTCTCGCGGTTTGTCGCCATGTGCAGGCCACGATAGCGTCGGTTGCGGGATGGGCGATACTCGCTCCCCGTGACGAGTCCCCCGCGGCCGAGCCCCGTCTACCTCGTCGTCGGCGCCCTCGGGTGGCCCGTTCTGAAGGCGTTCTTCCGCTATCGCGCGCACGGCCTCGAGCACCTTCCGCGCACCGGCGGCTACGTCCTCGCCGCGAACCACGTGTCGAACGTCGACCCGTGGGCGCTCGGGATGGGGCTCTTCCCGCGACGGTTCCTGCGCTTCATGGCGAAGTCCGAGCTCTTCTGGTTCCCGCTCGGGCCGTTCATCCGGGCAGCCGGCGCGTTCAAGGTGCGGCGCGGCGAGCGCGACCTGGAGGCGCTGCGCGTCGCCGAGCAACTCGCGCGCGACGGCCACGTGATCGCGATGTTCCCGGAAGGGACGCGGCGGCGAAAGGGGCTGCGGAAGCGGCGGCAGGCCGAGGCGCACACGGGCGCGGCGCGAATCGCGCTCGGCGCGGACGTGCCGCTCGTCCCGGCGGCCATCAAGGGCACCGACCGCCTCGCGCGATTCGCGGCTCTGCGCGTGCGGTACGGGGAGCCGGTGGAGACGGCCGACCTGCGCGACCTCGACCCGCACGAGGCGGCACGGCTCGCGACCGACCGCCTGATGGAGCGGATCCGCGCGCTCGAGGCGACGCTGTGACGCCGGCGTCAGTGCGGCCGCTGCTCGTGATCGACGGCGACTCGCTCGCGCACCGGGCCTATCACGCGCTGCCGAAGTCGATCCGCGGCGCCGGCGGCCGCCCCGCCAACGCGCTCGTCGGCTTCGGCAACTTCCTCCTGCGCCTGTGGGACGCGGAGGCCCCGCGCGCGGTGCTGGTCGGCTGGGACAGCCTCGACACGCCGACCTACCGCCACGAGGCGCTGCCGGCCTACCAGTCCGGCCGCGTCTTCGACGACGCGCTCCTCGAGCAGCTCGACGAGCTCCCGGGATTCGTCGAGACCTGGGGCTTCGTGTCGGCGAAGGCGCGGGGATACGAGGCCGACGACTTTCTCGCCGCCGCCGCGGCGAAGGCGAAGGGGCCGGTGCTCGTCGCGACGTCGGACCGCGACGCGTTCCAGCTCGTGTCGGACGACGTGACCGTGCTCCAGCCGGTGAAGGGCGTGTCGGAGCTGACGAGGGTCGGCCCGGCCGAGGTGCGCGAGCGGTACGGCGTCGAGCCCGCGCAGGTACCGGACTTCATCGCGCTGCGCGGCGACTCGTCCGACAAGATCCCCGGCGCGCCCGGCGTCGGGCCGAAGACGGCGGCAGACCTGCTCCGCCGCTACTCGACGCTCGAGGCGGCGCTCGCCGAGGGACGGTTCGCGCCGAACGCGGACGACCTCAGGCTCTATCGTCGGATCGCGACGATGGACGCCGACGCGCCGATCCCGGACCTCTCGGATCAGGAGCCGACCTGGCAGCGGGCGGCCGAGGCCGCGCGGGAACTCGGCCTGAACGCGCTCGCGCGCGCGGCTCGAGGAGCGCGTGTAGTGGATGCCTGGCTTCGGAACGCAGTCGACGCTCTCGGCGGCGGCGAGCTCTCCGACGACGACGCGACCGGGCTGCTGAAGATCGCGAAGCTCGCCGCGCACGAGAGCGGCGACCGGACCAACGCGCCGCTCCTCTGCTACCTGATCGGGCGCCTCCAGGGCGAGCGCGACCTCGACGAGCTCCTGGAGGCGGTCCGCCGATCGAGCTCGTAAGCCACCCGTCGTTCTCGTACCTCCACCCGACGGGCTCCCACCCCGAGTCGCAGCAGCGCCTCGTCGTCCTCCACCAGCACTTCCCGTTCGTCGAATGCGCGCCGGCGACGGAGGAGGACGTGCTTCGCTGCCACTCGCGGGAGCTCTTCGACCGCGTCCGCACCGCCCGCGGGTGGTTCGACCCGGACACGTTGTGCACCGAGACGACGCACGAGGCCGCGCTGCTCGCAGCCGGCGCCGCGATCGAGGCGGCGCGCCGCGGCGCGTTCGCCCTCGCGCGGCCGCCCGGACACCACGCAGAGCGGAACCGCCCGATGGGGTTCTGCTTCTACGACAACGTCGCGATCGCCGCACGGTGGGCGCAGGCGGAGCTCGCGATCGAGCGCGTCGCGATCCTCGACTGGGACGTCCACCACGGGAACGGCACGCAGGACATCGTCGAGGACGACGACTCGATCCTCTTCGTCTCGCTCCACCAGTGGCCGTTCTATCCCGGGACCGGCGGGCCGTACGAGCAGGGCGAGACGCTCGTCAACATCCCGATGAACGCGGGCGACGGCGACGACGAGTACTTCGAGGCGTGGCAGACCGTCGAGCGTGCGGTGAAACGGTTCGACCCCGGCCTCCTCCTCGTCTCGGCCGGCTTCGACGCGCACGTCGATGACCCTCTCGCCGACATTCAGCTCTCGACGGACGCCTTCCGCGAGCTCGCCCGCCGTGGCGCTGGAGCTCGCCCCGCGCGTGGCCGCCGTGCTCGAGGGCGGGTACAACCTGCGGACGCTCCCGTCGCTCGTCGAGGCCGCGCTCGAGGGCTTCGACGGTTAGCGGTCGACGTGCGCGGGGAGGAGCGCGACATGAGCGATCTCGAGCGCGAGCAGGAAGAGCTCGCAGACGACGAAGCCGGCTCGACCGCGTCGGGCCAGCCGTGGGCGAAGACCTCGAGCGGCGACGCCGACTCGATGACGACCGACGACGACGCAGAGGACCGCGACTGACCCCGAAACGCAGCGAGGCCGGCCTCCCAACGGAGACCGGCCTCTGAAGGGCGCGCGAGCCGAGGTCAGGCTTGGCTGAGATTGCCGACCTTGATCGCGGTCATGTACGACTCGTTGACCGACGCATCCTTGCCCGCGCACTTGAGATCGAGGACCGTGGTCGCGCTGATGTCCAGCCTCTCTGTCAGGTTCGCCGTCCCCTCGACGATGCCGACGTCCTTGTTCAGAGAGAACGACGTGCTGTCGTCTGCGCTGCCGGGGACGTAGCTGCCGAACTGATATCCGATCAGGAAACAACCGACCGTGATCGGGCCGGTGTGCGTCGTGACGACCGTTGCCTTGCCGGTGACGACGTACTTGCCCGCCGGAAGCGTCATGTAGTTGACGACGGTGTACTCCCACGCGCCGGGATAGTCGATGTCCGTGGAACCGATCTCGCGGTACCAGTAGGCGTCGGTGACGCCGGGCGCGCCCGGATCGCCCTTCTGGCCGGCAGGGCCGGCGGGACCGACGGCGCCGGTGTCGCCCTTCGCGCCGGCGGGACCTGCCGGTCCGGCGGCGCCGGTGTCGCCCTTGGGGCCGACGGGACCGGCGGCGCCGTTCGCGCCGGTGGCACCCGTGTCCCCCTTGGCGCCCTGCGGGCCGGCCGGGCCGGCCGGGCCCTGCGCTCCGGCCGGGCCTTGCTGGTTGAAGTTGAGCGACGTCTCGTTCCCGCCGCACGACGTGTTCGTCGCGTCGATGACGCGCAGGGTCCCACCGGATTTCCCGTAACAGGTGTGGATGACGCCGTTGGCATCCGGAATGGAGGCGAAGGCGACGGCGCCGAATACGAGGGCGGCGGCTACGCCGGTGAGGATGATCGTGAGCTTCTTCCGAACGTTCATTTTGGGGCTCCTTGGCGAGGTTCGCGTGTCGTTTGCAGATGACGCGAGATTGATCGATCGCAACGCGCGGAGGAAGGATCGGAGCCGCCAGAACGACGGCGGTTTCACGCACAGCGGCTGACGGTTATCCGCCGCGGCCGGCACACGTAGTGCCAAGCGTCGACCGGCTCGCGCTCTCCCTTCCGTCGCACCCGGGTTGACTGAGCGCGCCCCGACGCGGAGGATCCGCACGTCGAAGTCGGTAGGGGGGCCGATGTACGCGCACGGGATCGCCGAGGTCGCGACCAGCAGGGTCGGCATCCATCTCTCGTGGAGCGGCCCGCGCTCGTGGGTCTACGCGCCCGAGGGCTGGACGGTGCGGCGACGGCTCGCCGAGCGCCTCGAGGCGAGGGAGTGCGAGCGGTTCGACGCGGCGCGGATCGCCGCGTTGCGGGCGGCGCGCGAGGAAGCGCTGCCGTTCGGCGTCGTCACGCTCGCGTCGGGCGGCTGGCTCGAGTCGCTCGCCGGCGCGAGCGCGCGCGCAGCATCGACGGACGCCGACGTTTTCCGCGTCGATCTCGAGAGGCCCCACCGGCTCGTCCGCGTCGTCGTCACGGCGAAGCGCTCGTTCGCCGTCGCGCTGTCCGAGGGCAGGGTCGTCGGCGTCGGCGGCCCAGCGACCGGCACGACGGCTCACATGCTGCGGGCGCTGCGGATCGACGCGGTCGTCGTCGTGACGCTGGCGCCGTCGCTGCTCGAGGTGTGCGTCGACGTCGAGCGGCCGGGCGACGACGCGGCGTGGGACGACGTGCCGCCGATCGTCAAGGGCCTGACGCTCCCGTTCCGCGAGCTCATGCCGTCGCTCGGAGGCGACGCCGACGAGCTGGCCGAGGCGCGGAGCCGGCTGTTGCCGGGCGAGACGATCGGCAGCGAGGAGTTCGCGCGCCTCGCCGCGGTCGTCAGGCCGGGCCTGCGCCTGGTCGACCCGCCGCGCCCGTCGGAGCTCGCGCTGCTCGTGCGCGAGGAGGACGACGCCGACTCCGAGGAGGTGCGTGCGCTCGACCCGATCCGGGTCCTGCTCGCGCACCCGACCTGGCGCCGCGCCCTCGGCTTCGCGCTCTTCGACGACGACCCGGCCCTCGTGCCGGGCGAGACGTACGAGTACCGGATCGGCGCAACCTTCCCCGACGAGGACGTCCACGATGCTAACCACGGCTTCGCGACCGTCCCGTCGGAGACGCTCCTCCCGACCGACTTCACCCTCGACAAGGTGCGGCTGCGGCTCCCGCGACCGGCGGCGGTCGCGCTCACTCCGGGGACGCCGGACGCGGGGCGCGTGCGGCTCACGCGGCGCGGGATCCCCGTCGATCCGCGTCGCGAGTCGTTCTGGCTGACCCCGTCGCTCGACGACTGGAGCCTCGTCGTCGACTTCCCGGTGCCGGTCGGCGCCCTCGTCCTCGAGCTTGCGGAGGGTCACGACCTCGTCTTCGCGGCCGGGGCGGCGGACGCCGCGTTCGGCATCACGGCGCCGGTGCCACCAGGAACGCAGCCGCGGCTCTCGTTCGGCACCCCGATCGACCAGCTCCGCCTGCGCGGGTCGGGCTTTCTGCACGCTCTTCGCCCGTCGACCACGGGCCACGACAAGGTCGAGGTCGCGGCGGTGCTCCAGCCGATCGCGCTCGTCGACACGCCGCTGCCGAAGGCGCCGCTCCAGGCGTCGGCGACGAACCTCCAGACGGCGCAGCCGCTGCCGGTGAGCCCGACGCCCGCGGCCGACGTCCCCGCGCGGCACGCGCTCGGGTTCCGCGTGTCGTGGACGCCGGCGCCCGCGTTCGGCCTTGCCGCGTGGCCGGCAGCCGTCGGCGCGCCGCCGCCCCTCGACACGACCATCTTCCAGGTGGAGCGGCGCGCGCCGCCGTCCGGGCCGTGGACGCCGGTGCTCGCCGACGAGAACTGGACGCTCGGCGACCGCGACGTGACGGTTCGCGACCTGCGCCTCCCCCCGGGGAGCGAGCTGATGGACGCCTTCCCGGACTCGGCGAGCGACCCCGGCGGCGGCGACCTCGACCTCTTCCTGGTGGACGCCTTCGACGCCGACGAGCCAGGGACGCCCGAGCCGGGCGAGCTGGTGCAGTACCGCGTGCGCGCCGTCGACGCCGTCGGCCGGCCGAGCGCCGACTGGACGGATGCGGCGCCCGTACGCCTGGAGAAGCACGTCCCGCCGCCGTTGCCCGTCGGCCCCGGTGATACGCCGGACGGCGTCGCGGGCGTGCAGGTGCGCGTGCTCGTGCGCGAGGCGGACGACCTGACTGCGGCCGAGCAGAGCCTGCTGGGCACGAGCGCCAACGCCGTCGTCCTGCGCTGGGGCTGGCACGGAGAGCAGCGCGAGCAGGACCCGCTCGCGCGCGAGTTTCGCGTCTACGCGGCGCCGCCCATGGACGCCGTCGACGGGCAGGTGACGGCGGTGACGACCCTCGGCACCGGGCGCGTCACGTCCTACGAGGTGGCGCTGCAGCTCGACCGCGCCGTGCCCGCCGACGCGGCGGCCGGGCTCCGGCTCGACGCCGGTCACCCGTTCCTGATCCGGTCGCACTCCGCGGGCAGCGCGATCACGATGGTGGTCGAGACACGGCTGCGGGTGCGCGGCGCGACGCCCGTGCCGGCGGTCGGTCCGGTGCGCCTGAACCTGCCGTTCACGCCCGACCGCACCCGGCCGGCCGCGTGGGGGCCGCGGGTCGCGATCGTCCCGATCACGAACGCCGAGACGTACGAGGTCGTGCTCCGCGACCGGCTGACGCTGACGGCGGATCACCCTGCGGACTCGATCTGGGTCGGCGTCAGCACCGCCGACGACCAGTCGTACGTCGCCGACCAGCTCGCGCCGGCCGAGACCCGCCCCGGGAACGAGAGCGCGATCGTTCCGCTGCTGGCGGCCGGCCGCTACGCCGGACGGCCCGAGCTCGAGATCCCGCCGCCGCTGGCGCACGTGCCGCAGATCCGCACGCCCGAGCCCGGCGCGGAGCCGGTGCACTTCGAGCTCGACGTCACGCCGTTCCTCCCGGCTGCGGTCGGTGGGGGCCGGCGGCGCCACGAGCGCGTCGCCGCCGGGACGCTCCTCGCCGCGTGCCGCGCGACGCCGGACGGGCGCGTGCTCGCGCGCCCCGTCGAGCCGCTCGGGCCGGGCGAGTGGGAGGCGGAGATCCCCATCCCGAACCCGGCCGACCGCGCCGAGCTCGTCGCGGCGCTCGCCTCCGGCCGCAGCAGCGCGGTCGACGACCGCTTCCTCGTGTACCTCGCCGGCCACCACCCCTACCGCGACCGGCTCTTCGTCTCGGCCCACGACGGACCGCTGCCGCCGGGGCCGTTCTTCGAGACGCTGCCGCCGAACCGCCGACCGCTGGGTCTACCGCGTCCGCAGCGTCGACGCGGCCGGCCACGTCTCCGCCGGATCGGCAACCGCCGCCGTGGTCGTCCGCGTGCCGTCGCTCCTTCCGGGGGCGCCGCCGGTACGCGCGCCGCGCGCGCCCGACGACCCGCCCGAACGGCTCCGGATCGCGGTTCCCGCGGATACGTCGCTCACGCACCTCCTGGTGTTCGACGCGCAGTCGGTCGGGGTCGGGCCTGTCGAGGTGACGGAGATCAGCCGCGTGCCGAACCGGCCCGACCTCCTCCCCGCGGGCGGCGTGTGGCTTCGCGCGCCTGACGGCGAGCTGCTCGTGCCGACGGCGATCCCGCTCGACGGGCCGGCGGTGGTCGTCACCGCGGACGGAGCGCGCGAGGTCCCGGTGACGGTTCCCGGCGGACCCGGCGACCGGACGCGCGTCTGGATCGCGACGCTCACCCGCGACGGCATCCCGTCGCCGGTGGCCGGCCCGTACACCGTCTTCCTGCCGGTGGCGGTCTAGGGGCGGCCCATGGCGACCTTCGCCCCCTTCGTCCAGGCGACCGGCGTCCGCCGCGATTCTCCCGACCGGACCGTCTCGCTCCCCGACCCGCCGCGGACGCCCGGCGAGGCGGTGAGCCGCCCGGGCGTCGCGCGCCACGCCGGCGCGCCCATCGTCTGGCTCCCGCTGGTTGCCCAGGGCGGGCCGACGTTCCCGCTCGTAGCGCCGGTCACGGGCACGTGCCGCCGGATCGAGCTCGTCCCGCCGCTTCCCGGGCTGCCGGGCGTGCAGACCGTTGTCGAGCTCTCGGCCCTGCCGTTCGCCGCGGCACCCGTCCTCCGCCGGCTGCCGGGCTTCCCGACGTTCTACCTCGCGCCGATCACGGCGGACGAGCTCCCGGCCGACGACGAGCTCGTCCGCGCGGGCAACGTCGTCGTCGCCGCGCAGGCGGCGCTCGGTCGGCCTGCTCTTCGACGACCGCGTGACGCTCTCGCCCGCCGCCTGGATCGAGCAGATCGCGCTCGCGATGACCGGACGTCGACGCCGCGGGAGACGTCGCCGCGTGGCGCGAGCCTGAACCGGTTCGCGCCGACGGGCCGCGCGCTGCGCGTGCTCGACCATGCCGGGCGGCCCGCAGCCGGGCGGCAGGTGCGAAGTCTCGGGGCCGGGCGGAGCCTCGACGGTGACGACGGACGCCGCAGGCGTGCTGCCGCTCCCGCCCGGCGACCTGCAGTTGACCTGGCAGGCCGGGCGGCCGGTGCATGCGCTGTACGAGCGGTCGCTCGCGGCCCCGGCCGACCGCGGCACGAGCACGCGGCCCGGCGCCCCGCTCACCGTCCCGGCCGCCCTCGCCACCGGCCACCTGCAACTGCTCGACGCTGGCGCGCTGGTTCGCCGATCGCGCGCCGCAGCTCGATCCGGCGCTCGCCCACGTCCACCCGGACAGCCGGCTGGAACCGCTCGTCGACGGGCTCGAGACGTTCCGCCTGCTCCTGGCGGACCTCCGCGCGGCGAACGGCGAGAACGAGGGCGCGCACTTCGCCGGGTGGGCGTTCAACGACTTCCCGCTCGACCTCGCAGACCCCGAGGCCACGATGTTCACCGAACTCGTCCGCAGCCTGCGCGGGGGCAGCGGCGCGCGCTTCCTGATGGACAAGTACCTCGTCTTCAAGCCCGATGCCCCGACCGAAGCGGTCGACCGGCTCCTGGTGCTCCTGCTGACGCTCGGCGTCGACGTGGTGCTCGTGCTGACCGCGCTCGAGAAGCTCGACATCGACGACCGCGGCTACCTCGTCCTCGGCGGTCTCGGGCTGATCGGCGGCCTGCTCGCGGACTGTCGTCGGCGTCGGGCCGCTCCTCTCGATCCTCGAGGAGTCGAAGGACGGCAGCGCGACCCTCGCCGACGCCGTGTCAACGCGATCAAGCCGGGGATCGCGCTGCGCGCCCGCCATCCCGCCCGGTTCGCGGACAACGCGCTCCAGGTCCTGAACCCGCTCCCGCGTCGACCCGTCGGACTTCCTCGACGGCGTCGGCAGCTGGCACCAGAAGTTCCAGGTCGTCCGGCGCACCGCCGATGCGCTCGGCAACCGCGTCGTCGGCTACGTCGGCGGGGTCGACATCAACCGGCAACCGGCTCGACACCCCCGGCCACCACGGGCGAAAGTGGCGGCCGCCGGAGGCGATCTCGAACACGCCGGCCGCGCAGGCGTTCCACGACGTCCACGCGCGAGTGACCGGGCCCGCTGCGGCCGACATCGCGCTGCGGTTCGCCCGCCGGTGGGACTTCGACAGCTCGCGGCGGCCGGCAGGGCTCGCCGCCCGCGCTCCCGCCTGCGTTCACGACGCCGGCCGCGACGGACGCCGCCGATGTCCCGCCGCAGCCCGCCCGGCACCTGGTGCAGGTCGGCGCGAGCGGCTACCGGCCAGCGGCGGCCGGCGGCGGCACGCCGCTCCCGTGGTCGCCGCTCGGCGAGGCGACGATCCCCCAGGCGATCGTGCGGGCGATCGAGGGGGCGCAGGAGTACATCTACATCGAGGATCAGTACTTCACGCCGCCCGACACGTACGTGCATGCCCTGCTCGACGCGTCGGTCCGCGACCCGAAGCTGCGGCTCCTGATCGTGATCCCGACAGCGTCCGACCAGGTCTTCGGCGACATCCGGCAGGCGCGAGCTGTTCGAGCGGCTGCGCGACGACCCGGCGACCGGGCGCGGCTGGGGCGAGCGCATGATCGTCGGGGCGCTCGTCCGCCGCCCCGTGCTCGGCGACGCCGGCCGCGTCGGCGAGCAAGGGGAGGCTCGCGCTCCAGGCCCCGCTCGGCCCGGTCGGCGGTGCCGTCGAGGCGACGCTCGGCCCGCGGTCGCGCCTCCCGAAGGACGTGCCGTTCTGGCTCTGGGTCGAGGGCGAGCGGATGCTCGCCGTCGAGCGCCGGGACGACGTCCTCGTCGAGGCGACGCCGAGCCGTCGGTACCTCGTCCGGCGGTCGAGCGGCGCCGAGCCGCTGTGGGACGCGCGGACGCGCGAGCACGCGAAAGGCGCGCCCGTGACGCTCTCACAGGTGCACGACATCTACGTGCACACGAAGGCGATCATGGTCGACGACGTCTTCGTCGGCGTCGGCTCGTGCAACACGAACCGGCGCGGCTTCTTCCACGACGGCGAGATCACGGCGTTCGCCGTCCCGGAGCAGCTCAAGGCCTCGCGCGAGAACCCGGCGCTCGGCCTCCGCACCGCTCTCTGGGCGGAGCACCTCGGGATCCCGCCGGCGATGGGCCGCGCGCTGCTCGCGGACCCCGTGGCGGCATTCGAGCTCTTCCGGCGCCCGACGCTGATCGGGAACCGCGTCAGCGGCTTCGACGCGCTCGGGATCACGCCCGAGCTCGGGTTCCCGGGCGAGTCCGCGACCTGGATCAAGATGCTGGCGACCTTCGGGCTCACGGTGGCCCAGGACCTCGTCCCGTACATCTGGAACGTCTTCGTCGAGCCGACCACCGCGACCGACCCCGACCCGGAGGTCGGCCCCGCCCTCGGGCCGGGAGTGTGACGCCGCGATGGCCGCGCGCCTGACACTCCTGGCGACTGCTCGGGGTGACGAGCCTCGCCGACGCCGCCGAGAAGTGGCCGCGGGAGGCGCTCCTCCCGGACCTCGGCCTCAGCGCCGGCGGCGACTCCCCATCGGAGTACGAGCCGCTTCTCGAGTACCTGAACACGGTCCTGAGCTTCGCCGCCGTGCGGCCCGGTTCGGCGCCGGATCGCGTCGGGCTCTCCGCCGAGGTCGTCATCGCACCGCACCCGAACCCGCAGCCGCTCGTGCTGCGGGAGCTGCCGGACCTGGCGTTCCTGCTGCGGCCGAACGTCCCCGACCGGCCGGCGCGCCTCTTCGTCACCCAGTCGGACACGGGCGTCGAGGTCGTGGTCGAGGGGCTCCCGGTCGAGGTCCAGCTCCCGAACGGCCTGCTGACGCCGCTGCGGCCCGAAGCCGAGGAGGAGGCCGGGCCCGGGCTGATCGACGTCCACCAGGCAGGCCCGTTCGAGCCGGGGGTCTACGACACGTACGAGGTCGTGCTGCGCGAGCTGACGACGTCGTCGCTCCTCGTGCACCTGCGCGTCCGCCTGACCGAGGAGAACGAGGTCGTGGTCGAGCCGGCGGTCCCGATCGCCGTCGGCCCGTGCCGGTTCAGCGGCCTGCCGTGCCGCGGTGTCCACGACGTCGGGTTCCTGCCCTACCCCGCGCTGAGCGGCGCGCACACCGAGCACGAGCTCGCGCTCGAATGGGCGCGGCACCCGATCTCGGGCGGGCTCGGGGTCGAGGGCACGGGGCTGATCACGGTCCGGACGCTCGACCTCGACCACACGCGCGACCCGCTCAAGCAGCTGGTCGACCGGTTCCGCGACCGCGAGGCGGCGGCAGGCCTCGAGTTCGTGCTCGAGGACCTCGCGCTGCCGGTGTCCTCGTGGCTGACACCCGTTGCGACGCACGGGCGCTTCGGGCTGCGGCGGGCCGTCCTCCAGGGAGGCGACGAAGCCGAGGCGTACGACCTCACGCTCGCGCCGATCGAGGTCGACCTCTCGGCCGTCGTCGACTGGCGGCTCAAGATCTTCCGCCTCCTGTTCGAGACGCCGGACACGGTCGTGGCGCGGATGGCCGTCCTCTTCGGCGACAGCGTCGAGCAGAACCAGGCGGTCGAGATCGACGTGTCCGACGGATGGCTGCTCCAGGGCGCGTGGGTGCCGCCCGACCCGATCCACCTCTTCACGCTCGCGAACGCGCGGGTCGCGCTGATGACGGCGAGACTCGGAGTGCTGCTGCGGGACCTCCAGGAGGCGCAGGGCGCCGAGGGCTGGGGGAAGCACGTCCGCGCGCTGGTCGACTTCGGGGTCGCCGTCGGCGACGGCAAGGACGAGGTCGTGCAGGTCGACGTCCCGGCGAAGCCCCCGGGGCAGGACCTCGGCCAGGACCTCGTGCTGCGGAACATCGGCTGGGACCTCGGCGAGCCGCGGATCTTCCCGAGCCTCTGGTTCCCGGAGGAGGTGAAGCTGAAGGCGTTCGAGGTCGTCCAGCTCGAGGTCGAGGAGATCGCGTTCGTCAACGAGGACAACGGCGGCCGCTACCTCGCCTTCAGCGGCGGCGTCTCGATCTTCCCCGGCGCCGGCCGGCCCGAGCGCAAGACCGCGGAGCCCGGCACGCCCGGCGTGCCCGCCGAGAGCCAGCCCGCCGGCGGCGGCCTGCGGTTCCGCCGCTTACGCCTGCGGATCGGCGGCAACGAGCTCGCCCCGCGCTGGCTCCTGGACGGCGTCTCGCTGCTCATCAGGTCGGGCACGTTCGAGCTGAGCGGGTCGGGGAGCATCACCGACGTCACCCGCGACGGGCACCGCTACCGCGAATTCGCGCTCGGCCTGCTGCTGCGGTTCCACGGGCTGGGCAAGGACTTCTCGATCGGCGCGCAGCTCGTCTACGGCCGCGTCACAGGCCCGACCGACCGCTTCACCTACTGGCTGTTCGGGTTCCAGCTCTCCTACTGCCCCGTCGGCACGTTCGAGCTGCGCGGGATCCGCATGCTCGTCGCGGGCGGGATGTCGCCGGACCTGCCCGAGCCGAGCGGGCGGCCCCAGGAGCTGCGGCTCCTCGCCTGGTACCAGCAGAACAGCGCTTCCGGCGCCGTCGAGGTGCGGAGCGATCGTGCCCAGCAGCGCGCCGGGTGGAAAGTCGAGCAGCGACGCCGAGGCGGCGGGCGTCGGCGCCGACCTGTGCCTGTCGGTCAGCAAGGCGCTGATCCTGCGCTCGTTCATCTTCTTCCACCGCAGCGACTCGGGGTCCGGCCTCCTCGTCGCGGCGGAGGTGTTCGCGCTGAAGTCGAGCAAGCCGATCGGAGTCGGCGCGATCGAGGTCGATCTCGACCGCGACCGCTACAGCGCGCTGATCGGCGTCGACCTCGACCTCGCGAAGCTGCTCGACACCGACAGCCCGCTCGCTAAGGGGCTCGGCCGGCTCACGGGGACGATCTTCGCCGGCAACCAGCCGGCGATGTTCGCGATCGGCCAGCTCGCGGATCAGGCGAGCTGGCTCACGCTCTCGATCAACAAGTCGCTCCTCGGGCTGCAGGGCCGCGTGTCGATCGCGTTCTGCCTCCAGATCTCGGCCTGGGCCGCGCGGGGTCGGCCTCGCGGTCACCGCGGCCGCCAAGGGGTCGATGGGCATCGGCAAGGTCCAGTTCTACGCGTCGTTCGGCCTCCTCGTCGGCGTGTGGGGCAACGAGGCCGAGCTCGTCGGGGTTCGTCGCGTGGGCCGAGGTCGGGCTGCGGATCAAGGTCTTCTGGGTCTTCTCCTTCGGCGCGACGGTCAAGGCCGTCTTCGAGCAGCTCGGCCCGCAGGAGCCGAACTACCGTCGCGTCAGCCTCGAGGTGCGGATCGAGACTCCGTGGTGGCTGCCGGACGTCACCTTCCGCGTCGTGCGCGTCCGCGACTCGCCGCAGCCCGGAGGCGATGCCGGCGCTGTCTGCGCCGCTGCAGACGGCGGGCGCGCTCGAGCCCGGGGCGTCGACCGAGACGGCGCTCGCGGCGTCGGCGCTCGGCGCGCCCGGCGCGGTGCACGCGGTCGCAGACCTCCGGGCGATCGGCGACGCGCCGCTCGCGGACTCGGTCTGGGACACCCTCGACCCTGTCGGCGTCGACTCGACGATCGCGCTCAACTTCGCGGTCGCGCTGGGGAACGAGACCACGGTCGTGCCCAGCACCCCGCCCGGCGCCGGCCGCCAGACGGCGACGCCCCCGGCGCAGAACCAGCTCAGCTCGACCTACGCGCTGACGCAGATCGGGATCCGCCGGCGGCCGCGCTTCGGCCCCGACGCCGGCGTCTGGACCGACCTGCTCGCGCCTGCCGACAGCGAGCTCGGCGGCCTCGGCGACCTGCTCTCCGACACGGACCCGACGGTCACGTTCAGCTCGGCCGTCCGGTTCCGCTGGGACGCCGACGTGATCGTCGACGACACGATCGATTCGCGCCGGCTGCTCGTCAACGCCGACACGCCGTTCTCGTTCCTGACCGGGAATCCGGCCGACCGAGGAGGGGCTGCTCGCGGAGGACCCTGCGTATCCATGCTGCTCGGGCAAGCGCACCACCCGCACGCACGTGCTGGACTTCGAGAGCTTCGCGTTCGGAACGCGAGCGCCGGCGACGCAGCGCTTCAGCGAGAGCGCCAGCACCCTGCGCTGGCTGCTGCCGCGGCCGCCGGTCGTCGCCCCGGCGGCCGGGCCGCCCGCCGGCGTGCCCGTCGCCCGCGTGCTGCTCACCGCCGCCACCGATCTCGCCCTCGCCGTCGTGACGTTCGACGAGCCCGCGTTCGTGATCGACATCAGCGTCTTCTGGAGCGCGAGCCCAGGTCGCCGGCTCCGGCAGCGCGCTCGTCGTCGAGGCGGTACGCGGCCTCGAGGTCGTCGACCGCCAGGTGTTCCCGCTCGCCGCCGCGAGCCCGCCCGTTCCGATCCGCTGCCGCGACGCGCGCGGCTTGAGCTCGGTGACCCTGCGCTGTCCTGCGCCCGCCGGGCGGCCCGCCGGCGCTCCCGCCCGTCGAGATCCGCAACCTCCGCTACCGCACCGTGCGCGAGGAGCGCGAGCGGCGTCGCCGACCAGGGCCGGTGCCGCAGCCAGGGGGGCGTCGCCGGCGGCGGCAAGCTCGCGTGGCTGCCCGAACCACGACTACGAGCTGGCGCTGACGGTGCGGACGACGGTCGACTACCAGGGCAGCGCCCAGGAGGCGGTCGTCGTCCAGCGCGCCGGCTTCCGCACGCGCGGCCTGCCCGGGCTGAACGCCGTCGAGGCGCCGGGAGCGGAGCTCGAGCCGTACGTCGAGTCGGTGTATCCCGGCACCACGGCATTCCTGTACCGGCGCGAGCCGGTCGTCGTCGCCTTCGACGAGCGCTTCAGCACGCTGCTCCCGGTCGACCGGACGCCCGGCGGCCGGCGACCCGGCGGAGCGGACTGCAGCTCCTCGAGTGGGTGCTCGCCGTCCAGCACGCCGACGGCCGGCGGATCTCGATTCCGACCGCAGACTGGGTCGTCTCCCACCGCGGGACGGCCCCGCCGCCTCGGCCGTGGGATGCCCTGGGTGGTCGACGACGCTCTGGTGCGCGGTCGCGTGCGGCACGCGCCGACGCTGAACGCGTTCGTCGCAGCGGCTGGAGACGCTCGGAGTCGCTGTCGCCGTCTTGCGGCCTCGACGGCGAGCGCCTGCACGCGTCGCAGGTCGCTGACGCACGAGCCCGCCGACCCGGCCGCCGCCGAGCCTCCGGACGGCGCGCTTTGGCCGGCGCGGACGCACGCTGCGCGCGGCGGTCCGCGCGCAAGGGCGCGCCGCACGTGGCGCGCCGGCCGTTCGAGGACGGCGACGAGACCGCGCTGACCGTCGCCGACGAGGGGCGCGTGACGTCGACCGGCTGGACGGTCGCCGACGGCGCCGTGGCCGTGGCGGGCGACGCCGGCGACGGGGCCTGCGGCACTACGCAGTGCTCGGCGAGGCCGACTGGGACCACGTCGAGATCCACGCCGAGGTCGACCCGGCGGGAGGCGCCGCGGGCGTCGCCGTCGCGGTCGCCGGGCTGCCCGCGGGTCGACCGGGCGCTCCTCGCGCTCGTCGACGCGACCGACGGCCGCTCCGGCTGCTCGCGCGGCGCGGCGGGGCGACCACGGAGCTCGCTGCGCACACCGCTGCCCGCGGGCGCGGCGGCGCCGTTCGCGCTCGAGGTCACGACGTTCGACGATCGCGTCCGCGCGCGGGTCGGCGAGATCTCGGTCGAAGCGGCTCGCGGCGACCTGCGCGACGGCCGCGTCGCGCTCGTCCTCGACGGGCCGGGCCGGTGCGCGGCGCTGCACGTCGACGGGCTGGACGCGTACCGCACGCAGCTCGACGACGAGCCGGTACGCCGGCGTTCGAGGAGCACGTCGGGAGCTGGGACGGCGCGATCCGGCCGCTCCCGGGCGACGCCGCCGCCGTCGCCGGGACTGCTGGCGGCGACGGGCGCCGACATCGCCGCTCGCTGATGCGCCGCGACGGCGACCCGCAGGTCCGCCAGCGGCTCTTCGACCGGTGGGTCGCCGATCTGGCCCTTCCGCTCGCGCCAACGGTCGACGGCCTTCGCTCTCGGCGCCGTCGCGGACCCGGCCGGGACTGCGCTCCTGCTGCTCGAGAGCCCCGAGCCGCTGCCGTTCAGCCGCGACGTCCGGCTCGCGGTCACGCACCGGGTCCTGGCGACGCCGAATCCGCCGCCCGGAGTCCCGCGCCCGCTCGTCCGCTTCGCCGCGGGCCTCGTCTTCGAGCGCGAAGGCGTTCGCGGCCCCGTCCCGGATGCCGTCGTGGCGCTGGTCGGCGGAGGCGCGGACGCTCGTCCACGCCGTGGCCTCACGCCGGTTGCCCGGCCGCGTCGAGTACCGGCTCTACCGCGTCCGGGTCGAGCCCGGGCCCGAGGGGCCTGTGCTCCAGGGGGAGCTGGTGCAGGTCCGGCCGACGCCGCCGGTCGCGCCCGGGTTCCCGCCTCGGCCGCTGCGCGTCCCGAGTGGACCACGTCGCGCTGCTCGACGCCGTCGGCGGCCTCCTGGCGCCCGCCGCTGCCGCTCCCGGTCGAGACCGAGCGAGGAGGTCGCCCTGGCGATCCTCACCAACAGCGTCGAAGACCGCGCGCTGCTGATCCCGGCCGCGCCGCTCGCCTCCGACACCTACACCTTCACGTGGTCGCTCGACCGCCAGCGCTACCGCGCGGCCGTCGCCGACGACGACACCCGCTACCGCGCGAGCGTCACGACGGCGATCCCGATCCTCGCGACGGGAGGGTAGGGAAGGCGCCGAACGTCGTGCGGCACCCGGCCCGTGGCCGCCTCGAGCGCCGCGGGCGAGGCCGCTGATCGCGTCAGAGCCCCTCCACGCGGTAGTGCTTGAAGTACACGTCGTCGCCGTTCGAGTCGTTGTCGAGCAGGATCGCGTGGAGCTGCCCGCGGATCCCGGGTGCGTTGCGCCCGTCGAGGTTCCAGTACGTGAGCCCCTCGGGCTCCTCGTCCGTGCTTCCGCCGGGATGGAACTCGTAGTTGAACGGGCCCGATCCGTTCGTCGAGCGCACGATCCGGCGCTGCGTTCGCAGGTCGAACAGGTGGAGGCCCCAGCTCGGGTGCGGATCCTTCCAGAAGCCGCAGCTGAGGTAGAGGCGGTCGTCGCGGGCGAGCGTTCCTCCCTGGACCGTGTCGAGGACGACCGGCGTCCCCTGTTCGTCCCGTAGGACGACCCGGTCGAGGAGGGTGAGCCTCGAGCCGGTGATCCGGTAGCGGAAGAGCGGCCCCTCGCCCGGCGCGACCCGCGGCGTGACGCGGCTGTTCGACGACAGGAGGTTGCCCTTCGAGTCGATCGCGCACCAGCCGGCGTTCTTCTGCGCGGGCAGCGTCGCCGACCAGAGGAACTCGAGATCGCTCGCGCGGAACGCGGCGATCCGCGGCACCCGCGGCACGGTGATGAACGGCGCGATCCGGCGCTTCCCCTCGAGCGGGACGTACACGACGTCGTCGTGAAAGTCGGGGTCGCCGAAGTGGTCGTAGCCCGCAACGGGGATCGGGCGCCGGCGGACGCCGTCGACGCCGTCTCGAAGGCGATCCCGGAGGTCCTTCCGGATCGGGACCCGCCAGACTGCGCCTTTCTGCGTGATGAACCAGTGGTCGGAGTCGTGGGTGACGCCCTGGCACTCCTCTGTCCAGTCGTCCTGCCGCTCGTCCGGGTAGTTCCCGAGATACGTGTGCTCGACGATGTGGCCTCCCCTCCGGAACGAACCGCTACTAGCCGGGGCGGCTCATCTGGTCGATGCAGACCGCGCAGGCGAGGATCAGCGCGTCCTCCTGGCCCGGCGCGACCTCGATGCCGTAGGTGTCGCGGATCCGGAACCACCGCTTCGAGATCTCCGCGACCTTGTCGCCGTCGCGCTCGATCTTGTACTCGTGGTCGACGATGTTGCCCTTCGCCTCAAGGTCCGGGCCGCCCTCGACCTCGATCGAGTAGCGGTCGCGGAGCGGCGTGATCAGCGCCTTCTTGATCGTCGCGACGGTCTTGCCGTCGCGCTCGATCTGCATCTTGTCGCGGATGCTCAGCTTCTTCTCCTGAATCGTGAACAACTCGTCGCCGCGCGGGCCTCTCGAGCACGAACGTGTCCCGCAGCCGGAGCGCCTTCCCGTTCACCTTGAACGCCTTGTCGCCCGCCTCGTTCTCGATCCAGAAATCGTCGCCGATCGAGAACATCTTCTCGCGCATCGTGTAGCGCGTCCCGTCAGGCCCACCTCGTCTACGCAGTAGCCCCATACGTCCTCCCCCGGGTTGAACGACCGTGCGGAGCCGGGTCTCGCGCCCCGCCATCCTGGCAGCTCCACTCGTAGCGCGCAGCGAGCGCGTTCGGCTCATCCGGTCGGGTTGATTTCCAGCAAGCGACCAGTCGGGCGTCAGAACTTCCACGCGGCGCCGGTGCGAGGGTCGGGAAGGTAGCCGCAATACGTGCCGGTGCGGATGGCAAGGTCGAGATGCTCGCCGAGGAGGGGATGGTGCTCGGCGATCCGGGCCATCGCGTAGCGGATCGCGCGGGTCACGCCGACGCGGGCACGCTCGGACGCGGACGCGGCTCGTCGATCGCGACCGCCCAGGCCGACAGCGCGGGACAGCTCTCGAAGAAGGAAGTCGCGTTCGGCGTCCGCCTGCGACTCCCGCGCTGTATCTCCGAGGGCGCGCGCCTGCGCGATGTCGTCTTCGATCTCGGCGAGGCGTCGGCGGTACGCACTCTTGGCGCGTGCGTCGAGCATCTCGCCGGCATCGCCGAGTGCCGTCCGCGGCAGTTCGACGGCAAGGATCTCCTCCGACCGCGCCACCGCGGCGCTCTCGGCGGCGACGAGGTCGAGCGCGTGGAACTCCCGGCCGGGGTGCGCGAGAAGCCGAGCGAGGTAGTGCATCCCTTTGAGGTCTCGCACTCTCACCGTGCGCCCCTCGAACTCGAGCGACCAGAAGTCGCCCTCGCGACAGAAGACGCCGACGTCTGGAGCAGAGGGCTCCTCTGTTCCATCCCGTCTGGCGACGTGCGCCACCGCGTCTTTCGGCGGTGCGGCTTGGATTCCGTCGATGACCGTGCGCGCCGCTTGTCGCTCGAAGTCCGCCTGCCGCTCGCTGCCGCCGGCACGGAGGGCTCCTGCCAGGCCCATACGTGCAGACGCAGCTTCATAGGGCGCCCCGACTTCGTTCCAGAGACGCGCCGCCTCGGAGAAGAGCAGTTCCGCGTCCGCTGCGTCGCCCTCCGCCAGCCGCACCCTTCCACGAGCAAGGGTGGCGCCGGCGACCAGCGCCCTGCTGTGGAATCGGGCTGCGACGAGCTGCAGCTCCTCCGCGGCTGAGCGCGCCCGATCGAGGTTGCCGGCGGCGATCTCGATCTCGACCTGCGCCTCGAGCAGCGGCGCCCGCTGCAACTCGGTGTCCGGTGGCAGCTCCTTCGAAGGCACCCGGAGCGGGCGCTCGAGTGCGTTTCGTATCGAGGCCACCGCCGAAGCGATGTCTCCCTGAGCCAGTTCGACCAGCGCGAGGCCGGGCTGCGGGTCCCACCCGGCCTGGTGAGCGGCCAGCAATGCTTGCTCGGCGCCTTCGATGTCTCCCTTTCGAAGCCGGATCCGTCCGAGCTCAGTGAGGGGCCATCCCAGCTCGCGTCGCAGGTATGGCCGTAGCTCCTCGTACGCAGCGAGCACTTCTGTCTCTGCCTCGTCGCACGCCCCGCGCAGCCTGAGGATCTCCGCGCGATGGACCCTGCACCGTCCGTGGAGGCTTCCAATCGCGTTCGTCTTGCACCACCGCTCCATCGCCTCCGTCCATTCCTCGGCCGCGTCGTACTGGGCGAGCCCCTGCAGGGCGCACACGAGCTCGCACGGGCAACGATCCCGTTCGGGTGGGATCACGCCGCTGCAGCCCCGCCTGTTCGGATCGTTCGGGATGGGCGTTCCTACCGTTCGCGCAGGTACGCGACAACTGCATGCACGCGACGGTTCTCGGCGAATCCACGGGGAAGATCGAGTTTCGAGAAGATGTGGCGAACGTGCGTCTCCACGGTCTTGTGCGTGACTACGAGACGCTGTGCGATTCCCCGATCGCTCAAGCCCTCGGCCATGAGCGTGAGAACGTCGCGTTCACGCTGAGTCAGGTCCGCGAGGCCACCGTTCGTGTCGGGACGTTCCACAAGCTGCTCGACCAGCGCGGGTCGAGTGACCGAGCCGCCTTCGCCGACACGCGCACCGCGTCCGCGAGGTCTGTCATGTCGAGCACGCGATCCTTCAGGAGATAGCCCGCGCCCGCTCGCCTCGCTCAAGCAGGCGAAGTGCGTACTCGGCCTCGACGTATTGAGAGAGCACCAGCACACCGACCGTCGGGTGCCTCGTCCGCAGCTCCTCCGCAGCGACGAGGCCCTCGTCCGTATGCGACGGCGGCATCCGGATGTCGACGATTGCGAGGTCCGGCTCGAGGCGGGCAACCGCGGCAAGAGCTCGGGTGCGGTTCCCACCTGTGCGACGACCTCGAAGCCCTGCTCGCGCAGCAGGCGTGCCAAGCCCTCGCGGAGGATCACAGAGTCGTCTGCGATGACTAGCCGCATGGAAGCTCCGCGGCAACGCTTGTGCCCTCACCGGGCTCGCTCGTGACCGACAGGTGGCCCCCGAGGCCTGCACACGGTCGTGGAGGCCGCGGAGACCGGAGCCGAGCCGCGCCCGACGTCGGCGCCGCCGACGCCGTCGTCTTGACTCTCAACTAGCACGCCGTCCTCGGCCGTGCCCACCACCACCGAGGCGCGTGACGCCTGCGCGTGCTTGACGACGTTCGTGAGTGCCTCCGAGACGATGAAGTATGTGGCTGTCTCTACCGCAGGGGGAAGGCGACCCTCGGTGCCGACGACGGAGACCGGAATCGGTGTGCGCTCGGCGAGCGTGCGCAGGGCGGGTGTGAGGCCGCCGTCGGTCAGGATCGCGGGATGGATGCCGCGCGCGAGCTCGCGGAGCTCGTGGAGCGCCTCCTGCAGCTCTTGCTCGGCGTCCGCGAGCAGTTCGTCTGCGCTCGCCGTCCCCTCGGGAAGCTCGGCGCGCGCGAGCTGGAGGGCGAGTCCGAGTGCGAGCAGGCGCTGCTGCGCTCCGTCGTGGAGGTCGCGTTCGAGCCGACGTCGCTCTGCGTCGCCGCGGCGACGATCCGGGCCCGCGATGCGCGCACCTCGTCGAGCTGCGCGCGCAGCTCGCATGCAGTCGTTGGTTCTCGAGCGCCAGGCGGGCGGTCGCCGCTACCGCGTCCACGAGCTCGGGCTCCTCCGCCAGCGCCGCGTCGTGGACGAGGACGGCGACGGGCCCTCTGCTCCGTGGACGATCGTGGCGCGACGTCCGGCATCTCCGGGGGAACCTCGACCAGCCGGCCCTGGGAGTCGACGAACGTTCGTGAGCTGGGGAGCCAGTAGCCCACCTCGAGCGCGGGATCGCCGAGCGCACGGGCGAGCGCATCGCGGACGCGGGGGTCGCGCGCGGTCTCGAGGTCGATGACGAGGTCGGCGACCGAGGCGCGTGCGAGACGACTCCGGAGGAGACCCACGAGGAAGCCCACGGGCAGCAGCACCAACGTGAGCTCGCACGCCCCAGAAGAGGAGCGACACCTGCGACTTGAGGCCGATCAGCGCCCCGACGAGCAAGCGCCCGCCTCCGACGGCGGCGACCGCGAAGACTGGAACGAGAGCGCGTCTCGCGTACCGCCTGCGCGATGCCAGTGGCGGGCGACGAGCACGAAGAGCGTCACGATGAACGCGAGGTCGATGAGCGACAGCCACCGGTCGACGCTCGTGTTCAGGTCTGGGTCGCCGCGCACGAGCAGCGGGTTGTTCGGCGCGTCGAAGGGGCCTTCCAGTCCCGGGTCGTAGAACGCCGCCGACGGGAAGGGTCGGATCAGCGACCACGTAGACGAAGAACGAGACCACGTAGATGCGGTCTGCTCTCGACTCGAGTCGTCCGCTCGGAAACGCAAGCAGAAGCCAGAAGAGGAATCCGTCGAACAGGCCGCGCCACTCGTCGGCGACGATGAACGTCGCGGGTGTGTCTATCCAGCCGAGGTCGGTCATGAAGTATGCGAGTCCGGTCGCGGTCATCAGCACGCCCACCCGGTTCTCGGGTCGCAGGGACCACGCGAGCACGCCGACGAGGAGGAACGACATGCCGATCGCGACGTGTGCCGCGACCACGACCCCCGACTTATCCGCGTAGTCGGAAACCGGGAGCTCGCGCGAGCTCAGGTAGGGCGCGAGTGCCGCGAGCGTTCCGACCACGAGCCCCGCGGCGACGAACGCCCAGCGGAGGCGCGTGCTCGCGAGCCAGCGTGCGGCGTGGCTCTTCTGCAAGCGCGACGCGTCGCCGTCACCGCGGCCTCGGCGAAGCGCGGCCTCGATCCGCTCCGGCGTCAAGTCGCTCTTCGGCGAGGAAGCGGCGTCCGGTAACCGCGGCTCCGTAGTCCGCGGCGCTGCGGCTCGACGTGAGGAGCACCACCGGCGGCTCCGGCTCGGACGCGATCTGGTCGGCGACCGCGAATCCGCTTGCATCGGGCAGCAAGACGTCGAGCAGCACGACGTCCGGGCGAAGCTCGGCGACTGCGGCCAGGGTCGACTCACCGTCCGAAGCCTCGCCCACAACCGAGTAGCCTGCGCTTTCGAGCAGTCGGCGGGCCAGGCGCCGAAAGCTCGCATGATCGTCGACGATCACGCACGCTGACGCCCACCCGGTGATCGTCGCATAGCTGACGCTCGACGTCACTCAGTGATTCCACCGATGCTTCGCCGAAATCAGGGAAATCATCGACGACGGACCGCGTGTGCTCGTCGTAGCGTCCGCCGCGGCAAATCCGCAACCGAAGGGGGCCGCTCATGCGACGCGCCATCTCACTCGCCGCTGCGACCGTCGTAATGGCGATCGTGTGCGCAGCAACGACTGCGCCGGCACGCTCGGCGGCGACGTTGTGCGTCGGCGGCAAAGCGGGGTGCTTCCCGACGATCCAGGCAGCACTCGACGCGGCGCAGGACGGCGACACGATCGCGATCGGCCCAGGCACGTTCGCGGGAGGGATCACAGTCTTGAAGAGCGTCCAGCTCGTCGGCGTCGGGCGCGGGCGCGACGACGATCAAGGGCGGCGGCCCGGTGGTCACGGTCGGTGAGCTCGACGGGATCGACCAGCCAACCGTCTCGATCAGCCGCGTGACGATCACGGGTGGGTTCAACGACTCCGTACCCGAATCGTTCGCCGCGCGCGGCGGCGGCGTGTGGATTCCGCCGGAGCTCTGGCAACACGACCGGCGCGACGGTGTCGATCTCCGACAGTGTCGTCACCGAGAACAGGGCGGCGCCGGAGACGGCGGTTCCGCTCGTGCGGGCATCCGTGCGCATTCGCAGCCGGCGCCGGCATCATCAACGCCGGGACGCTTGACCGTGACGAACACGAGGGTCACCGACAACGTCGCGGGATCCACGGCATCGGATCCCTCCGTCGCGAGCTACGCCGCCGGCGGGGGGATCATGAACGGGCCCCAGGGTTCGCTGACGCTGCTGCACAGCTTCGTGAGCGGCAACCGGCGGCCGTGAGCCTGCCGAACGGGCGCAACACCGACGGCGGCGGAATCGTCGAGCTCCGGGAGTGCTGACGCGTCGAGGACAGCGTCCTCGAGCGGCAACCGTTCCGAGGTCGAAGCCGCCGTTCCGAGCTCGTTCTTCTCCGGCTTCGTTGCAGAGGCGAACGCAGGCGGCCTCTATCTCCCCCCGTCGTCGACGACGACGATCACCCGTTCGAGGATCAGCGGCAACAGCGTCCACTCGACCAACACGGCCGGCGACGCCTCCGCCGAAGCCGGCGGCATCGACGCCGACGGCTCGCTGCTTCTGTCGGAAAGCAGCGTCCAGAACAACACCGCCGTGGCAACCGTCCCCGCGGCATCGGGCTTCCTCGCCGAGACGGACGGTGGCGGGATCCAGATACGCGGCAGCGCTGTCGTGCGCGATAGCCGCGTTACGACCAACAGCCTGACCTCAACGAGCGAAACGCGGCCTCGCGCTCGCCAGCGGCGGTGGCCTCGCCAACATCGGCGGCAACCTGACGCTCGAGCGCACGGTCGTAGCCGCGAACGCGCCAGCGCGACGGGCGTCGGAGGCTTCAACCTCGGCGGCGGGATCCTCAACGTCCTCTTCGGCGGCGGCCCGCCCGAGCTGACCCTGACCGACAGCGTCATCACCGCGAACAGGTTGGCTGCGAGCGACGGCGTGCTGTCCGGGGAGGCGGGCTCTACACCGCCGACCCCTTCACCGGTGATCCCTTCCCCATCACGACGAGCCGGACCGTCATCGAAGGCAACAAGCCCGACCAGTGCGTCGGCTGCTAGGCGTTCACGACCGACGACGACGGTGCCTGCACCGGCTAGCAGCGCCGAGTTCGCGATGTCCGTTGATCACAGAGACAGACGCATCCGCCACGGCGGATGGGGCGCCATCCCGCCTGGCCCCGCTAGGCCTGCGCGACGAGCACGCAGACGAGGGAGGCCCGTCGCAGCGGGGGCCGGCGGGCTGCACCTTCGTGCATGGCGCCAATGCTTGCTCTGCGTTGCCGCCGGCCTTTCACGCGGCCGCCAAGACTGCCCGGGGCAGCAAAGGTCGGAGGAGGGATCGCACGAGTCAACTCCCGAATTGCAGGGCAACGTCCTCCGTGGCAGGGAGGTGCTCCGCAGTACCGCGTGGTCGGCCGCTCCTCAGAAGTAAACGACTGGTCAGATCGGCCGCGATCGGCGAGCCCCGGCGAGGGGTTCCGCATGAACAAAGGGATCGCGGTCATTCCCCGGCATGACTCGCGGGCCTTACCGCGAAGCGCGTGATGCACCGGTGATGCACGAGCCGACTGCCGTTGAATAGAAAATCCCTGCAAATGCAGGGCTTTTCCGTAGCAGGCCTATAAGCCGGATTCTGTCGCGGGTGACCATCCCTCTTGGCAGCTACCCGGGCCCTGGGCGGGCAGCCTGTGGCGGGCCCTGTTCGCCTTGCACCGGACGGGGTTTGGCGAGCCGCCGCGTCGCCGCGGTCGCTGGTGGGCTCTTACCCCACCTTTTCACCCTTGCCGCCGACGTCTCCGGAGAAAACGTCGGCGGCGGTTTGCTTTCTGTGCCACTTTCCGTCGGCTTTCGCCGCCTCGCTTCGTCGTTCGAGAACCACTTCGCGAGCGTCCTGCCCTGCGGTGTCCGGACTTTCCTCGAGCCCCGCTCGCGCGGAGCCCGCGGTCACCCGGCCTGCGACGACGATTGTAGCCCCGAATCGAGCGCGTTCTCGGTCGCGAGCTGGCTCCCGCACTCGGGGCAGAACACGACGCCGGCGCGCGCGTGCATCACGAACTCCCCGCACGCGAGGCACTCGAGCGAGGCGCCCCGCAGCAGCGCGAGGAGCTCCTGGTCGAGCGACCGCGCGAAGTGAGCGAGCCCGGTCACAGCTCGCGGAACACCCCGACGACGCGGCCGAGCACACGGACGTGATCGGGGAAGAGCGGCTCGAGCGCGGCGTTCTCGGGCTGGAGCCGGACGCGGCCGTTGTCGCGGTAGAAGGTCTTCACCGTCGCCTCGTCGGCCGACTCGTCGTCGCCGGCGAGCGCGACCACGATGTCCCCGTTCCTCGCGTCTTCGGAGCGGCGGACGATCACGAGGTCGCCGTCGAGGATGCCGGCCTCGATCATCGACTCGCCCTTGACCCGCAGCAGGAAGTCGGCCCGCGTCGAGAGCGGCATCGGGAGGTACTCCTCGACATTCTGCTCCGCGAGGAGCGGGCCGCCCGCGGCGATCTCGCCGATCAGCGGGAGCCGCAGCGCGTCCTCGCGCTCGACGGGCGCCGCCTCCGGCTCGCGCCGCTCGCGCTCGCGGCCGAGCAACTCGAGGGCGCGCGGCTTCGTCGGGTCGCGCCGGAGGAGCCCCGCCCGCTCGAGGTTCGCGAGGTGCGCGTGCACCGTCGACGGCGACGCCAGGCCGACGCGCTCGCCGATCTCGCGGACCGTGGGCGGGTACCCGTGCCCGTCGACGTACTCGACGAGGAAGTTCCAGATCTCCTGCTGGCGCTCCGTGAGCATCGGCCCTCCGCGGTCGCACATCGTTGACGAAGCACGTGTTGACGAAGCACGTGTTGACGAAGCACGTGTTGACGAACACGTGTTCGCCTTCAGGGTAGGGACTCCTCCGGACGGCGTCAAGGGAATGCCGCGGGACTTCAATCGTTGAAGTTACTACGAAACCTGCGAAACGAAGAAGCGAGGCCAACCTGAACACTCTGCTGCTCATCCCACTGGACGACAGCGTCGTCTTCCCCAACATGACAGTGACCCTCGCGATCGACGTCGGCGACGCCGAGCGCGTCCTCCTCGTGCCGGTGAGCGACGGCGAGTACGCCACCGTCGGCACCGTCGCCGCGGTCGGCGAGCACATCCGCGTTCCCGGCGGAGGCCGCGCGGTCACGCTCGAGGGGCTCCATCGCGGAATCGCCGGCGCGGCCCACACCGGCGCCGACGGCCGCCTCTACGTCGAGGTCGACGAGCGTCCCGACGTCGAGCCGCCGCGCGTCAGGACGGCCGAGCTCGAGCGCGAGTACCGCGCGATCGTCGAGGAGATCCTCGAGCTCCGCGAAGCCGACAGCCGCATCTCCGCATTCGTCCGCTCGATCACCGAGACCGGCACGCTCGCCGACACGTGCGCGTACTCGCCGGACCTCACGTTCGCGCAGAAGGTCGAGCTGCTCGAGGCCGTCGACGTCGTCGAGCGCCTCGAGCTCGCAATCCGACTGCAGCGCGACCGGCTCGCCGAGCTGCAGGTGCGCCGCCGCATCCGCGAGGACGTCGAGTCCGGCGCGCAGAAGCAGCAGCGCGACTACATCCTGCGCCGCCAGCTCGAGTCGATCCGCAAGGAGCTCGGCGAGGACGACGCGACGGTCTCCGACGACTACCGCACGAAGATCGCCGAGGCTGCGATGCCCGACTCGGTCCGCGAGCAGGCGGAGCGCGAGGTCGCGCGCCTCGAGCGGATGGGCGACGCGACGGGCGAGTCGCACATGATCCGCACCTACCTCGACTGGCTCCTCGCGGTGCCGTGGGGGAAGCGGTCGGACGAGCGGCTCGACCCCGTGCACGCTCGTGAGGTGCTCGACGCCGACCACGCGGGGCTCGACGACGTGAAGGAGCGCATCGTGGAGTACCTCGCGGTCCGGAAGCTGCGCGAGGAGCGTGGCATCCGCGAGGACCGTCGCTCCGGCGCGATCCTGACGCTGATCGGGCCTCCGGGAACCGGCAAGACCTCGATCGGCGAGTCGGTCGCGCGGGCGCTCAACCGGGAGTTCGTGCGCATGTCGCTCGGCGGCGTCCGCGACGAGGCCGAGATCCGCGGCCACCGGCGCACGTACATCGGCGCGCTCCCCGGCCGGATCGTGCGGGCGCTGCGCGACGCCGGGACGATGAACCCGGTGATCCTCCTCGACGAGGTCGACAAGGTCGGCGCCGACTGGCGCGGCGACCCGTCGGCCGCGCTCCTCGAGGTGCTGGACCCGGCGCAGAACCACTCGTTCCGCGACCACTACCTCGACGTCGAGCTCGACCTTTCGGAGGTCGTCTTCCTCGCGACGGCGAACGTCGCCGAGACGATCCCTGGGCCGCTCCTCGACCGGATGGAGGTCATCCGCTTCGACGGCTACACCGTCGACGAGAAGGTTGCGATCGCCCGCGGGTACCTCTGGCCGCGGCAGCGTGACCGCAACGGCCTCCGCGAGGACGAGGTGTCGATCGACGACGGGCTCCTCGAGACGATCGTGACCGACTACACGCGCGAGGCGGGCGTCCGGCAGCTCGAGCGGGAGCTCGGGAAGCTCCTGCGGAAGACCGCCACCAACGTCGTCTCCGGGAGGACGGAGCCGCCGGTCGCGGTCGATGGGGCACTCGTGCAGGACGCGCTCGGGCGGCAGCGCTTCTACCGCGAGTCCGCCGAGCGGACCGCCGTGCCCGGCGTCGCGACCGGCCTCGCCGTCACGGGGACGGGAGGCGATGTGCTGTTCGTCGAGGCGACGACGATGAAGGGCGACGACGGCCTCGTCCTCACGGGCCAGCTCGGCGACGTGATGAAGGAGTCGGCGCGGATCGCGCTCTCGTACGTCCGCTCGCACGCGGAGGAGCTGGGCATCGACGAGGACGTCTTCGACGAGCGCTCGTTCCACGTGCACGTCCCCGCTGGCGCGATCCCGAAGGACGGGCCGAGCGCGGGGATCACCATGACGACCGCGCTCGCGTCGCTCCTGACGGGCCGCGCCGTGAAGCACACGGTCGGCATGACGGGCGAGATCACGCTCCAGGGCCGCGTGTTGCCGATCGGCGGCCTGAAGCAGAAGGCGCTCGCGGCTCACGCCGCCGGTCTGACGGACGTGATCATCCCGGAGCGGAATCGCCCCGACCTCGACGACGTCCCGGCGGAGGTGCGCGAGGCGGTCTCGTTCCATCCCGTGATGACACTCGACGAGGTGCTCGCGCTCGCGCTCGAGGGCGCCCCGAACGCGGCCGTGCATGCGGTGTCGTAGCTGCAGCCCGCTCCCGGAGGAGGTCCGCCGCACGGCGGGCCTCCTCGAGCGCCGGTTCGCGGTCTCGATCCTGTACGCGTCCCACGACGGCGCGATCCGCTTCAACGAGTTCCTCCAGGTCGTCGGCCCGGTGCCGCCGGCGACGCTCGCGGCGCGCCTCGCCGACCTCGCCGATGCGGGAATCCTCGAGCGGTCGGTCGTGGACGCGCGCCCACCGAGGGTCGAGTACCGGCTGACGGAGCGCGGGCGCGAGCTGCGCGACCTGGTCGAGGCGTTGAGGCGCTTCGCACGGGTCCCGGCGTAACGGCCACGAGAACGAAAATCCCGGCACGGAGCCGGGACTTCGATGCGCTGGAGAGGACTTGAACCTCCACGGCCTATGCGGCCACTAGGCCCTCAACCTAGCGCGTCTACCAATTCCGCCACCAGCGCGAGAGCGCGCGCATTGTAGCCCGCGTCAGGCGATCGGGTCGAGCTCGCGCTCGAGCGTCGGCCGCTCGTCCTCGAGCCACGGCGGGAGCGACAGCCCCTGCCCGAGGCTCTCGCGCGGCTCGTCGACGAGGAATCCGGGCTCGTCGGTCGCGATCTCGATCAGAAGCCCGTCCGGCATCCTGAAGTAGACCGACCGGAAATACTTGCGGTCCTGGACCGGCGTCGGCCGGAGACCGAGCCCCTGGAGATGCTCGAGCCACGCCGCCTGCTCCTCGTCGTCCGCCGCCCGCCAGGCGACGTGGTGCGTCGTCCCAGGGCCGATGAGAGCCGGATCCTCGATCGGCGCGGCGAAATGGAGCGGCGCGTCCGGCGAGACGAGGCCGGCGTAGAGATCCGGGTTGCCGTACGCGGCGACGTCGTAGAGCCGCGGCGAATCGCCCGGGCGGAGGCGGAGCCGGAGCCCGTCGGGGTCCTCGAGCTCGCGCTCCCCGTCCAGCGACGGCACGACCAGGCCGATCGACTCGAGCGTCCCGCGCCCGAGGCGGCCCGCCTCGGCCCGCGGCCACTCGAAGAACGTGATCAGGCTGCCGGGCGACCCGGTGTCGTCTCCGAAGTACAGGTGATAGCTGTGCGGGTCGTCGAAGTTGACCGTCTTCTTGACGAGGGCGAACCCGAGCTCCTCGCGGTAGAACTCCGCCGTACGCCTCGCGTCCGAGCACACGCACGTGACGTGGTGGAGCGCCGCGAGCTGCACGGACCTACTCTACGACGCGCGGCGCCCGGCTCAGTCGAGGAGGCGGAAGAGGAAGATCGTGTTGATGACGAACAGCACCGCGACGGCGACGGTCATGCGCGTGAGGTTCCGCTCGACGATGCGCGTGCCGCCCTGCGACGCCGGCGTGAATCCCATGCCGCCGAGCCCGGTGTCCCGTCCGGAGTGCATGAGTATCAGCGCGACGAGCGCCGACGAGACGATCACGTGGATGACCGAGAGGACCTGGAGCACGCGCGCAGGGTAGCTAACCGTTGCCGTCGCGACCGGCGACCGCGACGATCGCGCGGACGACGTCCTGGGCCACGTGGTCCTTCGTGAGGTACGCGGCCGCTCCGGCCTCGCGTGCGCGCGCGACGTCGGCGGTCGAGTCGGAGCCCGTCAGGACGAGGACCGCCGCGGCGCTCCCGTTGCCCGTGATCGTCCGCGTCGCCTCGAATCCGTCCATCACCGGCATGCTGAGATCCATCACGACGACGTCCGGCCGGCGGTCGTCGGCGAGCGCGACCGCTTCCTGGCCGTTCGCGGCCACGCCGACCACGTTGATCCGCCCGTCCGTCGAGAGGATCGCCTCGAGGGCCTCCGCGAACAGGCGGTGGTCGTCGGCGATCACGACGTTGATGTGGTCGTTGGCGGCCACCGCTGAGGAAGTAACGTGGATCCATGCCGAACGGTGACGCACGAGCGAAGATTCAAAAGCTTCTCGTGACCGGTGACAACCGCCTGAAGCAGGGTGTCGCGCCGGAGAAGGCGCGCGAGAGCTTCCTCCGGGCGCTCGAGGTCGCCCGCGAGGCGGGGCTCGAGGAGCAGGTCCGGCCGCTCGTCGAGGTGAGGCTCGCCGATCTCGACCGGCTCGGCCGCGACTCAGCGGCGTAGCCGCTCGACCGCCTCGTAGAGACCCTTGCGGCGAGCCTCGAGCGGGAAGCGCTCGAGAATCCGGGCCCGCACGCGCGACCGCTCCTCGGGACCTGAGTCGAGCACACTGCGAACGGCGTCGGCGATCGCCTCGGGATCCGGCTTCGCCACGCGGACGCCCGAGTCGCCGACCACCTCCGGGAGCGCGCCCGCCTCCGTCACGACGGGGATGCAACCGGCGAGCATCGCCTCGGCGACCGCGAGGCCGAACCCCTCGTGCCGCGACGCCTGGACGTACACCGACGCTCGGCGGTACCAACCGGCGAGGTCGTCGTCGGAGACGCGGCCCGTGTACCGGACGTTCGCTCCGCCGAGCTCCCGGAGGAGGCCGACCGAGCGATCGATCCACTCGCCCACCAGCACGAACGGGATCTCCGGCGCGAGGCGCGCGGCCTGCACGAACGGCCGCAGGCCCTTGCGCTCGATGCTCAGCCACGCGACGTTCGACACCGTCAGCGCGATCGGCTCCCTCTCCACGTCCGAGACGTCGCCGAACGGATCGGGAACGCCGTGGTAGACGACCTCGACGTCGCCCGCCGGAACACCGACGTTGGCCACGACCTCACGGCGGCTGTACTCCGAGTTCGCGATCAGGCGCGTCGCGCTCCGGATCGTCCAGGAGGCGAGGCGGCGCGTCGCACCGCCTTGCTGGTAGCCGTACCCGATCTCGGGCAGGTTCGCGGTGTCGAACCCGCCGACCACGAGCAGCGACGGCTTGCGGAGAAGCCGCGCGAACGTGATCGGCCAGAACGTGTGCCACGACGCGAACCACCCGAAGACGAGGTCGGCGCGCCGCACCTCGCGCAGCACGGCGAGGGGGTTGGCCCACCTCCCCGGCTGCGCCCACTCACGGACCTCGTACCGCTCGCGGAGGAGCTCGAGGTCGATCTCGACGAACGATGCCCGCCGGCTGTAGACGAAGAGGATCCGCACGCGCCGGCCAGGCTACGCGGCGCCCGGCGCGCCGCCGCGGACGACGCCGCGCACGCCGGGACGCGAGATGCGAGGGTCGATCGCGAGCAGCACGAGGTCGGCGATCAGGTTCAGGAGGATGATGACCGTCGCCGCGACGATCGTCACCCCGAGGATCAGCGGGAGGTCGATGCCGCTCTGCCCGCCGAGCGCGAGGATCGTCGTGCGGCCGAGCCCCGGCAGCGCGAACACCGTCTCGACGTACATCGCGATCCCGATCGCCATCCCGGCGTCCATACCGATCATCGTGATCACCGGCGGGATGCCGTTCTGGAGCGCGTGCCCGCGGATCACGCGCGGCTCGGACGCGCCCTTCGCGCGCGCTGTCCGGATGTACGGCTCGCCGAGCACCTCGATCATCCGTGCCCGGATGATGCGGATGTAGAGCGCGACGAAGAAGAGCGCGAACGTGATCCACGGGAGCACGAGGTGCGAGAGCCAGTCGCGAGGGCCGCCGCAGAGCGGGACGTTCTCCGTCGACGCTCCGGCGAACGGCGTGACGCTCGCCGGGTCGGGCACGTGGCCGTGCAGCGGGCAGTAGCCGCTCGGCGGCGCGACGTGCCATTTGTTCGCCGCGAAGAGCTGGAGCAACAGTCCGAGGACGAGCGGATGCGTCGAGATCGCTGCGAATCCGAACGCGGCCGACAGCCGGTCGCCCCACGAGCGCGGCCGCGAGGCCGCGAGCACGCCGAGCGGCAGCGCGATGAGCAGCATCAGCGCCAGTCCACCCATCGCGAGGACCGCGGTCACCTGGAGCGCGTGCCACACCGTCGGCCCAACGGGAATCGCATTCTCGGTGCCGGTGTAGAAGTGGCGGTCTGCCACGAGACGCCGAAGTCGCCGTGCAGCGCGCGCCAGAGGAACTTCGCGTACTGCGTCGTGAAGGGCTGGTCGGTCCCGAGGATGTGGTGCGCCTTCGCGATGTCGGCGGGCGTCGCCTTCTGCATGTCGACGAGGAAGGACGCCGTGTCCTCCGGCACCTTCGCGTAGAAGACGAAGGTCACGACGGTGACGAGCCACACGAGGACCACGGCGACCAGCAGCCGGCGGACGACGTAGCCGATCATCAGCGCTCGTTCCCGTGCGGATCGAGGGCCTCGCGCAGCCCCTCGCCGAGCTGGTTGAGGGCGAACACCGTGAGGAAGATCGCCACCGACGGGAAGATCGTCAGCCAGGGCTGCGTCTGCGCCGGGTTGTACGGGTTCGGGTTCAGGATCGAGCCCCACGTCTGCGCGAGGAGGCTGCCCCAGCTCGAGGTGGGAAGCCGGATCCCGGCGTTGAGGAACGTCGCGCCGACCTCGAGCATGATGTTCGTCGCGACGAGGATCGCCGAGTACGCGAGGAGCGGCGGGAAGACGTGCGGCAGGATGTGCTTCCGGAGCACCCACGCGCTACGCGCACCGACCATCTCCGCCGCCTCGACGAACTCGCGGTGCCGCAGGGACAGCACCTGCGTCCGCACGATCCGCGCGGGGTAGAACCACGTGAAGAGGGCGATCAGCACGATCAGCTGGAAGACGCCGTCGTTGAGGAGGCCGCCGAACGTCCAGTGCGTGAGCCCGCTTTCGAAGGCCGAGCCGAGCATCACGAGAAAGAGCAGCACCGGGAACGCCATCATCAGGTCCGTGACGCGCGAGACGCCGGCGTCGACCCAACGGCCGAAGAAGCCGGCGATGCAGCCGAGCACGGTCCCGATCAGGATCGCGACCGCGGCCGCGAGGATCGCGACCGTGAGCGTGACGCGGCCGCCGTAGAGGATTCGCAGGAACTCGTCCCGCCCGAGCCGGCTGTCGGCGCCGAGCAGGAGCAGCGTCTTCGCGCGCTCACGCGGCGGCGTGTGCTCGAGCGCGAACGGGCCGGCGTCGGCGAGCAGCGACGTGGCGTACACCCGCGAGAGCGGCCCGACGGGCTTCAACCCGACGCTGACGGCGTACGGGAAGAGGTCGTTCGGGCCGTGGCCGATCGCGCGCTCGTACAGCTTCGCGCCGGGGAAGCACGCAAACAGGAGGACGAACAGGAAGACGCCGCTCGCGACTGCGACGCGGTCGCGCTTGAACCGGCGCCACGCAAGGCTCCGCGGGCTGACGGGCTCCTCGCGGTAGGTGTCGAGGGCGCCGCGCGGATGCTGGACGAGATCGCGGGATTCGGTAACGGCCACGAAGGTTCCTAGACTATTACCCGATGCTCGGTCAGCCCGCGCTCGAGCTCCTCCAGTCTAGGCGTCCCGACGGGACGGACCTCGTCGACAACGTCGAGTGGCTCCTGGACGCCGCGCGCCGCTGGGGGCTCGAGCCCGGAGCGGCGCCGACGCCTGCCGAACGGGAGGCGCTCCGGCGGCTTCGCGAGGCGATGCGGGGCGTGGTCGCGATCCTCGACGAGGGGCGCCTGCCGTCAGACGTCGAACTCGGGCCGCTCAACCAGTTCGTCCAGTCGGTGCCGGTTCGGGCGCGGCTCGAGCGGCACGGCGACGGCTTCGTCCTCGACATGACGCCGCTCGGCGACGGGTGGGCCCTTGTCACGCGCGACCTCGCCGGGTGGTTCGGCTCGCTGCTCCGTGCCGACCCGTGGCGGCTCAAGCTGTGCGCGAACCCCGCGTGCCGCCTCCCGTTCCACGACGCCTCGAAGTCGCGGACGAGGCGCTGGCACGACAACGCGACGTGCGGGAACCGCGACCGCGTCAGGCGCTTCCGCGAGCGCCGGGCCGCGGAACCGAGGCCGTGACCGCGCCCGCCGCAGACGTGTCCCTTCCGGTCGTGTCCGACCCCCGCCATGTCCGGTGCCAGGCACCGTGACAGAAGCGTCACGAACCGCCGACGAAACTCGAAAATACCTGCACGTCGAGCTGGCGTTCCGGGACACGGCCGGTGCCAGGCATGGTGACGGAAGCGTCACGAGCCGTCCCGAACACGTCACGAACGCGGCGGCGCAAACCCGTCCGCGCTAGACAGGCGCGTGCACGCGGTCGTACGTCCCCCACTCCTCGCGGAGGACCTCGCAGATCTCGCCGACCGTGCAGAGCGCGGCAAGCGCATCCCGCATCGGGAGCAGGAGGTTGTCGTCGCCGCGCGCCGCCTCACGCACGCGTGCGAGCGCGGTCTCGGCCGCGGGCTCGTCGCGCTCGGCGCGCACGCGTCTCGTCCGCTCGACCTGGCGCCGCTCCGACTCCGGATCGACGCGGTGCAGCTCGATCTGCTCCGCCTCCGCCTCGTCGAACCGGTTGACGCCGACGATCACGCGGTCGCTCGACTCGACCTGCTGCTGCCACGCGAATGCCGCGTCCTCGATCTCGCCCTGCACGAACCGCCGCTCGATCGCCTCGACGGCGCCGCCGACCTCGTCGACGCGCTCGATCAGCTCGGCGGCGCGCGCCTCGAGCTCGTCGGTGAGCGCCTCGATGTAGTACG